>CBDCEW010000090.1:0-118392 GCA_965215885.1 Candidatus Moanibacter sp.
GGGATTTGATGTGGAACGCCCGCGTAATAGGCGCGAGCTAGTGAGCGTCCTTATTGACGCGTTTGTTAGGCTTATAATTCCAGTACTGTCCGGTTATAAGTCAAACAACTCCAACTGTTTAGGAATGCGGTGTTCATTGAAAGTGTAATCGGTTTCTGTAAGTAGTTCAGTCATAGGAGTTTTCTCAAATAGGGTGAAGCTGAGAATCTGTAGGATTTTGTGCAAACTGATCTCCAGGCGAAGGCGTTTGCGGATGATGGCGATGAGCACATAGACGCTGACGGCAATCCAGATTTGAGTCTTCACAGCATTCTCGGAGGTGCCGAAAAAGCTCTTGATGCGCAAGTGCTGTTTGATCCATTTGAAGAACAATTCGATCTGCCAGCGTAAACGGTAAATCTGGGTGATGATTATGGCTGGGAGGGCAAACTGGTTGGTGAGAAACACGAAGCGCTCGGAACTGTCGGGGTCGAGGTAAGTGATACGCCGGAGTCTTGCGGGGTAGGCCTTGGCAGGATAGAAGCTGACCAGGGCAACGGTCTGGTCCGAACGCAGACCGGTTGATTTGTCGACCTTTTGAGAGTAGAGGCGGCGAAACTGAAAGCCGCGGCGGGCGCGTGTGACGAAGAAAGAACCGCATTGTGCGATCCGATAGAGGCGCTCGTAATGCAGATAGGCTCGGTCCATTACATAGTAAGCACCGGCCTCGGGGATGATGAGATCCAGAATGTTTACGTCGTGAACTTTTCCATCGGTAATCTCGATAAAATAAGGGATAGAGCCTCTGAGATCGAGAAGCGTATGGACCTTCACCGCCCCCTTGTGCTTGCGGAAACGTGCCCACGGGAAGAGTGATAGACATAGATCGATCGTGGTGGAGTCCAGAGCGTAGAGCGTATTGTCCAGGTCGATGCCCAGATCCTCGTTTGAATACAAAGGACGAGCCATTGCGATGAGGACCTGTGCAAAGTCGGCGTAGATGCGCCAGTCTCGTTTCTCGTTGGCATCGGCGAGCGTGCTTTTGGATACTCCGCTTCGAAGCCCTGCGTGGTATAGTTTTGGTTGTACTGCCCGCAGGCAGGTTTCGATGTCGCGCAGACTCTCCCGGTAGGTCAACTCGGCAAAACCCATGCAGAGAAATTGTTCGAAGCAACTGAACTTTTGAACTTTGTAGGCGCCTCCGTAGCGTTGGACGCAACGATGGAACTGATGGCGCGGAAGATAATCTATGATTTGAGAAAAAACGAATCGACCTGTATACATGATTTGGACCCTCGAAATTTTTGAGAGTCCACAAGGCTTTTTGCAATTTCAAGTCGAAAACAGCAGAAATCATATGTAAAATGTTGGTTATCAATCGATTAACCTGCGTTCCTAGAAAAACAACCGGACAGTAGTGTTATAATTCATCAATTGAGTTTTGTATCCGCTCAAGATCCGCCTGAAAAGCAATTTCAAGCTGTTCTAAAGATTGTGCTGCTCTCACCATATTTGTTTGATCAATCCAAATTCCTGCGGATTGTGCGGCTGATTCTATCCTTCTTTGTGTCCCAAACCGTGGCTCAAAGAAAGGCATACCTGCTCTCAGAGATATAAGTAATGCTTCCTTATCCATTTCGTTCTGGCTTCGATAAAATTCAACAAATTTTTTTCTTACCTCTTGGTACGACTGCTTCCTTTCATTTAACTCTGTAATAAGAAGCTCTCGCTTAGCAATTATCCTCGCTGTTTCAAGCTCAGCTGAGTGATTTTTTTGGAGAATCAAATACTGGGTCACACCAGTAAAAACAGCTCCAATCGCGCCAGCTATTATCAGTTGTTTCCAGTTCTTGCTATCGCTCATATTTGAATCCCAGAAAAAGCCTAACGCTATGCGTGATTCGCGGCGGCGCAAGCCGACGTTGAGTCGACGCAATTGTTAGGTACTTTTTTCTTCATCTATTCGCATTTCGAGTTTCTCCCGTTCCAAGAAGTCCAAAAGATATTTCGCGATTCCACAGACCACCATTGTGTGGCTTTCGTCATCAATCAGTTTCCATTGTCGCGTATGTCGCAGTGTCTCGTTGTAATCCGGATCTGCATGCGCACCTTCTTTGTCAGCGATGGACTTTATCAATTCACGGATAGTAATCCGTGTCTGGAGTTTGGCCCGTTTCGAGTCACGTAGCAACTACGAGTTAATTCTTAAGCGGCTTGAAAGAGGGAGCTGGCAAGATGGGGGCTGAGTTTCTCCGACTTGTGGGTACCACTTTTAGGATCAACGAAGTGGGAGAAACTCGATGGTCGCAGACTGCCCGCCCAAGTCTCGTATCTGAGTTGCTGCAGTAAGTCTGAAGTGGTTGGGCCCTGCATGGAGCGTTTATCGGTGCGCCACTTGGCCGGCTCGAAGATGCCTTGTTGATGGCGCTTGGGATCGGATTGGTAGGAGGCCAGCCACAACATCGAGTAGGCTGCCACGTTGAGGGCGGGAAGGTTTCTGTTGGACGCTTCGGTCCTGACCTGGGCCTCGCCCATGCCTAAGAGGGTCTTCTCATCGCGGAAGTTGGGCTCTATCTGCCAGCGCCAAAGATAGTATTGGAGAAACTCTTCAAGCGCTAATTGGGGATCGGTGCAAATCAGGTAAGCGGGCTTTCTGTAGAGCAACTTTGCCTTCTTCTGAAGCCGGTATCGGAGCGGAGCAATGATCAAAAGCTGCAAAGGGCGTTTTGCTCCGCTCTTGCGCCACAAAAGATCCTTCACCCTCTTGACCTTAAAGCGGTGGCGCTTACCGGCCGCGAAGGCCTCCACATATTCCCACGGCACTTCCTGGTCCTTGCGAATCTGTTCGGGCGTGGGAATCTCTGGCCCGTAGCTTGGTCGGCGTCCGGTTTTGGGCGCCTGCCCGGGCATTTTGCAAAGCGTAGCGTCCTTGCGGATGCGCCCGATCATGGTGGTGCGTTCGGGCAGAGCCTTGAGGAAGTCTCCATTGGTATAGCTGCCGTCGGCCACGACGATCAGTTCGCGTTCGACCTCCATAGAGTCTCTGAGCAGTGCAACGCGCTGTATGGCCTGTCGATTGAGTTTGAGCTGCTTTTTGCTCTCTTTATAGCATTGGACCTGCTCCTGTGTGGCTTTTGCCCCCGGCTTGCGCGCGGAGGGCGCATGGGTCAGATCAATAGGAATCATGCGGGCCGAACCGTCCTCTGCGGCAAGGGCGGCGGAAAGTTGGATGAATCGCTGGGCGAGCACGAGGTTAACTTGGAATTTGGGACCGAGGGGATCTCTGCGCCAGCCCACTCCGTGGATACGAGTTCCACTTTTTTGCCGTAGGGTGTCGTCAAGTGCTACGACCATGGGCCTATCGGGCGGAAGCATTCGCTCGATCTTCTCACGGATAACCGCGAAGCACTCATCAGGGTCGACTCTGCTCTTCGAATACATCCTGTAGTGTGCGCTCCAATCCTCGTATTGGCGTCCGCCCGTCGTGATGATTCCAGTGACGGTACGCCTGCCCAGGCACAGAAGGGTGCACAAGATGTGCTCTCTGAAGCGATTGAAGCAGCTTGTTGTGGAGCAGGCTTTGGCACACGATCCAATGATACCTTCCAAGGTTTCTAGAAGTGAGGAGCCGTTTTTTTTACACCCACCGGATTGGGAGGGGCATTGGATCGGGCCAGGATCATATGGCCTTTGTCGGCAATAATCCACTCCACCATCTCTCCTTTGCCAAACTCCATCGCCTGAGCTACCGCCGAAGGCAGATTGATATACCACTGTTCGCTACGCTTGCGCCTGATGAGTTGAACTTTAGTTGGGAATCCCATGGGCCATGATCTAGTTACATAACTAGATCACAGTCAAGCTAAATACTTGCTTTTGAAGAAAAAAGGGAAATAAGGGAGCAATATATCTAGTAAAAGGCCAAACTCCAGTCACGGATAGTAATCCGTGTGTTCATACAAGGTTGCTGAACCCATTCCCTCAACGGAAGCCGATCTTTGGATTTGTCGAAGAGAAGCGCAAAGACCGCTCTGCCCGTTGCGTCACGCGTCAGTCTACCGGGTATGTGAGTGTGGAGCCCGTCTGCGAACGACGGGATCGATTCAAGTAATCCTGTAATATGAAGCTTATGAAGGGGCACCTCTTTGAACACTCGTAAGAGCAACGGTTGCGGCCGATCGCACATTAATTTCCGCAGTTCCACGGCGATGACGCGATAAACATCCCTCGCACCACCTGCGAATAGCTCCAGATTCGCTTCGAGAATCGCCAATGAAGCCCGGAAGTCTTCTGATGTTTTGCTCATTTTATTTTTGTCTAGTATTTAGGTAGACTAAACGCACTTCCCATTAGGTTCATTGAACAAAATACTGAATCATTGGTGGGAGCAGGATAACCTCTTGGGTACCAGCACTCAAGTGTTTATTCCCGTTGGGATGCACCTGATTTCATAGCTGCGATTTCTACGATTGAAAGAGGTTTGATTACGTTAATGGCGGGTCGTATGGCGCTGATGAGCTTCGTGAACGTCGCCGGCCCACGACGCTGTGAAAGACGTGATTCGGCTCTTACTTCCAGCGGCCTGACGATTTAGGGTTGTTAACGAAGCCCCAGGCCTCTTCAGGAAGCCACCCGTCAACTAAATGAGGCTTCATTTCACTAATGATGAAGAAGCCACTAGGATACTTAGTGTGGATGAGGATTCGAAGTTCTGCAGGGGTCCTTTCCGAGATTATTATGACGCCCTGCGAACCCAAGGTATACCAGTTCAGAATCACGGGCAACGTATCAAGAAAATCCAGGATAGTTTGGTGCGGTCCCATGTTTTCAGAGTAGCAGAAGAGGTAAGGTATCATTGTGAGTTCTTCCCTCCTTCCCTGAGAGCCTTTTGGGCCGGATTGGCAATGGCTTGTAGAGACGCAGGATCCAGTGCGATTCGGCCCGACTTTTGCTGGATCATTTGAAGAGTTTCGTGTCGGAGCTGGTAATCTGCGGACTCCAATTTCTCTGGCTTGAAGATCGCGAATCCAACAATTACGAGACTCGCAACAGCAATAGGTATCAGAGCAGCACCGACTAGCAAATTGCAGAGAGTGGAATTTAGCCTAAAGAAGTATGCCGCAAGGAGGCAAGTCGGTGTGGAAATCGCACAAAGCCATAGAGCCGGGTTGACAGCGCTGCTCACCTGGACTTTTTGGACGGTCCTACCTGCGAGACTAGCAAGTTTTTCCAGAATCTCCTCTGCCACGACTCTGTGTATCCCTCTATGTTTGAAGTAGTATTTGGGCAATGCGCCTATTGGTATGAATTGCAATCCTTGAGAAAACGCAACCATTTGGTGTCTGCGGTTGGTCAAAAGAGGGAGAGTTGGGAGGGGTGTTTGGCCTTCCGGCGGCGGGGGCGTGTGAGGGTGTGGGCGTGGGCTAGGATGTCGATAGTGTGGGTGTCGGTCTCTTGGATTTTGGAGGTGTGTTGCAAGGCCAGATCAACGGCGTTGCGAGCGTGTTTCAATTCGTCGTAGAGGGCGTCGCCCTGGTGGGCTAGGTGTTCCTGAAGGCACTTCAATAAGTAACGGGGAAAGTAGATGCTTCGAGTGACAGGATCGCTGTGCTCCTTGACCTCGGCGATGCGGTCGAGAATGAATCTCTCGTAGCGCTTGGCGGTCATGCGGAGGCCGCGTTCCTTCATCCACTTTGCCGGCCAGGTGATGGCGTATATCAGGCCCTTTAGATCGCGATAGAAGACGGTGCGATCTACCTCGCGGTAGAAGGTGCCCTGGATGATATCGAGGAGGTCGTCAGTGGTCTCTTTCGCAGGTGACGAGTTCATGTGTCGGTGGCGGGTTGTGGGTGTGGTGGACGCGGGATATTCTGAGGGCGCGGTCGATCATTTTATTCCCCTGGGAGCGGAGCCAGTTGACAGCGTGGTCGCGCTCGTCAGCCGTGGCTTCTCGGGTAAGTTTGTAACCTTTCTGGCCCGAGAGAATTTCGCCTTCGCTGAGTTCGGCGAGCTTGCGGCAGGTCCGTTCGTCCCAGGCGTAAATCTGCTTTACCTGGCGGGCTGTTATCCAATCGCGGCCACGGAGAAATGTCAGGAATTCATCGACGCGGCGATCCTCTTCGGGATCAACGTGGAGAGTCGGAAATTCTGACTGTTGGAGGGTGTTCAACGGTTGAAAAGATACTACTCAAATGTATAGTAGTCACTCAGTTCGCAGTAGCGATTTTATGTCTCGTCACTCATTCTTGAAGCAATGAGATATGACCATCCTCCTCCTTAGCGAATCCGTCTTTGACCATGTCGGCGCGAACTCTTGGACCGATGGGTTCCCGGTCGTCGTCAAACCGATCAGTCGATATGCGGCCACCAACATTGCTGATGTATTGGATGTACATGGCATAACGCGCTTCCTTTCGATATAGCTCCATTATCATTTTGATTCCTCCGTCACTCAGGGGAGATTTCTGCTTCACCGCTTATTCTAACGATTCACAAAGTGCTGTTGGTAAGTTGTTAGCAGATTCGGCTTGTTTCTGCCTAAGACTGCTGTTCCTTGTTTCGATATTATGGAAATAAAGCAGATAAGAATTCTCGAGGGAGACACCCTTGAAAAACTCGAGAGCAGAGTAAACGCCTTCCTCCTGGATGCGGCCACTCCTGTCAGGGACGACCCTGTTCGAGACGACAAACCGAAAGCCAATTGGCAGCCACTTGGAGGGATCGTATTTACACCTGATGGTAACGCGATCATGCTGATGGTGGAATACTTTGCCGTCGGGCGTCGTTGGGGGAGATTTCTCGATTCGGTTTCATGGCTACTGCGTGTGGGCGAAATTGAGGAGGGATTCTCCCTTGTGGGCTTTGGCGCGGGAGTGTTCGGTGAGGGTGATTCGGAGTTGGCGAAGGGATTCGATGGGGAGGTTGCGCCAGTCTTTGTGGAATGCGAATTTGTCGCGGGCGATGGTGATGATGTAGGCCTCGGGAGCGGCGTGTGAGATGGCATAGAAGAGCCGGCGGCGTTCGCCTTCCTCGGCGACGCTTTCTATGCTTGCCGGGTGGGGTATGAGCCCACGGAGGCGCTTGCGCATGACATCGAATACGAGGTCGTATTCTTTGTGGGAGAATCCCTTGTGGGATCTGTCGTAGCCGAGGGCTTGGCGGTGGAGTTCATGGCGGGCTTCTGTGTCGTTTTGGCGCACGTCTTCCTTGGCGCAGAGACGGCGCCAGGTTTTCCAGTAATAGGCTTCCTCGGGGGGGAGTTTTTTGCGTTTCATCCTCGTGGCCTTTCTGTCATTGTAGATCTCGTTATGTTGGGTCTTATCGTGCAATCTACAGGACTGCTGTTGGACATAGTGGGTGTAATTTTCATCTTCGTTTATGGGATTCCGCCGAGCCCTTATGATATCCCTAAAGGGGGATTGAGATGGGACGACGGACAGATGTCCGAGGTTACGAAGTTCAAAGATCGATCGAGGCTTGGACTCGGGTTCCTCATTGGTGGATTTGCGCTTCAGTTTGTTGGGCTGTGGATGAGCTGGTTAATCGCATAGGTTAATCAGTGATTTGTTGGCTACCTCTGCGTCGATGAATTCGTAGTGGCCGACGGCGAGTTCCAGGCCGATCTGGTCGATGTCTTCGGGGAGGATCTCGTGGTCGTAGGTGGCCGGGTAGCCGTCGACTGATACCAAGGTGATATCGACCTCAGCGAGGGCTTTGGCGGATGATGCGTGTTCTTCGAGATGGACGAATAGCTTCATCAGCGCTGTCCCTCGGTGGAGGCCTCATCCTTCTTGATGTTGGAGAGGACTTTTGAGGTGTCGGTCTTGAGGGGGGTGACTTTGAAGTTCTCGGAGGTCTTGCTTTGGATACCGAGCACTTCGAGCCATTCCTCGTTGAGGCGTTCGCAGGCTTCGAGGTCGATCTCGTCGCGCTTGCGAATCAGGTCCTTGACGAGGCCGTGGCGAGGAATCCTGCGAATGGTGGCGGCCGCGTCCGGTATAACGATCTTGCCCGACTTCTGGAGCCCGAAGGTGCCGAAGGCGGTCTTGATTTTCTTGCGCTTCGCGAACCACTCCGGGTGTTCCCGGCAGAGGCATTCAAGGGCCTCTGCCGCTTCTGCGATACGCTCATTGAGGCCGGTCAGAACTTCGCCATCGTCGGCAACGATCATGGTGAGGTGGTTGTCGATGTCGGCCTGAATAGACCGGACTTTGACGGTGGCCTCGGTGATTTCCCACATGAGTCGGGTAGCGAGGACGATGTCGTCGACTTCTTCGGAGGGTGGGTCTTCTGTGGTGGCTTCTTTGGTCATGTTGATGTTCCTTTCTGTTGGTGGTTGGTGTCGAAATGCTGCCGCATTCCGCTACTTGAAGATAGAAGGTTGAGTTCGGCGGCGTCGCCGCGTTCGACGCCGTCCGGGTAGTGGCCGGGGTGGTCGGTGGTGAGACGGCCGAGGGAGGGCCCAGGAGGAGAGAAATCCTTCCGGATTCCTCTACGTGGCTGTGGTTGGTGGGTGGGCATGATCAGACGGTTTCGGGCAGTTCGAGGTTGGCGAAGATCTGGTGGGCGCGGACGAAGTATGACCAGTCGAGTTTCTTGCCGGCTTTGCGGGCCACTTTCTGGCCGCAGTTGAGGGTGAGAGTGAGTCGCTTGAGGCCGTGGAAGTAGGCGAGGTCGCGGAGGATGTCCCACTGGTCGCTGCGCGGAAAGTTTTTCCACCGTTCGCCGCGCCTGGCGGCGGGAAAGGTTAAACCGTAGTCGATGCAGATGGCGCGAATATCGCGGATGGGGGAAGCGTCGGGCAGCTGCTTTTTGAGGATGCCGCGGCGATTGAGCTGCTCGAGGAGGCGGTGGTCTTTTCCCTCTCTTATTTCGTCGCGAAATACGTTGGTGCCACAGAGGACCATGCCGCACTTTGAGCGGTCTTGGCGTCGCCAAAATTTGGCGGAGAGGGGGGGATTCGAACCCCCGGTACCCTCACGGGCACTCCGGTTTTCAAGACCGGTGCGATCGGCCGCTCTGCCACCTCTCCAGATGTTTTGGTTGCCTACGTGTTTTGCGTGATTGGTTACAGTCTCAAATCACCCGCAAAATTATTCGCTGGTCGGGGTCATGACCTTAAGAAGTGTCTGTTTTTCCGCTTCGCTAACGGGTCACCCTGCGAAACAGACACTTCTAAGGCTTGACCCCTTGCTTCCAACATCGAACTAAGACATTTGCAATCACGCAAAACACCTAGGCAACCAAAACATACAAATGTAGGATTTGCGTCCTGCTTGTCAGTGAAATAATGCGTGCCTGTGGGAATTGGCTCGTCCGCTGATTGCGAACTCGGAACTGCGCCCAAGAATACCTACCCTGTCGGTCAACTCAGCTCTCAAGACAGATTCCGGAAAACTTCGATCCTCAATCTTCGCCCGTCGAACACCGTTAGGAGCCGTGGGCCGGCGGAGCCGCCGTGGGTTTAACTCTTCGTCTCTGACATTCGAAGGCAAGCTCAGGGTGCTTAGAAGAAAGGTATGCCCGCTAAACACGCGAAGACACGCGAAAATCGGATCTTCGGGAAAGGGAGCAGCGGATTTCTCTAAACATTGCCCTAAAGAATAACAAGTCATCTCCGGTTTGGAATGAGAGCTATTGAGGCCTTTTCCGTTGCTGTGCTTTAATCGCTTCGGGTTTAATTCCCCGAAGCTTGCTTCGTTTCTAATTCATAAAGTCTAATATCAAATGCCTCGGGGCTTGCCCCGAGGATCTTTACTCCGCTGCCATTCTCGCATTCCTATGAAAAGAGCAAAAGTACTAACTCTTATAATCACCCTTTGCCTCTCTGTCACGGTCAAGGCAGAGAATCCGGCAGGTATTGTCCTCTATTTCAAAGCGGGAGCCGAGGTGTATCTGCTCCTTGCAGATCATTCGAGTGAATCAGCGCAAAAAAGAGGTTGGGCGGCGTTCGGTGGGGGAGCAAATGAGGGCGAGAGCGCGGCGGAAACGGCTGCTCGAGAGACTGAGGAGGAGACAAGAGGGTATTTTTCGCGGAAGGAGCTCCTAAAGAAGATTGAATCGCAGGAGCCGGTTTGTGATGGGCGCTTTGCCCTTTTCTTTGCCGAGGTCGATTTCGTTCCCGCGCTGCGAGTCGCGAATAGTGAAGTAGATTCAGAGGACCGGGCGTATGTGGAGCGGGGACCTTACGCCTGGGTGCCGTATTCGCAGATAGAAGGATACCTTGAGAATGAGATCGATCCGGCGCACAGGCATCCGATTGATCCCAGATACCTGCCGGAAAGGCGGTATACTGATTGGTTTTGGCCGGTTTGGTTACGCAATATTCGCATAGCTCTTGAAAGCAATGCATTGCCCTGGGAACAAAAATCGATCGACGTCGAAGCCGCGCCGGTGAGTTCAATCGATCAGTGAAAGAGAGATGAATGGTGCAGTACCGCTACTCGTAATAGAGAATCGAAACTTCGAAAAAAGGCACTGGGGAGCATGAGGCGGGCTTCTGAGTCAAATGTTTTATTCAGGAAGAGGAATCTGACGCAAAGCCGTAGAGACACAAAGAAGAGGACGAAAATCGCTGACAGATCGCGAGTTCGACCATTTATCGTATTGAGGGCGAAGAGGAATCTTTGTAGTCGCGAAAATGTTGTACCGGAGGAGTGCTAACGATGGAGAGTTGAGATGATTAGAAAGGATCTTTTAGGAATCGTCCTGTTCCTAGGAGGGCTCGCGTGTCTTCTTTTTGCCGGGATCAATTTCTGCAAAAGCTTGTACGACTTCTACAAAGAGGAACTGTTCTCGGATTTTTTGAGCAGTCTGTTCGCTACTGGAATACTCATATTTGTGGGAAGTGCAATCTGGGCTTTCGTGGATATTCGAGCGAAGGTGGGGCGAATCGAGAATCTTCTAAGGAGGCCATCCGGCCGTAATGAGAACAAACGCAAGGAGGAAGAGGAACAGGCAGAGTCGTCCGGGAAAAGTCCGAATTAGGGTACGATTATTGAAGCGACGAGGCTGACGACAGAGGCCGGCTGAGTAGCGAAGACGGATCGAGGGGCGAGCGAATCGGAGTCGCTTGGTGGTTCTTTCGGCTTTGAAACTATCGACCTTCACCCGCCGATCACCGTTAGGAACCGTGGGCCGGTGGAGCCGCAGTGGGGCTAATTCTTGATCCCGCTGACGGGTCTTCTGGATTGCTTCGTCTTTCCTCCTCGCAATGACAGCTGTTATTCCTGGATTGCTTTGCTTCGGCGAAGAGGAGGCTCGTTCTTCCCCGTTCCGCTCGGCGGGAAGAGCGACGACGGGTCGTAAACCTTGTCGACACGATCCCGACTTTCGGACCGCGAAAAGTGAAATTCGAATGTCAGAAAAGCCGAAATCGACTTGTTAATGTACTAAATCATGTACATAATTGTGATTGAATAGAGCTAAATGCTATGAAATTTCTAAGTGTAAAGGAGTTGAGGGCGCAGGCGGCGCGGGTGTGGCGAGAACTTCCGAGGACAAGGGAGATAGTAATCACGAACAACGGGCATCCGATTGCGATTCTTTCCGCAGTGGACGAAGCGAACGTGGAAAGCACGCTATCTGCATTTCGGCGGGCGCGTGCAATCGAAGCCGTTGCTTCGCTCCAACGCGAGTCTTTAGAGAAGGGGATGGACAAGCTGACGCCGGGAGAGATTCAACGTGAGGTGAAGGCCGCACGCCAAAACCGGCGGATATGAGAGTAGTCTTGGATACAAATGTGCTTGTATCCGGACTCCTGTCGCCATACGGCCATTCGGCTAGGATTGTCAGATTGGTTGCTTCCGGTAAACTCGAGCTCGGTCTTGATGCCCGTTTGTTGTGTGAGTATAAGGATGTACTGCATCGACCGAAATTCGATTTTGAAGCCGGTAGAATCGATGCCTTCCTGGCTCAAGTCGAAGGCTGTGGGATAATTGTCGCATCGAGTCCGTTACCGATTCCTCTGCCGGACACGGATGATGATGCCTTTTTGGAAGTAGCATTAGCGGGTCGGGCGGAATGCCTGGTGACGGGAAATATTGTCCACTTTCCCAAGGAGTTGAGACAAGGGATACGCGTGCTGTCGCCTGCGGAAATTGTCGAGTTTTATCGAGATCAGAGAGGCGTAGAAGAAGTGGAGAGGGATCAGTAATAGTGTCAAGAAAGGGATGCCCGCTAAACACGCGAAAATGCGCGAAAGGCCGAATTTTTGGAAAGGAGAGTCCCGGCTCGCTGGGATTGCCGTTTGCCGTAATTTTGAATGCGGCGTTGTGTTTGTTGGTAGCAGTTGGACTTCCGGGTTGTGGGGGCTCGGATGTGGAGGAAACGGCGGCTGGGGATAATGGCAAAACACGCGGTTCTCCAGCGGCTGCGGATTCGGAAGGCAGAGAGAATTATCTCGCTCTCATTAAGCGTAGACTGCCGGCCCGAAGCTACGCGACAAATGAGTTGCTGCCTGAAAACGGCTACCAACCCACGCCGCGCCGGGAGGGGGAACTGGATAGGATTCGCATCGGATTGCCGTGGGTCTTGAACGACGAAGCGGCGCCCTGGTTTATCGCTCAGGAGAAGGGCTTTTTTCGGGAGACGGGACTGGAGGCGGAGTTGCTTCCCGGGGGACCGGGCTACGACTATTTGAAGCTCCTGGCGGGCGGCCAGGTCGACGTCGCAATCATCGGAAATGGCTTGCGTCTGCCGCTGGCAGTGGCCAGCCGGACCCGGCTCGACGCGGTCGCGATCGGGACCTTTCTGAAACATTCCCCCTCGGCCTGGATTGGACTGGATAACGGCGTACCTAAGAATCAGAGGAGCGGCAAGGTGCTCACCCGGAAGGATTTCATCGGGGTAAAAGTGGGTCTGGTTCCGGAAAGGATGTATGCGGCTCAATATGTGGAGCGATATTTTGAATTGCCGTCGGGAAGCATTGCGACGATGCGGGGGGGATTCTCCGCCGAACCCCTAATCGTGGGCGCATACCAGTACTACGGAGGCTGGATCATCAATCAGACCCGTCTCCTCGAAGCCCAGGGATATTACAACTGGACAGCACTGATGATGAAGGATATCGGGCTCGACGAGCCGAGCGATGTCTCGGTCGTGGAACGGAATACCTTCGAGACGCGCCGGGACCTGCTGCGCCGCTACCTGTGGGCCATGGATAACGCCATTGTGTATCTGCTCGCCGAACCAGTGGAAGCGGCGCGCATTACGCAGCGTTACGCATCCGGGAGTCAACTGAGTCTGGAGCAGATCGAGCAGCGGTTAGCGATGCAACGGCCGCTAGTCACGGGCGAGAATCCGGAGGAACCGCTGCAGTACATGGATCTCGATATTTGGGACCGAAGCGCCGCCGTCCTGTTCGAACACGGGCAGTTGGAAGTGGAAGAGTGATCAGTCGAAGCGCAGCGGAGACTCTGCTGTACGGCAGGATATCCTGTGATCAGATCGGAGTCCCAGGAAAGTGAAGGTGAATTTCTGGTAGGAACCGTGCGGCGGAGCGCCCGGTCCACCGCTAAGAGGTTGTAGGAGGTGGACCGGGCCCTCGCCTTCGGCGTTGCTCAGGGCAGGGCACGGTTGCCATGAAGGTCTACGGAGCATTTAGATCCGCAATGGGTTCGGTAGGCTGCTAGCCAGAGATTTTATGGTTCTACGGGTATATCGAGGTGGAAAAGGGTTACTTTCGCGAAGAGGGTCTCGAAGTTGAGCTGGTTCCAGGTGGCCCGGGACGCGATTCGCAGCGAATGCTGGTGGGCGGATCGATTGACATTGCGAACCAAGGTAAAAGGGTCAGGCCTTTGTATTTTCATATCGCAAATTGAAGAATGCCCAGCGTTCGAGGCGTAAGCGTTTTCGCGCAACCAGCCAGTCAGTGGCTCGCCTCCCTCCATTTCTGAAAATAAAAAGGCCTGACCCCTTTTGCGCACCTTTCGCGCAAAACCAGGACAGCTCCTATGGCCACAAGAGCACGAGGCCTAAGGCCGCGATGAGAGCGAAGAGGAGGAGGACGAGGAGGCGCCGGGAGAGGCGCTGTGGTCTGCCCGGTATACCGGCGAAGGGCACGCGGTGGGCGTCGGGCGGGAGTTTCCCGACCCGGGTCAGTTGGGCTGCGATGACCGCGTTGAGGCGCATTCTACCGTTGATGGCCCAGCCGCATGCTTCCAGGACGAGGCCCAGATTACGGGCCCGCAATTTGAGGTGGGCGAGAATGAGGGATGGGAGCATGATGAGAAGGATGATGAGGATGGCTGTGTAGAGAAAATAGACTTTGTCGATTGTGGCAAAGGTGCGTGTGATAAAGGCGAAGGCGGAGCTGATGGCCGCGATAGCCACGCCGCCACCGGCCAGGATCCCGCCCAACCCGGAGGGAGACCTTGCATCGGAAGCTGCCGCCTTTGCGGCGTCCGCCTTGGCCGCGTTCTCTACGGGTTGATCGATGGCGGCGGCGGTTTTCGCTACGCTGGCCTGGAGTTCCTTCTCACGCGTGGCGGTGAATTTTTCGATTTGCGAGACAATGAGATCTCCAAGGAAAGTGAATGGGGCAAAGATGGCCTCGGTGTAGCTGATGGGATGGCTGATGACATGGACGACGGTGGCGTTCCAATCGCGCCCGACACTGTCGTAAAAGATTCCGTTTTTTCCCACCGTGAGGTGACCGTGGTGGCGCGCTGTGACAGCAGCTGCAATAAGGCGCTTGGGAGGTTTGCGATGGGGGTGCCGCAGCTCACAATAGACGAGGAAGATACGGGATTTCGAAGCGATGGCGATGTGCCTTTTGCGGTCGTCGACCTCGACGCAGAGGGTGAAAGCGCACCCGTCCATATAGAGGGTGCCGATTTGGAAGATGGCCTGCTTTTCTGTGTTATAGAATTCGGGAAAGGAGACGAAGTTATTGACCAGCCTGAAGAGATGGCAGTGATAGCGGAGCAGTCGTTCCACTTCACCGATGGCGGCCAGTTCCCCGGCGATGGCACGATCCTGGACGACGAGTTCGAGGAGCTCGGCCTTCGTTTCTCCAGCCAGGATGATCTCGATGCGTTCGATCCCGAGCGACTCCACGTCGCCACCTGTTTTTGCTTCCATCCAGTTGGCGTAGGGTTGCAGGGTCTGACGGATTCGTTTCCAGTCGGATTCAGTGAGAAATTCCACGTCACGTTCCAGAATGGGACGCGCTACCGACGCCCGGAAACGTTGGAACTCACCGGCATAGGAGGGGTTGATCCCGCGATGTAGCGGGAGTTTCCCTTCTGCTTCGATGCGGCCCAGAGGCATACCACCCAGAACCTCGGCAAGTTCCGAGTCTGAGTCTGATCGAAGTGCCTTATAATCGTCTTCGCCAACATTAAGTGCCGGTGTCGAGCGCGGATCGTAGGCTGCGATCCGGCATCGTTCGAAAAAATCGTCGATTTTCTTCCAGAGGGCCGAATAGATCGAGAACGCGCTCGGAGTCTCCTCCCCGAGACTGTAGACCGCGGCATCGCTCGAACCGTCTGAGGGATGCGCTTTGCGCCACCATGCGACGTAGGCCTCGAGGGAGGTGAAGAAGCGGTTGATGTGTGCCTCCGTAACGCCCGTGCCTCCAGCCGCCTCGGGGTTGCTCCCAATCAGGTTTGCGATCTCTCGGATGACCTCCCTGGCTTCCTGGTTTTGGGCGGCGGACTCAGGGATGACGCCGTCTCCATTGAATGGGCTTTGGGCAAAGATGCGGTTCTTGTTCAGGACGTCGTCAAGGGAGATCGTGCTGTCGTCGCTCTTGCCGAGATTGACCAGGACCCGCCGCGTC
This sequence comes from Candidatus Moanibacter sp., assembly GCA_965215885.1. Classification (GTDB taxonomy): domain Bacteria; phylum Verrucomicrobiota; class Verrucomicrobiia; order Opitutales; family UBA2987; genus CBDCEW01. The sequence goes on from CBDCEW010000090.1 coordinate 15,761, forward strand.
GACTCGAGAATACTCCGCCCCTCCGCATCGGAATCGTCGATCTGGTCGAGCCGAATGTGATCACTACCGTCAGCCAGCGTCGAGGTGTCGCACAATACCTTGAACGTCCATTCGACGGCGGCAGTGAGTTGCCGGCACCGAACGAATCCCTCATTATCCCCGTCGATCAGTTCGAGCGTGCGCTGATCGAAATCGAAACCCTTGGTCGGGCAGGAAAGGGCAACCCAGAGGCGTTCGTCGAAGCCGCTAATCAGAGCCATGTCTTCAGGCTTTTCGAGAATGAGCTGGTCGATGCCGCCGGCGCGAAAAAACCTGGGTCGTCCTCCTCCTCGCGTTGGTGGATTCTTGGCCATTATCGGTTATTCTCTATATCGGGTTCCGGGGAAGTTAAAGAGTTAAAGAGTTGAAGGGTGGTGATCAACAACCGGTATTCAGTCTGTTCACAACCTCTCATCAAGCCAATCCACATTCTCGCTGCCGTTGTACTCGTGGCCCCCTACGAAGAGTTCGATGCGTAACGCATCCTCGGCGCCCGCCGCCGCGTATATACGCTTGACGTCACGGTAGAGATCACTGACCGAGTTATGGGTATTGTAACAGCCATAATCGATCCGGAGCCCCGGGCACCTCAGCCTCTTCCGATGGCTCCTTCATCGAGGGCGTATGTATCAGCCAATCAAGCACATGGCCATCCAATCCCACTAACTTTGCCAGTGAAAATGGGGCCTCTCCGGAATATGATTCCCATTTTTTCATGTTCGCGCGTCAGGGCTCAAGGAGATTCGATCAACAAACCCGGCACGCGTTCGAAATGAGCATCGTAAGCGACTAATCGTCCCCCGGCTTCGAGAGCTGCCGCTGCAATCCAGATGTCATTCGTCGGGATCGGAGTACCCTGTTCTCGGAGGACCTTCACGATCCTGCCGTAGCGCTCCGCGATGTTCTCGGTGAGATCAAGCACCGCTACACCCGGTTGCTGTCGGAATTCGGCAAGTTCGGCAAGGTTCTGTTCACGACGCGTGCCGGACCCGAAACCTGCGTATAACTCGCCCAGTACCGTCACTGGGCGGAAAATCGCATCAACCTCCTCGATCCGTCCCTTTAGTCCTATTGACCCGCGCATCAACCGGCTGTAGGCGCTGGTGTCAAGGGACAACTTGGTCATCGCCAGCTATCATCGTCGTTGCGATTATTAATTCCATTCGCATAGCGCTGTTTGCCTCAAGCTTTCTGTTCTTTTGCCAATTTGCGGAAACATGCTTCGCGGCCACAGACAAAGCGAGACGGCCCAATTTCATCATTTTCTTTACCGACGACCAGGGCTATGGCGATGTCGGCTCATTTGGGTCGCCAAATATCCGCACGCCGAATCTTGACCGGTTGGCGACGGAAGGGGTCAAATTCCGGAGTTTCTACGCTCAGCAAGTTTGCGGCCCCTCACGTGCAGCGCTCCTCACGGGATCCTATCCAATCCGGGTGGCAGAGCCGGAAAATCGAAAGAATCCGAACACGACACTTCATGGCAGTTCGCAGCGGCTACTGGAAGCTCGTCTTTCCCCGTGGCAAGCATTCACGGGGGCTCGGGTGGCTCCACCGATATGTCGACGAGGTTTCCGAACCCCAGCTTTTTCACCTGGGAACCGATGTCGCCGAAACCAGCAATCTCGCCTATCAACATCCGGAGATCGTTAGAAAGCTCTCGGATTTTGCCGAAGAGGCCCGTCAGGAACTCGGTGATTCAGACCGTATCGGCCACGGCGCGCGTTTCTTTGACGAGGGTCCAAAACGGCCTGGAATGGACACACTGTAAGCGGAGGGGCTATCCAAACCAATAGTCGACAGGACGTGTGAAAAATTCCTTCAAAGCAATCCCACCGGCTCCCACAAGCAAGTTCCGACTGGGTGCGAATTCCCTTTCGAAGGCTTTCATTCCGGGTAACGCGAGCGGGCGACGTCCGCTCTTTACTTCAAAAGCGACGACATATTGCCCTTTTTCAAGGATGAAGTCGACTTCGCGATTCTTTTCTCGCCAGTAGAAGAGTTGTGTATCGGTTCCCTGTATCCCATTGAGCAGATGGGCTCCCACGGCGGATTCGACAAGACGACCCCATCGTTCCGGGTCCAACCGCAATTCCCTGAAATCACACTGACTGTGTATCGAAACGAGTGCGCTATTAAATACCTGCAACTTCGGGCTTGATCCTCGTTGCCTCACCTTACTACCAGAAAATTTCGGCAATCCGGTGACCATTCCCGCGCCTCGCAACAATTCCAGATAATGCGCAAGGGTGGTCGTGTTGCCGGCATCGTGGAGTTGGCCGAGCATCTTCTGATAGGATAAAATCTGTCCCGAATAGACACAGGCCAGCTCGAATAGGCGCCGTAACAGGGCGGGCTTGTCGACCCGCGAGAGAAGGAGGATATCACGGGAAATGGTGGTTTCCACCAGTGAATCGAGTATGTAGTTCTGCCAGCGGATGGGTTCCTTCATCAATGGCGCTGACCCCGGGTATCCGCCGTAATAAATGTATTCGTCGAGGCTGAGTCCGAAAGCTTCATGCATTTCTGAAAAGGACCAATGGGTCACGCGAATAACCTCAAAGCGACCGGCCAGGCTTTCGGTCAATCCCTTTTGCATCATTAAGGGTGAAGATCCTGATAAGAGAACCTTTAGCGGTAACCCGGATCGGGTGTCTTCATCCCAGAGCTTCTTTATGACTTCGGACCAGTGTGGAACCTTTTGAATTTCATCGAGAACGAGCAAGCATTCGGACTTTAGCTGTTTTGTTTCTAACCTTGCCGCCCCCCATTGTTGCTCGATCCATACCGAGTCCTGTAAAGAAGGTAGATCAGCTGAGGCGTAGATCGACTTTACCTTCAGCCCCTCCATGATCTGTTGCGCCAGCGTTGTTTTCCCCACCTGCCTTGGGCCGGAAAGAACCTGTAGAAACCTACGGGGTTCTCGCATGCGCTGAATCACCCCTTTATAGATAGGTCGCCGGAACATACTATTTACTCAATATTCTGAGTAAATTAAGTCAAATACATAAGTAATTCTACTTTGTGCTCCAATGCGGTGAGATTCGGCAATCAGGATCGCCCCGAATGCACGGCCGATATTCGCGTGAAAGAGTGAAAGCGGAAAATGAACGGTGCGCACTATCTGGCGGAAACACTTGAGGCGCGCGGTGTGACGCATGTCTTTTTCGTACCTCGCACCCTTCGCCTTCGAAGGCGAAAGGTAATTGGGCGGCAAGGATGGGGTTCGGAACGGTTGGTCGACACAACGCAAGAACATCCTTATAGATAATGAGTTTCGAGCGGAAGATACGGTATGAAAGAGAGGCTCTACACGGCGATAAGTGGCGGCATCCCAGACAGGGTTCCGGTCGTTCCAAAAATATGGGTCGATCTGGCTGCCAGGTTGACGGGGACAGACCTGCTCGAGGTGGTGAGCGATCTTGCGACCGCGCTCAGGGTGATCGTTGAAGCTGGATTGATGTGTGGTGTGGATGCGGTACTCCCGAGGACATCATCGGGGAAGCCGAGACGTGCATTCAGGAAGCCGGCAAGAGGGGTGGATATATTCTCGGTTCCGGCTGCGTCGTGCCTCGTGATTCGAGGAAAGAGAATCTATGTGCCTTGCGAGAGGCCGCCGGTAGACATTGTAAAGAGGGTTGAAAATATGAGGACGCCGATACGTTTCGCGATCGTGGGAACGGGAAACATGGCGCGCGTCCACGCAATGGCATGATTCAGTCTGAAAGACCCAATGTCCTTTTCGTTCTTGTTGACCAGTTGAGCGCGTGCTGGACTGGCTGCTACGGCAACCAGGATGTTGCGACTCCTCATCTCGACGCCTTCGCAGAGACAGCGACTCGTTTTGAACGGGCCTATACGGCTTCTCCTGTCTGCACGCCTTATCGGGGCACATTGTTTACTGGACGCTATCCCACGCAGACAGGAATCACGGACAACCAGCGTCGAATACCCAATTGCGAGACAACTCTTGCTGATCTGTTCAATCGAGGCGGTTACCACACCTGTCTGGTGGGTAAGTGGCATCTGGCGGGGGCGCCGGGGGGAAGCCGGTGGGTGTCGCCGGAAGACCGTGGCGGATTTCAGGACTTCGTCGGCTGGGAGTCCTGGCACTGGCAGCACTGGAACAACACGATTTTCGATGGCGAATCACAGGAACCCGTCGTCATGCCTGGACACGACACCGACGGTATCACCAATTTCGCGGTCGAACGGTTGCAACGTTATGCCCGGGCCGAGAGGGCCTTCTGCATGTTTGTATCCCACCAAGCCCCGCACGCCGCGTGCAAAGCGCCCGAAAGGTATCGGCAGATGTATCGAGGCAGGGAATTCCGCTGGCGGGAGAACAGCCGACCGGAGACCAGGTTCACGCAATATCAATGTGATTGCCAGGGACAGGAATTCCTCGAAGAGTACCTCTCCGAAGTGACCCATCTCGATGACGCGTTTAAGCGATTGCTGGACGATTTGGAAAAATTCGGCCTGACCGAAAACACCATTGTCATATTCACCTCCGACCATGGCGAGATGGCCTCCAGCCACGGCCTTTATGAAAAGAGAGTCATGTATGACGAGTCTGTGCGCGTCCCCCTTCTTGTGCATCTGCCCGGGCAACGTGACGGCCAGGTGTCGCCTGCGCCGGTCTCATCTGTGGATTTTCTTCCGACGCTGCTTGAACTCTGCGGGCTCGAACCCGGGACGACGGCTGAGGGCGTGAGCTTCGCGGCCCAATTGAAGGATGCGGATGTTCCGCCTCTGCGTGAATCGGTCTTTTCGCAATTGCGTGATAGAGCAGCGATCCTCGAAGGCCCATACACACTGGAGCTCAGTCCTGATGGAAATGAAGTTTGCCAGCTGCTGGACATAGAAGCAGACCCTTGGCAACTGCAGGACTTTAAAGAGAACGACGATTACCGCGTTATCAGGGATGACATGAAGGCACGGTTCCAGGAATGGCTTGACGACATCCAGACGCGCATCGGGCAGCCGGAGCTTGCCGCGCGACCACGAGGTGGCCCTTCTGATGAGGCCACCTGACCACCTGTATCCGAACACTTTTGGACGTGTCATTCTTCGTCCGGCGCATCCGCGACGCTCAACGAAGCCCGCCAGCTGTGCCCACATCGCCACCGGCACGGGTATGGAGTCAGCTCGAGCACCCGCTAGCGTTGTAGGACCGCCCTTGGGCGGGATCTCGCTGGATCGGTCTGCCAGCTTGGGTCATCTCGCGCCCTTCGACCCGTCTTCGCTACGCTACGCCGAGGCAGGCAGAGATTCAGGGTCCCACATGCTGACGGTTGTTGATGTCGCCAGGGAGAAAAGTGCGATTCGCCCGCGAATCACGCGAAAAAGCGCGAAAGGGAGGCGAAGAGTGTCCATGATTGCTAAAATAGATGGCTTTTTTGTAAAAGTTAATTCTCTTTTGTGGCGGTGAAAAGGCGTGGATAAAAGCAGATTCTAGCCCCCATTTTAAATAATATGGAGACACCAATTCGTTTCGGGATCGTGGGAACGGGAAACATCGCGCGCGTCCACGCGATGGCGTTAAAGGAGTTGCCGTATGTAGAATTACGCTGTGCCTGTGATATGGTTCCAGGGCGCGCAGGTGAGTTTGCGGATGAATATGGATTTATTCAACATGCCGAAAACATCGATGACTTCATCAAATCCAGGATAAGCGTCGCCGCCGTATGCACTCCCCATCCAAGTCATCCCGCATTAGTCGAACAGCTTGTAAGCCATGGCATACATGTCATGGTAGAGAAGCCTCTAGGGGTAGAACTCAAAAGTTCGGTCCGGGCGGTGGAGGCAGCCAGGTTGGCAAAAGTCTACCTTGGAGTGAACTTTCAGCGGCGCTACTGGCCGGCTGCACAACGCCTGCGCGAAGCCGTAGACAAAGGCCGCCTGGGCAAGGTCGTCCAGGGTGAATGCATCGTCCATTTTTCTCGCACTCTTGGGTACTTTTCAAAGGAGCGTTCGCCGTGGCGCGGCCGGTGGGCTTCCGAAGGGGGAGGCGTAACGGTGAATCAAGGTATTCATGCTTTGGACATGTTCCAGTGGTTCATGGGTCCTATCGAATGTTTGTTCGCCTGGTATGGTAACGAGACCCATCCCGGTGTTGAGGTCGAAACGACGGTTACCGCGGCGGTGAAATTCCGGAGCGGCGCTCTGGGATCGATCAGCCTCGGACTATTGAGACTACAGACGGAGCGCGGCTTTTCCCGGGTAGTCGTTTACGGGGATAGTGGCGCATGGGCCAGCCTCCATGAGGAGCCCGAGGGCGCCTATGGTCTGAACCGCGAATGGGAGATTCCGGGAGAGCAGGATGCCGCGCGCGCCACCTATGAAGCGGAACGCGCTGATGATCGTCGAATCTACCGCATCGTCGAGGAAGGCCGGAAACCTCCGATTTACTACCCGGACTGTCAACGGGCCCATTATGAGGATTTCCTTAACCGGATCCGAAACAATGCGGAGCCGCTCGTCAATGGTGTTGAGGGACTGAAAACGGTTGAGATTATTGAAGCCATCTATCGTTCAGCGCGCAACAGACAACCGATCGATTTTCCACTGAATTAGTCCGCTTATTTAGGATGTCGCTTTGTTCGGTAAACAAAATAAGCGGACTAGAAAGACCCCATTCGAAAAGCCTTTGAGCGGACGGTTTCAGGTTTTCCGCCACAGGCGGAAGCCTATGGCTGGCAGGCGTCGGGTTTCAGACGCGCAAGCAGAGCGGCCAACAATACGATGCCGCTGTTTGGAGGCATACTCATTTTCCGAGCTGCAAAGCGGTGATTCAGGCCGCCTGTTCCAGTCGTCGCAGTATGATAGTTTAGGCCAGAACCTTCTGTTCATCGCTTCGATGCCGCGGCGGCCGAGTTCGCCAAAGGCAAATCCATCTTTAAACATCAACTCCATGCGGAGCGAGCCTCGCGATACTCAACTTCTTGCCCTTCGCCCCACTGATACTGCGAAACCTCCTTGCGCCTCTTCGCCGATTTGTAATTTGCGGTGCTTATTTGAGAAATTGAACGATTTACCGTTTTCGCTGCGATACTTATTCTTCTTACAGTTTGACGGTAGCTTCTTTTCGTGAAACACCCGTCATGAGCATACTCAACAACCCGCTTGGCGTCGGCAATTTCGCGCCTGATCTGGCTCAATACCCGCCAGAAGCTCCCGGCGAGTGGGAGGCAGTGAATCCATCGACAGGCCCTCTTCAAGATGGCTCAGTTCCCCCGTTAGTGAGTCGGCCGCCTTGCGGCCCCGCTTGAGCAACCGCCGGTAGTGTTTCTTCAGCTTGCCCTTCGACTTCGGTTTGCCCGCGGCCAGACAAATCTGAAACTCCAGCTTGTCCATTTCCTCCAGCCAACGCCCAACCCATCCCTTGCGAAAATCCTCCAGCCCGAAGACATGCAACTTCTGACCCAAACGATTGGCCCGCATCAAAAGACCGCTCAGAATCTTCCCATCGGTGGGCCAGCAGCTGTTTGCTTTCACCGAGGTGCTGTCGATCGTCAGCTTCCCGAAATCGTCCCATTGCTCCTGGAGGATAAACCCAATCTGTTTATCAAAGATCAACTCGCGGGTCCTATGGCTGACCAGGTTCACGTTCTCCAGAATCGTCGTCACCGCCGGCATTCTCAGTCCCCCGCTCTGCAAAAATCCGTACAAGCGCATCGACTCGCGCAGAAACCGCCGTGCCGGTTTCGTGGTCAACTGAACCCAGAAACCCTCGAAGCATCACGAACACGTATACCGCATAAGCCGGCATCCGCGGCCGGCCTGCCCCAAGATTCAATTCAGCAGCCAGAATATTCTCCTCCTCGATGTCCAGCTCCGGCAGCTCCGCTGTGCGCCCTTCAAAGAACCTGCGATCTTCCAATCGAAGTTTCTTCTTCTCACGCGCATGGGCGTCCAGATCCTTCTCGATCGCCTCGATGATTTGCGCCGCGAACCCGGTCAATTCTTCAACTTGGAAAATCACGGAAATCCGTGTCTGGAACCGGCAGAATGAGGTTGCTAAGGGGCGTCTTGTCGCTTTTGTTCTCCTCTGTCGCACATGTTGGCATGTTTAACTCCTTTCTTAATCTTAAGTTGTTAAACACTAGTATGTTACGACACTTTTGATCAAGCCGAAAAACTGATTTTTCTCAAGTTTTTCTTGCGCTTTTTGCGCCTCTTTGCGGCAAATCAGTAGCTTTTCGGATAAGGTCTAGAAAGCGAAACCGATTTGTAATTTGCTGCTATTTGAGAAATTGAACGGATACTTATTCTTCTTACAGTTTGACATCTAACAGTCTGTCGAGATGAATTTCCGTGAATCCATCCTGGCGCAAGCTCAATTATTTGATGATCAGGAAATTACAAATCGGTTTCGCTCTTAATCCGAAAATCAATGGGATTTTCGTATTAGATCCTGTTCGAAAGTGGCGATGAAGATCCGAGATATAACGACACATGTTCTCTGCGGAAAATACGTATTCGTGCGTGTTTGGGGTGACGATGGAACCTTCGGCATCGGCGAGTGCAGTCCCATGGCCACTAAGGCGACGGTTGGCCTGGTGGATTTCTTGAAGCCTTTAATTATCGGTCGAAACGCGTTCGACATTGGACCCTTGTGGTTCAGGATGTTTACAGGCGGCTATAAGAACGGTCAGGGGCTGCTTCAATTTGCTATCAGTGGAATCGATATTGCCCTTCATGATCTCAAGGGAAAGGCGCTCCAGGTGCCGGTCTATGAACTGCTCGGCGGCGCATACCGAAAAGAATTCGAAGTTTTCAACAGCCTGTGGCGCTGGGATCTGCCGCCAGAGAAGGAGGTGGACCGCTTTGTCCAGGCTGTCGGCCAAGGCTATTCCGCGGTTAAAATGCATCTCGACCGCCGGTGGGGATTCGATGCACGCCCCGACGAAACGGTAGAGATTGTCCGAATGATCCGCAAGGAAGTTGGCGATCAGATTGGAATTCTCATCGATGTCAACAACGCTTACAGCTTACCGACGGCATTGCGCGTCGGCCGCGCGCTAGAAGCCTTGGGTGTGAGCCATTTTGAGGAGCCTCTTGCGGCGTATGATTATCAAGGCTATGCGCAGCTACAGGCAGCTCTCGACATGCCTATCGCAGCCGGTGAGCAGGAATATACCCGATGGCAGTACATGAACCTTATTTCTGAAGCGAAAGTCGACATCCTGCAGCCCGATGTCATCAAGACAGGGGGATTTACTGAGAGCGTTAAGATCGGCGATCTCGCCCAGCAGTATGGCAAGCCGATCGTAACCCACAATGCGTATCCGACGGTCAATACGGTGGCGCAAATGCACTATTGGGCCGCCACGCAGGCCTGTTACCCGCGGCAGGAATATGTCACCGAACCTCATCCATTGCGCGACGAATACCCGCTCTTTCCTAATTTGCCGATTCCGGAAAAAGGACGAATAAAGCTGGGCGAAGGACCGGGCCTGGGCTTGGAATTGGATGAGAAGATGCTTAAGCGATGTGAAGAGATCACCTCGGATACGCCGATCCTGCATCATTAGCCCGAAAATCTGTGAGATTTAACCTATCTGTTTTGCGGTGGCGGAAATCCCCCCGGGCTCGCGTCGCCTCGGCAAAGCGCAGCGACCACGGGTCGAACGGCATGCACATTGAATTATCAGATTAGTACGGCTCCCGGCGCGTTCCTTGCCGGATCGATCAGGGATGAAATTTGCCGCAGTAGTAGGACGAAAAGCTCCCGCTTTCCGCTACACACTTCGATTAGGAACGTAGCGGAAAGCGGAAGCTTTTCGATCCTCGCGAGTTTTCGAGAACGAGGATCCCTCTGAGCGGGAAGGACGATAACGAAATCTGCAATTTCCGCTTTCGAAAGGACTGAAAATCATCGCCCGGAAACCCGCTCTGCCGTACGGCAGAGAAGTTTCAAGTCGGCTTTCGCTCTTTATTGAAGAGTTCTCTTATCGACCGTTGGTGGGGGCCGGATATTGCGATTTCGTCGATATTCCGGACCCAGAGACGATTGATTACCCGGTGAACAGTCTTTTTTGAGAGGAACCGAGGAAATATCTCCAAGGCGCCTTTCTGGACAGCGGTGCGGAACCGGAAAACGGTAGTCAGCTGGCAGGGAAAGACAGGTCACGCCGTAGTGTTGACGAAGGCGGATCTGCAATCGAAGATCGCGGAACGGCAATAGTTAGACCCCATTCGAAAAGCCTTTCGAGCGGGCGGTTTAAGGTTCTCCGCCACGGGCGGACCAGCCTATGGCTGGCAGGTTTCGGGTTTTAGGCTGCCGGCGCTGCCGATGAGCAGGTATTGAGCGGCCATCGGCGTGGCTTGCTGCACAATACGTATATTTGCCGCTGTCTGGAGGCATACTCATCCCGTGGTGCTTTTTTCTCTGAGCTTCAAAGCGGTCAGATTCAGGCTGCCTGTTCCAGTTCCTCCCCTCGGCGTTTCTTCATCAGTATGATGCGGCAGAAGTTGTAGGCCAGAACCTTCTCGAGCAGTTCATCGCCTACCGCATCGATGCCGCGGCGGCCGAGTTCGCCAAAGGCAAATCCATCTTTAATCGTGAACATCAGCGACTCCACTGCGGAGCGATCGCGGCGTGCCTCGCGATACGCCTCGCTCTCCCAGTCCTCGGGGGTGGTCAACTTCTTGCCCTTCGCCCCACTGATACTGATCTGCTTTACCCCCATGCTCAGCACCTCCTTGCGTCCCTTCGCCGAAGCATATCCGTCATCGGTGCTGACCAGTTCAGCAATGACACCGGTGCGCTTGATCGAATCGCCGATGGCCGGCGCCAGCTCAATGGAGTCTGCCGCGTTGCCTTGCGGTACGATCAGGCTGGTGACAAAACCGTTTTCGCTGCGAACCAGTTGTGGCTTGTACCCGATCACTGGATTGCGGCTGCCCTTCTTGATGTAGGCCGCCGATCCGTCCGAGAGGCTCAGGACCTTCTGTGTGGACGGTAGCTTCTTTTCGTGAAACACCCGATCATGAGCATACTCAACAACCCGCTTGGCGTCGGCAATATCACCCCTGATCTGGCTCAATGCCCGCTCCAGAAGCTCCCGGCGAGTGGGAGGCAGTGAATCCATCGACAGGCCCTCTTCAAGATGGCTCAGTTCCCCCGTTAGTGAGTCGGCCGCCTTGCGGCCCCGCTTGAGCAACCGCCGGTAGTGTTTCTTCAGCTTGCCCTTCGACTTCGGTTTGCCCGCGGCCAGACAAATCTGAAACTCCAGCTTGTCCATTTCCTCCAGCCAACGCCCAACCCATCCCTTGCGAAAATCCTCCAGCCCGAAGACATGCAACTTCTGACCCAAACGATTGGCCCGCATCAAAAGACCGCTCAGAATCTTCCCATCGGTGGGCCAGCAGCTGTTTGCTTTCACCGAGGTGCTGTCGATCGTCAGCTTCCCGAAATCGTCCCATTGCTCCTGGAGGATAAACCCAATCTGTTTATCAAAGATCAACTCGCGGGTCGTATGGCTGACCAGGTTCACGTTCTCCAGAATCGTCGTCACCGCCGGCATTCTCAGTCCCCCGCTCTGCAAAAATCCGTACAAGCTCATCGACTCGCGCACAAACCGCCGTGCCGGTTTCGTGGTCAACGAACCCAGAAACCCTCGAATCATCACGAACACGTATACCGCATAAGCCGGCATCCGCGGCCGGCCTGCCCCAAGATTCAATTCAGCAGCCAGAATATTCTCCTCCTCGATGTCCAGCTCCGGCAGCTCCGCTGTGCGCCCTTCAAAGAACCTTCGATCTTCCAATCGAAGTTTCTTCTTCTCACGCGCATGGGCGTCCAGATCCTTCTCGATCGCCTCGATGATTTGCGCCGCGAACCCGGCCAATTCTTCAACTTCATCCAGAAAATCACGGAAATCCGTGTCTGGAACCGGCAGAATGAGGTTGCTAAGGGGCGTCTTATCGCTTTTGTTCTCCTCTGTCGCACATGTTGGCATGTTTAACTCCTTTCTTAATCTTAGGTTGTTAAACACTAGCATGTTGCGACACTTTTTATCAAGCCAAAAAATGATTTTTCTCAAGTTTTTCTTGCGCCTTTTGCGCCTCTTTGCGGCCAATCAGTAGCTTTTCGGATAAGGTCTAACTAACTTCAATTTCTGTTCTCATATGAAAGTTGTAAGCTTCGCGCTGGTGGTATTCGTATAAAGTACCTGTCCCTTATAACTGCTCAACCATTGGCGAATGCTTTCCAAGGCCTTTTGGGCACTTCGTCCACGCCGGAACCCGTAGGAGCCCTCAATGAAGTCGATCTCATAGATCGGCTCCAACAGCATCACTACGGCCCGTTCCAGTACCTTGTTCTCGGTGGTGGGGATTCCGCTCCATACGCTTCGTGCCGCCATCGCTGTACGACTATCCCGCTGAGCGGGATTCGCTTCCGGCTGCTTGCCAGGCTTTGCCGGGTGGGAGTGATTACCCACCGGATAACTTCAACTCCTTTCAATATGTTCATAGGTTCCATATTTCCCGCAGTTCCAGACGCTCCGCTCCCGCAGATCTTTCACGGCGCGACGTAAGCTTCGTCGCGAGCTTTCTCGTCAACTTTGTCGTCCTTTTCGGTCGATCCTCCGACCAAACTTACGACGTGTCGGATTGGTACGCTGAGCACCGTCAGGCGTAGGAAGGTCGCTTGCGACCGAATAGAAAGCCGGTGTCCATCGCTCGAGAGCGAGCTTCCTACCCTCACGGTAATTCTCGCGACAAAGTTTGGAGGGAGTTTCCCACCCGTAAGGGAACCTTCGTCGTAAGTCCCGCTGAGCGGGATCGTCAACCTAGTCGCTCTGCTTTGGGTGTAGGAGCGGCTTTACGCCGCGATGGGAGGCTTTTTATAGAGATATCGGCGGTGACTATTTCCCATAGGGATCGGCGGCGTCGCGTAATCCATCGCCGAGGAAATTAAAGGCGAGCACGGCGAGGATGACAAAGACGGCAGGGGTTAAAAGCCACGGCTGCAAAGCCACCGCCTGTACGTTCTGGGCCTCCTTGAGGAGGACGCCCCAACTGGTAATGGGTGGGCGCAGCCCGAGACCGAGGAAACTCAAGGCCGTTTCGCCCAGAATCATGGCGGGTAACGTCAAGGTGAGGCTGACGATGATATGGCTGGTAAAGCCGGGCAAGAGATGCCGCACCATGATGCGCGTGTTGCTTGCACCACAAATGAGCGCGGCTGTCGCGTAGTCCTCCTCTCGCAGGGAGAGGATCTTGCCCCGTACCACCCGGGCCAATCCGGTCCAGCCAAGAAAAGAAAGCACGACGGTGATGCCGAAATAGACTTGAAGGGGCGACCAGGTGGCGGGAAGAGCGGCGGAGAGAGCCATCCACAAGGGAATGGAAGGAAATGAGCGCAGGATTTCGATAAATCGCTGTATTGAATGGTCAACCCAACCGCCGTAATACCCCGAGACGGCGCCAAAAAGAAGGCCGAAAAAGAAGCTCATCGCCACGCCTACGAGGCCAACCGTCAGGGAGATACGCGCCCCGTAGATGATTCGGCTGAACAGGTCGCGGCCCAGTGAATCGGCACCCAGCAGGAACACAGTAGCGCCCGGCTCCACTCCGAATAGATGCAGATCCGTATCGAAAGTGCCCCAGAACCGGTAGGTTTCGCCTCGAACAAATAATCTCAATGGGTAGGTGCGGCTGCGATCCTCCACGTAAATCCGCTGCAGGGTCTCCGGATGGCGCGCACCCTTCAAAGCATAGACGAAGGGCCACAGGTGCAGACCCTGGTCGCTGACTAGATGCAGGCGTTGGGGCGGGGCGTAAATGTAGGGAATATTCCTGGAATCGAGCGTGTAGGGAGCCAGGAACTCACAAAATAGCGCTACCAGGTAGAGAGCGAGCACGACCATGCCGGACCATACCGCCAGGCGATGTTTGCGGAATCTCAGGGACACTAACTGCCACTGGGAAAGGGAGCCGAGTTCCTCGGCGTCAGGGGCTGCCTTCGGCAGCGTCACTGGATTCGCTTCGCTAATCGTCACTGGCTCACTTCGTTCGCGTCAGTTGTCATTGGTCATTGGTGGGGCCGATGGATCGGATGTAGCGGTTGAGTTTGATGATAAACCTATTGAGGTCCTTTTTGAGATCGTTGAACTCCAGCTCGGAAATCAGATTTCGATTCTTCGCCTTCGTAATCCATGTAATGGTTTCGAAAGCCGAGCCGCGGCTGTAATAGCAGAACTGTCGGTTCTCTTTGTAATGGTAACGTCCGTACCCCTCGCTGATATTGGCAGCAATGGAATCTGAAGCCTTTATGAGTTGCTTGCCAACTGCGTCTTTCTCGAAGTAATTCCAATTCTGAACGATTGACCACGCCTGATCGCCGATCTCCATTCCCATCTGATAAACCTCTAACTCCTCAAGTTTCATTTTACGCACCCTTCAATTTCTATTTCTTCATTTAGTAGCAGCGGGTTAGCACCAATTGACGCTGCCGCAAGCAGCAGCTGACATCCTCCGGAGGAAGATTCCTGACGTGCAACAACGGCACTCATTGGCACTGCCGCAGGCAGCCCTTGACGCGCCGTCAGGCGCAAATGACGCGGCCGCAGGCCGTCCTGACAATGATCGCTTGCGCTCATCGGCGTCCTCCTTCAAAGCGGATGCGGGGGTCGAGCCAGAGCAGGAGGATATCGGAGATGAGGGTTCCGATTACAGTGAGGAAGGCGAGGATCATGACCATTGAGCCGGCCAGGAACATATCCTGATTCTGAAGGGCTCGCAGAAGGAGAGGTCCGGTGGTCGGCAGGCCGAGAACGACGGATACAATGACTTCTCCGCCGATGATGGCCGGCAGGATCCAGCCTACCGTGCTGATCAAAGGGTTGAGCGCTACGCGCACAGGATATTTAACCAACAAACGCCATGGCGCCACTCCCTTGGCGCGCGCGGCGATCACATACAGCTTGTGCAGTTCGTCGAGGAGGTTGCCGCGCATGACGCGGATGAGTGCGGCGGTACCGGCCGTTCCGATGACGATCACCGGGATCCACAGATGGGCCAGGAGGTCGACGAATCGGGCGATCGACCATCGGGCGTTTTGGTATTCGGGCGAGAACAGACCGCCGGCGCTGACATCGAAGACCGCGTAGCCGATATACATGAACACGAGAGCGATTAGGAAGTTGGGGGTGGCCAGGCCAATGACACCGAGAACAGTAAAGAAATAGTCGCCCCAGGAATATTGGCGGACCGCCGAATATATACCGATGGGAATGGCCATCGCCCAGGTAAAGAGCAAAGCTATGGAGGAGATCAGAACCGTCAGGGCAAGGCGTTCGCCGATCAGTTCGCCGACCGGGCGGTTCCACTCGAAGGACATTCCAAAGTCGGGCAATTTGAAACGCGGCCAGTTGAAACGTCGTGTTCCGTCGGCCCCGGTTCGCCAATAGTAGGAACTGTCGTCCTGGCGCTGGAAACCGAAGGGCAGGATGTCGTTCAACCATTTAATGTACTGCTCGAGGAAGGGCGCGTCTAAATTATAGCGCTTACGCAGGGCCTCGATCTCCGCCTGGTTTACAGTCGCACCCTGCTCTTCCAGGGTCGCGATGTAGGCGGTGAGATAGTCCCCCGGCGGGAGTTGGATAATAGCGAAGGACATCAACGAGATCAGCAGCAGGGTGGGGATCATCCAGAAGACACGCTTGAGGATCAGGTTGGTCATTTCAGCTTCTAAGTTAGGTTTCGACCGCGATCATACTGGTAGGTCCTTCTGTGGAGAAGAGAATTGAATCCCGGCGCTAATAATGCGACAAAGCTGGTCGCACTCATCCAACAGGGCAAATATTCGTTCTTCTGACCCTTTGCCATTTCATGCTCCATTAACAATTCATAGTTCCAACGGTTCAACGATTAATTATCACTATTCCCTACAGCAGCCTAATGCCGCCCGGCGAACTCAAAGTGTTTCAATCCCGGCTAGCCGGGACAAAGAGGGGAAGGATTTCGTTGCAGATACAATCCTATCTAAAACGGACCAACTTAAGAGTCCTCGCCCATTATTACAGACTCACACCGCACCCAGCCGGAGTCACCGCTCTTGTAGTGCTCTTTCTTCCAAATGGGCACTCGGGATTTTACCTCATCGATGATAAAGCGGCAGGCCTTAAAGGCGGCGTCGCGGTGCAGGGCGGAGACTCCAACCCAAACCGCCATTTCCCCCAGCTGGAGATGGCCGATGCGGTGATAACACTGGGCCTCAAGGATATCAAACCGGTCCTCCGCCTCGGCCAATATGCGGTTGCCCTCCTTTTCAGCGAGTTTGGCATAGGCTTCATATTCGAGGGAGGTGGGAGAGCGAGGCGTTACGGCCTCTCCTTCATTCGTATCCCGCACCCAGCCCTCGAAGGCTACGAATCCACCGGCCCGAACATCGGCAAACGGTTGCTTTAGATCCAGCTTCTCAAGAGCGGTATCCGCGATTCTAAACATCAGGTTCGTTTTATCGTCTCTAAGAGCCTGCCGGCAAGTTCGGGGTACGAGTTTAGCGTGATGTTCGGACAGGCTCTTACTCAACCGCCGGCGACAGGGGGGATAAAGACGACCTCATCACCGTCTTCCAATTCACAATCAAAGTCGGCAAATTCTCCGTTTACCGCAACTTTCAGATCGTTGGTCGTCAACGCAAAAGCGAATTCGCTCTTGAGTTCCTCATAGAGAGCACGGGGAGAATCGGCAACGGTTTCACGCCTCTCACTGCTAAGCCCGCGCTGTTCACGGAGCAGGGCGTAGTATTGCAGCGCGACAGTTTTGGAGGAGGTAGGACGACTCATATCTTAACTGCCAGAAGAGGGGTCACAGAGCGCCACAGAGAAGCACAGAGGACCACGGAGAGTTGAACAGAAGGAACCGGAGAGGAATAAAAAAGGAAGATTAGCTCCACGGAATTGTTTGAACATCCAACATCGAACGCCCAACATCGAAGTAGGGACCTTCGGTGTTCATGTGAGGAGCATGGCCCGCAAACCTTTGAATTTCCTGCATTCCTGCTTTCCTTATTCACCTCTCCGTTTCTCTCTGTTTCTCCCGGCGCGCCGGGATTCAACTCTCTTCTCCCCGCAAGGACCTTCCATTTTCCGATTCTTTCCAAAATTGGCAATGCAGAATGGGCTATTCCTTCATTCGAATTCGTTTCAACGCTTCGAGATATTCCTCCTCCGTATTGACATTATCGAGCGCATAGGGATTGGGCTGATCGAGCAGATGCGCATCGGATTTATAGAGAATCTCACGAGGAGAGAGGACGTTCCGGTTCTCGACATATTCCAGCAGGACCTCAAGAGAGTTCGGTTCATAAATGGCACACAAGGGTTCCGGCAACCCATCCCGCCTATTTCGAAAGGCAGTAAAGCGCCTGGAAGGAATTCGATTGTTAAGGAGGTAGCGGATCGTATCGAGATCGAGAAAGGGGAGATCGACGGCCAGAACGAGCCAGGGACGATCCGGATGCATCTTGAGCGCCGTCAATATTCCGGCGAGCGGACCGGCTCCCGCCGCGAGATCGAAGAGCGGCTTGACGTCGAAATCTACGAACTCAGCGGGCGGAACCTGGTCCTTACGCAACGAGACATACACCTCGGCACAGATCTGAGAGGCCAGCCTGATAATCCGACTCAGCTGCGTCCGGCCCTCGTATAGCAGGTCCGCTTTTTCCCGACCCATGCGCCTGCTGCGGCCGCCCGCCAGGACCAACCCCCAGAGTTCCTTTTCTTCGTTTTCAAGTTCCATGGTGCAAAGTATACAGACAATCCCGCTCTTCTCGACTCGTCTCCGCTCTGCCGGTGCACACTTTTAGCGTCAAACCTTCGATTGCTGGCTGCCCCGGTCTTGTGCCCATAATTACGAAATTGGGTTGGAGAACCCAAAGTAAATGTTATTCAGGCACTTGCAAGATTCTATTGATTACATAGTATGCCAGAATGGAGTTTCAACGATTGTTGTGTGTGGGTTCGTTAGAGGTAGAGAGCTTTTCCTGCAGGTTTGTTTTCAGTTAGAAACTTGTTGAGTATTAATCAGTTACAAAAGCGCTTTGAACGGGGAGTTGATTTCTGGTGGCAATTGAGTAGAAGCGAAGGGAGCTGGAGAAAGTTGGTATTGGCATTGTATGTAAAATAAAGTTTGCAGTTTTGCCTCCTTTCCATACTGTGCCGGTGCATGCAAGAAGAGCTTTCGCGTAAAGAGAGGGAGGTGGTCGAAGCGGTACGGCGGGATCGGGTAAGCACGGTGTGGAGGCTGATGAAGGAGCAGAGGGTGTCGCGGCGAACGGTCTATCGGGCTTTGCAAAAATATGGCCATTACTCCAGTTACAATGCCAATTGTGGCTACCTGAGCTTGAAAGACATTCCGCGCTTTGACGGGGCCGGTTTGTGGCGTTTTCGCAAGGGGCGCTTTTCGCGCCACGGCACCTTGGAGGAGACCGTGGAGGCGGTGGTGGGAGCTTCGCTTTGCGGCTACACGGTGGCTGAGTTGGAGACCCTCCTTGGGGTACGGGTGCACAACCCCATAAGCGTGCTTTGTAGAAAGAAGCGGTTGAGTCGATACTATGAAGGGCGTCACTGCGTGTATGTCTCGGCCGGGGAACAGGGCGGGGCCGAACAGAAAAAGCGGCGGCAAGGGCGAAGAACAGCGGCACAAGTTCAGGCAGGGGACCCCGGGGGCGCTTTGCAGGCAGCTCCCGAAGGGCTCGAAACGATGGTCGTGATCGCTTTGCTGGTCGCCTGTATCGGCCATCCCGAGGCCGGGGTCAAGGAGCTTGTCGAGCTTATGCAAGAGCAGGGAGTAGAGCTGAGCGGGGAGCAAATTGAGCGGGTGATGGCGTTTTACTCGCTCAAAAAAAACCGGAACGATCGCGGTAGCGGAGCTGTTACATGATTTGCGGGCAGAGGCTGAACGGGCCCTGCAAACGGTGGGGGCTGTGCCTGCGCAAACGAGTTATCGCTTCGATGCCCGGGAGGACGAAGAGGGTCCTTCAGAGGTGCGCAAGACCCTGCGCCGCAAGGTGGTCAGTTTCTCCTATGGATGCTTCCAGGCGGTGGAAGTTGTGCGCGAGCAGGGGCAAGGGAGCCACCGCAACAGCTACCGTTCTGCTCGCCTGGAACAGATCGTGCCCTCGCATAGTCGCTACGCTTACGATCTGATTGCCTATGTGGGCAAGCGATGTTTGTGCGAAAGCGCCACCCTCAAAGAGGTGCACAGGGAACTGCGCGAGGGCCCGGGGCAGCTGCAGATTGCTCAAAGCAGCCTCTATGAGATGCAGCAGAAGTTTCTTTTTTATCTGGGTCGGCTGCACGCCGCGGCCGCTCCGGTGCTTAAAGATTACCTGAGCGCTCGCCCTTGCCTGCGCTGGCTGGTGGATGGGACCGTGGAACCGCAGACGCCGGTTTTCTTCGCTGTTCAGGAAGCCGACGAAGGGATCCTTTTGGGCAGCTGGAAAATGCCTTCCGAACAGAGCGAAACGATCAGTGGCTGTTTTGCCCGGGCGGCCCGGGCTTTTGGCCAACCCCACCATGTCTATCATGATTTAAGCGCTCAGATCAGCAAGGCCTGCGAGAGCGAAACCTTCCAGGCCCCCCATGGCGTCTGCCATTATCATTTCGCCCGCAATGTGGGCGAACAGCTTTATCGAAAACCCCAGCAGATGCTCAACGGGCGCTTGCGGCAATTGAAGCTCATGGAGCGCATGCGCGAGCAACGCAAACACATCACCGCAAAGCTCCGTGACGCCCTCCGTGAAAAACACGCCCTCGTCCTGGCCGATTTGCTCACCGCCAAAGCGCTCGCAGTGCCCTTCGATCCCACCCTTGCACGGGAACTGCTCATGGCCCTGCAATTGTGGATTTTGGATTATCCCTGCGACGGTCACCGCCAGGGCTTTCCCTTCGATCCTTACCTGCTTTATTGGCATCGGCGGGTCGTGCGCGCCCATGCCGCCCTGGAGCAGTGGCTTGCCCGCGCTCCTGCCAGTTGCTCTGTTCTGCGAAGCTTCTTTCATCTTTCGACCGGGTTGAAGCAGTATCTGGCTGATGCCCTCGTCATCGAAGCCGCTACTATCTATGAAAACGCTTTTTGCATTTTCAGCGCTTTGCGCGATGCCCTTTGGCTCAGCGCCAGCGGCCCCTGCCCTTTAAGCGACCCTTATCTGTTGCAAGCAGGACAAGCCGCTGAGCTCACCGAGGCTCTCCAGTTGCTGCGTGCCCAATATCGCCAAAAAGGCGCCTCCCTGACCAACCCCTCGAAAGCCAAACTCTACCGCACCGTGGTCACTCATCTGGACAAATACTGGCAGCGGCTGCTTCCCCCACCGGCCCATCCAGACAGCGTACGCACGACCAATGAGCTGGAAGGCACCTGGCGCACCTCCAAGCGCAAACGCCGTCAAACCCACGGGCGCAAAAATCTGACGCGCGACTTTGAAGCGCTCCCCGAAGAATACATGCTCCTGGCCAACTTACACAATCCCCGCTATGTGGAGCTGGTTTTAGGCAGTATCGATAATCTGCCCCAAAAGCTTGCCCAGGCTGCACAGAAAGCACCCCCCTTCAGTCACTGGCGGGCGAACAGAAAAACCCTCGCCGTGGGTCGATTGCCCAAAAAGCTCCTGCGAAAAGAAAACTTCCTTGAGGAACTCTTCGAAGTCTGTAATCGCCAGGATCAATCCTTAAACCCGCAACCCCATCGGATTGCCTCCTGACAACGACTCCAGTGCCCTCCCTCTGCTCCCCATTTTCTTCATGCTCTAACTAGACCTTATCCGAAAAGCTACTGATTGGCCGCAAAGAGGCGCAAAAGGCGCAAGAAAAACTTGAGAAAAATCATTTTTTGGCTTGATAAAAAGTGTCGCAACATGCTAGTGTTTAACAACCTAAGATTAAGAAAGGAGTTAAACATGCCAACATGTGCGACAGAGGAGAACAAAAGCGATAAGACGCCCCTTAGCAACCTCATTCTGCCGGTTCCAGACACGGATTTCCGTGATTTTCTGGATGAAGTTGAAGAATTGGCCGGGTTCGCGGCGCAAATCATCGAGGCGATCGAGAAGGATCTGGACGCCCATGCGCGTGAGAAGAAGAAACTTCGATTGGAAGATCGAAGGTTCTTTGAAGGGCGCACAGCGGAGCTGCCGGAGCTGGACATCGAGGAGGAGAATATTCTGGCTGCTGAATTGAATCTTGGGGCAGGCCGGCCGCGGATGCCGGCTTATGCGGTATACGTGTTCGTGATGATTCGAGGGTTTCTGGGTTCGTTGACCACGAAACCGGCACGGCGGTTTGTGCGCGAGTCGATGAGCTTGTACGGATTTTTGCAGAGCGGGGGACTGAGAATGCCGGCGGTGACGACGATTCTGGAGAACGTGAACCTGGTCAGCCATACGACCCGCGAGTTGATCTTTGATAAACAGATTGGGTTTATCCTCCAGGAGCAATGGGACGATTTCGGGAAGCTGACGATCGACAGCACCTCGGTGAAAGCAAACAGCTGCTGGCCCACCGATGGGAAGATTCTGAGCGGTCTTTTGATGCGGGCCAATCGTTTGGGTCAGAAGTTGCATGTCTTCGGGCTGGAGGATTTTCGCAAGGGATGGGTTGGGCGTTGGCTGGAGGAAATGGACAAGCTGGAGTTTCAGATTTGTCTGGCCGCGGGCAAACCGAAGTCGAAGGGCAAGCTGAAGAAACACTACCGGCGGTTGCTCAAGCGGGGCCGCAAGGCGGCCGACTCACTAACGGGGGAACTGAGCCATCTTGAAGAGGGCCTGTCGATGGATTCACTGCCTCCCACTCGCCGGGAGCTTCTGGAGCGGGCATTGAGCCAGATCAGGGGTGATATTGCCGACGCCAAGCGGGTTGTTGAGTATGCTCATGATCGGGTGTTTCACGAAAAGAAGCTACCGTCCACACAGAAGGTCCTGAGCCTCTCGGACGGATCGGCGGCCTACATCAAGAAGGGCAGCCGCAATCCAGTGATCGGGTACAAGCCACAACTGGTTCGCAGCGAAAACGGTTTTGTCACCAGCCTGATCGTACCGCAAGGCAACGCGGCAGACTCCATTGAGCTGGCGCCGGCCATCGGCGATTCGATCAAGCGCACCGGTGTCATTGCTGAACTGGTCAGCACCGATGACGGATATGCTTCGGCGAAGGGACGCAAGGAGGTGCTGAGCATGGGGGTAAAGCAGATCAGTATCAGTGGGGCGAAGGGCAAGAAGTTGACCACCCCCGAGGACTGGGAGAGCGAGGCGTATCGCGAGGCACGCCGCGATCGCTCCGCAGTGGAGTCGCTGATGTTCACGATTAAAGATGGATTTGCCTTTGGCGAACTCGGCCGCCGCGGCATCGATGCGGTAGGCGATGAACTGCTCGAGAAGGTTCTGGCCTACAACTTCTGCCGCATCATACTGATGAAGAAACGCCGAGGGGAGGAACTGGAACAGGCAGCCTGAATCTGACCGCTTTGAAGCTCAGAGAAAAAAGCACCACGGGATGAGTATGCCTCCAGACAGCGGCAAATATACGTATTGTGCAGCAAGCCACGCCGATGGCCGCTCAATACCTGCTCATCGGCAGCGCCGGCAGCCTAAAACCCGAAACCTGCCAGCCATAGGCTGGTCCGCCCGTGGCGGAGAACCTTAAACCGCCCGCTCGAAAGGCTTTTCGAATGGGGTCTATCTAGACCTTATCCGAAAAGCTACTGATTGGCCGCAAAGAGGCGCAAAAGGCGCAAGAAAAACTTGAGAAAAATCATTTTTTGGCTTGATAAAAAGTGTCGCAACATGCTAGTGTTTAACAACCTAAGATTAAGAAAGGAGTTAAACATGCCAACATGTGCGACAGAGGAGAACAAAAGCGATAAGACGCCCCTTAGCAACCTCATTCTGCCGGTTCCAGACACGGATTTCCGTGATTTTCTGGATGAAGTTGAAGAATTGGCCGGGTTCGCGGCGCAAATCATCGAGGCGATCGAGAAGGATCTGGACGCCCATGCGCGTGAGAAGAAGAAACTTCGATTGGAAGATCGCAGGTTCTTTGAAGGGCGCACAGCGGAGCTGCCGGAGCTGGACATCGAGGAGGAGAATATTCTGGCTGCTGAATTGAATCTTGGGGCAGGCCGGCCGCGGATGCCGGCTTATGCGGTATACGTGTTCGTGATGATTCGAGGGTTTCTGGGTTCGTTGACCACGAAACCGGCACGGCGGTTTGTGCGCGAGTCGATGAGCTTGTACGGATTTTTGCAGAGCGGGGGACTGAGAATGCCGGCGGTGACGACGATTCTGGAGAACGTGAACCTGGTCAGCCATACGACCCGCGAGTTGATCTTTGATAAACAGATTGGGTTTATCCTCCAGGAGCAATGGGACGATTTCGGGAAGCTGACGATCGACAGCACCTCGGTGAAAGCAAACAGCTGCTGGCCCACCGATGGGAAGATTCTGAGCGGTCTTTTGATGCGGGCCAATCGTTTGGGTCAGAAGTTGCATGTCTTCGGGCTGGAGGATTTTCGCAAGGGATGGGTTGGGCGTTGGCTGGAGGAAATGGACAAGCTGGAGTTTCAGATTTGTCTGGCCGCGGGCAAACCGAAGTCGAAGGGCAAGCTGAAGAAACACTACCGGCGGTTGCTCAAGCGGGGCCGCAAGGCGGCCGACTCACTAACGGGGGAACTGAGCCATCTTGAAGAGGGCCTGTCGATGGATTCACTGCCTCCCACTCGCCGGGAGCTTCTGGAGCGGGCATTGAGCCAGATCAGGGGCGATATTGCCGACGCCAAGCGGGTTGTTGAGTATGCTCATGATCGGGTGTTTCACGAAAAGAAGCTACCGTCCACACAGAAGGTCCTGAGCCTCTCGGACGGATCGGCGGCCTACATCAAGAAGGGCAGCCGCAATCCAGTGATCGGGTACAAGCCACAACTGGTTCGCAGCGAAAACGGTTTTGTCACCAGCCTGATCGTACCGCAAGGCAACGCGGCAGACTCCATTGAGCTGGCGCCGGCCATCGGCGATTCGATCAAGCGCACCGGTGTCATTGCTGAACTGGTCAGCACCGATGACGGATATGCTTCGGCGAAGGGACGCAAGGAGGTGCTGAGCATGGGGGTAAAGCAGATCAGTATCAGTGGGGCGAAGGGCAAGAAGTTGACCACCCCCGAGGACTGGGAGAGCGAGGCGTATCGCGAGGCACGCCGCGATCGCTCCGCAGTGGAGTCGCTGATGTTCACGATTAAAGATGGATTTGCCTTTGGCGAACTCGGCCGCCGCGGCATCGATGCGGTAGGCGATGAACTGCTCGAGAAGGTTCTGGCCTACAACTTCTGCCGCATCATACTGATGAAGAAACGCCGAGGGGAGGAACTGGAACAGGCAGCCTGAATCTGACCGCTTTGAAGCTCAGAGAAAAAAGCACCACGGGATGAGTATGCCTCCAGACAGCGGCAAATATACGTATTGTGCAGCAAGCCACGCCGATGGCCGCTCAATACCTGCTCATCGGCAGCGCCGGCAGCCTAAAACCCGAAACCTGCCAGCCATAGGCTGGTCCGCCCGTGGCGGAGAACCTTAAACCGCCCGCTCGAAAGGCTTTTCGAATGGGGTCTATCTAAGATTGAAGCGGGAAAGCTCCGAATTGATACTGCTCCAGTTAATGTGACGAGAATTTTCCGGGAAATTGCCCAAATCTTCTCCGCAAAAGTAGATGAGAAAGGACTGAAACTGCAAACGAACATCGATCAATCTATTCCGGCGGAACTCCTTATTGATGGCGCTCGACTCCGACAAATTCTGTTCAATCTCGTGGGCAATGCCGTCAAGTTCACCGAAGAGGGATTTGTACGCCTGGCAGTGGAAAAGAAATTCACATCGAGTGATCGCAGCAAACTGGATTTGTCCTTCAGTGTGCAGGACACCGGCATTGGAATTAGGAAAAATGACCAGGAACGGGTTTTCGAAGCCTTCGCTCAGCAGGATAGCCGGAAATCCCAAGAGTATGAAGGGACCGGTTTGGGGTTGGCGATCACGAAGCGACTGGTCGAACTCATGGGCGGCTCCATAAGACTCGAGAGTAAAGTAAACGAGGGTACGACTTTTGCAATTCGGCTAAAGGAAGTGGCGGCTCCATCAATTGATTCATTCGTCGAGTCTGAGAGCGCTGACAGACCCCCGGTCATTTTTGAGACGGCGTCTGTGCTCGTCGTTGAGGATAATGCGACGAATCGAGTCCTCATCCGGGAGTTGCTCGAAGAGGTTGGACTGCGTGTCCTCGAAGCCGAGAATGGGAAAATCGGATTGGAACTGGCGATTGAGAACGAACCGGAGCTTATCCTCATGGACATTTCGATGCCCGTGATGAATGGCGTAGAAGCAACTCGTCAAATTTGGAGCGTGTCCCAACTTGCCAAAACCCCGATCGTTGTTCTCACCGCGTCGATGAGAAAAGAGGACCGTGACACGGAAGACGATCCGGAATGGGACGGGTATTTGACCAAACCCATTCAACGAAACGTATTGTTTGACGAACTGAAACGATTTCTGCCCCACAGGATTGATTCCTCACAGGGGACAACGATTACGGCCGTGCCTGATGCAAAGGCAATGTCGAAGGATCAAGAGGCCTTTATCGGCGATGCGTCGCGTTTGTCCGAACTCGTGCGACGACTGGAAACAGATATGAGGACTGAGTTTGAGAATTGTTCGAAACGGCTGCGTATGACGCGAGTACAGCAGTTCGCCGAGGCGTTAAGAACGATGGGACAGGAATATCAATCTGGGATGGTGGTTCGGTTCGCGAGGAATCTTGAGCAGTCGGTCAACAATCTGGACATCGCCGAAATTAAGGAGAATTTAAAAGGGTTCCCTCCGATCGTAGAAACTCTAAAGCAACAGATTGCTATTTGATCAGAGAGCGTTCGTATGAACATATGGCTGGCTGGGAAAGAGCCCACCCCCGGCCCTCCTTTGGATGAGTGTCCGATTTTCGATTACGACTATGACGATTTACGATGGCCCGATGCTTACTCGCAAGTTCCGGGTAGTGCGGCCGGTTACCCGACCGCACCCCCCGCAGACCCCGACAAGCGTGATTAGCTCGACCGGTTCCTCAGTCGTAGATCGTAGCAGTAAAAATCGGAGGGCAATTAGATCTCGAGGACGATTACGATCGGGATGGATACCTGTTAGTGGTCGCACCGTTGTTCAAAAACATCGAAGGGATCGCAGCGAGGAGTCCAAAAATGAGTCCCGCCATGAGGCCGGACGTCATCGCTTCGTAAAGGCCACGGTGGCTGGACCAGAGCAGACCCATGAAAATACCGTATGGTACTCCCGTGCTAAGAATGATTCTCAGGATTGTATTCATGATTTTTACATTTCCTTTAAGAATTATCCGTGCCAATTTTGAAAACATCGTTAAATGATTGTGACACAAAGATATAGAGATTTCATTCTCATACACATTGCATTGCGCTCATTGCAGAGGCATTGCGTCTGTGTTGCGATCGCTTGTCGTCCCGTGAAGTTTACGTGGTCCCAACCCGGTATTTGCCTTGACTTAGACTTTCTTCGAGTTGCTAAGATATGGGAGTTCATGGACTTGTGACAGAAGAGGGTTTTGCCTGAATTGTCCCGGCTCGAGTTGGGAAGGGTCCGTGACTGAATAAAAAGCAGGAGTTAAGACATGGCGGGACCGAGTTCAGTTCTACTGGTTGACGACGAAGCGCATATCAGGTTGTACCTCAAGGCGCTCCTTAAGCGGTTGGGAGTAGAGACATTCTATGAGGCTTCGGATGGGGAGCCCGCAATCGCTTTGTATGAGCAGGAGAAACCTGATTTGGTACTCCTGGATGTGAATATCCCGGCATGGACGGGTTGGAAGTCCTGGAGAGAATCACCGCGAAGGATCCCGATGCTGTCGTAATCATGCTTACTGCGCAGGCCTCGAGAAAGGTAGTGGAGAGAAGCAGCGAAGGAGGAGCGCGACAGTATATCCGCAAGGATTCCCTCAAGGAAGAAATGATCAAGATTCTCGAAGAGACCTTTGCCGATATCTGGGGCGATTGAGAGTGTATTGAGGACACGAAATACCATCAAAATGAGCAAAGAAGAATCAACCGAATTGAAGGCAGATAGTTCACCGGGATCATTGCGTGAAGTGAGGTATTCTCTGAAGGAGCTCTTACAGAAGATGGAGCATGAGCGCACCGATTCGATGATAGCCAGGGAGATCGTAGATCAGTCAGAGATCTCTGATCTTTTTAAGAGCAAGTCCACCAAGAGAGGTTCAAGTGAAAAGAAATAAGGAATTTCTTGGGCTTCTTCTTGAGGAAGTGCCGTCCTCGTCGGCTAAGGAGGAAATCGAGCAGGTTCTCGATACCCATGAAGGCTTTACTCTCGAAATGCTGGAACGCCTTATCTCGAGCGAGATTGTTTCAAAGGAAGTTGCGTGCAGGGTTTGGGGTAAGTCCATTGGGCATGCCTACGTCGATCCTATCGTAACCATCACTACCGCTGAGGCGCTCGAAAAAGTGCCGCTCGATATCGCGCGAAAAGGGCGAGTGCTTGGACTCTACGTGATCGACAATGTCATGACCGTTGCGACGGCAGAACCGGACGATGAGGACCTGTTGAAGAATCTTCGAAATATCGCTCAAATCGAGTTAAGTCCTGTTTTCGCTCTTCCTTCTGAGATCGCTGATGCGATCGAAATTCATTACTCAACAGAGCTGTCGATAATCGAGTCGATCAAAGACTTCGAGAAAAAGGAGGGCAATCTCCTTGCGAAGCTTTCCCAGGAAGATCTCGCATCACTGAGCGAGTCCGAGTCGCTCATCAAAGTGCTCGATGCTCTATTGTATTTCGGAATTAAGCAGAATGCCTCGGATATTCATATCGAACCTCGCGATAATGATTGCCGGGTGAGATTTCGTATCGACGGTAGGATGCAGGAGATCATTCAGATTTCCTCTACCGTTCATCCCGCCATCGTCTGCCGGCTCAAAGTAATGTCGCGGGTCGACGTCGTCGAATCTCGATTTCCTCAAGATGGTAGTTTCTCGCTAACGCTGGGAACAAACAGAGCCGATTTTCGTGCCTCCTTCATTCCTTCATCCCATGGCAACAATGTCGTGTTGAGGATACTACCGATGTCCGGAAAGAAGGAGATAATCTCTCTCGACGGCATGCTGGTTTCTCAAGATGTCCTTCGACCATTCCGCCGCCTGATCAAGAGCCCGAATGGCATCATTTTCGTCACGGGACCCACCGGGTCCGGGAAAACGACTACCCTGTATGCCGCGCTTCATGAAATTGCCAAGCCTGAGATCAAGGTCGCTACGATTGAGGATCCGGTCGAAGTGCGTATGGATGGGATTGTACAGTCGCAGGTAAATTCTTACATAGATTTGACTTTCGCACTGATCATGCGGTCGATTCTGCGCCAGGACCCCGACGTCATTCTGGTGGGTGAGATTCGCGATCACGAAACGGCGAAAATCGCAACCGAAGCGGCCCTCACTGGACACCTCGTC
Organism: Candidatus Moanibacter sp.; assembly: GCA_965215885.1. Taxonomy (GTDB): domain Bacteria; phylum Verrucomicrobiota; class Verrucomicrobiia; order Opitutales; family UBA2987; genus CBDCEW01. The sequence goes on from CBDCEW010000090.1 coordinate 44,339, forward strand.
CTTTCGTCTCTGCACACAAATACCGCCATACAGGCGATCCTGCGGCTCGTGGAAATTGGAATCGAACCGTTCCTCGTCGCCCCATCGATAATTGGGGTGATTGGCCAGAGATTGGCCGGCCGTATCTGCGACCATTGTAAGATCAGCTACAAACCCTCTCAGGCAGTCCTCAACCGATTTTTCTACGATTCAGCCGAGGCCGATGTTAGCTTCTATCGAGGATCGGGTTGCAGTTACTGCCGTGAGTCGGGATATCGGGGCCGCATCGCGTTTCATGAGCTTGTCGTCGTCACGGAAGAGATGCGAAATCTTATTTCTCGGAATGCAGGGCTTCAGGAATTGAAAGAAGCAGCGGAGGCGGTTGGCTATAAGTCGTTGCGTTATGATGGATTGCTTAAGGTGCTGCTTGGAATGACGACAGTCGAAGAGATTGAGAAACATACGTCCCTGGAGTGGTCGCAATAATCTCACGGATTTGTAATCGATTGAGGAATCATTCGTAACGTTTTCGGCAGAGCCCTCTCAGGCGGAATAGAGACTGAGGATGGTCTTGCCAGTCACTTCTCGAATTTTTGAAACAATAGGTCTATGGGCAGTAACGATTCGCAACTATCTGAAAAGAAGCTGATTTTGATTGCGGAGGATTATCCTCAGAATATGCTCCAAGCGGTGAGCGTGACAAGGCGTCTCGGATACCAAGTTGAGGAGGCTGGTAACGGACGCGAAGCATATCAAAAGTCAGTGGAGAGGCACCCCTTTCTCGTCTTGATGGATATACTCATGCCGACCATGGATGGCTTGACCAGCATAAAGGTGCTAAAGGCCAATCCGGAAACGAGAGATATTCCAATTATTGTTTTGACTTCTCTCGGCGCCGACGGCGACTGCGAAAAGTGTCTCCAGGCTGGAGCCGATGGATATTTGAAGAAACCGATAAAGGAAGGGGAGCTCAGAGCCAAGATTTCAGAAATAACAGGAAGGGAGGATCCAAAGCGCGATGTATAAGGTAAGTACCCTGTATCTCGACCTGAGTGCCGGTAAGGCATCGGAGGATCTTAGCAGGAAGGAATTCGAAAGCGTGGAAGACAGGGAGCTACTGGATTATCTGGAGAAGTTTGTTCAAATTCGCCTTTCTTCGGATGCTTCTTTCACCCCAATTCTGCAAGTCACTTCGACGTCCGGAGTATTTCGGATCGAAAGGAGCAATGGAATGCTCCTTGTCTCCAATACGAGTGACCCAAACCTGATAAATATTGAAGCTTCGCCGGATGAGGCATTCAAAATCGTTACCGGCGTTGATTCCGCTCCGTCGGTTGAATTATCAGAACGGCGTGCCGAGAGTAGCTTCACCAGAGCCTATTTAGTTCCCATCGTCGTGCTGGCCGTTCTTCTGGGGATCGGAGCGGCGATTGGAAACCGGGTGATGAGGAAAGAAGAACCGTTGTTTCCGAAAGTTGATACTCCTGAAATCATTGACAGCGTTCGCATCAGCGAGTTGGAGGAAGAGTTTACGGGCGTGTTTGTTACCGGTAGGTCCACGGGGGACAGGATCATCGCTCTTTCACAGAATGGAAGAGTTGAGTTCCTGGAGTTTGTGGATTCGTTATCAGATGGGAAACCGGCCGGGGTAATGAACGCGAGGCGAAGCTACACATTCGCTGAGAAGCGCGATCGCCTCTTTGCGGTCGCCGATGGGATACACGTAATCAACTTGCTGCAGGCCGGTGAGATCGAATACTACGAGGATCGATACGAACGATTTCCGGGTTCGATCGACGCTCTCTTGGGGGAAGAGTAGGAATCAGCCCGATGGCGGACTAGTCATCACCTCCGAGGCTGATGCTCCCAAGAATATATAAGGGCTGATGCTCAAAGCCAAGACGGAAGCTACCGGTCGAAAGAACTCCGTCGTCGATAATCGAATCGATCTCTCTGAGTTGCGTACGGGAAGCCATGATTCCGTTATCCAATGTTTGGCGAATTACAATAACTGCTTCGAATAGTTCGCCCCGATTATAGGAGTAGTTCCTCCACACGTAATTTCCGTCGATCGGAGTTCTCCGAGACCAACTCGTTTCACCCAGGAACCCTTCCATTCCTTCCGGAATCGTTCCGCCTCGGGGAGTTCTGCTGGGCCATTGCCCATTTTCAAGTTCGAACCGTTGGAAGGCGCCCCCGAAGACGCGCAAATCATTGCCTACGATCGAATTCTGGCTGGACCGCATGATCTGACGAAATCCCGGTATAGCGAGAGCGCCGAGGATGCCAATGATGAGTCCGACGACGGAAAGCTCAATAAGTGTGAATCCGCGGTTATTTCGGAATCGACTCATGTATTCTGTAGCTGAGTTAGAAGGTTGGATGAATACTTTAGATAAATCGAGCCTTTTGTTCACTTGCCAGATAGCAGCCATCCAGTTAAGAGATTGGGAGACAGATCAAATTTTTCGTGAAGTTGGCCGATGCTCCTTCTTTTCCCAGGCTTTCTAATCGTTGAATTTGGTGAACGACACCCTAAAAGACTATTCTATTCGTCTTTCTCAGATGGAACCACTAAGGCTTGATCCCATACTGCGAAAAATGGAACTTAGGCATTTTCCTTCACGCTAAACACGTTTTGCAAAAGGACAGAAATGATCAAGTTCAAGCAATGAACAAAAAAAACCAAAATAAGCTCGAGATAGAATTCGCGGAAAAGGACGCGGAGCTCAAACAGCTAAAATCGGAGTTGGCGGCGAGCGTCGCGCTGCAAAAGAAAGCGGAGGACGCTCAGAAGTTCAGCCAGCAGTGCCTCGATCTCGCTCTCAAACATGGAAACGTCTCCTATTGGAACATTGGGTTGGACTACGGCCATTTCGAATTCAGCGAGCGCTATGCTGAGACGTTCGATTTCGCGCTTGAGGCACTGCCTGACGCCCGGCGCGTCCAAGAGCGGTGGTACGAGTCGATGCACGAGGAGGATCGCGAGGCGGTGCGGGAAACGTTCCGCAAGATGGATGAAGAGCGTCGCGATGGCTGTCAGTGGTCGGCACGTTTCCGTCGTTTATCGGGTGATTGGAGATACATCGATGCTTACGAAATTGTAGTGGCTAGAGACGAAGGAGGAAAAAGGTCTCATATGGCCGGCATCGGGTTTGACGTCACGGAACAAAAACGTGCGGAGGATGAAGCCTTGCAGGCCCAGGAGGCATTGCGGAAAGGTGAGGAACAGCAGCGGGTAATCATGAACGCAATTGGCGATCTTGTTGACCAGATTACTCCGTCCGGAGAGGTCATATACGCCAACGAACCATGCCTGAATTTCTATAGGAGAGCCGGTCTGAAGAAGGACGAGATTATCAATGGGTCCGTCTTTGATTTAGTGCCTGAGGATCACGCCGAAAAGATACGCGAAAAGATAGCGGGATGCAATCCAGAGAATCCTGTTTGGGCGCATGAGCACGAATTTTTGGACGGAGACGGGGAAGCCCATCATATGCTTTGGAAAGACCAGGCGCTTTTTGACGAGCAAGGTAACTTGTCGAGCATCGTGGGAACTGGGAGGGATATTACTGGGGAAAAGAAGGCGGAGTTGGCGATAAAAAGGGCGCAGGAGGCATTGCGGAAAAGTGAGGAACAGCACCGCATAATAATGGATGCGGTGGCCGATCCAATTGACCAGATTACCCCATCGGGGGATATCATCTTCTCCAACAAAGCTTACCTGAAATTTTACGGAAAATCAGGAATCGAGAGAGACGAAATCATTGGAGCGAACATCTTCGATTTAGTGCCCCCGGAGCATGTCGATACCATTCGCGAGAAAATTGCCGAGCTTAGTCTGGAGACTCCAATCTTTGAACACAAAGAGGAATTCACTACTGTCCGGTTGTTTTTCTAGGAACGCAGGTTAATCGATTGATAACCAACATTTTACATATGATTTCTGCTGTTTTCGACTTGAAATTGCAAAAAGCCTTGTGGACTCTCAAAAATTTCGAGGGTCCAAATCATGTATACAGGTCGATTCGTTTTTTCTCAAATCATAGATTATCTTCCGCGCCATCAGTTCCATCGTTGCGTCCAACGCTACGGAGGCGACTACAAAGTTCAAAAGTTCAGTTGCTTCGAACAATTTCTCTGCATGGGTTTTGCCGAGTTGACCTACCGGGAGAGTCTGCGCGACATCGAAACCTGCCTGCGGGCAGTACAACCAAAACTATACCACGCAGGGATTCGAAGCGGAGTATCCAAAAGCACGCTCGCCGATGCCAACGAGAAACGAGACTGGCGCATCTACGCCGACTTTGCACAGGTCCTCATCGCAATGGCTCGTCCTTTGTATTCAAACGAGGATCTGGGCATCGACCTGGACAATACGCTCTACGCTCTGGACTCCACCACGATCGATCTATGTCTATCACTCTTCCCGTGGGCACGTTTCCGCAAGCACAAGGGGGCGGTGAAGGTCCATACGCTTCTCGATCTCAGAGGCTCTATCCCTTATTTTATCGAGATTACCGATGGAAAAGTTCACGACGTAAACATTCTGGATCTCATCATCCCCGAGGCCATTCTGGATCTCATCATCCCCGAGGCCGGTGCTTACTATGTAATGGACCGAGCCTATCTGCATTACGAGCGCCTCTATCGGATCGCACAATGCGGTTCTTTCTTCGTCACACGCGCCCGCCGCGGCTTTCAGTTTCGCCGCCTCTACTCTCAAAAGGTCGACAAATCAACCGGTCTGCGTTCGGACCAGACCGTTGCCCTGGTCAGCTTCTATCCTGCCAAGGCCTACCCCGAAAGACTCCGGCGTATCACTTACCTCGATCCCGACAGTTCCGAGCGCTTCGTGTTTCTCACCAACCAGTTTGCCCTCCCAGCCATAATCATCACCCAGATTTACCGTTTACGCTGGCAGATCGAATTGTTCTTCAAATGGATCAAACAGCACTTGCGCATCAAGAGCTTTTTCGGCACCTCCGAGAATGCTGTGAAGACTCAAATCTGGATTGCCGTCAGCGTCTATGTGCTCATCGCCATCATCCGCAAACGCCTTCGCCTGGAGATCAGTTTGCACAAAATCCTACAGATTCTCAGCTTCACCCTATTTGAGAAAACTCCTATGACTGAACTACTTACAGAAACCGATTACACTTTCAATGAACACCGCATTCCTAAACAGTTGGAGTTGTTTGACTTATAACCGGACAGTACTGAGAGGAATTTACAAATGAGGAAGGAGAGGAATTCCACCTGTTCTGGAGAGATCAGGGCTTGTTTGACGAAGATGGAATCCTGACGGGCATCGTGGCAGTTGGGAGGGATTTCACCGCTGAAAAGAAAGCGGAAGCGGAGATAAAGTGGGCACAGGATGCTCTGCGCAAGAGCGAAGAGCAGTATCGCCTCGTCGTTGAATCGCAGTCTGAAATGATCAATCAGTTCAGGCCGGATGGGGAGATAATTTTCCTTAACAACAACTACCGCAACTTTGTCGAGCGAGTCTGGGGCTACCATAAAGTAACTACCGGTATCAATCTTTTCGGAGTCGTCGATGAGAATACGGGTACGTGGATCAAGCGGGAAATCGGAATACTTAAGACGGAGGAAGATCGGTGGGAGCATGAGGAATGCATTCGTGATTTAGATGGGATAGAGATTTTCGTCCGATGGGAAAACAAGGCCCTGTTCGACGAAGAAGGCAGGGTAACTTCGTTTCTTAGCGTTGGTCGCGATGTTACGTTGGAGCGGAAAGCCGAAGAAAAAATCAGGGAAGTCCAGGAGGCCCTTCGGAAGAGAGAGCAACAGCACCGCGTGATCATGGACGGAATTCCCGACATGATTGACCAGGTAACTCCAGAAGGAGAGATTATCTATTCCAATAGATCACGACGGGAATTTCTGAGAGATGCCGGAGTGGAAGAGAGTGGCGGTGTAGGAGCGAATATTTTTGACCACATGGCCTCCGAGGATGCGATTGAACTTCGCGAAAACTTCGAGAACTTCGATCCGGAGCATCCAATCTCTCAGCATGAAATGATATTTATCGGCGCAAACGGTCAGAAATATCACCTCCGATGGAGAAATCAGGCGCTGTTTGATGACGACGGAAAGGTCTCGAGCGTTGTCGGAATCGGGCGGGACTTTACCTCGGAAAAGCGAGCGGAAGGAGAAATCAGACGGGTTCAGGAGGCACTCAGCCAGCGCGAAGCCCAATACCGGCTCGTTGTCGAATCACAGTCGGAGATAATCAATCAATTCGAACCCTCAGGAGAGATTATATTCTGTAACAAGAATTACGAAGACTACTTTGAGAGGTCGTGGACATCGGAAAAGGGACGGATCGGGTCGAACTTGTTCGAAAATGTGGATAAAGATACCGCCGATCTAATAAAAAGGGAACTCTCCAAACTGAAAACAGAAGATGACCGGTGGGTGTATGAAGAACGCAATAAAGAAAGTGACGATAGAGAGATCTTGGTGCATTGGGAGAATAAGGCGCTCTTTGATGCCGACGGCAAAGTATGGAGTTATCTGAGTGTTGGCCGCGATATCACAGAAGCCAAGTTAGCCGAGCAGAAAATACTGAGAACGCAAGAAGCGCTTCGCCAGAGTGAGGAGCGAAACCGGCTGATTCTCGACCGTGCCTTCGCCGCTGTTGTCAGTATGGACCTGGAAGGAAGGATCACGGCCTGGAATTTTCGCGCCGAAGAAACGTTTGGTTGGTCGAAGGATGAAGCAATCGGTCGATTGGTAGGAGAGACGATTATACCGGTTCGTTACAGGGAAAGACACAGGAAGGGCTTGGAGTTGTAATTGAGGACAGGCAAATCGAGAATAATTGATAACGTCATCGAGATAGAGGCACTACATCGTGATGGGCACGAATTTCCGGTCGATATCGCCATTACCCATATCCAACTTCCAGGCGGTAGACTATTTACAGCGTTTATTCGCGACATCTCGGACCGAAAGAAGGCCGAGGAGGCGCTTCGGAAACAGGAAGAGCGCTTCCGTCTGCTTGTGCAGAATTCCACGGATCTTGTTGTTATTCTGGATGAAAATCTCAAGCGGCGATACGTAAGCCCCTCCTTCGGACGAATCACTGGATTCAAGCCCGAAGAAACAATCGGAAGCGATGGGTTGGGTTTTGTCCATCCCGAGGATCGACCACGCCTCCAGGCGGAGTACGCGAAGAGTCGTAAGGATCCGGAGTATATTGTCAGGGCGGACTATCGATTGCGCCATGCCGATGGATCGTGGGTTTATATGGAGGGAATTGCTACGAATCTCTTGAGCGAGCCCAGTGTGAACGGATTCGTTGTGAACAGTCGCGATGTCTCAGAGCGAAAGCGGTCAGAAGAAGAGTTGCGAAAAGCCAAAGAAGCGGCCGAGTCGGCAACGCGCGCCAAGAGCGAATTCCTGGCCAACATGAGTCATGAAATTCGGACGTCGATGAATGCAATTCTGGGATTTTCGGAGTTACTCGAACGGAAAATCGAAGACGCGAGTCTGAAGCATTATCTGGACTCGATATCATCAAGTGGAAGGACGCTTCTCGGTTTGATTAACGACCTGCTCGATCTTTCAAAAATCGAGGCCGGGAAGTTGAACATAGAGTGGGAGCCGGTTAATGTGGGCACCGTGTTTGAGGAGATCAGGGACATTTTTGAGTTACGAACAAAGGAGAAGAATCTGGATCTATTTCTGGACATTGATGCGGCGCTCCCGAGTTGGATTCTGCTCGACGAAGTGCGCGTGCGGCAGGTGCTTTTCAACCTCGTTGGAAACGCGATAAAATTCACGGAATCCGGTCATGTTCGATTACTCGTGGAAAAAGCTTATGATGAAGTAGACGAGAGTAAGCTGGATTTGAGCTTTTCAGTCGAAGATACGGGTGTAGGCATCAAGGCAGAAGAACAGGATCGAATCTTTGAGGAATTTGAACAGCAGAGCGGACAGAGTTCGCGAATCTTCGGCGGAACGGGACTGGGCCTGTCGATTACGAAACGGCTTGTGAATTTAATGGGTGGAACGATCGAGGTAGAGAGTGAAGTAGGGAAGGGGACAACGGTAAAAGTTGTATTGAAGGACCTCGAGGTGGCATCTGTAGACGAAGATGCGAGAAAGACGGATGATGAGGACTTCGAAGAGGTGATTTTTGATCCTGCTACCGTGCTCGTGGTGGAAGATAATAACCTTAACCGGGCCCTTGTAAGAGAACTTCTCGAAAACACGGGGTTGACGATTCTGGAAGCAGAAAACGGTCTCGAAGCCGTAGAAGCGGCGGTAAGGAATCATCCGGAATTGATCCTGATGGATATCTCAATGCCGGTAATGAATGGTCGAGAGGCCTCAAAGTCGATCAGGGAGAATTCGGAAATTGGCTCCACGCCGATCATAGTATTGACCGCTTCGTCTTCGAGCAGGGAAGCTGTTATGACACCCGAACTTGCTCTAGACGGGTACCTTTCGAAGCCGGTGCAGCGATCTCATATGATCAATGAAATAAAACGATTCCTGTCTCATCGGCGGCTGACGGAGACGACCGCGGAAACCAGGTCGGAAGGTTCGGTCGAAGAGAGTCCCGTGAGCGATCCGCTCATTCCGATCGACCCTGCCCGCAGGAGTTCGCTTCGGAACCTCGTTGAACGTCTCAAAGGTGAGATAATGGAAGAATACGAAGTGTGTGCCAAGAGGAGGAGGGTGGCAAGAATTCGAGCGTTCGCTGAGAAGATCGGCCGTATGGGAAAGGAGCATGACGTGCAGGATCTCACGGATTTCTCCAATGAACTCAGCGCAGTTCTGGCAAGTCTCGACGTCGCCAAAATGGCCCACAAGCTGGGTGAGTATCCGCGAATCGTAGACCGGATAGAGAACCGGGTTGCTTAGGCACTTATTCGACGTACTTGCTGTATATTCGATCGACGGTGCCGTCGGCTCTCAATTCGTCCAAGGCTTTTCGCAGTGGTTCCAATACACGTGGATCGGTAGCTTTGTGAAAAGCATAACCCATGTGGGACTTCTGCAACACGTAAACGGTCCCATAGTGTTTCAGGTCAAAATTGACTAACCTGATCTGATATTTTGCGATATCCTCGGCGTATGCGATCGCATCCACACGCGCACTATCGAGCATTCGTACCATACTTTCGGGGGAATTTATGAGGATGATAGAATCCTCACTGACCCCGAGCGTCCTGAGGAGCTGATGCCCTATATCGTCACGGATCGCGCCAATCCTGATACGATTCATATCCGCAACGGACTTGATATCCAGGTTCTTGTTCTTTGGCGCGATGAGTGACACCTGAGTCGGAATAATCGGACCGACGAATTTGAAGTGCTGGAGCCGTTCGACCGTATAGGTGGTTGAGAAGAGCGCAGTACCCGGCTTTTCCAAGAGGTACTTGTAGCTCCTTGGCCACGGCAAAACGGTGAGGGTGACAGCGGACTTATCAATCCCAAGTTTTCTGAATATCTCGTGGAGAATCTCGACGGTAATCCCCTTAAGAACACCCTTTTCGTCAAGAAAATTAAATGGAGGATATTGCTCCGTCATCCAGGACATGCTCTCAATCTCCCGAATCGCCTCTTCGGGGGTTTGTCCCAGCGCCGTTGTGGACAGGAGTACAATAGCGATCGCAATAGGAATTTTCAAAGCCTGCAGTTTTATCATTCGTTTACCCCATTGTTTCAAAATTCGAGAATTGCTGAAGCGGTTCACTTTTGCTTGAATCATGCACGACTACTCAGAAATTCCAACCCGCGAAGACCCGATAATCAATGAGTCGGGTATTCGATGTATCGCCGTCGTATTTGACAAACGCGACTTTTAGTTTGGCGAAAAAACTCTCTGAGAAATTCCGCGAGAGAATTATGTCCCATTCGTTCGTTTCACCGCGAAAGATCGGAGACTTCACATCCGAATAGAGGTAAAGAAAATAGAGGCTGTTTTTTGACCAGGCGTGCTTGGCTTCCAGATAGACGGACCGCGCGCCGCCGGTGAATCCAAAATCGGTCTCAACCATCGGTTCTTCGATGATATACTTTGGCTGGAACGGGCTGCGTAGGTCGTTTCCTGGACCGTCACCCGCTACGATGAATACTCCTGGTTCAAGGCTCATCTTCCCCACGGAGATCTTCACTCCCGCCTGAATTGCGTCGGCGCGCAGCTCGGTGCCGATTGTTTCTTCAAACCGCTTGAATCCGCGTTGCCCGATATACTTCAGACGTGCCTCCACCGAAAGATCATCGGAATGGAATAGAGTGTAGTCAAAGTTGACACCGAATGTATTGTAGAGATCGTCCCCAATGTAATCGTACAATGTCAGGATTGTCTTCTCCACTCCAGTAAACGAAGCCTCGACGAACTGAAAACCGGTCGTCGAATAGGTTACGCCCTCGGTTCTCTCGATCGGGATAAAATTCACCGCCGTTCCACCTGAGGTGAGATCGTCGCGCGAGCTCCAACTGCTGAACTTGTCCAGGATGCCGGCACTGAGCTTCAGGCCCTCGAAGTGACCTAAATCAAAAACGATCGCTTCGTAGGCCTGTTCCTTCTGTCGAATATTGTAGGTGGCAGCGAATGTGAGGTCGATACGCTGACGTCCAAAAGTCAAAGATGATTCCTTAAGACCCAGATTATCCAAATCAAACCGAAGGAAAGCATTATTTCAGAAGAGAATAATCGGAGTTTGACAGGACGTAGGCGGGGTCTTGATTGCCAAAGGCTTCTCTATTGCCGACGGAATAGAACTTCCAAGCATAAATATATTGAAGACCAAAGGAGAAACCGCCGACCTTGGGACTTATGTAATTGAGGGTTGCAGCGGTAGTACCCGAATGAAGATCGCGGTCCCGGGAACCGCTCTCGGAGAAATGACGTCCCATAAATAGGGTCTGAATTCTTCCCGAGATCTTTCCGTATCCATTCTGATCCAGCTTTTCAAGAAATGACACCTTTTCCTGGCTGAAGGCGGAGCAGATGGTCAGAACGAACGCGAATACAACCGTGAGATTCCTCATCGTTTCAAGATCACCGGCCTATACTTTTTCCAGCTGGGCTCGCAGCTGGGCGACGATTTCGGGGTACTCGGCAAGAATGCGCTTAATCTCGGTAACGTCTAAACTCTGCAGCACGTCTCGCAACCTTTCTGCAAAGGTATTAAGGGCGGGAATATCGTGTTCGGACCCTAAGGCCCCGACCCCTTGAGCAAACCCCTTAATGCGCGCCACCCTCCGTCGTTTGGCGCAGTTTTTGTATTCTTCCATCAGCTCTCCTTCGAGTCGAACGAGCAATTCCTCCACCGATGACTTTTGACCAAGCTCCAGAGCGCCAACACTGGAAGAAGCCTTCTCTTTGAGGTCAATGTCCTTGAGGCCCGCTCTGCTGGTTTCCCGTTGCGTGCTTTCATATTTCAAAAATCGTTTCAACTCACCGATTATCTGCCACCGCTGAACCGGTTTTGACAGGTAACCGTTGAGACGCAATTCGGGTACGAGAATCTCTTCGGGTTGCGATGATGAGGCGGTCAACACTACAATCGGAGTATCTCCGACTTCCGGATCGTCCCTTATAAGACTGGTTGATTTCTTTCCGTCCATTATCGGCATGGATATGTCCATGATGATTAAATCCGGACGCTCCTGTTTTGCCATCTGATATCCAACTAGACCGTTTGCTGCTTCCAGGACGGTTAAACCGGTGTCTTCCAGGAATTCTTTTACAAGGGCGCGATTGAGATCGTTGTCCTCAACAACAAGAACGGTTGCGGGATCGAAAGACACTTCTTCTCTCGCCCTTACATCTTCGATACCAGGCTGAACCTTTGAGATTGCGGGAACCTCCAGGTCCTCCAACGTCACGGTAACGGTCGTACCTTTACCCAGTTCGCTGTCCAACGAGATCGATCCACCTAGGAGGTGGACGAGACGTTTCGTGATAGCGAGACCCAGCCCCGCTCCTTCAAATGCCCGAGTGCTTTGACCGCTCTGTTGCTCGAAGGCCTCGAATATTCGCTCTTTTTCCGCGTCTCTTATACCGACTCCAGAGTCCGCAATTTCGAATCTCAAGGTTATCTTGCTTTTGAATTCGGCGGAGTAGTCCTTTTCCGCGGCGAGACGTACAAACCCCTGTTCGGTAAATTTCACGGCGTTGCCCATGAGATTGAACAGCACCTGCCGCAGGCGTACTTCATCGAGCAAGATCCATTCCGGTAGACCGGGATCGACCTCCATGATGAGTTCGAGGCCCTTCTCCTCCGCTCTGAGACTGAAAATCTCACCGGCATCGTTCAGAATCGCTGAAACATTTACGGGTTCCCATTCGATGTTAAGCCTGCCCGCTTCGATCTTTGACAGATCGAGAATATCATTAATCAGGCGCAAAAGTGTCTTACCGCTGGCTGAAATGGAATCGAGATACTGTCGAAGTGTCTCATCTTCAATTTTCCGTTCCAACAGCTCCGAAAATCCGAGAATCGCATTCATGGGAGTACGAATCTCATGACTCATATTAGCCAGAAACTCGCTTTTCGCTCGATTTGCGAGGTTCGCTGACTCCTCTGCTTCTTCAGCCGCTTCTTTAGCCTCCTGCAGTTCCGCCGTCCGTATGGCTACCTTGTCTTCGAGCTCTCGATTGTACGATTGCAGTTGGGAGCTTTTCTCGCGGATGTCAGCCGCCATTTCGGAAAATTCCTTGGCCAGGGCGCCGATTTCATCCCCTGATTTGAGAAGCGATCCCATCCTGTCGAACTCCTGCGTCTCGCCGGTATTCTCCCCGACCGGATTTAAAGCCGCTACCTCGTGCGTGAGGTTTCGGACCGGTCTGACGACAATAAACCAGACAGTACTGTCCGGTTATAAGTCAAACAACTCCAACTGTTTAGGAATGCGGTGTTCATTGAAAGTGTAATCGGTTTCTGTAAGTAGTTCAGTCATAGGAGTTTTCTCAAATAGGGTGAAGCTGAGAATCTGTAGGATTTTGTGCAAACTGATCTCCAGGCGAAGGCGTTTGCGGATGATGGCGATGAGCACATAGACGCTGACGGCAATCCAGATTTGAGTCTTCACAGCATTCTCGGAGGTGCCGAAAAAGCTCTTGATGCGCAAGTGCTGTTTGATCCATTTGAAGAACAATTCGATCTGCCAGCGTAAACGGTAAATCTGGGTGATGATTATGGCTGGGAGGGCAAACTGGTTGGTGAGAAACACGAAGCGCTCGGAACTGTCGGGGTCGAGGTAAGTGATACGCCGGAGTCTTTCGGGGTAGGCCTTGGCAGGATAGAAGCTGACCAGGGCAACGGTCTGGTCCGAACGCAGACCGGTTGATTTGTCGACCTTTTGAGAGTAGAGGCGGCGAAACTGAAAGCCGCGGCGGGCGCGTGTGACGAAGAAAGAACCGCATTGTGCGATCCGATAGAGGCGCTCGTAATGCAGATAGGCTCGGTCCATTACATAGTAAGCACCGGCCTCGGGGATGATGAGATCCAGAATGTTTACGTCGTGAACTTTTCCATCGGTAATCTCGATAAAATAAGGGATAGAGCCTCTGAGATCGAGAAGCGTATGGACCTTCACCGCCCCCTTGTGCTTGCGGAAACGTGCCCACGGGAAGAGTGATAGACATAGATCGATCGTGGTGGAGTCCAGAGCGTAGAGCGTATTGTCCAGGTCGATGCCCAGATCCTCGTTTGAATACAAAGGACGAGCCATTGCGATGAGGACCTGTGCAAAGTCGGCGTAGCTGCGCCAGTCTCGTTTCTCGTTGGCATCGGCGAGCGTGCTTTTGGATACTCCGCTTCGAATCCCTGCGTGGTATAGTTTTGGTTGTACTGCCCGCAGGCAGGTTTCGATGTCGCGCAGACTCTCCCGGTAGGTCAACTCGGCAAAACCCATGCAGAGAAATTGTTCGAAGCAACTGAACTTTTGAACTTTGTAGTCGCCTCCGTAGCGTTGGACGCAACGATGGAACTGATGGCGCGGAAGATAATCTATGATTTGAGAAAAAACGAATCGACCTGTATACATGATTTGGACCCTCGAAATTTTTGAGAGTCCACAAGGCTTTTTGCAATTTCAAGTCGAAAACAGCAGAAATCATATGTAAAATGTTGGTTATCAATCGATTAACCTGCGTTCCTAGAAAAACAACCGGACAGTAGTGATCATACATCGATCTTCATCGAAGAAGCGATCCCTGGGGTAATGATTTTTATTTTCGATCGAGCAATGGTTGCGAATTTTCGAGAGGAACTGTTGAGGGCTCAAATCGGCGGGATCGAGACTGCTTACGTAGTAAGAGCGTTCAGAGGAAGGTTCAGCTTTGTTTGGATAATGGAAGGTGCGTTGCACACAGGCGAACTGGCGGGCATGGGGCAGGCCGGCAGAGGGAGCGCTTAGAGAATGGGTTGCTATTTGACGTATTTCGAGTCGCCCATGGTCATTGTCCACGGTTTGGTGGAGAAAAAGGGGGTGGAGCTGAAGAGATTCTGAGCGTATTGATGCATGTTGGGCTGATTGTCTTTAATTTGAATAACATAGTCAGCACTGAGTTCTTCGACGACGATGTGGGCAGTTTCTTTTTGATTATGCATGGCGTCGAAGGTGAAGGTGGAGCCGTCCAAAATGGGCATCTTTCGCAAGAGAGTCTGGGCGGCGGTGATCTCGTTGGATTTATCGGCGGTAGCGACTTGGGCTAAGGTTTGAGCGCTTTGGTGATCGACTGCGGCCACCAGGTGCAGAGCCTTTGATTCTTCGGTGTTTGTGCCTTTGAGGGTCTTGCCGTCGACGGCAATATCGCGGGGCAAACAGCCGTCTTGTAAGCAGATGAATTCGGTGAGGGTTTTATCGAAGAGCTCGGCCTTTACGTTTTGCAAGACCCGATAGAAGACATCATAGCAAGGGGCCTTATAGCGGCCTGTTTTGGGGTTTTTCCAGGAGCGTAAGGCGCGCAATTGGGCTTGATTGAGATGATGGGCCAGGCGCACGATGCCCTTGAGGGTCTGTTTGCCGCACATCGTGCCGAGCACAATCATGCTCAGGACCGTGGCGAGCCGATATCTAAGGCCCGCTTTACGACGGAAGTCTTCTATCTGATTGAAGCGTTCCCACAGGCTGCTCATCTGTTCCACTTTGAGGCAGACCGCATGGGAGTTATCGGTTTCATTGAGCGCCTGGCTCTGTGCCGCGGGCAATGGCCCTGAAGCGCGCAAAAGCTCAAGGGCATTAGCCTTGAGGGGTTTGACCCAGATCTGCTTGGGACGCTCATGGCGTTGATAGAAATCTTCGCGTTGGCGGCCATATCCCGCGCTCAAGCCCAAGGGCGTCCACCCGCTCGCTTCGTAGCAAGTGCCCCGGTGAATCTGTGGGTCCACGAACGTTTCCGCTACTAAGGGACGATAGCCAAAAGCCTCCTGCCAGTGATCGGCTAAGACTCTCAGGCACATACCCAACGTCTTGGAGGCCAAATTTGCAAGATCCACCCCGGGCAAAATCAGAAAACGCCGGTTCTGTACTACCAGTTTCAATCGTGCATGCCGTTGCGCCCCGTCCCACCCGATCCATTCGTCTCGATCCTTCAGCCGGTAGGATGCGGCCCCCCACAAGAGCAGGCCCATCCATTGCCCGTCGATCTGCGCCACATAGCGCAGGGTCTCTCCTGCGCTGCCCGCACTGTGTAAATAATGATGTTGTTTCAATAGATCATTGAATCGCTCCTGCTCTTCGGGCAGGACCAGACGCAGAGTTAAACGATCTATCGAAGGATTCAGTTGGTAAGATTTTTTGTCTTTCATCCCATCTTAACATGACTGATTCCCTCGGGTTTGTTTAGCTCTTTTTTTATCTTCTTGCTTATCAGCTAGTTGCTTCCTGGAATCCTTTTACCCTGAGGTATGCCCCGGGTTCGATCGAATTGGCTTGCATGATCATCGAAAAGCATGACTAAGGAAGCTGCCGCGGAAATTTTAATGTTTTCAAGTGACAATTTTTCAGGTAAGGGTTCTGCTTCCGATTAAGGGCGCAAGTGTTCAGACTGCTCTGGCATTGGATATACTTAATTGTGAAACACGACACTAGAGTAGAAACATGAAAATCCTTATTGCCGAGGATGATTTAATATCGCGCAGACTGCTCTGCACAACACTGGAACAGTTTGGGCACGAGATTCTTGCCTTCAACGATGGGGAAGAGGCCTGGATATCTTTCAATGAGGAGCCCGTCCGAGCTATTGTGAGCGATTGGCTAATGCCGAAGCTCGATGGGCTTGAGTTTTGCCGGCGGGTACGTGCGAGAGAAAATACGGAGTACACCTATTTTATCCTTCTTACGGCAAACATTGAGGGGAAGGATTCGTATATGGAAGCGATGCAGGCAGGGATCGACGATTTTCTGGCAAAACCTCTTGATCGTGATCAGATCTGGATGCGTTTGCGAGTAGCAGAACGAATCCTGCGTTACACGACCGAGATCAGCAATTTGGAAAGCATGCTGCCTATCTGTTCATACTGTAAGAAAATCAGAGATGACAACAATTATTGGCAACAGGTGGAGACGTATATAGGAGGAAAAACAGGAACCAATTTCAGTCATAGCGTATGTCCACAATGCTATGAATCGATTATTGAGCCTCAGTTGGAGAAGCTTCGTCAATCGGAGGAGAACTCAAATTAGGTACTAGGATTCATAATTACGGTAATGTATGCCGAGGCGATTTTGTATGGAGGGGGAGGCGGTCGTGTCGTGCCTCTTCGAGAGGCTTTGCGCTACTCGACAGATTCCTAAAAGAGCCGAAAGGCCTTCATACTTTCCATCGCCGCCCAGATCAGAAGAGCAAAAGCTACAATTGCCAAAAAGCGCAAAGCGAAACGTCGCAATTTGCTCGCTCCCTCATACTTACCGAAACTGCTCTGAAAGAAATTTGAAGAATCCAAGAATCCGAAAAAGCCGGCTCCGAAGATATTCTTAAACCTGCGCTTATCAATCCCATACTTATCGGATCGTTGTCTACGGCGGGCTCGCCACACAAAAAATCGTCTTAACATCACGAAAAGCTCCAGATGTATAAGACGAGGAAGAATAAGAAGTGGCAAGATTGAAAGGCATGGAGGAGTTGTTCAGTCGCAACTGAGATGAACTTTTGCATACTCGGAGCGGGTGCTTGGGGAACGGCGATGGCTCTACATCTGGCCCGTCAAAAGCATACCGTCACTTTGGTGCCGAGGCGCATGGAGCATGCCTTGGAGCTTTCTTCGAGTCGCGAGAACAGACGCTATTTGCCGGGACACCAGCTGCAAAACAGCATACAGATAGGTTGGGAGCTGAAGCCGGTGCTTATGGAGGTAGATGTAGTACTTCTGGCTTGCCCTTCCAAGGGTTTGAGAGATGTCTGCCAAAAGGTGAAGGAACAGATCGGCGTGGCCCAGCAACTTAAGCTTTTGGTGGGACTCAGCAAAGGTCTGGAGGAGGGGACGAATCTCCTACCCTCTGAAGTGATTGCATCTGTCCTATCCGACTACGAAGTAGGTGTCTTGACGGGGCCCACTTATGCGGGCGAGGTAGCGACAGGCAAGCCGACTGCTATTGTGTTTGGAACGAATAAAGATTCGGAGTTTACTCTGGCGCTTCAAGAGGCGATTAGCGACCAGAGTTTGCGCGTTTATCGGACAGCTGACCCCAAAGGAGTGGGATTAGGCTCCTGTCTCAAGAATGTCTACGCCATTGCCGCAGGAATTTGTGACGGATTGAAATTGGGAGACAATGCGAAAGCGGCGCTTATTACACGGTCTCTTGCCGAAATGGTACGATTGGGTGCAAGTTTAGGGGGACAGGTTGACACGTTCTACGGACTAAGTGGATTTGGCGATCTCGTTGCAACATGTAATGGAACATGGAGTCGAAATCGGAAATTCGGGAAACTGATCGCGGAAGGCCAACCGATTGAGAGTCTCATAGCGGACAGTAAAATGACAGTCGAAGGCTATCGGACCACCGACTGTTTCTACCGTCTCTGCCAGGAAAAGCAGCTCGAAGCACCGATACTCAATGAGATAGAGGCTGTTCTATTCCGAGAAAAGGAACCGTCCCTCGTTCTCAAGTCACTGATGAATCGAGACTTGAAGGCTGAGTAGCATTTGCACTTTGCGCCGGATCCGCGAATTTGCGGGACAGCGCATCGGCAACATTTTTTGGAACCAATTTTTCAATATTTCCCGAAAAACGAGCAACCTGCTTGATGAGGCGTGAGCTAGTAAAGAAATAATCCTGGTTCGGCATTAAGAATATGGTTTCCAACTCGCTCGACAGATGGCGATTCATCTGCGTCATCTGAAACTCGAACTCGAAATCGGAGATCGCCCTCAATCCTCTCACAATTGCGCTGGCACCCAACTCTTGAGCATAATCCACAAGGAGGCCGTTGAATGAAGTTGCCTCCGAATTTAAGTCATCGGGCAGATTTTCCCTTATCAATAAAAGGCGTTCTTCTACGGTAAAAAGAGGCCCCTTATCATTGTCATACGCGACTGCAATAATTACTTTATCAAACAATCGGCATGCGCGGAAGAGGACATCGAGGTGTCCGTTGGTTGGGGGATCGAATGTTCCCGGATAAATACCGATCCTCATTTAAACCTGTCGTTCTTTACGAATTGGCTTTTTGATCCTACTGAGGTAGTGCTTACTGTCGATACATTTTTGCTGGATCCACGGCCGCCGGAAAGTATGAAATAAGCTGACTAATCCCGGCAGGCCGCGATCGGACTTTATGCCATTTCCCGAGGAGTTACCAGGTTTCTTTCCCATCCCGGCCGACCGGGACTAGAGACAAGAAAATGAATTTACCAAATCTGCTGACCCTTTCCCGTATACCCCTGCTTTTTGTTATTTCCGGCCTGATCTACCTGGAGAAGCCGGGAGCTGCGTCATTAGCGTTTCTATTGTTCGTGTTTGCGGGGCTGACGGACTGGCTCGACGGTTATATTGCTCGAAAGTATAACTTGATATCGAATTTCGGTAAACTGATGGATGCGCTGGCGGATAAAGTGATCATTGTAGGTATGTTCATTATTCTTCTGGCGATTGGGATGCTTCCGCCATGGGCGATCTGGTGTGTTCTTCTAATAGTGAGTCGCGAGTTTCTGGTTACGGGCTTGAGGCTCGTAGCGGCAGGTAAAGGAGTGGTCTTAGGCGCGGAGGCAACGGGCAAACATAAAACGGTGGTGCAAATCGTTTGTATCAGTGTGCTGCTTCTGGTACCGGTGCTGAAGAATGATATTGGGTCCCTGACCGGTTGGAAATCGGGCGCTACTGTAGAATTTGTAGAATTGGTGGGTCTTATACTTTTTGTTGTAGCGACCATTTTAACGGTTTTTTCCGGCTGCAGGTATCTGGCGAAATACTGGGCGGTGATGTTCGAAGCACAGGGTTGAATGCGGGTGTATCATAGCTGGGTTCGGATTCTTCCGACATCCGTGGTAAAGAATCTGGCCACCTTGGGACCGCTCGGCTATGTTAAGAAAGCTCCCGGTTCCGTGGCTACTGTAGCCGGATTGATCTGGTACACGGTGGTCTTCATGCAATTAGGGTATCCAGGGTATTTTTTCACCCTGATTCTTACAGGTTACTTGGCCGTTGAAATTTGCGGAGAAGCGGAGAAACGGATTTTCAAGAGGGATCCGAGTGAAGTGGTGCTGGACGAATTTGTGGCCGTGCCGGTATGTTTTATAGGTCTGCAGTATTCCATGACCCCCGAAAACACGTGGATCTTCATGATCAGCGGATTTATCCTTTTTCGAGCTTTTGACATTTTTAAGCCGCTCGGAATAAAGGGAATTCAGAACCTTCCCTCGGGACTTGGGATCGTTCTGGATGATGGGGCAGCGGCGCTCGCAACGTGTCTCTCTCTACATCTCCTCGTGTGGGTAATCACGGGCTAGGATTCTGTCGGAGTTTGAGTCTGAGGGGAAGAATGCGAGCTCGTAGGCTCAAGGATTGACCTGTCATTACGCAGTCTGATACACGGCAGACCGCGGCAATCCAGTGCCGCTCAGCGGAAAAATGCTTGATGCCTGGATCGCTTCGTCATTCTTCCTCGCAATGACAGCTGAATTGGTGCGGCAGGGAGATGATCTACAAAGGATCCCTCATATGTCGGACAGAAAATTAGCGTCCGATAGCCTCTACTGAGGGAAGAACTTTGGACTTGACGAAAAGCTCCCGCTTTCCGCTACACACCGGGTTCACTTAGGTAGCTCAGGGCGAAATGGTATCCCTTGAAACCAAGGCCCGCGATAACACCGCAACAGACAGGTGCGAGGAACGTTTTGTGTCTGAATTCCTCCCTCTGATGGATGTTGGATATATGGACCTCGACAACCTGAAGGGCTGATGCCGAAATGGCATCTCGAATGGCAATGCTGGTATGGGTAAAGGCGCCGGCATTGATAATCATGCCGACAAACTTGCGGTCAGTCCATTCCGCGATTTTGTCGATGAGCGTCCCTTCGTTGTTCGATTGAAAACACTCGATCGCGACTTTCAAAGATTCCGCCAGGTTCTTGAGGGAATCCTCAAGATCGGTCAGCGAGCGGCTTCCATAGATTCCCGGTTCTCGTATTCCAAGACGGTCAAGATTAGGTCCGTTGAGAATTCCAATATTCTTCATAGGGAGTGATCGAGAGACAGCAGATTCGAATGTTTAGTTTCTGTTTTCGAATTCCTTTTCCTCACACTTTACTGATGCGACAAGAGTGACAGGCAAAACCGGTTCCAAAAGAAGTGAGCCACAGGTCTTTACGCATCACATTATTTTCAAAAAACTGGTTGAGGGCGAAGAGGACGGATGGGCTGCTCATGTTGCCGAAGTTACGCAGGACCGCCTCGCTCTCACAGAAAGAGAATTTGGGCAGGGCGGTTTTAATCGCCTCGAGAACCTCCCTTCCGCCGGCATGCGAAATGATCTGTCCAATTTCGGCCATGTCGATGTCTGAAAACAGGGTAGAGACGGCTTTGGCGGCCTTTTCGGGAATGGGTTTGTGAAGAATGTTTCGCAATTTACCGTAGCGATTTACAAAGCGAAGAAGGTTTCGATCTTTGGGTAGATGAAGAAGATCGAAGCCATTACAGTGCAAACCGGTGGTCTCTTTGTTCATCGACCAGATAGAAGCGGAAGCACCATCGGCGAATATGCATGCGCTGATAAGGACGCCAGGATCGTTGTCGAGGTAAAATGCGGCCGAGCGGATTTCGACGGCGATGACTGCGACTTTAGAATCGGAATGTGCTGTCAGGAAATTGCTGGCGCTGTGTAGAGAGGGAATGGCAGCTCCGCAGCCCAGGCCTACAATATCCTGCAAAAAAGTATTGGAGCGCATATTCGTCTGTTCGGCGACATGGCTGCTAACGCCGGGGCAGATATACCCGGTACAGGTGCACACGATCAATGCGTCGATGTCCGAACTTTGCAGGTGCGCTTTTTCAAGTGCATCGAAAAGGGCAGTTCGGGCTAGTTTGGGCGCTTCACGCTCGAATGCGCGATTGAGCGTTTCGGCGTCGAATTCGAAGAGGCGTCCGAGATCGGGCAGGGCGAAGTGTCTCTTGTCAATGCCGTTGTCGCCGAGCAGAACTTTATTTACAAGACTAACGGAACGATTGCTGAGCCGTTTAGCGGTCTCGGATTCCTTGAACAGTTGCCAGCACTCTCTTTGCGTGAGACAGTGCTCGGGGACGGCATTCGCGATTGATTGGAGGAACATACTAATAGATCCTTTGGATTTCCAATTTACGATGCTGATGCGAAACGTGACTGAAGTGGAGAAGGTTCGACGGGTTGTGCCATTGTGTATCTAATGGAGTACATCGAAGAGATTATTAAATGGTATCATACGAATTCGACTAAAAAAGACGAGCCCCTGTTGATAAATCGGATGGTAAAGGAACGGATGCATCAACCGTGAAGCGGCCAGCCGGATTCGAAAATGACTCCGGACTTTTCGATTTATGAAACTCACTGTGCGCAACCAGTCGCACTTGCCGCGAGAGAATTCAACTAATGGGTCCAGGGCGAGGGCGGCAGCTTCGAACGCCATCGACATGCCGTTTCCGGTAAAAGGGGGAATGCCCGTAAATTGATCGCCGAGGTTTAGCCGGTCGATGGGCTGGTGAGATCGGATGAAGTCGAAAGCGGAGACACCGCAGATGCTCTCGGGATCAATTTTCGAAGCCGAAATCCTGTCTGCCAGGAAATTCAATCCAGAGCTGCGCAAGTAGGAGAGAAAGAGTGAGTGCTTTTTTTCTCGTATATGCGGCCGCTTCCGGAAAAGTCCGCATATATTGACACGCCCGCCTTCGACTTTGGAAGCGCCGGCGTCGGCAAATTTTCCGAGATGGAGTTCAAGATCGCTTTGCAAAGGGAAGTCGAAGCAGTGCAACTTCAAACCTATCCATTTTGTGCCGCTGGCTTGCCTCCCAGATGCCCACACTGACCCTTCGTGACTGTTGAGACTTCGTATCCTCTTACGGGTGAAAAGGGTGCCACCGAGGTCGACAAAACAATCCGCCAGCCGGTGATCCAGAGTGTATCGAGAAATGCTGAGGGCGGGCCGAGGAATAGTATCTACCCTTCGAAGCTCTCCACGGTAGAACCACGATGTCTGTCTCAGCTTGCCGGCGTCTTTGAGGATTCGAGCAATACCCAGTTTACCTAAAGTGGACTTTTCTACACCGGCAATGAACTCGCCGCAAACTTTGTGGCGAGGAAAACTCCCTGCCTCAAAAAGACGAACCTTAATTTCTCGTTTCCTTAGTGCAATTCCCAGTGAGAGTCCTGCGAGGCCGCCACCTATTATGGTTATGGGGTTCATGGCTAAGCCTCTTTTCGAACAGCCGTCATACGGTATTGGCCGAGAATACCAGTTTGGCAGGACCAGCTCCAGACTTTGGATTCAAGCCCTAAAAATCGAGGAAGTTCGTCGTCGAGAAATCCTGCTTCTATGCTTACTCGGGCATCGTGATCGGTTACTGGATTTGTTCCCAGAATTTTGCCCAGTTTGAGTTGGTAGAGATGCAATCTTCTCCTTGCTGTTTCACTGGCAATGATGACTCGAGTTTCCTGGCTGAGTTTTCTACCAAGCTCAAATAGATCTTCACGCTCGAACTGATGTAAAATCATGCTTGCCAGGACGATGCTAAATTTGTCATAGCCTTCAAAAAGCCTCAAGTCGATTTTGTGCCACCCCCAGGAGGGGCGCCATGATTGCGGCCGCGAGCAGAGATCGAGACCATCAAGTAAGATATTGTTATCTGAAATGTGGGAGTGGAGCAAGTAGGAGCCAAGGTCCCCAGAGCCCGCACCGATCTCAAGGATTTTGTCACTCGGTCGCAGGACTTTTTTCAAAGTGCGACGAAACCACCGGAAATTACCCATGATGACGTTAAATTTCCTGATGTCCCTGCGATTGTGCATTGCGTTCGGATCATCTTCCGACAGGGAATCGAGTAATTCCCGCTTAACGACTCTGATCACACGTTGCCTGCTTGGACGTATGGAAGGATGAGCGAATACTTGCCGGGCCTCGGAATTTCTTGGTTGCGAGTATGCGAGCTACCCGTCTATAAATGCTGATTCTGTGACCGATGCGAGACTTGGGGGAGAGTACTACAAACCATTCCGGATCTATTCTCGTGGCCCAACCGGGGCTGGAAGATCCAAATTTCAGGAAGACTGTAATACTGATTTCGGAACATAAGGAGGAAGGTGCGCTCGGAATAGTAATTAATCGTCCGCTTAAGAAGACCCTAGGCGAGTATAAGGAAGAATTCGCATCTGGTCCCTTAGCCGAAGTACCCTTATATAGCGGTGGGCCGGTAGGAAAAAATAAACTCATTCTGACCGCTTGGAAATGGGAACATGAAATCGGAATGTTCAAGCTTTATTTTGGCCTTGATCCGGACAAGGCGCAATCACTTCTCGCTGAAGAACCGGATCTTGAGGTCCGCGGATTCCTTGGATATGCAGGGTGGAAAAAGGGGCAGATCGAAGATGAACTCAGCAAAGATGCTTGGATTGTTCTCCCCATAGACGGAAATGCGATCGAGAATCTGAGTGAGACGGAACTTTGGCGACAGATACTCGCCAGTGTGAGTCCGAGACTCGAAATCGAGGCGGATGCGCCGGAGGATCCTTCGTTAAATTGATAGTCCGTGAGTCGTTCGGTCCGGGAAGAACACATCTGTGAAAGAGTTAATGTCTGATCCGTTTAGCGGCGGTTATCGAGGATAGCGATGTACCGTTTCCTCACCTTTGTATTCCTTTTTGTGATCTGGATCGTCCTGTCCGGTAAATTCGATCCATTCCATCTTGCCCTGGGCGTCATTTCCTCAGCTTTCGTAACCGTTATTTCGTCTGATTTGTATTTTTCCGATCGAACGATAAAAATTTTCGCCAGAGCCCAGCAGATGGTGCGGTTCGCAGGTTACCTGATTTGGCTGATTTATCAGATCGCACTGGCTAACCTACACATTCTGAGATTGGCGCTTTCTCCAAAAGGTCTAGCAGAAGTGGAGCCAAGAGTGGTACGTTTCAAGAGCATCTTGAAGTCAGAATTTGCAAAATACGTGTTGGCCAATTCAATTACTCTCACCCCGGGACGGTCACTATTAAGGTGGAAGATAATGAGTTTTGGGTACATGTAATCAGCCGCACCTCATCGAGATCGCTGGAAGGAGAGATGGAGTCCCGCATCGCCGGCGTATTCGATAGATAGAATGATGTTTTATGGACACGTATCTTGAGTTCGTGGGAATAGCACTCTTTCTCTTTATGCTGCTCGCTTTCCTGCGAGTGGTGAACGGTCCGACCGCGATCGATCGAATTGTCGCCGTTAATATCATCGGCACGAAGACAACCGTTATTCTTATCATCATCGGCACACTTTTCCACCGCGTCGAGATGTTTGTCGATTTTGCGATTACCTATGCGCTTCTGAATTTCATCGCATCATTGGCAGCGGCCAAATACCTCCATAAGAAAAGGCCGCAGGAGGCTATTCCAATTCTACAAAGCAGGAGAAGAATGAGATGACGCAGAATATCATCAGTGCCCTGTTGATTTCAGTGGGGCTAGTATTCTTTCTCGGCGCAGTGGTGGGTCTTTTGCGATTTCCTGATTTTTACACTCGCATGCATGCGGCCGGTACAGGGGATACCCTGTCCACTCTACTCATTCTCCTGGGGCTGGTTCTTGCTAATCTTCAGCAGCTGTCCCTTGCAGAGACACTGGTCGCCTTTAAGATTACCGGTATTTGTCTCTTTGTGGCTTTAACCAGTCCCACCAGTACTCATGCCCTCATGCAGGCGGGTTATGAAGAGGGAATTGAGCCTTGGAAACGCGAGGAGGCGAAAGCGGACAGCGCATCATGATTTGGCAATTCAATATCATAATTCTTACTCTTCTAATCGTCACCGCCGTCATTGCTCTGCGTCTGAAGGATTTGCTGAGCGCTGTGATCGTGTTCGGCACCTATAGTTTTCTGATTTGTCTCTTGTGGGCGGAGATGGGAGCGGTCGACGTCGCTTTTACAGAGGCGGCGGTCGGGGCGGGGGTGAGCACGATTTTTATGATTGCCACTGTATATTGTACGACGAGGGAGTCTTCCGATTGAGGATCATCGGCATCATAACGGTTCTGATTACGTGTGCGCTTCTCATTTATGCGGCGGGAGATCTTCCGGATTGGGGTAACCCTAATTCTCCCGCGAGTCGAAATCGAATATCCCGACATTTCATCACCCGATCGATCCACGAAACCGAGGTACCGAACATGGTAACCGCTGTCCTGGCAGACTACCGCGGCTATGACACATTATTCGAAACGATAGTGATTTTTACGGCCGGGATTTCGATTGTTGCAATCCTTCGTGTATTCGGTGTCAGAGAAATCGGAAGAATGAGGGTAAGGCGTCGGGCGCGGACGCAGAAGCCGGACCTGATTATTATCACGACCGGTCGTCTCTTAATTCCAATTATTCAGATATTCGCGATTTATGTCGTCGCCCATGGGCACCACAGTCCAGGCGGTGGTTTCCAAGGTGGTGTGATATTCGGGGCTAGTTTCATTCTCTATGCAATCGTTCGAGACTTGCCGGACGCACTGAAACGATGTCCGGAAGAGACGGGAGTGTATTTGGCGAATACCGGAGTCCTGATCTATTCGGGCATAGGATTACTCTGCATTCTACTTGGGGCGAATTTTCTCGATTATGCGGTGCTGGACGGGATCCTGCCAGGCTCAACCGCTGAGGCGCGCTATCACAGCATATTCGCCGTCGAATTCGGTGTCGCATTTACCGTTTCTGCTATCATGTTTGCCATATATGGGAACCTTTCCTCCAAGGGTCGGCTACGGGAAGGACTCTAGCTCCATTTAGTCTATTACTCATGTCGGAACTGATAGAACTGATTGTCCTCCGCTACAATTACTGGGTCTACATCGTGCTTTTGATGATCGGGCTCTACGCCATGATCGCAAAGAAGAATCTGATCAAGAAATTGATTGGTATGTCCATTTTTCAGACGGCCATTATACTGTTCTACGTGTCTATGGGAGTGAAGGAAAATGCGACAATTCCGATCATTGACCACCAAATCGGGCATGCGCAAAGTGACGACGCCAGGGCGGGTGGGGGTGGGGGTGTGGCTATTCACGCTGGCCGGTACACCTTAAACCCCGAAGACTATGCGAACCCATTGCCTCACGTCCTTATGCTCACTGCCATCGTGGTCGGTGTCAGCACGTTAGGCGTGGCGCTTGCCGTGGTTCAGAAAGTTCACGCCGAATACGGAACTATTGAGGAGGACGAGATCCTCGCTCAGATCAGATCGGGTCGTGGCTGACCAGTATCCAGCCATCCTCTTGCTGGCGCCGCTTTTTGCGGCTTTTGCGGTATGCCTGGCCGGGTCCTTGAAAAGGGAGATCTCCCATCCTATTGTGATAATCTCTCTTCTCGTTTCCACTTGGGCCTCAATCCGCACTCTTGAGCAGGTAATGGAAGTCGGAGAATTGGTCTATCTTCTGGGAAATTGGCCGCGGCCTTTTGGGATTGAATATCGAATCGATTCTCTCAACGCCCTTGTCGTCCTCGTGATTAACATCATCGCACTAATCACTGCAATCTACTCCAAACCATTTGTCGAGAAAGAGAATCCGGAGAAGGTCGTTCAGTTTTATACCCTCTATCTGCTGCTCGTGACCTCTCTTATTGGTATCTGCCTTACCGGCGATGCCTTTAATCTCTACGTCCTTCTGGAAGTCTCATCACTGACTAGTTACGCACTTATCGCGATGGGGAGCAGGCGGGCTGTTCTGGCCTGTTTCAATTACATCATAATGGGCACGATAGGTGCTTCCTTTTACCTCCTGGGAGTCGGTTACCTCTACATCAAGACCGGTTCTCTGAACATGGTAGACATTCAGCAGATCCTGGTTTCCGAGAATCTCTACGAGTCCCCGTCGGTCTTGGTCGCCTTCATGATGATCCTGGTCGGAGTCTGGATCAAGATGGCATTTTTCCCCTTACATGGCTGGTTGCCCAATGCATACACATTTGCGCCCACTACGACCGGTTGCCTGATCGCACCCCTCATGACAAAAGTCACTGTATATATCATGATTCGCATGATGTATACGGTGTTTCACGGCCACTATACCCTCGTTCATCTCGATTGGAATGCGATCGTCGTCTTTATGGCCATAATAGCGATTGTGGCTGGATCCATTCTGGCACTTGCCCAGATTGATCTCAGGAAAACACTCTGTTACCTTATTATTGCCGAGGTTGGATATATGGTAGGAGGGGCCTGGTTGGCGAATGAGGCTGGTCTTGTGGGCGCGATATACCACATTATCAGCGATGCGTTTATGACTTCATGTCTTTTTCTAGCGGCCGGGATCATATTTGCCAAAACGCGACAATATAGGATCGCCAGGATGTCTGGTTTGTTTAAGGAGATGCCTTTTACGATGGGTGCTTTCACCCTCGGAGCCCTCTCCATGATTGGTGTTCCTCCGACCTGCGGTTTCTTCAGTAAGTGGTATCTCATTCGTGGAGGCATTGAGGCCGGTCATTGGGGTTTTGTGATCGCCGTGCTCCTCTCGAGTCTGGCAATCGCGGTTATATTTTTTCGGATCCTGGAAGTTGCTTACTTTGGTAGTCTGGCCGACTTTCGGGAGGGAGAGCACACCGGTACTACGCGCGTACCGTGGGCAAGCGGGGACACGGAGAGAGTTACCGAGGGTTCTATTGTCGCCCTTGTGCCTCTCTATATTGCAGCGCTCTTCGTCCTCCTGATTGGAGTTTTCAATCAGACACTTGTCTTTCTCATCGGAGAGGCGGTCAAACAGTTTGGGGCTGTGTTTCAATAGAGTGTGCGATGGAAAGCGTCGTGTCGATCAAGCCGCTTGCAGCCTGTCTGGTTTCTCTTGCGGCCGTCATACCAATTGTCCTCTCCCGCAGGCACCCGAACCTTAGGGAAGGCTGGACTTTTCTGGCTGGTTTCGCGAAGGCGATTATTGTGATTTCCATGCTTCCGGCTGTCTTAAGCGGGCGCGTATTGGAATGGACGATTTGGGAGATCATCCCGGGCCTGCCACTTCAGTTTCGGGTCGATGCTTTCGGAGTATTTTTTGCGTTGGTGGCCTCGCTTTTGTGGATCGCGACCTCCCTCTACTCGGTTGGGTACATGCGTGAGTTGCGGGAGCATTCCCAGACACGTTTTTTCGCCTTCTTCGCCGTCGCTCTCTCTGCCACCCTGGGAGTAGCCTTTGCCGGGAATCTTCTGACACTCTATCTCTTTTACGAATTGCTCTCGTTGTCCACCTATCCCCTTGTAACGCATCATCAGGACGAAAAAGCGCTTCTAGGTGGGCGCACCTATCTCGTCTATCTCCTTGGTTCTTCAATCGCCTTTGCTCTCCCGGCCATGCTCTACACCTACGTTAAATCGGGGGGAAACCTGGAATTCGCCGCGGGTGGTTTCC
This sequence comes from Candidatus Moanibacter sp., assembly GCA_965215885.1. Taxonomy (GTDB): domain Bacteria; phylum Verrucomicrobiota; class Verrucomicrobiia; order Opitutales; family UBA2987; genus CBDCEW01. Next base: position 73,356 of record CBDCEW010000090.1, read on the forward strand.
TGGCTGGGCAGGTGACGGGGTTTGAGGCAACAGTTCTCCTCCTCCTCTTTGTGTTCGGATTTTCCAAATGTGGATTGATGCCACTGCATTCGTGGCTTCCCAACGCTATGGTGGCGCCCACTCCTGTAAGCGCCCTCCTGCATGCTGTGGCCGTGGTTAAGGTCGGAGTCTTCTGCGTGGTTCGAGTTTTTACCGGTGTATTCGGATTTGATCTGCTCGGGCGAATCACGGGGAGCGACATCATTCTCGGGTTGGCCGCATTTACGGTTATCACTTCATCCCTAATTGCATTGTCTCAGGATAATTTGAAACGTCGTTTAGCATTTTCCACGATCGGACAGTTGTCTTATGTAATCCTCGGTGTTTCGTTGCTGACGCCTCTTGGTCTAACCGGGAGCGTGCTCCATATTGGAATGCACGCGGTAGGTAAGATTACCCTCTTTTTCTGTGCCGGAGCGATTCTCGTGGCAACCGGTAAGAACAATGTCAGCGATATGCGAGGCATCGGTTGGCAGATGCCAGTAACCTTTACTGCTTTTCTCCTCGGCGCGTTCAGCATTATCGGTCTGCCTCCGTTTGGAGGAGCGTGGAGCAAATGGTATCTTCTATTAGGGGCGTTTCAGGCAGAGAACTACCTCGTGGTAGCTGTTTTTTTAATCAGTTCTCTCCTCAATGTAGCGTATCTGCTACCGGTGGTGGGATACGCATTCTTCAGCCCCCCTTCAGGTGGGAGTGAGAAGCCTCGGATAAAAGAGGCCCCTTTGGCTTGCTTGGTGCCTCTTTCCCTCACGGCGATAGGGACTTACATCCTGTTTGTTTATCCGGATGCGTTAGTGCGACTAGCTAAGCTGATGGAGGCGTCACTATGAGAATTGGGGAGACGGAAGAGAGCGAATATAGGGAGGAGGGTGTCGTCCTATTGCCCGATGACGGCCAAAAGCACATCTACGACGATCCACGTAATATTGATCGGGTAGTGAAGAGCTTCTTAGCGGTGTGTCTATTCCTCTTCCTCTTCGATATCGTCTTTATTTTTCACCATAAGCATTTGAGTTTTACTGAGGGTGAATTCCCGTTAGAGGGCTTTTTCGGGTTTTTCGGTATCTATGGTTTCGGAGCCTGCGTCCTTCTCGTTCTCCTCGCGAAATACGTCCTGAGAAATCTTGTGATGCGGGACGATGACTACTATGAGCGGTAGTCTGCATCCAGCCCTTGTCCTTTTCGTCGGAGCCCTCCTTATTCCTCTCCTTGGAGGTTGGTTGCGTAAGGGCTTCCTTGTGTTGGTACCAGTCGTCGGATTTATCAATGTCCTAACCCTTGACACAGGAGCGAGCGCAACACTCTTTCTCGGGGGGTACGAATTGCTCGTTCTGCGGGTCGACAAACTGAGTCTCCTTTTTGGCTACCTCTTTCACGTGGCTGCTTTGATCGGGGCAATCTACGCCCTCGGATTGAAAGACAATGTCCAGCTCGTTTCCGCCTTTCTCTATGCTGGAAGTGCCGTGGGTGTCGTATTCGCTGGTGATTTCATTACCCTCTTTCTCTTTTGGGAGCTGCTCGCAATCACCTCGGTATTCCAAATCTGGGCGCGGAGACGGCCGGGATCGATGTGGTGCGGGATTCGATACCTCATCATGCAGATATCCTCCGGATTGCTCCTCATTACCGGCGCGGCTTTGAGGTACATGGAAACGGAATCGCTGGCGTTTGATCTGATGCAGTTGGACGGCGTGGCTTCCTATCTAATCTTCCTTGCGTTCGGCATAAAGTGCTGCTTCCCCACACTTCACACATGGCTGATCGATGCCTATCCGGAAGCGACGCCGACCGGCACGGTCTTTCTCAGTTCGTTTACGACTAAAGCAGCCGTATACGCTCTGGCACGGGGTTTTGCAGGAACGGAGATCTTGGTAGTAATCGGCACTGTAATGACGATGTTTCCGATATTTTACGCCGTAATTGAGAACGATCTGCGACGAGTCTTGGGCTACAGCATGATCAACCAGATTGGATTTATGGTCGTCGGCATCGGGATCGGTTCCCCCATGGCTGTAAATGGTGCTGTTGCCCATGCCTTTAACGACGTCATTTTTAAGGGCTTGTTATTCATGTCGATGGGAGCGGTTCTTTACCGGACCGGAAAAATCAACGGGACTGATCTCGGTGGGCTCTATAAATCAATGCCTTGGACGACTGGTTTTTGTATTGTGGGAGCGGCCTCTATTTCCGCTTTTCCCTTATTTAGTGGATTCGTGAGCAAGTCGATGATCATGGCAGCGGCTGCTGGAGAGGGACGGATAGCGGTTTGGCTGTTCCTCCTCTTCGCGTCGGCCGGTGTTTTTCATCATGCCGGTATAAAGATTCCCTATTTTGCCTTCTATCAGCACGACTCGGGAATACGAACGAAAGAAGCGCCTTTTCACATGCTCGTGGCCATGGGGATTGCGGCGATGCTTTGTATCTTTAATGGCTCCTTTCCCTCCACTCTATATAGTTTGCTGCCGTACGAAGTGAGCTACGTTCCCTACACGCTTACTCATATTGTGACGCAGACGCAGCTCCTGTTTTTCTCCGCTCTCGCTTTTACGGTGTTAATGCTGACAAGGGTTTATCCTCCGGAATTGCAATCCGTGAATCTGGATTTCGACTGGTTCTATCGAAAAGGAGGTCGGCTCCTCTACTGGTTGGCGGACAAATCTTTGAACGGTATTAATGCAGTGTCGTTTCGTTTTGTTGTGCAGGGGGTTGTCCCGCGGCTGGCTCACCTTTTCCGGCATTATCCTGCCCGGACTCTCGCAACTTTCTTGGTGCCCTATTGGCGGCTAAGCGGGTTGAGCCGGGAAAAAATACTCGAGAATAAACGCAATCTCTACCTCTCGGTGCAACTCGGGGCTTTCCCCATTGGCATCACCGTGTATCTGGCCGTTTTGATGCTGGCTATACTCTTTCTTTTCTAGTCCCGGCTTGCCGGGACTAGCAGAGAATACCGTTGACAGGGGAACGGATATGACCTTTCTGTTGCAGCTTTCTTGAACCTGCAAGTCCGTGAAAGTAGTATCCAGTCTTAAAACTCTGAAAACGCGGCATCCGAATTGTAAGGTTGTACGGCGTCGGGGCCGGATCTACGTAATTTGCAAGACCAAACCGCGTTTCAAAGCGCGACAAGGGTAATTGAGTAGATTCGAGCGATCCAAAGGAATGTAAGTAATCAGCGATATTACTGTGAAAAAAGACATTCATCCTGAGATGCATCCGGTCTGTTTTGTCGACGTTTCGTCGGGCAAGAGATTTCTAACGAAGTCGACCTTGAAATCGAAAAAGACAGAGATGATTGATGATGTGGAGCACCATGTTGTGGTGAGAGACGTGACAAGTGATTCTCATCCCGCTTACACCGGTGAAAGGCGTTTTGTAGATACGGCCGGCAGGGTCGAAAAGTTCAAGAATAAGTTCCGCCGGCAGCGATAGCATTCGGAACCGGTCTGTCATTGGTTGTGGCTTTGCTGCACTATGATCTCAGGGGACGGGCCGGCTCAAATGTGTGGATAAAAAGGCCGGATCGAAGTTTCGGCTCAAACCAGGTGGTCTTTGGCGTCATTATGCCGCCGGAGTCGGCGATTTCCATCAATTGGGCAACGGTCACCGGGTACATTGAAAAAGCGGCGATCGCTTCGCCGTCATCGATCTGCCGTTCGAGGTGATCGGTTCCTCGGATTCCCCCGATGAATTTGATCCGATCGCTGGTTCTCTGATCGGAAATATCGAATATCGGACTCAAGATCTTTTCCTGGAGCCAATTCATATCCAAACCGGAAACGGGATCGTCGGATACCAGAGGATCAAACTTCAAGCCGTACCACTGACCGCCACAATACATCGCGATTTCAGCGGGACTTTTTGGAGAGGGAGGGGAATTTTCCACGACTTCGCAGCTGGCCGCGATGCGCTTGATGATGGAGTCGGCATCTGTTCCCTCGGTCGTCAGGATGAGCCGGTTATAGGGAAGAATATTGAGTTGTGAGTCCGGAAAGAGAACGCAGAGAAACCAATTGTAATCCTCATTTCCGGTGTGGTCCGGATTGCCTTGGCGCCTCTCTCTCCCAACGCGAGCGGCGCTGGCCGTTCGGTGATGACCGTCAGCTACGTAGAGGGCTGGTACGGCCTCGAAACAATTGATAATCCGGGTTCCTCCGGGAACTCGCCAGACGGTGTGCCGTATATTGTCTTCCGAGCGGAAGTCGTAGAGTGCCGGGGTCTGTTGGATCTCTTGGACGAGTTCGTCGATTTCGTCCCGCCCTCGATAAGTGAGAAATACCGGCCCGGGATTAGCGCTCAAGTCGCTCGTGAGCCTCGTGCGATCATCCTCCTTATCCGGCCTCGTCAACTCATGCCGCTTGATGAGGTCATTGGCATAATCCTCGACGTGGCAGAGGGCAGCGATCCCGACCTGGACGTGGCTTCCCCTCTCCAGCTGATAGATGTAGAGGCACCGTTGTTTATCCTGGATGAGATACTCCTTCTCTATGAAATTTGCGAAATTACACACGGCACGCTGGTAGACTTCATCGGCGAATGGAGATATTTCATCCGGCAAGTCGATTTCAGCGCGGACAACGCGAAGCATGCTCAAGGAGTTGTCACGGCATAGAGCACGGGCTTCTCTTCGGTCCATAACATCGTAAGGAAGCGAAGCCACTTTGTGGGCAGCGCTTGCGGCCGGACGTAGAGCTTCAAAAGCGCGTATAAACATCGAGGTGAGAGGGCAACAAAACTGGTGTGCGGAATCAAGCCTGTTAATCCTTTCCCAAAATCAGATGGAACCGGTCGGACCTGAAGCTTTTCGTCTTTGTGGACGCCAATAGTTCCACTCTACCGTGCGGCAGAGTTTGGTCCCGCAAAGAATGCGCCGGGGGCCTCGCTGTCCTGACAATTCCTTACTGGTACGGATTAACTTCAGACCTCACTATATTGCCCCTCTAAAGGCACTATGCAATCGCAAGTTTAAATCCCGATTTTTTGCCCAGTCGGAAGATGATTCTTCGGCCTGAACCGTCGGGCATCAGTAAGGGCTTCTGATTGAGAGTTTGCAGATACTCAAGCACCACCGCCTGCACCCGAGGGGGATAAGTTGCGGTGGGGAATAAATGCGCTTCGACCGCACAGCCCCTCTCTATAAGAACGCCGTCACTGTGAGTCAAATTGCGAAACAGATCGTGGTCGTCACGATAGTTGTTGTAGCGAGCTTTAAAGGGTTCGAGCTGCTTGTAGAAGCTGTTACGGGCGAAGATTTTCAAGGCATCCATGAGGGACTTGTTAGCGGTGTCCAGGCGGACATAGTTTTCATCAATGAGGCGCTGCAGCCTCGAGCATTCGGTGTCGATTTGCTCCAGTTCGAGTTGGAGGGCTTTGAGGGCCTGATCGAGTCGACGGATCTTTTCGCCCCTTGAGGCGCTTTTGCCCGGGTGGGCATGCTCGGCCAGGAGCAGTCTTTTCAATTCTTCGGTGCATTGCTGTTTTTGCTTCAGGAGGGCTTTGGCGGCACCGCTTTTCTCCTGCTTGTCCTCAAGGTGTTGGGCTAATCGCTTGTAGTGGACGGTGCGATAAGAGGTGATCTGATTAATCCCAAAGTGCTTATCGAGGTATTTGAAGTCATTCTCCTGAATCCAGCGACTGAACATCCCTTTGATTACCTCTTCATTTCGGGCCTGCTGATCGGTCGCCAGGATGCTCACGGTAATGGTTCGATTTTTTGGATTGGTCGCCTCCACGATCCACTGCACCAGTTGAGGGTTTTTCTTCCAGGGGCCCCGCTGATAGCGAAGATGATACTCCTGGAGATCTTCGGCATGGTTGCGCGCGCGCTGCAGGCGCAACTGCCCGTCGATCCGTTGGAGGGGCTGGGCGCTGGCCTTGTAACCTTTTTCCCAGGTAATGATTTCGAGTTGAGGGTGCTCCACGATGGCTTCGTAAAACCACTCCGCGGCGATCGCCCGGTCCACGTAAATACTCACCTTTTTATCAGCCGGCAACTGCACCAGCTCGAGCATCGCTTCGCAGTTGGGGATAAACCGTTCCCTTATATCCTCATAGTTGTCGGTACTCGCAAAATAGACCGGATAGCCCTTGAGGGTATGAATAAAATCGCTGTGGAGCGCTTTGTCGGCCAGACGGATACCCGGACACCATCCCGCCAGCACCTTGCTCATTCCGGTGTAATGTTTGGTGTGCGGATCATAATAAAAGCTCTCTTCATCCGAAGCATTCAGGCCCCTCGCGTTCACTCTGAGGATCTCTCTTAAAAGCCCTTCATCGGCCAGGGCGCTAAGGCTTTGGCGTTGCAGATAGGGGGTATACAGGACTCGCCCGATGAGTTTTTGCAGGTCTTCGAGATCGAGCAGTTTGCTCTGCTCGATATTGACCGCGGCCAACAACCCGCAAGCCACCCATTGTTTCAAAAGCCAGCCCTCTTCGCGATCAATCTGAGCGACTTCTCTGAGCGCGGCACTGAACAGAAGTACTCCCAGGTGCCGATACCATTGCACCGCTTCGGAGCTCTCCCTCGAAAAATCGGGAGACCCCTTGCGATTGTCCCCTTCGCTTTCGGGGCTATTTTCTGCTTCTTGCTCCTGTTCGTCCCTCCCCGAGTCCTCCGGGCAATCCCAGGGAGTCTCCCGATTTTGCGCCCTCTCGGCTTCGGCCTCCTTTGCCCGGGCCTCTTTAAGCTCCTTAAAGACAGGGCGCAAAGTTTCCCCACTGAGGTTAACTCCGAACACCTCCTCGATCTCCCCCCGTATCTTCTTGCTGTAGCCATACCGACTCTCCCCATAGATCTGCCCGAAGCGCACCCGCACAAAACTCCGGATTTCCCTCGTCAATTTGCGATGAGCGCTGCGTCCCGCCAGCACTCGCGCTAAGGTCTCGGCATCTCCGCTTTGAAGCGCCTCCCCCCACCGCTTCATCGTTTTGGGGTCAACCTCAAATTGCTTCTCTAAGCGCCCTTTCTTCAACCCCGCATTGTAGAGGCGCCCCTCCAATAGCTTGAATTCAACTTGCTCCCGATCGTCCTCTACGACTTCAAAAAGCTCATGCCCGTAATAGACGTGCAGTTTGCCTTCCCTCAGATCCCGATAGACCGTGATCGAGGGATTACCCTTGTCCACTCCAAGGATGCACTGTAAGAAGGTCTCTTCTTTGACGGTAGGTTTCTCCATTTTTCTTCGAATTTGATGGTTCGAAGATGAAGCCTACCGTTTTCTTTAGCTCTTAAAAGCCGGGAATTGTATCTGCGATTGCCCCCTGCCCGCCAACCCGCATGATAGCGAGTTCTGAACTTGGGCCCGACTTGCCTTCTCGTTGAATTTGCCGCACACTGGCTCTAGTTAAGTGATCTTCGCGATGAAAGCACTTTTGGTTGTCGACATTCAGAATGACTTTTGTCCGGGCGGTGCGCTCGCCGTGCCGCAAGGTGATACCATCATACCGACTGTCAACGATTTGGGACAACACTTTGAGCATGTGCTGCTTACCCAGGATTGGCATCCACGCGGACACTTGTCTTTCGCCTCTTCTTACGAGGGAAGGGAGCCGCTTGACTCAGTGCAGTTGGAGTATGGTGAACAGATACTGTGGCCGGATCACTGTATACAGGGGACCGAGGGCGCCGAATTTCATCCGAAATTACATCTTGAAAGGGCAGAACTGATTATTCGAAAAGGATTTCACAAGGAGATCGATTCCTACTCGTCGTTTTTCGAGAACGACCATCGAACACCTACGGGTTTAGCCGGCTACTTGAGCGAACGAAAAATTGACACCTTGCACCTGTGCGGCCTCGCAACGGACTTTTGCGTACATTGGTCGGCCGTTGACGGTATAAAGCTGGGACTGAACATTCACGTGATTCTGGACACTTCGCGAGGAATCGACACGAATGGGTCGATGGAGCATGCAATGCAGGAAATGAGAAAGGCGGGTGTGCGTTTCACTACTTCGGACGAGATTTTGGGGTTAAAGGCACGGTGAGAGAGGAGGAATTGGAGAGACACGATGGGAAACGGAAAAGCTATTCAAACGTCCGTCGTGATCATAGTCGTGCTCTAAAATCGAAAGAAGAGAGAACATCTGAGCCAATGCTTCCCAGTCTGCTCGACAACGATCTTTATAAATTCACCATGCAGGGCGCGGTACTGCAATGCTACCCTGAGGCGGAGGCAACATACGAATTTATAAATCGGGATCCTGGGCGCCGATTCAATAAAGATTTTCTCCAGGAGCTGAGGAAGGAAATAGCCGCCTTGAACGATCTGGCTTTGACCGAGGACGAACTTGAATGGATGGCCGATTTGGAGCTGTTCGCTGGAGAGTACATTGAATGGCTAAGAGGATTCGCACTCTCGGTCGGCGAAGTGGAGGCCCGTTTCGATAGCGAGGGCAATCTGAGCGTCGAAGTTCGTGGGCCTTGGGTTCGAACAATACTGTGGGAAGTTCCCCTCATGGCCTTGATCAGCAAAATCTATTTCGAGATGATCGAGACAGATTGGGATCACGTTCTAGCAAACTCCTTTGATATAGCGCTAAGGAAAGGGGTTCTCTTGTCCAGGGAAGGGTGCAGATTCTCCGATTTTGGGACTCGGCGGAGAAGAAGCCCGAGTGTGCACGAAGTGGTACTCCGCGCTTTCCTCGAACTTCCGGTACATCTGGAGCAGGGTGTCGAGAGCGGTTATTCCGGTACGAGCAATGTGTATTATTCAAGGATGTTCGGAACGAGGCCAATAGGAACTGTGGCTCACGAGTGGACTATGGCGCACGCCGGTCTCTACGGTGTCGAGGAAGCGAACGAACGAGCCCTGCGTACCTGGCTTGAAGTCTACGGGAGTGGCTTCAACATTGCCCTGACCGATACCTATACGACGGATTTATTTCTTAAGAGCTTCAGGGCTGACCTTGCACGTGCCTACGCCGGGGTACGTCATGACAGTGGAGATCCCTTTCCCTTCGTCGATCGAGTTTTGGAGCACTATAGAGATGACGAAATTGATCCGGGAACGAAGACGCTCGTTTTCAGCGACGGACTCAATGTCGACAGGGCGATTGCGATCGAGAAACATGTGAATGGCCGTTCTGCCACCGCCTACGGAATCGGGACCAATTTTACAAACGATTTTGCAGGCAGTCCCAGCCTGAATTTCGTCATAAAGATGACTGAAATCGAGGGGAAACAGGTGGTTAAGATCAGCGATGACAGGGGTAAGTCGACCGGGGACGATAAGGTGCTGGAGGAAGTAGAGGAAATCCTCAGGCGCGGCTCTTCAGATCGTACTACGGATTACACCGATGGGCACGGATAGGGATTTTTTGGACGAGCGAGCTTCCTACCCTCGCAGTGAATCTGGCGGAAAGGATAATCGAATTCCTAATCCTTTTTAGATGAGGTGCGTTTCTTCTTTCCCTTTGTGAAATGCCGATTCCCGAAAGTCAGTTCGGCTATGCCGGACTTGTCGAGTTCACCCAAGCCCTCAGAGATCATCAAACGGTATTGCTGAATAGTAGCGGCGTTGAGAGGCATCTTGATCTTCATTTTTCTTCCTAGGGCACCCGCTATACCGGAATCCTTAGCGGCGTGAGCAGAAGAGAAATAGCAATCGTGATCTCTGATCTGCATATCTTCCCCATCGGTTTCAAGGACTCTGGAATTTGCTCCCGTTTGAGAGAATACTTCCCGAAGCGTGTTGAGATTCAACCCCAGGGCGTCGCCCAGTCCCAATCCTTCCGCAAGGCCGGCCGTGTTAATGTTCATAACCATATTAACGAGCGCCTTAACCTCAGCCGCTTTCCCGGCAGTTCCGATATAGCGCATATCTGTGCTGAGATTCTTGAGAATGTTTCGCACTCGATTGAATACCGTCTTCTCGCCGCCAACCATTAAGTAGAGAGTTCCTTCGCGCGCCTGAGTGATACTTGATGCCATGCAGCCTTCGAGAGAGGAGGCTTTCGCTTTCCTGGCAAGGTTCTCGACCTCGACATGAATATGGGGTGAAACTGTGGCACAATTTATAAAAACCCTACCGGCAGCGTTGGTGAGCAGATTGTCGCGCTTGCCCGCGAATATCCTCCTCATCGCCGCGTCGTCCGTTACGACGGTAATCACCACTTCAGATGCCGCTGAAACATCGGCAAGTTTGCGACAATGAGTAGAACCCAACTCGTCGGCAAGCGATTGGGCCGAGTCTCGATTCGCGTCATAGACCGCACTGATTCTGTATCCACAATCTTTAAGCCGGCGGGCCATGTTGGAGCCCATTCTACCGACGCCAACGAATCCGATCTTCTTTTTTGCCATGAATCTTTCCCGTTGATGAGTGAATTCGCTTTCTTCTATTTAAATTCGGGGTGGAAGGGGTTATGTGCTTTTTCCTGGGCCACGGTCGTCATTGGACCGTGCCCCGCGCAGATGACTGTGTCGTCGGGGAGGGATAAAATCTTGGTCCGGTTATTTTCGAGGGCCTGTTGGTAGGTGCCGGGCACTCCTCCCATGGAGCTGGCAAAGAGGGAATCGCCGGCGATGGCGACGGGATGCTCTAAACCATTGACCACAAAAGTTGTTCCACCGGGAGAGTGACCGTGTGTCAGGCGAGATTCTATTCGCAGACCGCCAACATTGAAAACTGCGCCTTCATCGAAAAGTTCCGCACCACCCACTGGTTCCAGGCGATTTACATGGACAGGAGGATTCCCTGTCTCAGATTTCAGACGATCGAGATCCGCGATATGATCGCCATGCGTATGTGTCAGTAAAATGAGCCCAACATGCAATCCCTCATCGGCGATGGTAGCGAGAATACCCGTAACTGTCGCGCCTGTGTCGAACACGACCGCTTCTTTTGTATCTGGATCCCATATCAGATAGGAATTTACCGTCATCTCCTCGTAACCGGCGATTGGAAACGGTGTATTGTATATTTCCAGGCCATTTAGGCTAACGTCTTCGGGAAACCAGGCCTTGAGACCGGCATCAATGAGAGAATCCGTATCCAGATTGAGTGCTGGGGCGACGGCGCGGGCGGTTGCTTCAAGATAAACTCCCGAATTCGCCGTATCGAGCTGTTCTTGTGTTATACCACACTTTGTGGTTAGTTCGGCATCGCTCAGTTTCAGGCCGCTTTGCGCCTTACCGATGATGTCCTCATAGAAGTCTTCAAGAGAGATTCTCATGATTGAATACGCCTGGGTTTAGACAACAGCAAAGCTTCTGCGCTGTGGTGTCTTTTGGCAAGGATTTTTGTCACGACGAATCCTCGGTATTGGTGGTAGTCCCGCTGAAGGCATATGAGCGTGGATGGAAGGTCTCCTTTGTACTACCTTCTTGCGAAGAGTACGTGATTAGCGTGCCTTTGATTGCTGGCTGCCCCGGTCTTGTGCCGGGGTGGCGCGCGTTCCCTGCTATATACCGTGTGCTTCTACCAACCCCCACCCGTCCCTTCTCGCTCCAGTCCCGGGGCCCCGGGACTGGAGCGAGAAGGGACGGGCGGGGGGAGCACGGCGGCAATTGCGTATTGTAGCTGTATACCGTGCGCCACCCCGGCACAAGACCGGGGCAGCCTCAGAAGCGCTAAACAGGTATTGCGAAGGCCGCTACGCGAGGAGCTTTACGGTTGCGTAGAGAGGTAGCCGCGCTCGGTAGAGCGTTTAGGAATATGTCGGTGTTCGATTCACCTGCAACATTCGATTGCGCCCAGATAGCGGAAAAACTCCGCCATTTCCAAAAGCGAAAACCGACAGATTCCTAGGCCGAAGCGGCGCGATTACTGGCGCCATAGGCACGGGATTGCTCGTCGGCATGGTAGGATGACCGGACCAATGGTCCAGACTCGACAACGCCGAATCCCAGAGCGAGACCGTATTCCTTCCACTCGTGAAATTCCTCAGGCGTTACCCAGCGATCGATGGGAGCGTGATCGACGGTTGGTTGCAGATATTGTCCGATGGTGATAATTTCGACTCCAACCGAGCGCAAGTCGCCGAGGGTCTCCGCGATTTCGTTTTTCCGTTCGCCAATTCCAAGCATGATCCCGGATTTTGTGACGAAATCGCCGAACTTCGCGTGCTGCAGGATCGACAGTGTTCGCTCGTAGGTAGCCGACTTTCTTACTGGTTTTTGGAGGCGTCGGACGGTTTCCATGTTGTGATTGAGGATATCCGGCTTGGCATCGAGGACGGTGTCAAGGTCGTGCAGACGACCCCGGAAGTCCGGGATTAGGACTTCAATGGCTGTTTCAGGATTGCTGTGGCGGACCGCTCGAATCGTGGCGGCCCACACAGCCGCGCCTCCATCTTCGAGGTCGTCTCGGGCAACCGATGTGATGACGCAGTGCCGAAGGTGCATCTTTGCGACTGCCAATGCCACGCGTGCCGGTTCACCTAAGTCTAGTTCAATCGGGCGTCCGGTTTCTACCGCACAAAACGAGCAGGATCTTGTGCAAATATCACCCAGAATCATCAACGTGGCCGTTCCGCGCGTCCAGCATTCGCCGATATTTGGGCAGTGAGCGCTTTGACAGACAGTATGAAGATCATTCGTCTCAATAATCCTTCGAACACCCTCGAAACCCGGACCCGAGGGAAGCCTCGCACGGAGCCACTTTGGTTTACTATTTTGAGTCACGGAAAGATTCTACGACCGTTAAGATGACGACATAATCGCTTTAGTTCCAATCGGTGTGGTGAGTAATCACGATCTCCCAGACTTTGTAATTGTTTGACCATTGAGAGCAATACCTAATCGGAATCGCCCGGTCTGCCGACCGGCAGACCGGGCGATTCCGATTTCACGGAAGCCAGACAAAGAAACCAGCGATCAGAATCATTGTAACTGCCATTTTAAAGAAGAAGGCAACAATTCCTCCGACCACGGTGCCTAATCCGGCCTTGCCCGCCTCTCGGACTTTTCGGCCACCAAGAATCTCGCCAACGATTGCGCCAATTACAGGGCCGAGTATCAGTCCGATGACGTTAAAGAGAAGCATTCCAATGATTCCACCGAATACGGCCCCTAGGCCACCCCTCCAGGTCGCACCAAATCTCTTCGCTCCCCAGTAGGTAAATACGATATCGACGACTTGCGCGGTGAGGACCAGCGCAGTGGCGATACCGAAAAAGAGCCAGGAGATGGAAGCATCCCATAGCCACATTTTGTGAACGAGTATGCCTATCCAAGTGACGACAGTTCCTGGAAATATCGGCAGAAATGACATGATGAAACCGGCCAGGAAGAAGAGAACTGTAACCGCGAGGGCAATTTGAGTTTCGTAAGGCATTCTCGATTTTTCAAAACAATGGGGTAAATTGTTGCCTAGCGGTCTGTCGGACTTATATGTCTCTTTCCGAAGAGTGACTCGGTTTAAATCCGATCCAGGCTAGGAGCCTTTCGGACTTTCTCCGCAGGCTCCAAGATACAAGAAAATGAAACTGAGATTTGTGGGAAAGTGGTCGAATTATTCTTCTGCTGATACGCGCCAATGATCAGACTTCACGAATCGTTTGCTTCAGGTCTGCCGGAACAGATCTTCTCTCCGGGGGAGCTTGTACATCACAAGCGCTATGATTACAGGGGAGTTGTTGTCGAATACAATCCTACATGCCAGGCCGATGAAGCGTGGTATAAAGGTAATAAGACACAACCTGATCGCAATCAACCATGGTATCATGTGCTTGTCCATGGCGGTCAGCAAGTGACCTACGTGGCGCAAATAAATCTCGAACCGGACAATACCAGTGATCCTGTCAGCCACCCATTGGTTGATTATTTCTTCAGTGGGTTTGAGAGTGGAGTCTATATTCGCAACGATAGACCGTGGCCGTAAGGGTAGGGGCGGAAACTCAAACAAACAATTTTTCAAAAGTTCCGAATATTCTGATACGCTACTTATGACCGAGGCTCAAAAAGAGAATACGAATGATCTTTACGAGGTCAGGCTAAGGAAGCTTCAGGAGATGCGAGATCGGGGATGTGATCCCTTCAGGGCCAATTTCGAAGTCTCGCACACCTCCGCCGAAGCAATCTCGGCATATGCCGGAGACGACACCGAGGATACGGTCTCAGTTAGGGTGGCGGGGCGTATCGTGATTCGGCGGCTCATGGGAAAGGCGGCCTTTGTCAAAATTCTGGATCAGACGGGACAGATACAGCTTTACTTTCGGCGAGATGAAATCGGCGCCGAAAATTACGCGGAATTTAAGAAGCTCGACATAGGCGATTTTATCGGAGTTGAGGGACCACTCTTTAGAACGAAAACTGGAGAGATCACAATCCGCGCAAGGAAGTATAGAATAGTAGCCAAGGCCTTGCGCCCGTTACCGGAAAAATGGCATGGCCTTTCCGACGATGAGCAGATTTATCGGAAGCGCTACCTGGATCTCATTGTTAACCGGGAATCTCGCGATCGATTTCTTACACGCAGTCGAATTGTATCTCGCATCAGGAGGTTTCTCGATGAGCGCGGATTCATTGAAGTAGAAACTCCAGTCCTTTTAGGTGAAGCAGGCGGCGCGGCGGCGCGCCCTTTTGTGACCCATTTCGGCGCTCTAGACTGTGATTTCTATTTGCGAATCGCCCTCGAATTGCATCTGAAACGGCTTCTTGTGGGGGGATTTGATCGTGTTTTTGAGATTGGGAGGATATTTCGAAACGAGGGTCTCTCCCGCAGACATAATCCCGAATTCACGATGCTCGAGATTTATCAGGCTTATACCGATTACCGTGGTATGATGAGCCTGGTGAGAGATCTGATTCAGACAGTCTGTAAGGATATCCTTCGGTCAACCAGTGTGGAGCGTCACGATGGTCAAGTTATTGAGTTTGATGGCGAATGGCGAGAAGCGCGTTACAGGGATCTTGTAATCGAAGCGACGAAAGAGGAGAACTGGTTTGAATTTTCCAAGACTGATAAGCTCTCTCGTTGCCGGGATCTCGAAATCGAGGTGGCTTCGGATTTACAGGACTTCGAAATTACTAACAATGTCTTTGAAAAACTTATTGAACCCACCCTCATACAGCCGACCTTTGTGACGCATTTGCCGAAAGAGTTGGTCCCATTAGCGAAAATAAATGCAGATGATTCCTCCACTGTAGATGTGTTTGAACTCTGTGTCGGAGGCCAGGAAATCGCGCCGGCCTATTCAGAGCAAAATGACCCGTTTGTACAACGGGAGATGTTTGAAGCGCAAGCGGGTGAGGAGATTCAGAATATTGATGAAGACTTTCTCACAGCTCTGGAGCATGGAATGCCGCCGGCCGGGGGGATGGGTTTGGGTATCGACCGGCTCTGTATTTTGCTCACAGGTGCGGCAAGTATACGTGATACGATTCTCTTTCCTTCACTGCGGCCAAGAGAAGATTGAAAGGCCAATTAGGAAAGGAGATATTGAGAGTTGAATAAGGAAAGCAGGAATGCAGGAAATTCAAAGTATTGCGGTCCAAGCGGACCACCAGTTGAAAAGAGACTGAACTTCGAACATTCAATGAACTTTGAACTCCGTAGGTCCCTACTTCGATGTTGGGTCCCGCTGGGCGGGATTCGATGTTGGATGTTCAATCAATCCGCGGTGTTCTCGAATCCGTGGGGCTACTATTCCTCTCTTATTCCTCTTCGTTTCTCTCCAAACAGCGGTATAAGATTTTTTTGGTAGGATTTCTTCTTCCCATGATTCCGTGGTATCTCTATCTCGCTTTAAAGCAGCTTTTCCCTTCAGGCAGGCGCGTTTCCTTCTTTTTCCTCATATCGGTGTGCGGTGTGATGCTGGGGGTGATGATTCTTGTAATCGTACAGAGTGTTATGGGTGGTTTCGGGATGACCTATCGGGAGAAAATAGTCGCAACAAATGGTCACCTCCGAATCGAAACCGGGGAAGTCATCTTCGGTTATTCGGAGCTTCTGAACTCTATCACGGCGAATCCCGCAGTCCGTGCCGCCGCTCCATATGCGCAGGGCGTTATCATGCTGCAGCATGATAATCGTCCCGCCTTTCCAATTCTTCGCGGTATCGACATTGAACTCGAGCCGGAAGTGATACCGATCAATGAGTTCATCATTATCGGCGGATTGGATGGTCTCGACGATGACTCCGTGCTTTTGAGCAATGGACTTGCTGCTTCTATTGGTGCGACGCTTGGATCCGAGATCGAGATCTACACGCCCCTCATGCTGGAGAAGATCAAGCAAGACGAGATTCTCCTGCCCCGCGAACTTTCCGTGGCGGGAATTTATGAGACGGGATGGAACGATTTCGACAGCAACACGATGGTGGGGACGTTGCGGCTGATGCAGGAGTTATACAATCTTCGTGGCGGAATCCTCGGCATCACCGTGCGATTGAAGCCCGGATACGATGAGGAGCAAGTAGCCCGGGAAATGAGTTCTCAATTCCCTCCTCCAAACCGTGTTCTAACCTGGCTGGACATGTATGAAGATCTACTTTGGATCTTAAGACTCGAGAAGAATATGATGTTTTTTCTCCTCATATTCATCGTTATTGTGGCGGCGTTTGTCATCGCTATAGCTCAATTGCTAACGGTTCTCAGGAAGACGCGCGAAATCGGTCTTTTGGCCGCTTTGGGCGGAAAACCACGGCAGCTCATGGCTTGTTTCTGCTTTCAGGGGTTCTTTATCGGGGTGCTTGGAACGGCTTTGGGGATCCTGGTCGCGCTTGTGGCCCTCTACTTTCGCAACGATATCATTTATGGTTTCTCGAAGCTCACAGGCAGTGAGGAAGTGCTGCTTCGATTTTACCAGTTTGCCCGCTTGCCGGTGCATTATACTTCCGGTGACTTCATCGTTATATCGGTCAGCGCTCTTCTCCTTACTACACTGGCAGGACTGATTCCTGCCTGGAGAGCGGCTCGTATGAAACCGGCCGAAGCTTTACGCAGTGAATGATGCTTCAGCAGTATTGACGGCGCGTGCGATTACGAAGGATTTTCGAAGTGGAGGCCGTAGAATTTCGGTTCTTCAGGGAGCCGATTTGGAAGTTTCCCAAGGTGAGAGTGTTAGCATCCGCGGGGAGTCTGGATGTGGAAAGACGACCTTCCTCAATATTGTCGCGGGTTTGGAGAATCCGGATACTGGAGACATCGCCTGGGGCGGTTGTGAGGTCAATGTGTTGTCCCCGACGAAACTTGCAGATATGCGCTCCGGGTGGATCGGTATGGTCTTTCAAGCTTACTACCTGATACCCGAATTAGACACTCTCGAAAACGTAGTCATGGCCGCGCGGATTTCGGGTTCTTATGGCGAAAAGGTAAAGCGGCGGGCCGGGGAGCTTCTCACTCGCGTTGGGCTTGGCGAGCGTCAGCATAGTTCAACGACTCATCTCTCAGGAGGGGAACGCCAGCGGGTGGCGGTGGCGCGGGCTCTCATGAACATCCCGGCCATTGTTTTGGCGGATGAGCCGACCGGTAACCTGGATGAGAAAACGGCCCGGGGCGTAATGGATCTGCTCCTGGAAATTTGCAGGGAGGAGAACGCCGGTTTGATTCTTGTTACCCATAACCCCGAGTTTGCCAAACGCACCGATCGCCAAATCCTACTGCATGATGGAGCGTTTGAGGAGGTTTGAAGCTCTTCCACCCGCTAGGGAACTTCGGCGCGAGCTTTGTCGTCAACTTCGTCGTTCTTCCCGGTCGATCCCTCGTCCAGGCTTACGATAAAGCTTGCGACGAAGTTTGGAGAAGATTTGCACGCCGTAAGGAATCCTTTGTCGTCAAAGCGACTTATTGGCTCCTCAGTCGGCACGACGAGATCCACGCGCGATAGTTCTCGACGTATTCGCGGGAAAGTCGAAATACTGTTCTTCTGCCATTCCAGGAAATTTTGGGTGAAGCTTACGAGAAAAGCGGGCTAATGCATCCGGAACAGAAAAAGATCTTCGCGGCCATGACACCGGAGAGGAAACTTCAAGTAGCCTCACTTCTTTTCCGTTCGGCATGGCAGCTCAAGTGGGCCGGGGTGAAAGCTCAGCATCCCGATTGGTCTGACGAAAAAATCCGCGACAGAGTAAAAAAGAGTTTCCTCTATGCTCGAGACTAACCTTTTTCTGACTTTCACGCACCCGCTCAATGAGCTGGATATTCCTTACATGGTTACGGGTGCGGTGGCCGCGATCTTCTATGGAGAGCCCCGTTTGACCCACGACGTGGATCTGGTCATCGAGTTGGACAGGGCGATCGTTCCCTCCGTCTGCAGGGCTTTTCCTATTGAACGATTTTACTGTCCCCCTGAAGAGATCATAGTATGTGAAGCGACAAGAAGCGCCCGTGGGCATTTCAACATAATCCACCACGAGTCAGGGTTTAAAGCAGATATTTATCTCGTTGGAGAAGATCGCCTGCATGGATGGGGAATGGCTAACCGGCGTCGAGTTGAAGTAGAGAACGATTTCTTGTGGCTGGCGCCGCCGGAATACGTGATTCTTCGAAAATTGGAGTACCACCATGAAGGAGGATCAGAAAAGCATATCCGAGACATTCACGGCATGATTGAAATTTCTGGAGATACCTTTGATCTTAAATTGATCACAGAGAAAGCTGTGGAAATGGGGACCGGCAGCGTTTGGAAAAGATTTAGGGAGATTGATACCCTCTAAAAGGCGGTTGGCTCTTAGGTTTTACGCGATTAGCGTTATTGCTTGTGGTCTTAATATTCTTGCAGATTTAATTCGCCGGTCGGCCTTCCTGACCACGTTCTTGCGAACGCGGCTACAAATATTAACGACTTACTGAGCGTTGTAGCCGCGTTCGCAAGAACGTGGAGGTTTTCAGCAGAATCAGCACTATGGCTCGACCCCTTTGCTTTCAACATCGAACCAAGGCACTCTCTATCACGCTAAACGCGTAATTTGTGTTCTTCAGGAAATGGAAGAGGAGGAGCGAATAAAATGCGGAGTCGCGGGAGTGGGCTATCTCGGTCAGCACCATGCGCGCATTTATGGAGAGTTAGACAACTGCGAGCTTGTGGGCGTCTTCGATGTCGACGAAAGCCGATCGAGAGAAATTGGAGAAGCCAACAACTGTCAGTGTTACCGCTCTCTTAACGAATTGGCGGATGCCTGTCATGCGGTCAGCGTGTCGGTGCCCACAGACAAGCACGGTGAGGTAGCAATCGCTCTTCTGGAAGCCGGTTGTCACATTCTAATCGAAAAGCCGCTTTGCACGAGCTTGAGGGAGGCGGAAGAAATCTTGGCGGCGGCCAGGAATTCGGGAACGATTGTGCAGGTCGGGCATATCGAGCACTTCAATCCCGTGATGGCGTTTCTGGAGCAAGCGGTCAATCAACCGATGTACATCACAGCCGATCGTTTAGCGCCTTTCGATGCTCGCGGCACGGAAGTCGGAGTCGTGCTCGATCTTATGATCCATGATATTGGAGTGATTCTTACTCTGGTGAAATCTTCAATCGCGAAGATTGAGAGTGTAGGTGTGAGCGTGTTATCCCGCACGGAGGATATCGCCAATGCCCGGATAGTTTTCGAGAGTGGTTGTGTGGCGAACATAAACGCGAGTCGGGTAAGTCAGAAAAAGGTTCGTGAGATTCGCGTCTTTCAATCGAACGCTTATCTCTCACTCGATTTCATGAATCAGAAGGGCCACCTGATGCGGAAGGAAGGGGTTCAACTCAGTCGCGAAGAGATTCCGATCGAGAAGGGAGAACCACTCTCCCTTGAGATCGATTCCTTTGTCGAATGTGTGTCGCGCTTTAAAGAGCCAAAGGTCGGAGCCACTCTGGGTAAATCTGCCCTGGAGGTAGCAATCCAGATAACGGAGCAGATTAGCGAGGTATCAAAGAATCAATCTCACAACGAATGCGGATAACTATTCACCGGAGGCAATTCGGGCTGGCGCCCTCATGCCTCAGTGAGCCGTTAAGGTTAGCAGTCCGAGCGAAATGCCAAGTAAGCATGTAAGGGCTCCGAGTTTGCCGATACCAGATAAGGGGCAATCCGATTTGCTGATTATTGCTGGAGAACATTCCGGCGATCAACATGCAGCTCGTCTCATAAAGGGTCTGCTTGAGGTTCGACCCGAGTTTAATGTCGTCGCCCTGGGCGGTGGCCGGCTGGAGAATGCGGGCGCGCAGCTTCTTTACGATCTCACGCGCCATTCGGTCGTCGGTTTTTTCGAAGTCTTGAAAAGCTATTCCTTCTTTCGAGATTTGTTTCACAGGACTGTGGGCTGGATCTCCGAACACCGTCCCCGCAATATCTGTCTGGTCGACTATCCGGGGTTTAACCTGCGGTTGGCGAAGAAGCTCTACGAAGTTGGATTAAGTCGAAAAGGGGGGGGAGAAATTGGTGTCTACTACTATATCGGCCCTCAAATCTGGGCGTGGAAGGCGAAAAGGCGATTCCAGATGGCCCGATATCTTGACGCGCTCGCAGTCATTTTTCCGTTTGAAGTCGACTGTTATGAAGATACCGCTTTGCCGGTCAGCTTTGTGGGGCACCCATTTGTAGATGGCGATTATTGTCTCCCTCTACGTTTCGATGCGGAAGGACCGGTTTTGCTTTTGCCGGGAAGCCGACGCACTGCCGTGTCGAGGATTTTCCCCCTCTTGGCAGATGCGTTCGAGTCCTTGTTGCGAGACCGGGCGGATGAGAGTGCTTTAATTATCTATCCGGATAGTGAAGTGCGGGACGTAGTAGAGGCAATTTTGAGGAATCGCGATGGACTGGGAGATCATTGCCAGCTGGTCCAGTTTGAAGGTACGTTTTCCGGGAAGGCTGCGCTGACAAGCTCCGGTACGATGTCACTCGCTTGCGGATTGGCCGGCATACCCGGCGCCATCGCCTATCGGGCTCATCCCTTGACATATTTACTGGCTCGAACGATGATTCGAGTTCCGTATTTGGGAATTGCCAATCTCCTTCTCGAGGAGCCCCTATATCCGGAATTCATACAGGGAACGGCAAATCGTGAGAATCTGGCGAATGCTTTGGAGGCCGCTATAAGTTCCCAAGAGAAGGTCACGGCGGCCTGTGAGGGTTCGCGGAAACTGCGAGCCATACTATCCCGCGAGAAGACAGACTCCGCTTCGGCGTGGCTCGAAAAGTTAATGAGCTGCGATTGATGGGAATTCGAGTACCTAGGAAGAATCTACGAGAACCCACCCCTGGCCCCTCCGCGGAGGGGATCTTCTCATTTCAGAGCTCATTCACCAAGCTCCCCTCCCACGGAGGGGCCAGGGGTGGGTTGCTTGCAATGATAAAGAGACAACGGACGACGGACAACAGACCAATTCACTCTTCCACTGTGGGACTTTGCAACTTTTCCACTGTTTACTGCTGAGCGCAGCGAAGTCCCGGCTGGCCGGGGTTCACTGAACACTGTTTACTGATCCCTTGCGGCCTCACACAAGAGACTTCCACAGCTGTTCCGCCCTCGAGAATAGTACTTCCCGGCACGAAATGATCTCCGCTTCACGTTCCCTGAGGTTTTCGTTAGCGATCTGCGAAATGTCGTTAAGATTATAGAGAAAAACGTTGGGCAATTGAGACGCTCTCGGATCGACGTTGCGCGGTAGGGCGAGATCGATTATAAAAAGCGGTTGATTGGGTCTCTTTTGGATGGCTTCTTTGACCGATTCATTGGTAAGGAGCGGCTCAGGGGCCGCCGTGGAACAGATCACAATATCAAAGAATGAGAGTTTGCTCGGGTATTGGTCGAATTCCAGAGTTTCGCTTGCGATATCTTCGGCAAGTTTTTCGACATTTTCCCGTGTTCTGCCGGTAACCGTGATTGAATCGGCGCCTCGGCTTTTCAGCGCTTTAGCCGTCTTTTCACCAACCTCGCCGGTGCCCAGGACTAAGATTCGAGCGGCGTTGAGTTTTCCGAATATTCGTAGCGCCAGATTCACACATATGTTACCAATGCTGATGTGGCCCTTGCCGATGCCGGTATGAGTTCTGGCCCATTTAGCCGCCTGGAAACTCTTTTGGAAAAGCCGGTGCAATAAGGGACCGACCGAGGAATGCTTAATCGCGATACCGTAAGAATCTTTTAGCTGACCAAAGATCTCCGTTTCGCCGACCATCTGAGAGTCGATTCCGCTCGAGACCTCGAACAGGTGCTTGACAACTTTCGGCCCCGTCTTGCGGAAACTGTAGCGACTGAATTCGGGTCGATCGAATCGATGGAAGTCACAGAGGAAACTCTCGATCTCCTCCTGCACCGTGATGCGTGGGGATACGGTATAGAGTTCGATCCTATTGCAGGTATTGAGAATAAGGAATTCCCTCAGATCTTTGATTTCTTTAAGGTGCTTGTAGATATGGGGGAGCTGGTCGTCTGCCACTGCAAATCTCTCACGAACCTCGAGCGGCGCCGTGCGGTGACTGCTTCCCAGAAGCAGGAGTTTGTTTTCCGTCGTCTGCATTACCTCAACCGTTCCCATGCACTTGAGTTTCCCTTTCTGATGGTCGGCTCGCGTCTACGGGCCAGATCGAGAATAGAGCGAGAGCGAAAATCGTCAGGCAGCACCAGGCAAAACTCCTCGAGAGTAGCTTGTTGGATAAATTTAGAACGAGGGCGAGTGTATAGGCTAGCCAGATGATTAGCGAAATCAGGAGCTTGGGGATTCTCACCTGCTCCCAATCACCGACCCAATAGTAGGCGCCTACAATCAGAGAAAAGGTCAGGACGAACACGCCCGTTATGAGAAGACGCCTGTTAATCTGGTCAAGTTGGACAATTGACGGAAGGACTGAATAAACGCCCGTGTATTTTTTCCCTTTTAATCCGTAATTCTGGAGCAGATACATGGCTGAAGTTAAAGCCAATACGGCAAAGACGCCGTAGCTGAACATGGCGGAGGAAGCGTGTGCCTCAATCCATGGATTGTCGCCGAATATGCTTCTTTCGTAGGGTCGATCCCAGGCAGTTATGGAAAGTGACAGAATTCCCAATATCGCCGCCATGCCGACACTGAAAAATCCGAGCAAGCTGATTCGAAAGGCGGGACCGACAGCGAGATAGAGTAGGACTACAGACCACGTAATGAATTGTATGATCTCGAAGACGTTGCCCACTGGGCAGCTCTTAACCTCCAGACCGCGCAGATATAAACCGCACGTCTGGAAACAGAATCCAACGACGGCGAGGAGCAGCACAGCCAGCCGGGAATGAGATCTCCTTCGCTTTAAGGAAAAAAGAACATAACCAAACCCAATACTGTAAAAAATCGTACCAATCCAAAGTAAAATCCGCTCATCTGTCAGTAAGGAGTTCATCAGAAAACGTTTTCTACTTGATCAATAGATGCTCGTAGCATGCTTGGCGATGGGTTATGCGGATACGAACGAATAGTTCCCGTTTTCCGCTACCGTTCTACCTGAATTCGTAGCGGAAAGCGGGAGCTTTTCGTCAACCGAAATAGAAAATAAGACTCCATATTACTATCCGTCAAAACTTAGTTTTTTGAACACATTTTGGAGTGTAACATGTTGGTATTCAAGGTAGTAGAGTCGACCCGTCGTCGCTCTGCTTTGCCGAGGCATGCAAGGTTACCAAGGTATTCCGAGTTACCTTCTCGATTCGATCAAGAATCTCCTCACTGTTTATGAGTTCGGGGTGAGCTTGTCGAACCGTTGGGAATCCCTCTTCATCAAATCTGCGGTTTTCTCGAATCCGTGGTACCTTCTTCTTTATTCGCGTTCATTTGCGTCCATTTGCGGTTCTCTTTTTCTTTTTTGGTTGCGGCTACGCTGCGCTAGGGCGATTTGTAGCGTCTGATGAACAATAGACACTATTTCAGCCATTCTTCAATTCTCCCCGAGAGGAACCGAATCCACGAAGGATGATCGTTCATGCAGGGGAGCAGCGTTAATGAACCCCCTCCCGCACGTTCGAAAATCTCCTCTCCCATTATTGCGATCTCTTCAAGGGTCTCAAGACAGTCTGTCACGAATGCCGGGCAGATTACGAGAATCTTCCGAATTCCCTCGTTTGCGAATCTCACCAGTTCATGATCCGTGTAGGGTTTCAGCCAGGGTTTGCGTCCCAGACGCGATTGAAAAGAGACGGCATATTTGCCTTCTGGGATTTCGGCTCTTTGCACAAATAGCTCTACTGTTTTGAAACACTGGTAGCGATAGCAGGTAGCGTGGGCGGGATGGGGAGTCTTGCAGCAATCTTTAACGGAGAGACAGTGAGCATGCGAGGGATCGGTTTTTCGGATATGGCTTTCGGGCACGCCGTGAAAGCTGAAGAGCAGTAAATCGTAATCATCTTCCAGGTGTGGAGCGGCCGAATCAACCAGGGCCTCGATGTACTTCGCGTCCTTATAAAACGGTTGCAGGATCGAGGTCTCAATACTCCGTTTCCGGCGCGCGACTTCTTCCGTCGCACACACAAGGGCGGTTTCATAGCTGGCCATCGCGTAGTGTGGATAAAGTGGCATTATCAAAAGTTCTTCGAGACCGTTGTCTACAAGATCGGCAATCGTATTGGCGATCGATGGCCTGCCATAGCGCATGGCCAGGGCTACAGGCACTTCGGTCTCTTGTTGCACAAGTTCCCGTTGTCGTTTGCTCATCGTGACCAGGGGCGATCCGTTGGGGCCCCATATTCGGCTGTAGGCTTCCGCTGATCGCTTGGGCCGGAACGGCAAAATCAAGAGATTCAGAATAAGAAACCGGGATAGCGGTGAGGTATTGATGACACGCTCATCCGAAAGAAACTCCCGCAAATAGCGGCGGACGTCGGGTACCGCAGTCGAATCGGGAGAACCGAGATTAAGTAGAAGAACCGCCTTCTTGCTCATAGGTTTGAAGCTAGATGGTTCAGGATGGATGAAATTGTCAAATTGTATCGGACGCCCATCTTAATTCGAAGGGGAACGGCAGAGGCCAAAAGTCTCAAAGTCGAAAGTCGCAGGTTAGGGGAGGAGGAATCACGAGAATCATGGGGTCCGGTCGTCCGGTTTTCGATTCTGTAGAGTGAAAAATCGAAGACTCTGGTTCCTTACAGAGAATGCACGTTGAGGAGGCAAGGGAGCCCTTTCGAGTGAGACATATGTTCGTTATTCGTCGAAATACGAACAATCGGTAAAGTTCGAAGTAAATCGCGGTCACAGAGCGCCACAGAGAAGCACAGAGATTCACGGAGAATTGTAAATGGGAATATAGAAAGTTGGGAGGGTTCGACCGCGCACGACTCTGCTAAACGGCAGAGTGGATGAGGAACACAGATTGACATTTTAGTAAGGAAGGCAGGAAAGCCCTTCGACTACGCTCAGGTCAGGCAGGATTGCCCAAACTATAGACCGAGGTAGGAGTCGACTTCGTCTCTCTGCCATCCGGCAGAGCCTGAAACGCGAAGAAGAGCTTTCCCAAGAGCGCGACCGAATTATTAGCCCACGAATAGCGCTTTTGGGAAAACTATTCTTTGCGTTTCTCGACTCGCATAAGCGAGTTTGCGAAGTCGACACCCTATTGCCCATCCCGCGACTGCGAGATCTAAGTCCTCTCTCTATCCGTTCCATCCGTGAAATCCGCGGTCATGCTGATCCCGATCGACCTTACGTCGAAAGATGTTTCCCGGTCCTCCCGGCAAGCCGGACTCCTCAGAAGGACTTACTAGCTTACTTGCGGCTTTGCTGCGCTAGCCCGCATATTTCACACACTTCGTCGCGAGACAGCGGAGGTTGCGGCGGATCAAGGGCTTACCAAAGTCCGGCGGATGACGGTGTGTTGGAACACGTGGAAGTCGGCGGACGAGGCAAGTCGTTGAGGTGCCGTAAGATCCGCCGGCGTAGCAGATGGCTTGTGAAATTTGCGGGCTAGGTGCTTCGGTGTGCCTCGGTGTTTCTCGGTGATGCTCTGTGACCCACTCTTCCAATACTCCATCACTCCACCATTCCATTAATCCAACAGAGCTCCGACTTTGCGTGCTGTCTCGATGCCCGAAGATATACAGTCACCGACTGCAACTCCGTCACGAAAATTCCCGATTATGGAGAGGGTGGGGTGTGCGCGCTCCACCTCAGCGATACTCTCAAGAAATTTTCCATAGCCGAGAACATACTGTGGAATCGCTCGCTTCCAGAAATAGTGTTTCGTAAAGACCGGTTCTCCCGTGATACCGAGAAGCATTCTGAGTTCATCCGTTGTGAGTCTGGTTAGGTCGTCGGGGGGCATGGAAGCGAGTTCTGGTCGAAGCATACCGCCAAGCAAGGTGGTAAGGGTAACGTGGCCTTCCGGGCACCGGCCAGGGAACATTGTGGAAGAGAAGATAGTGCCTAGAATATTCCGGGTTTCAATGGCCGGTACAAGCATTCCGAAGCCGTCGAGGGGATGTTGCACATCTTCCCTGCGATGTCCGGAGACGACAATAGAAAGGGGGGCGTAGGGAATCTTACTGAGAAAGGCGATCGATTCTTTGGTGGGGCAAGCGAAAGGCAAAGAAGCCGCTCGATGGGCGGGAAGCGATAGGATGAGGGCTTGAAACGACGCCGTTCTCTCTTTGCCCTCTTGGTTCCACGCCAATTTCCAGCCGTCTTCTTCTGTGATGCTCTTGATATCCGAACGAAGATTGAGATTATCGTGTAATCGCTCGCCGAGAGCCTGAGGTATTGTATGCATACCCTTCCGAAAAGAGACGATGCCCATACCCGATGGTGTAGCGCCCTTTTTGCGGCGCTTTTGCACCTTGCGGCTTCCTTTGAGTATGGAACCGTATTTCTGCTCCAGGGCCCAGATTCTCGGGAGTGCGGATCTGACTGATAGATTCTCCGGATCACCCGCGTAAATCCCGGTTATCAACGGATTTACGATGTAATCCAGGATTTCACTTCCCAGGCGTCGTCTTACGAATTCGCCTACGCTCTCCTCTTCATTCGGGTTACTTCTACGAACAAACGGTTCCCGTAGGACCCGCATTTTCGCGCCGGGAGAGATGATGCTGCTCGTCAGTATCGCGAGTGGCGAAGGTGAAATCGAATGTGGTTTTCCGCCCCGCACGATAAAGCGTTTCTTTAATTTTGGATTGGCCTCTGCGATTTCGGAAGTGAGATCCAACTCTTGCAGAAAGTCCTCTACTTCCGGTTGGGTAATCCGCATCGAATTGGGGCCGGCTTCCGCCAGAAAACCCTCCTCAGTGTCCGTTTGGATAACTCCGCCGACCCGAAGAGAGGATTCGAATACGAAAACTTCGAATTCCCGCTTCTTAAGCTCATAGGCGGCGCTCAGTCCGGTAATGCCTGCCCCAATGACTGCAACTTTCTTCATTCTCGCTAGATGTCAGCGAAATAATGCAACCACGGATGACACAGATTGTCACGGATGATGATCGAGTTCAGTGGGGAGTCTCTACCGTACGGCAGTGCAGTGCGAAATCGACTCTTCCCGACTTTCTATATTTTCAACTACCATTCTCTGTGCTTCCTTGGCACAGCGCATCCCGCTCAGCGGGATTGCTACCCTCTCCAATCCCATCCGTTAAATCCGCGTAATCCGCGGTCAAATTCCTCTTGCTCGCAGTGGGTTCTTCTAACGGATTTCCTTATTCAGTGGAATCCTACTACCGTATCGATCATAGCCTGGACGTTCTCGATCTTCGCGGAAGGTTGGATGCCGTGACCGAGGTTGAAGATATGGCCATTGTAGGGCCGCATGTCCTCCATGATTTTTGAGGTCTCGCTGACGACTCTCTCCGGGTTTGCATTGAGAATTTCAGGATCGAGATTTCCTTGGAGAGCTACAGGTGTGGGCAGTGCCTTCCGAATCTCACTGAGCTTCACAGTCCAGTCCATGCTGAGGACCTTGGCGCCGGTGCCGATCAGATCAGAAGTGTGGTGGGCCATTCCTTTGGCAAAGAATATTACAGGAAAGCGCTCCGGTAATGCGTCGACAATCCGCCTGATCCAGCAGAGGGACATTTCCTTATAATCGGCGTCAGGACAGGCACCGCCCGAACTGTCGAATATCTGGAGAACGTCGACTCCGGCGGCAATCTGCATTCCGAAATAGTCGATTAAAGCCACCGTGACTTTTTCCAGGAGCTCGCTGAACTGGGCAGGCTCATTGTAAAAAAGATCCTTTATAAGTGAGAATTTCTCTGAGCGGCCGCCTTCAACCATGTAAGTTGCCAGCGTCCATGGTGAGCCCCCGAATCCGATCAAGGCCTTCTCCCCTCCCAGTTCTTTTCCGACAATGGTGAGAGTGCTCGCTACGTAGTTGAGTTTCTCGGCGATCGAATTAGGATCGAGTTGTTTAACGAGATGCGGTGAATCGATCTTATACTCCATTGCGATTCCTTCTGAGTCCGAATAGCTGTAGGGTTGTCCAAGGGCTTCAGGTATTACGAGGATGTCACTGAATACGATAGCGGCATCGAGATCGAATCGGCGCAAAGGTTGCAGCGTAACCGTTGCCGCCAGTTCCGGGGTCTTTGCCAGTTTCAGAAAGGAGTGACGCTTTTTCAGCGCTCGGTATTCGGGCAGATAGCGTCCGGCCTGTCGCATAATCCATATGGGCGTGCGGTCAACCGGTTCGCAGCGGCAGGCCGCTAAAAATCGCTCACGGGCATTCATTTTGATGCTTTCCGCTATTGAGTTTCATAGATTTCGACCGCGGATTGCGCGGATTGGCGCTGATGAAGAGTAATAAAGATATGTTTGAATGCCCTGCCAATGTACGGATGAGCGCTAAAAAAAACTGGTTCGACAGACTCAAGGCAAGCGAAAGTGAATTCACCACGGATGACCTGGCGCAGCCAAGCCGCAACCAAAGGAATGTGTTAGCAACGAATGAATGAAGGGCAACGAATGGGGAGTGTGAGAGCATTGAAAGCAACGGATCAGGAACGGCGAGGAATAAATGAAGAAGAGAATTCCCACGGATGGCTCCGCAGTACCACGGATGGAAGAGGTAGTTTGCCGCGGATTCGAGAATACCGCGGATTGGGGAAAAGGCATCGAGACAGCTGGAAAGAATTCAAAGAGAATGAGGGAAGTGCTCTCAAGCTTATTACGGCAAGTTTCGGGACGAGGTTTGCTTCGCTGGGTTCTGAGTAGGTCTGCGGTGAGCCGAACCCGTTAACAGTAAGGACAATCATGTTCGAATTTTAGAAGGAACTCCGACCTCCCTAGTAACCTTGTCGCGAACTTCGTCCCGAACCTTGTCGATCGCACTATCTTGAATTCCAACACATTACACTCCAGAACACGTTCAGAAAACAAAATTCAGATGGATTGTAGTACGGATTTACACGGATAGGAGAACGCGAATTTGTAAGCTAGGAATCCATAAAGGTGCATGCTGCGCGAGATTAAAGGCCAAGACAGAGTCGAGTCCCTGTTCTCCGTTCGGTCATCGCGGGTTCCATGTCCTCTCCCCATCCGTATTACAATCCGTAAAATCTTTGTTTTTCTAGCAAGGTTTGGCGTAGAAAAGGCTGATATTCAATGAAATGCAGTCGACCCGTCGTCGCTGCGCTTTGCCGAGGCAGGCAAGTTCGCGAGTGAGGTTCGCGACGAGGTTTCCATGGGAAGTGGGAGTTTCCTTATGCATTCGCGTCCATCTGCGTTCATCTGCGGTTCTCTTATTCTTTTTTGGTTGCGGCTTCGCTGCCCCAGGCAATCCGTGCTAAAATTCTACCGAACTCCGTTCGAAGGATGCTTTGCTGTCCTCCGCTCTTTGCGTCTTTGCGACTTCTTGACAGGGCGAAGTCCCGCTCGCGGGTCGAAGACCGTTGCGTGAGAAATCTTTCCCTTTCATCTACGTTTCTCTCTCCTGACCTGTCGTGCCTCGCTGAAGACCCGCTCTGCGGTACGAGGCGTAGAATCCTCCGGGTCAACTGAGCTGCCTTCGCCCCTCAAGGGCACTCTTCAGCGTAACGGCATCGGCGTAGACGATGCCTCCACCGCTGGGGAGGCCGAATCCAATACGAGTTACCTGGATATCGATTCCGGCGGTGATGGTTTCCTGAATATAGTGGCAGGTAGCCTCGCCTTCGATGTCGTTGGAGAGGGCGAGAATGACTTCCTCGACCGAATTGTCCTGAAGACGGCGATCGAGGCCGCTGAGATTGATATCTTCAGGACCGATGCCATCGATGGGAGCCAATTTCCCATGAAGTACATGGTAGGTACCCGCATAAGCTCCGGAACGTTCGATCGCTACGAGGTCCGGGACCTGCTCGACTACACAGATGACTCCTTTATTCCGTTTTGGATTCCGGCATACTTGACACATTTCTTCATCGCACAGGTTTCCACATACTTTGCAGGGCGATACTTTCTCTTTCGCCTCCTGAAGCGCCTCCACCAGTTCGGGAAGGTCGTCAGGCCTCTCCACGGTGAGGTGCAGGGCAATGCGCTCCGAAGACCGAAAGCCGATCCCCGGAAGTTTCTTGAGGACCTTCTGCAGGTTTTCAAAGGAAGGGGTCATAAGGGAATGTAGATTGAATTTGACCGCGGATTACGCGGATTTACACGGATGGGGGGAACGACGGAGGCTACTTCCAGCCATGAGCCTGCTTGCCTCGGCAAACCGCAGTGACGACGGGTCGAATGGGAGACACCGAGGTCCAACCGAGCCTTTGTCGTAAGCTTCGTCGTCAACTTAATCGCCATTTCAGGTTGCTCTCTAGAGGAGGCTTACGATGAAGTTTTGGAGGTAAAAATAAGGTTC
Source organism: Candidatus Moanibacter sp. (assembly GCA_965215885.1). Taxonomy (GTDB): domain Bacteria; phylum Verrucomicrobiota; class Verrucomicrobiia; order Opitutales; family UBA2987; genus CBDCEW01. Next base: position 104,031 of record CBDCEW010000090.1, read on the forward strand.
TTTCATTCAAAATAGTCCCGGAAAATTCATTCCGGAAGAGACTTTGCCCATCTCTTCCTCGCTAGCTTCTTTCGATTTAGCGTGGGCTTCCTGGATGGCCGCCAGAAGAGTCTCCTCAACAAACTCCGAATCCTCCTTCAGAAATTCCGGGTCGAGACTTATCGCCAGAATATCCTGCTGGCCGTTCACTTTTACCTTCACCGCCCCCCTCCACTTGAGACTTCTATCTCGCGCTGAGCCAGCTCCTCCTGAACGGCCTCCATCTTCTTCTGCATCTTCTGCGCTTGCTTCAGTAATTTTCCTACTCCTGGCATGGTGATAAAAAGTGAGTGTGAACGTGAATGTGACTGTGAAAGAGAGAGTAATATCCCACGGATTCAGGTCAACCACAGATCAAGACGATAGAACTCAACTACGGATAACGCGGTTTGCCTAGCGTAGCGAAGCCGCAACCAAATTGGTAGGTGCTTCCATGGAGAAGAGAATTGAACAGAAGGAAACGAAGAGAACCAAGAGGAATGAAGAGGGATTGTTTCCCATCCCGGCGCGCCGGGACTCCGCAGTACCACGGATTGGAAGGATCCCGCTGAGCGGGAAGATAAGAAAAACCGTAGATTCACGCAGATGGACACGAATGGAAAAGGAAACTCCTACTTCCCTGGTAACCTTGTCCCAAACTTGCCTGCCTCGGCAAAGCGCAGCGACGACGGGTCGACTTCACTACTTTAATACCAGCATGTTACACTCCAAAACGTGTTCAGAAAACCAACTTTTGACGGATTGTAATACAGATGGGGAGAGCCATCCGTGGGAATACTCTTCCTCTTTTATTCCACGCCGTGCCTCATTCGTGGTTCGCCCTCTTACTTTGGTTGTGCGTTCGACCCGCTGAGCGGGTCGAAGGGCGGCTATGCTTCTCTGTGGCCGCCATTCAGTCACGAATTTACCGTTTGTTCTTAGCCTACATGCAAAACATATCTACGCAGTTCGCACAAGAGTTGAGGGGAAAAACAGTATTATCTCATTTCCCCACTAATTCACGGTTCCCGCACGAAGCACAAATTGCGTTGTTAATCGGTGAATGCGTGAGCAAGATTTGAACTGAGCAAAATCATGGATACAATCGACAGCGAAGGTGTGAAATCATACCTCCTATCACTTCAGCGGACGATCAGTGACGCTATCAATGCTGCTGATCAGGAAGCCAAATCCAAAGAGGATCCCTGGCAGCGTCCGGACGGGGGCGGTGGCATATCGAACATCTTTGAAGAGGGTTCGATATTCGAGAAATGTGGCGTCAACTTTTCGGACGTTAAGGGCAGCCAGCTACCGGCATCCGCCACGGCTCGCCGATCGGAACTTGCGGGCAGGGGCTTTCGTGCCATGGGAGTATCGGTAGTCATACATCCGACAAACCCCTATGTGCCGACGACTCACATGAACGTGCGCTTCATTACTGCCGAAGCGGAGGAGCATGCACCGATCTGGTGGTTTGGAGGAGGATTCGATCTCACTCCGTTTTACGGTTTTGAAGAGGATGCCGTTCACTGGCACGAGACCGCGAAACTCGCCTGCGATCCATTTGGCAGCGGTCTCTACGATCGGTTCAAAGAGGAGTGCGATCGCTACTTCTTTCTCCAGCACAGGAATGAGACGCGCGGCGTCGGTGGTCTCTTTTTCGACGATTTCGACGAGCTTGGGTTCGCGCGGTCCTTCGGCTTCATTCGCAGTGTAGGAGACCACTTTCTTCCCGCTTACCAGCCCATTCTGGAAAGGCGAAAGGAAATGCCCTACGGGGAGAGGGAGAGGCAATTCCAACTCTATCGGCGCGGACGGTATGTGGAATTTAATCTTGTATACGATCGCGGCACCCTTTTCGGCCTTCAATCTTCAGGACGCACCGAATCCATTCTTATGTCGCTGCCTCCACTGGCGCGATGGGACTACGACTGGTCTCCAGAGCCGGGCACTCCGGAAGCGCAATTGTATGACGATTTTCTTAAACCGCGAGACTGGCTCGGCGGCCCGTGAAACCGCCTTCGCAAGAGAATGATGGATTCATCGATACTGATTTCTTTTCCTACCCTCCAACTTGTCTCGACATAGCTCGAAGGGCGACGGCGTCTGTGATTTTTGGGGTTAGACATGCCCTGCGTGCGCCTTTGAGGCCCAAAAATCACTCAGGTTTCTCGACAAGACTTCCGGTTACATACTTATGGATGATACTCGAAATCAAGGTTTGATACGGCAGTCCCTCCCGAATCGCTTTCTTTTGTATCCCCTCAAGGTCGCGCGAAGATATGCGGATACTAATCCTTTTATCTTTTCGAAGGGTGTGTCGCGCATATTCCTGGTAACGAACTAAATCCTCCTCGTTCGTACTTAACTTGGCCTTTTCAAAATACTCCAGGATCTCTCTTTCTTCTTCATCCAACTTCATTGATTTCGTCTCCTCTTTGAAGGATAACTCTTAGCCTGGAAATCTCACACGATTTCCCGGCTTAATAACAAAAGGGCACAGAAGATATTGAATCCAAGTAGCGTATACAATTTTTTCTAAGGTTCATTAAGCGATTCCCTAGGACACTTTGTTCTGCTGACCCACCTCCACGGTTCTATGCCGTAAGATGATTATCGATACCTTTATTCCCTATGTCCCAATGTACTCTGTGATTCTGTGGGGCAATTGCCGATGCGTTCGGCTTGCGCCAGAGAGGCGCTCAGCAAGAAAGAAAGTCGTTCCGTCTTTGTTTTCGAATTAATAACATCCATTGAGCAAAAAGAAATGAACTCCCTGGCCCCCTCAATATCTTCTGTGCCCTTTTGTTGGATAGCCCGCTTTTTGCGCCTGGCAAGCAGCAACGCGTTGGGAAGAGCATCTTGCCGCAATACCCTCCTCGGGAATTTGTGAGAAAAGCGGGCTAGTGGCTTTCCGACTGGGAATAACCGTCTTTAGGAATACCTGCTGCTCAGATTCCACAAACGGCACCAAATATACATACTCGTTGATATTGATTACGTAAATCTTTTGATTCGGGTGAGGAATTGTGCCAAGAAGATCTCCTCGTTCCAAGTAATAGACGATATCCTCAAAACAGACGCCTCGTTCGCCCAGCAATTGCCGATTCTTTTCTTCATTCCAAACATATCTTTTCACCTACAAGGGAAGGATATCCAACGTGTGCCTTATGTCAATACATAAGACCATTTTCGTCCTCATTCCTTACCAGCAGGTTGAGTTTGCACTAGTCTGCGATTTCTTGCATTCCGATCAAACCCAAATCACAGTCACCCCAGTTTTACATTGCAAAACTGCTGGAAATTGCGTTGCTAAGGAAGTCGTTCAACAATCCACAGCAACGCAATTTCCGCGGGCGTAGTATAGGGGTAATACGTGAGCTTCCCAAGCTCGAATCACGGGTTCGATTCCCGTCGCCCGCACCACTTCTGCAATTTTTTCTGATCCTTTTGATTGCAACACGGTATTTTGATTCTCGGAGCATTAGGTGATGATATTGATGGCCTTATGTAAGTTAAAGACGAAATCATCACAGAGTGCGGGAGTGGATTCAGCGCCCATGGAAGACTTGAGGCTGAGAACCAGTTGCCTGCATGCAGCAAGAATTCTGGCTGCGTTATGATTACGGATCATACATCGATCTTCATCGAAGAAGCGATCCCTGGGGTAATGATTTTTATTTTCGATCGACCAATGGTTGCGAATTTTCGAGAGGAACTGTTGAGGGCTCAAATCGGCGGGATCGAGACTGCTTACGTAGTAAGAGCGTTCAGAGGAAGGTTCAGCTTTGTTTGGATAATGGAAGGTGCGTTGCACACAGGCGAACTGGCGGGCATGGGGCAGGCCGGCAGAGGGAGCGCTTAGAGAATGGGTTGCTATTTGACGTATTTCGAGTCGCCCATGGTCATTGTCCACGGTTTGGTGGAGAAAAAGGGGGTGGAGCTGAAGAGATTCTGAGCGTATTGATGCATGTTGGGCTGATTGTCTTTAATTTGAATAACATAGTCAGCACTGAGTTCTTCGACGACGATGTGGGCAGTTTCTTTTTGATTATGCATGGCGTCGAAGGTGAAGGTGGAGCCGTCCAAAATGGGCATCTTTCGCAAGAGAGTCTGGGCGGCGGTGATCTCGTTGGATTTATCGGCGGTAGCGACTTGGGCTAAGGTTTGAGCGCTTTGGTGATCGACTGCGGCCACCAGGTGCAGAGCCTTTGATTCTTCGGTGTTTGTGCCTTTGAGGGTCTTGCCGTCGACGGCAATATCGCGGGGCAAACAGCCGTCTTGTAAGCAGATGAATTCGGTGAGGGTTTTATCGAAGAGCTCGGCCTTTACGTTTTGCAAGACCCGATAGAAGACATCATAGCAAGGGGCCTTATAGCGGCCTGTTTTGGGGTTTTTCCAGGAGCGTAAGGCGCGCAATTGGGCTTGATTGAGATGATGGGCCAGGCGCACGATGCCCTTGAGGGTCTGTTTGCCGCACATCGTGCCGAGCACAATCATGCTCAGGACCGTGGCGAGCCGATATCTAAGGCCCGCTTTACGACGGAAGTCTTCTATCTGATTGAAGCGTTCCCACAGGCTGCTCATCTGTTCCACTTTGAGGCAGACCGCATGGGAGTTATCGGTTTCATTGAGCGCCTGGCTCTGTGCCGCGGGCAATGGCCCTGAAGCGCGCAAAAGCTCAAGGGCATTAGCCTTGAGGGGTTTGACCCAGATCTGCTTGGGACGCTCATGGCGTTGATAGAAATCTTCGCGTTGGCGGCCATATCCCGCGCTCAAGCCCAAGGGCGTCCACCCGCTCGCTTCGTAGCAAGTGCCCCGGTGAATCTGTGGGTCCACGAACGTTTCCGCTACTAAGGGACGATAGCCAAAAGCCTCCTGCCAGTGATCGGCTAAGACTCTCAGGCACATACCCAACGTCTTGGAGGCCAAATTTGCAAGATCCACCCCGGGCAAAATCAGAAAACGCCGGTTCTGTACTACCAGTTTCAATCGTGCATGCCGTTGCGCCCCGTCCCACCCGATCCATTCGTCTCGATCCTTCAGCCGGTAGGATGCGGCCCCCCACAAGAGCAGGCCCATCCATTGCCCGTCGATCTGCGCCACATAGCGCAGGGTCTCTCCTGCGCTGCCCGCACTGTGTAAATAATGATGTTGTTTCAATAGATCATTGAATCGCTCCTGCTCTTCGGGCAGGACCAGACGCAGAGTTAAACGATCTATCGAAGGATTCAGTTGGTAAGATTTTTTGTCTTTCATCCCATCTTAACATGACTGATTCCCTCGGGTTTGTTTAGCTCTTTTTTTATCTTCTTGCTTATCAGCTAGTTGCTTCCTGGAATCCTTTTACCCTGTACTGGTCACTGAATATTTTCTTCCCGTCTTGCTTTTCACAGGTTCTCCCGATACCAGTCTATGGCGGTTTCCAGTCCTTCACGAAGTGAATGAGTGGGTTGGTAACCAAGTAGAGTTTTGCTTTTGCTGATGTCAGCCAGGGTGTGCATGACGTCGCCCTTGCGAAAATCCCTGTGTTTTGGTGAGGCAACCTGTAACTCAGGATCGCGCTGCTGGAGCAGATCCCGGATCATAACAAAAAGATCATTGAGAGATGTGCGATCGCTTATGGCAACGTTGTAGACCTGATTAATGGCTGGCTTTTCCGTGGTAAGGGCAGCGAGCAGATTCACTTGAACAACGTTTTCGATGTAGCAAAAGTCCCGTGACGTCTCGCCCGTCCCATTCACATACACCTGATCACGGCGAAGAATGTTGGAAACCCATTGTGGAATCACCGCCGCGTAGGCGCCGTTCGGGTCCTGCCGGGCGCCGAAGACATTGAAGTAGCGCAAGCCGATCGCTTCCAATCCGTAACACCTGGCAAAGACTTCGGCGTAGATTTCGTTGACGAGTTTGGTGGCAGCATAGGGTGAGAGGGCTTTCCCAATGCGGTCTTCGACCTTGGGAAGCTCCGGGTCGTCTCCGTAGACCGAGCTGCTTGATGCGTAGACAAATCGGCGGACCTTCGCATCGCGCGACGCGACCAGCATATTGATCATCCCGATATCGTTGCTTCGGTGACTGGCAAGCGGATTTTCAATGGAACGGGGCACCGATCCTAAGGCGCCTTGATGAAGGACGTAATCGATCCCTTGGCAAGCCTGCTCGCAGGTGTTCAGATCGGCAATATCACCTTCCACAAATTGAAAGGCGTTCCATTGCTCGGGAGTGGCCCCTCTTTTGACATCTTCGAGGTTCTCTCGTTTACCGGTCGCGAAATTGTCCAGGCCGACAACGTTCTGGTTGAGTTTCAATAACGTCTCGACCAGATGAGAGCCGATAAATCCCGCCGCGCCTGTGACCAGCCATGTGTGGGATCCGGCCTTAAGAGCGGACATTAATTCTTGGTAACGATTCATGGGAATGAAATGACGGAGGCATGCCCCGGAAATCTTGTGAGATTTCCGGGTTAGCAACACAGTAGGTTATACAGTTCTTTCCCGTCAATCCACCACTTGACCTTTCCCGAGCGTTGTGCAATGCAGTAGCTTTCTCTGCGGGGGTAGCTCAGCTGGACAGAGCAACGGTCTTCTAAACCGTAGGTCGTGGGTTCGAATCCCACCCCCCGTGCCATTTTCTCTCCCAATCCTCTCGCCTCCAAATAATCAGACAGGTTGTTTATTATAGAAAGTATTTGACAGGATCAGCCAAGCGCACGATAGTGAACATATGGCTACTTCTCGGATATTGGTGAAACATCAAACGGCGGTCTACCATTGTATTTCGCGTACGGTATTGGGAGAGAAAATCATTGATTCGAGGGGGAAGGAGGTATTGCGCAAGCAGATGTATCGGTTTTTATGAAGGAACTCAAGCAGCGCTTCAGTATTTGGTTTAACCGCACCCACGAGAATCATGGGACTCTATGGTCGGAACGCTTTAAGAGTCTGTTGGTGGAGAATAATCCCGAAGCGCTCAAGGTGGTAGCGGCTTACATCGACCTAAATCCGGTACGGGCGGGCCTGTGCGGAGACCCGAAGAGCTATCGATGGAGTGGGTATGCGGAGGCTTTGAGCGGAGAAGAGCAGGCGCAGAGAGGCCTGGAGTGGATCATGGGAGTGGAGAATTGGGCGGAGGCGCTGCGCGGGTATCGGACAGTCGTCTTTGGGACCGGTTACCACGGCAAGGACCGAGAGGGAGCGAGGATTGATCCACAGAAAGTCAAAGAAGTACTGCAAAGCGGAGGCAAAGTGAGTATTCAGGAGCTGTTGCGCTGCCGGGTGAGGTATTTCACGGACGGAGCGATCCTGGGAACGAGAGAATACATCCAAAGCTGGTATGAAGAGAATCGGGAGCGCCTGGGAAAGAGGAGAAAAGAAGGGCCGAGGCGGATGCGGGGAAGCGAATGGGGAGAGCTGGCAATCTTGCGCGATCTAAGAAGTGAGGTCTTCGAATAGGGAAGACTCACACGGGAAACGAAACTCGCACATTTTAGGAATTTGCCCGGTACGATTTGTGTGAGAATTGTGGGGTAAGAAGATAGCTCCGCAACCTTAACAGAGCGAATGAGGTTCCACTATGTACGGCTGTTGAATCGTGCAAGAAAGTGGGGGCGACAGTCGAGCTTTGAAAGGGGAAGTGGACCAAATTTGCTGAAACCGCTCCCCTACAAACGGAGGATATGAATCGCTGGTATGTTGGGAAAGAATAATTGATAAATAACCTGTCTATTTATCCCAAAATGTTACGAAAATTAAGTCCATTTGGAACAAAGGCAGAGTTTCCTCGCTGGGGGTCGGCATAAGGAAAGGAGGAGAATAAATAACCTGTCTGATTATTTCAGGAATGAGAATCTATTGGTTAGGAGGTGGGTTTGGTTGGGGGAGGTGGTCGTTGAGGAGCTGTTCGAAGGAGGTGGATCCGAGTTGGGAGGCGGAAAAATTCTTGAAGCCGTTGCGGTAGTGTGTGATGAGGGGGTCGACATCGTGAATAAGCTCGGCGCCCTCGTTATTTCCATAGCACTCGAGAGCGGAACGGAAATCGGCGAGGGTAATATTGTGAAGGGGACGGGAGGGTTGGTAGCGCACGACGTTCTCACTATCGTTATGGAAAGTGGAAATGATGCTGACAAGGCCGAGGTCGGTGAGCTGGTTAAGACTCTCGTTGAGGATGTGCCCGGGAACGCGGATGCGATCAGTGAGTTCACCAGAGCTGTATGCTTCCCGGCAGTCCCGAAAACGCCGGCAGATAAGGGTGAAGGCAGCAAGAGCAACCGTCTCTCGAGTGTGGACACTGATGTTGTTCCAGGCTGACTGATGAGTGAGTAAGTCGGCGTTTTGAATGGAGTAGGTAATCTGACCGCCGATAAGGACAAAGAACCAGAAAATGTAGAGCCCGATCATGAAAACGGGAACGATGCCGAGTGAACCGTAGAGGCTCTGCTGGGTAATTACCCGGTGGACGTAGAGAAAGGATAGATAGTTATTACAAATAAGGAGGAGAGTGACAAAAATAGCACCTGCCAAGGCAGGTTTCCATTTTACCCTTGTGTTAGGTATGAGGCGGTAGAAACCGTAGAGCAAAACCACGACGAGGAACGAGGAGAGGAAAGGACCAGCCAAAGCAAAGAGATGCGAGACATGCTCACCGAATGGGAGGAGATCAAAAAAACGAACCAGCGTAGCGGCCGACAGGAGGGTGACTGAGGCGAACCCAAGGATAGCCCCGAGACTGATAAAGGTCCAATAGAATACGATCCGTTGAAACCAGGAGCGTCCTCTCCGCACACCCCAGATCTCATTGAAGGTGGTTTCAATGGAAGTGAGAAGCTGAATACCGATAAAAATGAGGAGCAAGGCGCCAACGATACCGACGGTCCCGGATCGGGTGCTCTCAATGACTTGATTAATAAGCGCGACGAGGTCCTGGTTCAACTCCGGCGTCAAACGCTTCGGATGATCGGGATCTGATAAGTCGGTATGGGAGGCTGAGGTAGAGTCGTGGATGCCTTGTTGATCGAGTCGGGAAAATTCTGCGACGGGCGGCGCGATGAAGAGGAGAACACGATTCAGACTATAGGCGGCAAGGTTAGGTTCATTTCGCTGCAGAATGAATCCCGAAACCATAACAACGATGGCTAGAAGGGGACCCAGGCCGATTAAAGAATAGTAACTGAGGGCGGCGGAGCGGCTCAGGAGTCGATTATTGGTGAGACCATCAAGGATGATGGAGAAGATTCTGAGAAAGGCGCAAAAACGTCCTTTCAGAGAGTTGTCGTGGAGGGCTGAACTCTGCCAGATCTCACGATGGAGATAATCCGACAATCTCCTTTTCAGCAAAACAATCGATTTCGTTGATCAAAAACCCTGGATTGCCACTCCCTCGCGGTGGGATCGCAATGACAAGCGAGCGGTTGAGCGAATGGACTCAATACGGCGCACCTTGCTCTACCCACCAATCCCGTTTCTACCGGGGCATACAACACCGTATTTACGAATTTTAGTAATCAGGAGGCGAAAAACATGAAATAACCATATCCTCCCATACCAGCAAGACCGAGCAAGGAGAAGATGATCATGATGTAGAGGTTGAGGGTAAGGGTGCAGACGAAGATTCCAAAAGATCCGCCCACTGCCGTCGCCATGAGGAAGAGAGACGTTGGATCACCTGTAAAATATTGAGCCCAATGAAAAAATCCGAAATAGCCCATGCCGATGGCGGCTCGAAATCGCAACATTGGGAAAATCTCCGACACAGAAAGAAAGAGAAACCCGGCCAAAGCCAGATCGAATAGCCCCACGAGAAGCAGAGGATGCTGCAGTAGAGCGAGATAATCCTCATCTTCAATGACTCTGGTGATGACTTCGAAATTAGGAAAAACATTGTTAAGAGCGCTAACCAACATAATGAGGCCGATAGCGGGAAGGGACATGGCGGCTGCTTTTTCCTGAAGGCGCACCTTATCCTTGACGTGTCTCGTTTCATCGGTGTCACCCTCCGCTGCCGCCAGCATCTCATCAACCGTGACTGCTGGAATTTCATCCTCCTCGGCGTTAAGGAGGTTCATATCTTCATCAGTCTTGGCCTTGAGGCCTAATTTCTTCTTTTCGGGGAATATCTGCCGCCTGAGTTCATCATTGGCACCGATGGCTAACCATTCCTCGGTGTCTTCCCTGTAAAAGAGAGTCTCATTATCGACCTGATCTGCTTCAGCTAGCGACGCGAGTTTGTCGATCGAAAACGGACCCCGCGCTGTATCGGAATCGGCGGAACGTATGTAGTATTCTTCACCCATCAGGCGGGACGATAATCAGCAATTGAATTCCATTCAGCAAGTAAAAACTGGGAGAAATTAAATCGTATTACCATCACCCCATCGCAGTTTGCTACGGACGAGCTGAAAATGACTATGTTTCCGGTGTTGAATGAGCTTGAACGTCTGGGTTGCGATGGATATCCGAAGGGGAAAGTCCTCTGGTCGATGGCAACTTACGACACCGTCGATACTTACTTGAATGCCATCCTGACGATTGCGCAGAAGCACTTCCAGGATCGTCTGGTGATCGAATATCACACTGCGGTTGCTCAGAGTGTGGGGACAGATAGGGGTGACCGCGATAACTTCGGCATTGGGGTGGATTAGCGGGCCCCCGGCGGAGAGATTGTAGGCCGTGGAACCCGTAGGAGTGGAGAACACGAGGCCGTCGCAGTTGTATTCATTTACATGCTGTTTGTCGGAGAAGACGTCCAGGGAAACGAGTCCGGCGGCCTGATTCTTGATTACGACGTCATTTAAAGCGAGCGCGTTTATCTCGGATGCGGCGTGGCATTGGAGTAGGGAACGCGTAGCGACCTGAATATCCCCGCTGAGCAAAGACTCGAATTCGGCCAGAACTTCATCTGCGGCGAAGGTGGCAAGGAAGCCGAGTTTACCGAGATTGACGCCCAAAACAGGCACCTGATTCCTGACAGCCTCCGAGACAACTCCGAGGAGGGTGCCGTCACCTCCGATGACGCAACAGGCATCGATGCCGGTGAGAAACTCCTCGCTAAGGGGGTAAGCGGTGGTAGAGCGCGTTTGGACACCTAGACTTTCGGCGGCGCCTTCAAGGGAAGTGGCGAGAGAATCGGCCCCCGTTTTCTTCAAATTGACGACAAAGGCGATAGTTTGGATCGAATTCACAGTTCGTCTGTTGGAGAGATTTTAAACTATTGTCGAAAACCTGATCAGTTTGCCAAGAATATCCTACCTCATGCGGAAACGCGCCCTTAGAGTATCGGCCTACACTTGCAAGCCAAAGGTACTCCAATCATCCTCTACCAATGTGGGAATTGCTCTACTCCATCCCGAGCTTTCATGCAACAGGATTCGCAGATTTGCAGAATTGATCGCAATACTCCGCCACCTTGAACCCGCCCAGCGGGACGAGAACAACGCAGCTGGGCGTGGCAATCCAGAGAAAGGCAGGAGGGGCATTCACTATTCCTGGATCGCCGCGCCTCCCTTCGGTCGGCTCGCGATGACAGTGTGCTACTATTCAATTGCTGGAGTAATAATCTACAGAACGCTATTAATAATTAATTGGTGAACTGTTGAATCTGTGAATTGTTAATGATCGATAGGATGGTCGACTACAGATCACGATTGAGAGTCACGATGGAAGAGAGGGAATAAATTCGATCTTCCTTCCTAGACCTTATCCGAAAAGCTACTGATTGGCCGCAAAGAGGCGCAAAAGGCGCAAGAAAAACTTGAGAAAAATCATTTTTTGGCTTGATAAAAAGTGTCGCAACATGCTAGTGTTTAACAACCTAAGATTAAGAAAAGAGTTAAACATGCCAACATGTGCGACAGAGGAGAACAAAAGCGATAAGACGCCCCTTAGCAACCTCATTCTGCCGGTTCCAGACACGGATTTCCGTGATTTTCTGGATGAAGTTGAAGAATTGGCCGGGTTCGCGGCGCAAATCATCGAGGCGATCGAGAAGGATCTGGACGCCCATGCGCGTGAGAAGAAGAAACTTCGATTGGAAGATCGCAGGTTCTTTGAAGGGCGCACAGCGGAGCTGCCGGAGCTGGACATCGAGGAGGAGAATATTCTGGCTGCTGAATTGAATCTTGGGGTAGGCCGGCCGCGGATGCCGGCTTATGCGGTATACGTGTTCGTGATGATTCGAGGGTTTCTGGGTTCGTTGACCACGAAACCGGCACGGCGGTTTGTGCGCGAGTCGATGAGCTTGTACGGATTTTTGCAGAGCGGGGGACTGAGAATGCCGGCGGTGACGACGATTCTGGAGAACGTGAACCTGGTCAGCCATACGACCCGCGAGTTGATCTTTGATAAACAGATTGGGTTTATCCTCCAGGAGCAATGGGACGATTTCGGGAAGCTGACGATCGACAGCACCTCGGTGAAAGCAAACAGCTGCTGGCCCACCGATGGGAAGATTCTGAGCGGTCTTTTGATGCGGGCCAATCGTTTGGGTCAGAAGTTGCATGTCTTCGGGCTGGAGGATTTTCGCAAGGGATGGGTTGGGCGTTGGCTGGAGGAAATGGACAAGCTGGAGTTTCAGATTTGTCTGGCCGCGGGCAAACCGAAGTCGAAGGGCAAGCTGAAGAAACACTACCGGCGGTTGCTCAAGCGGGGCCGCAAGGCGGCCGACTCACTAACGGGGGAACTGAGCCATCTTGAAGAGGGCCTGTCGATGGATTCACTGCCTCCCACTCGCCGGGAGCTTCTGGAGCGGGCATTGAGCCAGATCAGGGGCGATATTGCCGACGCCAAGCGGGTTGTTGAGTATGCTCATGATCGGGTGTTTCACGAAAAGAAGCTACCGTCCACACAGAAGGTCCTGAGCCTCTCGGACGGATCGGCGGCCTACATCAAGAAGGGCAGCCGCAATCCAGTGATCGGGTACAAGCCACAACTGGTTCGCAGCGAAAACGGTTTTGTCACCAGCCTGATCGTACCGCAAGGCAACGCGGCAGACTCCATTGAGCTGGCGCCGGCCATCGGCGATTCGATCAAGCGCACCGGTGTCATTGCTGAACTGGTCAGCACCGATGACGGATATGCTTCGGCGAAGGGACGCAAGGAGGTGCTGAGCATGGGGGTAAAGCAGATCAGTATCAGTGGGGCGAAGGGCAAGAAGTTGACCACCCCCGAGGACTGGGAGAGCGAGGCGTATCGCGAGGCACGCCGCGATCGCTCCGCAGTGGAGTCGCTGATGTTCACGATTAAAGATGGATTTGCCTTTGGCGAACTCGGCCGCCGCGGCATCGATGCGGTAGGCGATGAACTGCTCGAGAAGGTTCTGGCCTACAACTTCTGCCGCATCATACTGATGAAGAAACGCCGAGGGGAGGAACTGGAACAGGCAGCCTGAATCTGACCGCTTTGAAGCTCAGAGAAAAAAGCACGACGGGATGAGTATGCCTCCAGACAGCGGCAAATATACGTATTGTGCAGCAAGCCACGCCGATGGCCGCTCAATACCTGCTCATCGGCAGCGCCGGCAGCCTAAAACCCGAAACCTGCCAGCCATAGGCTGGTCCGCCCGTGGCGGAGAACCTTAAACCGCCCGATCGAAAGGAATAAATTCGAATCTTCTTCCTATGGTCCCAAAGGCCTAGCCCGAACATTTCAGACAGCGCCGATTAAAACCGGCAGTAAGTAGTGAATGAAAGAGTCATACAGTAAAGAACTAGTCAATCGTACTGGCCCCGAGTCATGGCGGTATATCTGAGAGGGTATGCTGCAAGCGTTGACAGGGGAAGATGCAGGCTGCGTGACTGAGCCGCGAAAGTTGGGCAACGTTTGGAGGGCCGACCTTCTTGAAATATGGGGAAGGCAAAAATCGGACGGGTCGCAAAGACGAAGAGCCGTCCGGCCTCTGCGCGGTCGGAGAGCGGGGCATGCAAGGAAGCTTACTGAGCGGGAATCGGGAGAGCCGAGGACCGGCAGCGCAAATGGCAGCGCTGTCCGCACCGCGAATCCAAGGAGTAATGCGGTGATGAACGGTCCTGGGCAGTCGGACAGGTCCGTAGTACCGAAGAAGGGGGCGAACAAAGATGGTGCTGCGGCACTTTTGGCGGAGTCGCTGGAGGAAAGGGACCTGCCCAAGGGGAATCCTCGTGAGCAAACCAACCGTCGGGCACAGGACCGGGAAAGGTTGCAACAAGCGCAGGCGAGGATACGGCGAATGGCACAGTACGCTCGCGCGTTTATACCCGAGGGAAGAGCCCGGTGCGGTAATTCCGCCTGCCGGGATCTGCGCGGGGGGTCCCCGGAGACGGGGATTCCTACCGCGACCAAACCATCTGCTGCGACCACGGATGTCACTGCGC
>CBDCEW010000091.1:0-107774 GCA_965215885.1 Candidatus Moanibacter sp.
CTATTGAGAAAGGCCTTGAGAGAGTAGATCAGTAACGGCTTTCCCCCTAGACTTAGAACGGCCTTGTCGGTCAATACGTTCCCCATACGGGTACTTCTTCCGGCGGCCAGAAGTATTGCTGCGTTATTCATTACTCTGCGGATAGATAGCGTTCCCTCCGCTAAATACGTACAGGGCGGGGAGAAAGCGTATTTATTGGAGTTTGACAGATTATTTGGAGAGGCAGAAGTCTTTTCCTATGCCAGAAAGTAAACGTGTATTCAGCCCTGCCAAGGTGAACCTTTTTCTTGGTGTGACCGGTAAACGGAGCGACGGTTTTCACGAGATCGTCTCGATTGTGTCGAAGGTGGGATTTGGTGACATGATGAGAATCAGTGTCGGTGGGAAACGTGAAAATGATCGACTGGTATGCAATATGAAGGCGCTCGATTGCGGGCCCGACAATCTTATTCGAAAAGCGGCGGATTCATTTCGCGAGGCGGCGCATTTGGATTTCGGTGTGTGCGTAGAGTTGGATAAGGTCATTCCAGTAGGGGCGGGACTGGGAGGCGGAAGCAGTAATGCAGCGACCACATTGATCGCGCTCAATGACCTCTGTGGCCACCCTTTGAATGAATCCGTGCTGCGAAAGGTCGCGACCACGCTCGGTTCAGATGTACCACTCTTCCTGAGAAAAGGACCGGTTATGATCAGAGGGCGGGGTGAGGAAGTTACGGAGCTGCCTGTTTCGCTGACCGAGAGGATCGCGGGAAGGCGCATCCTGATATTCGCGCCGGAGTATACCATCAGCACGAAGTGGGCCTATGCAAGGATGGCAGAGAGGCGCGAGAATTATGCGTCCGCAGACCTGGTGGAAGCGAAGTTGTCGGGTTGGAGTCGGAAGACGAGTACCTGGAAAGAGATTCTCTACAATTCGTTTGAAGGGGTAATATTTCGAAAGTTTCCAGGTTTACCGACTTTGGTGAGAGAACTCGAACGGGAGTTTGATATTCCCTGTCTATTGAGCGGCAGCGGCAGCGCCTGTTTTGCAATCTTGCGAAGCGATTCCCCAGTGGATTTGATATATCGGGGGATACAGGAGGGATGGGGAGATGAAGCGTTTATAGTTGAAGGCAGACTCGAAACTCCCTGTAATTAGTCCTATTCCCAGATTTCCTGTTTGGGATAATATGCCCATTTCCCGGCCAACTTTTGGCAGAAAGGTGCATTGATACGACGTGCCTGAACAAGAAGAGATCACTTTACGCGGGCTTGCAGCTTCGCCGGGTGTAGCCCATGGCCCGATTTTCATGATACATCAGAAGGAGCTGGATGTTCCCAGGTACGTTGTCCCAAAGGAGAAGCGCGAAGATGAGGTTCCTCGATTTGAGCAGGCAATTCTCGAGACTCGACTGCAAATCAGCCAGACTCGATCGGAGGTTGCGGAGAAGGTGGGTGAGGAAGAGGCGCAGATATTCGACGCCCATCTACTTGTCCTGGACGATAAAGCGCTTCTCGATGAAACGGTTCATGAATTTGAGGAATCGGGTCTAAACATCGAACACTGCTTTCAATCGGTCGCTTCACGTTATATGGAGGCCTTCACTCTTATTGATGACGAATACCTCAGGGAGAGAGTAGCGGATATACGTGATGTTACGCGGCGCCTGCAGGGGAATCTCCTCGGAAAGTCCCAGTACTCTATCGATGAAATGCTGGGAAAGAGAATCATCGTTTCAGAAGACCTGACGCCTTCTGAAACGGCCACTCTCGATGTAGCGAAAGTACTTGGAATAGCGACCGATGCAGGCGGGCCGACCAGTCACGTAGTTATCATGGCGCGGTCGATCGAGGTTCCCGCGGTTGTTGGCCTGCATAATATCAGCGACGTGGTGAATTCCGGGAATACTTTGCTGATCGATGGTTATGGCGGGATTGTAATCGTAAACCCGACGGAGCAGAGCCTTCGACGCTATGGCAAGATCAAGCTCAAGCATCAGCATCAACACGATGTCTTTGAAGCAGGCGTTCACGAGCCGGCGACTACCCGAGACGGGCACGACCTTATCCTGCGCGCGAATATCGAGGGCTATGAGGACACTAATCGTTTGAAAGACTGCGGGGCGGACGGGGTTGGCCTCTTCCGGACCGAGGCCGTTTTTTTGAGAGTGGAAGGATTTCCCAGTGAAGAGGAACAGTTTGAAGTGTATCGCCACGTCGTTGAGGACTTGAGTCCTCAACCGGTGACAATACGCACTTTGGATTTAGGCGGAGATAAGGGACACCATGGCGAATACTTTCCCAAAGAAGACAACCCCTTTATGGGCTTTAGAGGAATTCGCTTTTGCCTGGATCAGGTTGACGTATTCAAGAATCAGTTGCGGGCCATTTTGAGGGCCAGCGCCTACGGTAAAGTAAAAATCATGTATCCTATGATAAGCGGAAAGCGAGAGATGGTGGAAGCAAGGCGCATATTTGAGGATGCGAAGGAAGACTTGATAGCGAAGGGTCAAGCGTTTGATCCGGAAGTCGAACAGGGGAGTATGATAGAGGTGCCGAGCGCCGCTCTTACCGCCGATCTGCTGGCGAGGGAATGTGAATTTTTCAGCATCGGGACAAATGACCTCGTGCAATACATTTTGGCGGTTGACCGGGTGAACGACCGGGTTGACCACCTTTATGATCCGAATCACCCTGCCGTGCTACGGACATTAAAAAATGTCATCGATGCAGCTCATCGAAACAGGATTCCCGTTGCGGTATGTGGAGAGATGGCCGGAGATCCGGTTTACACGGCGCTCCTGTTTGGACTCGGCGCCGATGAGTTGAGCGCTACACCAGGCTATTTGCCCGAGATAAAATACCTAATCCGTAAGATGGAGCTTTCGGATGCAAAGAGGCTGGCGGATGAAGTGCTCCAGTTCAACGACTCAGAGGAGGTCTACCCCGTTTTGCGGAAGTATTACGCTGAGCACTTGGGAGCGGCGGTTATGAACTAGGAATCTGTCGGACTTAGCATTCCTAATTCACTGCTTTGGCGCAACCGTCTCGTTTAGCTCAACCCACCTTGAGATGCTCTTTATGGTCCAGGTCTCCTCGGTGTCGTCGATGACTGTAGTGACGGTATTTCCTACTTTTTTCGAGATTAAACTCTGTCCCAGAGGAGTCTTGTAGGATAGGACATTTTCTTCCGGCTTGCTATCCCAAGCGCCCATGATATAATAGGTAACGGTCTTTCCGGTGGATCCAACTTCCAATTCGACAGCGTTTCCTACGCCTATGGTGTCTGTTCGAGCATCCCCAAAATCTGTTACACGGGCCCGTTCCAATTCGTGTTCCAATTGGGATTTACGGGCAAGGAGGGCATCCTGCTCCTCCCGCGCCATTTTGAATTCGGAGTTTTCTCTCAAATCTCCGAGTTCACGGGCGGTCGCGATGGCTTTTTTATTTTCCGGTATTTTATTACGCACCAAATTCTCATATTCGCTCTTCCGCAGGTCGAGACTCTGCTGTGAGACAATAAGCTGATCGCTCGTATCGACCTCGATGTCATCATCTCCGGAAACGAGACTCTGCACATTGGGAAACTGGCGGATGAAACGGGCGAGCAGGGACTTCTTGGTGAGGTCCTCGAAGCCCTGATTCAATATCAGGGTGGTGGCCAGGTCGCTCGCCGTCTCCGGGGTCGCTTCGGCTAACAATTCGGGGATGAGTTCCTCATCGTCGCTGAGGAAGTCGGCGAGGGGGATACGACGGATGGCAACATTTTGCAGCGCTTCGTGATCGATGGCGTAAAAGATCGCTTTGAATAACCTCGGCGAGATGAGATCATTGAGCAACTTGGAATATTTGCGGGAATTTCTATACTTAACCACCCAATGCAGTAAAGGGCCCTTAATGATCTGCTCATCGAGCCAACGTCGTAGTGTCTCTTCGAGGAGGTCTCCGCGTTGAGTCTCAATAAGGAAATTTATGCATTCAGTAGTAAGCTTGCCGGAACTGTTTTTCAAAAGGTCGAAAGTGATCTTTTCCCAACGTTCCGGGTAGACCCTATGGAGCAGGTCGAGAAAACGCCGGTAGTATTTGCCTGGTATCTGTTCCGCAAGTTCCGACAAATTATGGACCTCCTCCAGGATCGAGGCGGAAGTAGGTAGTAGCTTCTCGACGTCCTCGTGAATGAAGCGTGCAAGATCGTTGCGAACCCATAGGCCATGGAGGCGCTCTCCCTGGTTGAGCAATCGGGTTTCTTTGAGCGCCGTGGTCAGCGTCTGAAGTATATCCGGTAATTGATCTTTGATCTCTTCATGGGAGAGAGAGAGTTCCAGCAGCTTTTCGGCCAGCGCAATTTGTTTCTTGGGTGCCTTAATATCGAAAAATTCCTCCAGGATTTCCTCTTCTGCCCTTACCGGTTCTTCTCGCAATAAATAGGGTTCCGTCTTTTTGCTCGGGACCGCAACTCGGGGATCTTTGACGAGGAGCTTCTTTGTCGCGGACCACCACTTCTTGTATTTGGAGGGTCCCATTATGCGGATGAGGTTGTTCTCAATTTCGGTGCTCGGGGCTGCCTGGCCCGCTAAGTGTGAGAGGAGTTCAACAATGAGGTCAGTGGGCCGCTTCTTTATCATCTCTTCAACCACCTCAGGCTCGCGACGGTGGCGCGCCACAATATGCTCGTGGGAGAGTATCTCGAGTTTTCCAATACAAAATACCGGATCCATGGCATGGCCGGTTTTGTCGTCTTCGAAATCAATGATCAGCTTGTTATCCTTGTCGGCATAGGATTTAATCTGCCCAAGGCCCCAACTGCGGTGAATGCAAAAAGCGCCCGGTTGCATGGATTCGAGTTTCGGCCGTGCCGATTTCAGTTGAGGGTTCTCCGTGATTAGGAGATCGATTGCTTCTTCGTTCATTGCTTCAGAAAACCATTACACTGATCAAACTTGCCTCTCGGTCAACAAAATCCCATCGACAGAAATGACGAGCCAATTTCGCAGTATATCCAACAGTTGGATTCTGGCGGTTCGGTTGTGTGAAACCTATATTAAGAGGCCACGTAAAACCGATGAGATACTCCAGGACCTGCCGGATTCGCTGCCGCCTAACGAGAGACGACGGTGTCAATTTCTGTTTCTCGGGGTTATACGCAATTTATCCCTGATCGTTTGGACGATCGATTCGTTGGCAGGAAAGGAACCGAGACGTAAGCTGAAGTCAATACTATTTGTTGCAGTAGGTGAAATGCTGGCAGCCGAGGAAGGGGATGTTCCCAAGGTCATCGATTACGCGGTGGAGAATGCAAAAAAGCTCCTGTCGGAGAAGGAAGCCGGCTTTATCAACGCGATAATGCGTCGTGTCGGACCTCTTTTGAAAGGGATAAAAGCTGAGGTCGATACGGCGCACGGAGACGGAAATGGAGTGGAAAAAGTGGAGTCTTTGGCCCTCTATTACAGCCATCCCGAATGGTTGGTGCGGCGCTGGATTAAGGATTACTCGGAGGAGTCGACAAAGATGCTGTTGAGGTGGAATCAAGAACCGCCGCCCGTCTACCTGCGCATTTTTAAAGGCGAGCGCGGAAGTTGCCTGGCGGAGGGATTGGAAGAGACGAATTGGAGGGACTTTTATTCCTGTGAGGGAGCGGAATGGAAGGCCGTCCACACGATTCTGGAAGAGGTTACGTGATGGATGCGGCGGGGCGATTGCCCGTGCAGCTGCTCAATCCGATAAGAGGTGAGAACGTGCTCGACCTTTGTGCTTCGCCGGGAGGAAAGAGTGTGTTGATCGCGGAGCACGTTCAAGGCTCTTCCAGCCTTCTTGTGAGTCTGGACCGGCCCGGGTCGAGGATGCCGCGATTACATAGGAATCTGGCGGGAATTAAGGATCTGCGGTTCCGGGTTGTTGAGAGTGATCTACTCGACGCGAATCCGGAGACATTTGAAGCCCAGAGTTTGCCGGGCTTTTATGATGCCGTATTGATTGATGTCCCGTGTTCAAACACCGGAGTATTGCGCAGACGTCCAGATGCTAAATGGCGTCTGGTTCCGGGCCAAATTAGAGCCTGCGCGGACCTTCAGAGCAAGCTTCTCCATCGGGCGTCTGATTTTGTGAGAGCCGGGGGCCGGTTGGTCTACAGTACATGCAGTATTGAGCCGGAGGAGAATGAAGGCGTCGTCGAATCGTTTCTGAAGCGGAAGGCCGGGGACTTCAAGTTAATCGATTGCTCTCTCAGTAAGCCATGGGAAAGGGAACACGATGGCGGCGCAGCCTTCCTCTTATCCCGGAAATCTTAGATTTCCGGGATAGGTGTAAAAATATCATAAAACTAGGGTTAAGGGGTTTGAGCGGTTAAAGTTGGCCGTCACCGTGGGCGATGATTTAGTTATGGAATTTTCGTTTAACATCTCCTCTCCGCCATTGATTCGTCCGGTTCCAGAGATTCTCAAAGCTGTGGAAAATGAGAAATTGACAGTATCGGAGGTTGGAAGTGGTTCCGGTAGAATGCAAAGTTCAAACCAGATCGAACTGTCACTTAAGGGGCAGAAACAACGAGAAGAGGGCAAAGCATTGACTGAATCCGGCAGCGATCCTGGATATTCTGATGGGGAGGCAGGTACCATCCTGAATACGGTGGCTTAAGTCGGATGAATGGAGAGGATGCCCGAGGAGGGACTCGAACCCTCACGACCTTACGGTCAGCGGATTTTAAGTCCGCAGCGTCTACCATTCCGCCACCCGGGCAAGATGTTAATCGCTTCGGGTTTAATTCCCCGAAGCTTGCTTCGTTTCTAATTCATAAAGTCTAATATCAAATGCCTCGGGGCTTGCCCCGAGGATCTTTACTTATCAATAAGTTCTGAAATATTTTCCGAATTCGTCAAATCTGGAAAATGTCCGAATATACCCAAAAATTACATAGCTCAAAGGGTTATAATTCTGACATTCCGTGGGATTAGCATACTAAGTCTGGAGAACAGCACGAGTCAATCCTGCCCTGCGGTGGAGAGGAATCGCTCCAGCCGTTCTGATAGACTTGCACGATTACCCGTTTTCAGCGAAGCTTTGGAGGCGGGAAGCCATCATATATTTACAAAATCAGGCGTCAGAGATCGGAATAATCTTCAAGCGGATGGATCCAAGGCCAAAGGCTACCAGGTTCGGCAAGTCCGTAAGGTATTAACCGAGAATGAGTTCGAGTAAGATGAATGAATTCAGATACGAGGTGATCGTTTATTGGGACGATCCAGACGGAATCTTTGTAGCGGAAGTTCCTGAGCTTCCCAGATGCATGGCGCATGGAAAAACCAAGGCAATTGCGCTTCAAAACGCGGAGGAAGCCATCGCACTGTGGGTGCGGACAGCGCAGGAGGATGGACTGAAAGTTCCAGAGCCCAAAGGCAAGCTGATGTTCGCCTGATTATTCGAAGCGCAAGCGCACAAACAATCGCTCGTGGCAATCCGCCTTCGCCGGCCGCCACAGCTCGGACGTTAGCTCATCTAAGAAAATTTATAATATTGGAAAGATCAATGGAGCAACTCAGGGACAAGAAACCAGTAAAACAGATTATCAACGGTAAAATGGAAAGGGGTGAGGAAGTTCTCTGGCATGAGCAACCCATTCCAAAATATGCTCTGTGGAGCGGTTTTCCCGGTAAGACATGGTTTGCTCGATCATTATATATATTGTGTGCATTGATTGCTATACAACCATTTAGCTTATCTGGGTTTTATATAAGTAAGGTTGCTTTACAGACACTTTTCAACCCCAGCGGCATGACATCCTTTTTCGCTGGATTCTGTATGACAATACTTGGGTTGATACTAGCGATAGGCCCATATCACTACGCAATACGGGCTAGGGTTAACAGCTGTCGAAACGCCAAGTACGCGCATTATGTTTTAACAAACCGCCGAGCGATGCTTCTCTACATAAAGAAAGGTAAAATCGAAGAGGAACGAATCAAATCTTTGCATCATATTTCAAACCCCTGGATAAAGATGGTGAATTCAAAAGGTATTGGAGATGTGATCTATGATGCAGGAGGCGCGGTTCATAACGGTGGAGATGGCCCTGAATATTCTAGCCACTATGATATCGGGTTTGAAGGTGTCGCGAATGCTGAAGCAGTGCTAGAACTTTTGAATAGGTGCATAGCAACATCCAGAAAAAAGAGCTAACAAATCGTACCAGCGAATGCCGGTTGATGCCGTCCGTTCCAATATCGACCACTTGGCCCGGCCTCGCTGCACTCAAACGTTAGCGTAGAAAATTGCGCGGTTTTCTTAAGGGCATCGATACGACTGTCCAAAGGGAATCCTCTGATCGTGTATGAACATCGTGGATCCCGGGTTGGCTATTCAGGCAGCGGAATTCTCGGCAGACGAGAAAGCACCGATGGCAGACAGCATAATATATGTATTGGCGAAGACCCATGACGCTACTCTATGGACTCAGGACCAAGACCTGAAGGATCTGCCAAATGTCAAGTTCCAGGAAAAAAAACGCTAACCATTGCGTCGAGTTAACGCGCTGAAGCGCGTACCTCATTCTTCAGCGTTCTGCCAAGAAACAGGTTGACACCCGAAATTAAACCATTTTTATACCTAAATGGAATTCGAGTATGACTTGGAAAAGTCTGAATCGAATCGCGAAAAACACGGCATAGACTTTGTCGAAGCCCAACATTTATGGAACGATCCGAAGCATATAATCGTCCCGGCGCGGTCAAGCACGGAGGATCGATACGCGCTCATCGGTGCCTACGGCGGCGGCGAATGGACGTGTATTTTCACGATGCGAGGTTCGAACTTGAGAATCATTTCGGTACGGAGGGCAAGAGATGAAGAAAAAGAGGAATACTATCACCGCTGAGGAATTTGACAGACGATTTGATCGCGGCGAGGACATCAGCGAATATTTGGATTGGAGCAGAGCGAGACGCCCGAAGCTGGAGCAAAGGCGAGTAAACGTAGATCTTCCCACTTGGATGATCGACACGCTTGACCTGGAAGCGAAGCGAGTCGGCGTTACCCGTCAGTCCATTATGAAAATGTGGCTGTCCGACCGGATAAAGGCAGAACAAGGCGTGGCAGAGAATGTCGGCTAGCGCCTCCATCTCTGCACTTTGGACGTTGGGCCGGGGGAATGGATGATGGAATAAGATGGATGCCTGAAATGCACCATGAGCGGATTCAACCCAAAGGCTTACGAAGTTGAGTTTGTTACGTTTTCCGGAAAGACGGCGGCTTTGGTGACACTCGACCCTGAACAGGTGCGGGCGGTTGCCTCCAATGAGATTGCCCACGCCCGGGAATTGGCAACCTAAAGGGAAGGCCGAACCAGGCGTACGAGGCAATGCTGGTGCCGCCAGTTGCAAAAGACCTCGCTCGGCCCGGCATGCCTCCACTCTTCGAAACGCAGGAAAGGACATCGAATATCGCACTGGTGACGTTGGCTACTTTCCTCATCACCAGGCTCACCGCTCTGTTGAGGCTTTGAGGGATACGACGGCGTCATGTACAGGCGAGCAGGCACTTTGAGAAATACATTCAGGAAAGGCCCAGAGGGCTGGTGCTCCTATGACTATCATGCGAGCATGGTCGCAGGGGAACAGAACGTCTTCTTCCTGACGCCATGGGAAAAGAACGGGGGTGTTGATATGAAGATCACGGACGTGCTTGTCTACGAACTTGATGGGCAAGGCGCGTGGCGAGTCCGTGTGCCGTCTTCTGGGCGGACCTGTAGCGGAAAGCGGAAGCTTTTCGATTCTTGCGAATTATCGAGAACGAGGACGATTTCTGATCTGCCAGACAGGCAGTTTTCGCCCTCGAAAAGCCGAAAAATCTCGGCCGGAAACCCGCATGGGCAGAGAAAGTCGGATTAGATGGAGTAAGAGGGGGAGAATTCAGGAAGATAGGGTTTGTAGCGCATCAACCCGCCCCTCGTAGTCGAAACATTCCAGCTGATTTCTTTGCAAAATACGCTCCGCGATTTGCATTGCCTGATTCTCCGTGATCTGCCCCTCATTCACTTCATCGCTCAGCGCTTGGGCAATGCGATCGCGCGCCTGAATGGAATAGGCTACTGCTGCCCGCGGCCGCATGGTATCGCCGCCAAAGGCAAAGAGCTTGTTGATCGGAGCGGCGTGCAGATAGTGGCGAAGAAAGTCCTGCGATGCGCTCGGATTGATCGACCACGCCCAACACAAATCCACCCACACATTCTTGTAGTGTTTAGCTAACGCGATCAACTCCTCCTGATAGGGGTAGGAAATGTGCATGAGGACGAATCGCGCCTCCCGATATTTGGCGAGAAGTGAACAGAGATTTCCGGCTCTTATGAAGTCGACGGGCATGCGATAATTTCCCGCATAGTAACCGGTGTGAATCTTGAACGGAAGATTATGCCTGATGGCCAGTTCTACCCCCCTCGACCAACACCAGTCTCCCAGACAGTTCTTCTCCCCGACGGCGAGTTCCTTGCCGCTTATAAGCTCTTTTAGTACGGCTGCGGCTTCACTGTCCCGGCGTTCCTCCCAATTCAACGTACGATTGTAGGCATGTTGCGCTTTAACTGCGATGGCGAAGGGTCCGTAACGGGCAAACAATGCCTCCATCGCTTCACCCAGGGTGTCCAGATCGTTAACTTCGAGGTCTGTCTCTTCTTGGAGCTGCTCCAAATTGAAGGTCCCGGAACAGAAACTGGCCCAGGAGAGGTCATAAAGGAAGAAATCAGGGCCCGATTCATCCCTTTTGCAAGCCCAGCAAAAGTCATCGGTTTGAGTGTGATGGAGTTTCCCGTCCTCCTTTAGAATACGCATCCGGTCTCCGGTCTCCCAGCGCTCCGGCAAGGTCTCCTGTTGGCGGACAAGGTTGTCTGTTGTGATCTCGTCGATACCAAAGAATCTTCGGGCAACCAGCCTCGAGGCTTCACCGTACCCCGTATATTGAACTGCCTTCCAGACTTCCTTAACGGGATCGAATCGCGCTTGAATATCAGGATCTGTCGCATCGAGTAACCGATTTGCATCGCTCTCGGAAGCTCCGGCACTGACAAAGTCGGCTCGCACATAGTTGTCGAATAATTCGCAGAGGATATCAGGCCTGTCGTTCTCCCACTTGTCCTGCTTCCACAGATGCTCATGAGTGTCACAGAGTTCTATTTGATTCACGAATTCCTGAAGTTTCTGGATCATTTTGGTATTACCACCTTTCACTATTTCGAATGGGCTTTGTTTCTGTTTTGCATAAAACGACGCAAAATTGCACCCTCGATCAATTCCGGATGTATGAAGGCGGATTCGGGTCCAGACAGGCCTGCGATCTGGACCGGATCGAACCCTGCCGTAGTACGTGTTTAGTGTTCTTTCGGTTACTGGCTCCCCCGGTCTCGTGCCGGGGTGGCGCTGAATCCGTGCTACAAAATGGGCAGCCCACCGACCCATCCCCCGGCCCTTCTCCCCCAGTCGGGTGTGGTAGCTGGAAACCTGGCGCCACCCCGGCACGAGACCGGGGGAGCCTCAAACACGCTATGCAGGTGCCTTCCCTACGGGAGGGTGAAACTTTAAGCAGTGGCTGGCCGAAATGCTCCCGTACAGGCGAGCCGGGACTACGCTCAAGTTCGACACCCGTCGTAGCGGAACGCGGGAGCGTTTCGATGGCAACGTAAGCGAAGTTAGACCTCATGAACCGGCCCCGAACACGCATATAGAGCGAAGTTTCAGATTAGACTCCTCTTCTCTCCAACAATTTCTCCAGCGCCTTCAGGGAAGAGGACAAACAGGTCTCACCGTGTTCGGCCGAGGCATCCCGGGGATCTTTCCCTCCTACGCCTTGCGGCCAGACGTCCCGATCTTCAGGCAATCGTGAGAGGTCCACCAGATCGGGTCGAAGGGCCAGCATGATGGAGGTTTCGTTTTTTGCGGCATGATCCGTTTGGCAGTCCCACCCAAGCTCTCTCAGTTCCTGCGTGACACCCAGGAGTTTCATCCCAAATCGCACCTCGCGCTCCTCGAGATCCTCGACCCAGGACTTTCTGGATGGACCATGACCATCCGCGAAGACGGCACAAAATCCCGCTCGTTTCACCTGAGCTAAGATTGAATCAACGAGCATCTTAAAAAACCCTTTCGCTATCCAGTAGCAACTTCCGTCCAATTGGCGATCGGGAGCAGTGGTATCGGCGGAATCCATACCGTAAAGGAAAGAACCATCGCCGATTGGAACGGCGCGGTCAGGGCCCAGGTGGATCGGAGGCATTACGATACCTCCCAATTTCCGGGCGCACCTGATCATCAACCCTTCGCTTTGAATCGCATCGGCTCCCAGTGCAATGTGCTCCCCGTGCCACTCCAATGTTCCAAGAGGAAGGTAGGCGATTGGCCTTTTCTCCAGCCTCTCGCGAAACTCGAAGGGGAGTAACTCGGTGTACTTTACTTTCTCTGTCATCTTAGTGCCGTTCCAGATTCATTCATTTGTCCGTCCTCGTAACCCGGGTGAAATCGACGTATCGTTTATTCTCTACGGAGGACTCAATCAGTTCGAGTCTGTATTGATTGAATCGTTCACGACGAGTTCGCTTCTTCACTTTAAAGGTAGATTGATCGCAATCGCAGTCGCGAAGAACGGAAGAGCACATTAGGCCTCGAACAAGTGTGATTGGAATATACCTAACGCAATAAAAAGCTCGAAACGCGCTTAGATACTGGGAAAACTGTTAATCGACCAAAAAAACCACCCAGAAAAAAAGGACGTTTCGAGTGAAAAGAAGATACCGCAAGAACCTCCACAATAGCAAGAGAAGAATAAAGCATCGGCTTAGAAATCGGGGCTGGCCTGAACAGGCCAAACCGATGTTCAAAGCGAGCAACATCCACTACGAGACGGCCGAACGAGGCAAAGGGGTGAGTTGTGGAGGGATAGGAGCGATTCACCTGATGGTGAAGAGACTGGGGTTGGTGGAAGAACTCGACCAGAGCGTGCAGTTGCTCAAGCGCCACCTGCCGTATCATGAGAGTGATCATGTGCTCAACATAGCCTACAACGCATTATTGGGAGGGATCCGGCTCGAAGACATCGAATTGCGCCGCAAGGACGAGGTTTTTCTGAATGCCTTAGGAGCGCAGAGGATACCGGATCCGACGACCAGTGGAGACTTCACCCGACGCTTTGATGAAGGCGCGATCGAAAAATTGATGGAAGGGATCAACCGGATACGGCAAGGGGTGTGGAACAAGCAGGCAAAAGGATTCATGGAGGAGGTGTTCATCGATGTGGACGGGACGATAGCGCAGACGAGAGGGAAGTGCAAAGGGGGTATGGGAATAAGCTATAAGGGGATCTGGGGCTATGCACCGCTGATCGTGAGTTTGGCAAATACCAGGGAAGTGCTCTACATGGTGAATCGACCGGGCAATGAGACAGCCATGAGGGATGCGTAAAGTGGATTGATCGGGCGGTGGAACTTGTGCGTGCGCATGCGGGGAAAATCTGCTTGCGAGGGGATACGGACTTTTCGTTGACAGAAAACTTCGATCGGTGGGATGAAGAAGGAACGGGATTTATCTTCGGAATGGATGCGCATCCCAAAGTGGTGGGACTGGCCGAGGAGTTCAGAGAGACGGCCTGGAGCGAACTGGAGCGGTTGCCCAAGCATGAAATAGCGACCGAATCGAGAGCTAAAGCGCCGCGAGTGAAGGAAGGGATCGTGCACCAGAAGGGTTTTGAAAACAAGGTGCTGGAGGCAGAAAGTGTGGCCGAGTTGGACTATCGGCCCAACAAGTGCAAAAAGACCTATCGGATGGTGGTGGTGCGTAAGAACATCAGTGTGCAAAAGGGCGAAGTAGTGCTCTTTGATGAGATCCGCTACTTTTTTTATATCACAAATCGTAGGGACCTGACTAAGGAGCAGGTGGTCGCCTTTGCGAATCAACGCTGCGATCAGGAGAACGTTATTGAGCAACTCAAAAACGGGGTTAATGCGATGCGTATGCCCGTGGATGATCTTTTGAGCAATTGGGCCTATATGGTAATGACAGCATTGGCCTGGAACCTGAAGGCGTGGTATGGATTACTCATGCCCAACCGCCAGCGGGGGTTGGAGATCGTGAAGATGGAGTTTCGGCGCTTCCTTCACGCCATCATCTTGCTCCCCGCGCAAATCATCCGAAGCGGGCGCCGAATTGTTTATCGGCTTTTAAGCTGGAACGAGTGGATGGGAGATTTTATCAGCACCTGGGAGCGATTCCGATCTATGTCGCCTGGGTAGCAGATCAAGTAACCGCGAACGCACAGCCACAACGGAAGGACTGTCGGCGTATCCCAAAAAGGGGACAGAACTAACGTTAAAACAGAACGGATATGACTCAAAAAAAGCAAAACATGAAACCAGCCCAAGGGTGGCGGCGGCAAAACTACCGCCAGCATGGCAAATAACGTTAGGAATAACGAAGTTTCCTGTTCAACCTTTAAACGCGCTTATTTTAGGATTAGGAGTGTCTCGGAGAATATCCGCGCTCATTAATTCCTAAGGTGGCCTTCGACCGCAATCAAACCGGAACCCTGATAATACAGAAGAGGAGACCTGGCGCAGCAAAGCCGCAACCAAAGAGATGAGAAAAACCGCAAATGCACGCGAACCCTACTAACGAACCTTGTCGACTGCAACACATTCGATTCCAACCTCTTCTACTCCAGACTCTTGCTCAATAAATAGGAAGCTACGAGATAAGTCTCTGAACGAAGTAGACAAGAGATTATTTCGTTCGCAGCCGTAAGGGCCTATTCATGCTCGGATTGCGCTGGAAATTCCCGGTTTGGATTGCTTCCATTACATGGTGGGTCTAGTGGGAGAATCGATGCGAACAATGCGCCTCCTTTTCTCGCTAATTCCGGCCTCGGCATCGGGAATGTTGTCGGCTGGGCCATCGAACGGAAATCTCCATTCTCTTGGCGTGGTTCGAACGGGTATTTTGCGGAACCTTAATGGATAAAGCGACCGATGTAGCCATCGTAGGGGGCGGAGTCATCGGATGTGCAATCGCCTACTACCTGGCCAGGCACGGCATCCGGAGTACCGTTTTCGAGCAGAGCCGGTTCGCCTCCGGGGCATCCGGAGCCACGGCTGGTCTCGTCTCACCTCTGTGGCATGTCGACCACACCCACCGGGCTCTCTTTTCTCTGGGGTTGAGAAGCTTGGAGATTTTTCCCGAATTGAGCGCCGAGTTGATTGAGTCAGGTATCGATCCGCTATTTCGCTCCTGCGGCATTCTCAAGTTCGCCATAACGTTGGAAGAGGCGGAGACGTTGCGAAAGGACCTGGCCTGGCAAGGCGAACTGGGGCTGGACGTGAGCTGGGAGGAGCCCGGCGCCGTATTTGAGCGAGAAAGGGAGATCAATCCGGCCGTCCTCGGTGGAGTATTTTCACCATACGAGGGACACGTTTGCGGTCAGCGCCTTGTTGATGCCCTTGTCCACGCATCCAGCAAACTCGGGGCGAGGTTCTTCGAATGCGTGGAGGCGATCGGTCTAAAGACGGAGGGTCGACGAGTGCGGGGGGGTGCGGACGGCAAAGGACTGCTACTATGCGGACCACACGGTGTTGGCCGCGGGCCCTTGGACGGGTATTACCGGTCGATGGATTCCCGAGCGCCTGCCTGTCCGACCTGTCAAGGGGCAGCGCGTGCTGCTGCGGAAGACAGGGTTTCTCCCTGAGTTCGTGATCCACAGCTTCATGGGCGCTGCGATACCTCAGGCGGATGGGAGCATCCTGGTAGGAGCGACTCGGCACGAGGGGGAATTCGATCAGGAGATTACTGGGGACGCCATCAGCGAACTCATGACAATGGCCAAATCCATTTTACCTACCCTGGCAAATGCCAGGTTCGTGGGTGCCGCCGCCGGTGTCAGGCCCGGGTCCCCGGACGGTATCCCGATTATGGGACCCATCCCAGAATGGGAGGGGCTTAGCATGGCGACGGGGCATGATGCCGTAGGTGTCATGCTGAGCCCGGGCACGGGCCAGTTGATGGCGGATTACATTCGCACAGGTGAGGTCGCCCCTTTGCAGCCCTTCAGCCTGTCCAGGTTTACAGATTTGTGATCGTTGATTTGGGCCGCATCGGTGGTTAGGGATCAGTCGGACTTAGCATTCTAGCCCGGATATTTCACACACTTCGCAGCGAGACAGCGTAGATCGTTGCGTATCAGAACATTTCCGCAGGTCGGCGGGCGACAGTGTGTTGGAACTCTCTGAGGTCGCCGAGCAAGGGAAGGGGTTGAGACGCAGTGATATCCGCGGTCGTAGCAGAAGGTTTGTGAAATTTTCGGGCTAGACATCCTTGAGGTACCGATTCTCAGGTGAGAGATGGAGATTCGGAAGAAAATGAGACCGACAGATTCCTAAATACCGGCAAGCCGGGAGGAGGTCGCTGACTCGACTGCATTGTCATCGTGCGCGGCCTGTCTTGAGCCCGTCGAATTGATTGAGAAGTACATTCGGAAGAGACTGTCTCTATTAATTGCTCCGGTAGCGACCCGGCTGGACATCGAGATGACACGAACGACGAAGTCGTCCGGCTGCTAAGATAAATGAAATCGCTGATGAGGGTAGCCGGATCGCTGCGCGATTCGGACTGTTTCCTAATCCATCTCGAACCCACCGTCCACGTTTAAGGTTTGGCCGGTGATATAATCGGCCTCGGACGAGCAGAGAAAGGCGATGGCACCGGCAATGTCCTCAGGCATGGAAGCGCGTTTGAGCGGCACATTCTGGATAAATGCCGCCATGGCCTCACCGGGTCTCGCACCGAAGAGATGAGCGCGGTCCCTGTCGATACCTGCCCACATGGGAGTTGCTACGATGCCGGGAGCCACGGCGTTCACATTGATTTTATAGGGCGCCAGAGCCAGTGCGGCCGACTGTGTGATGCTTATTAAGGCGGCTTTGCTGGCAGCGTAATGCGTTTGCAGAGGACGCCCGCGCCGGCCTGATATCGAGGCAAGGTTCACAATCTTGCCAAAGGTGCCAAAAAAGGGCTCTGTCTGTTCGGTTTCTTCTTTCCGTAGGCTGATAACATCCGCCGGCACCTGGGCGACCCTCAGCTCCTCGGGCACCTGTCGGATCATCTGCCGCGCAACTATCTGCAGACAGAAGAAGGTGCCGCGCATGTTGACGTTGAGGACATGATCCCAGTCTTCTTCCGTCAATTCCATCATCGGCTTCGTCTGCACCACGCCGGCGTTGTTGATGAGGATGTCGATGTGCTCGAAGCGCGCCACAACGTCGACCGCCATCTGTCGCACCGACGCTACATTGGAGATATCAACCGGGCAGGCCAGAGCGCGCCGACCCAGCCCCTCTATCTCCGCGGCGGTACTCTTGGCTGTTTCCCTATTGTACTCTGCGACCACGACATCGGCGCCTTCACGCGCCAGGCGCAACGCTATGCCCCTGCCAATCCCCTGCCCGGAGCCGGTAACCACGGCGACTTTTCCTGAGAGCCTCTCTGCCATTTCTCGATTGAGAGTTATTCGAACAGCACGGCTGGTTATATCTGCGGTTAGGAAAAATCCACTTGCGAAAACAAGCCTTTTTAAGATTGTGGTATAAAGTGGCGCTTCACGACTAGAATTACAACAGGTTATTTTTGAGCGTAGTTGACTTGGGAGAAGTCGTGACTAGCTCGTTTTCCA
Organism: Candidatus Moanibacter sp.; assembly: GCA_965215885.1. Lineage (GTDB taxonomy): Bacteria > Verrucomicrobiota > Verrucomicrobiia > Opitutales > UBA2987 > CBDCEW01. Next base: position 17,665 of record CBDCEW010000091.1, read on the forward strand.
ACGATCGAAGTCCGGAAGAACTCACAGTTTCGCGATTGGGCCGTTCGGGCACCGGGTCGGTGGCAATGGCCTTGAGCATCTGATCGATTGCCGCTGCTTTGCGGCGCGATCTGTGCCGTAGCGCATCAATAGTCTGAGCCCATTGGAGAATGGTATCGAGGCTGCCCTTTTCCGCCCTTCGTTCATGATGTGTTCGAAGTTGAGACCGACAGCGTCGTCGCGAAAGAGATTCTGACCCGGATAAAGAATATGGTTCAACGGGTTGAAACCGGATCCCGATCGATCTCTGTTTGCCTTATTGTCATGAACGACACCCGTCAGATATCCGTTATCAATTCTGGTGGATTGAACGCCCATGCGATGAGTTTCCCCTGTTCGACCTATTGACCTTTCGAATACGCGTTCAGTTTAAGATTGTGTTCTCCGCCCCCCATCCGCGGTACTGCGGAGCCATCCGTGGGAGTCTATCTGCGGAATCGAATCTAGACATTCTACCCTCGTGACGGTTCCGTCATTCTGGACTTGGCCTCACGCACGGATTCAGCGAGACAGTCCTGATGGTCCAGGACCTGCTGAAGATGCACCATGCGTTTGGTGTTTGCTGTTCGCAACATGGCCTCGCCGTAAACCGAACCTACCCAAAAGCGGGCAAGTGCGTTAATTTCATTGCGGAGGTAGGGCAGCTCTTCATCGTTGTAGCGTTGGGTGCAGTTAATCGTGAACATGCGCCGTCGTTTGCTACCGCCAAAGGAGCTGTGCTTGAGATTCTGATTGAAGATCACAACATCCCCGGGAGTTGTCTCCAGGGCAACTGCCGGAATGTCTGCACCCGCGATGCCTAAAGTATCTTTCGACTTTGGCACGTTCCGGTGAATCGAATCGGAGAAGTCGTCACCATATCGATGGCTTCCGGGTATCACCCTCAGGGCACCGGTTTCGCGTGTCAGCGGGTCGAGATAGAGCGCCAGTTTATAGAAGATGCGAGGCGGGTTGCCGCGCATTTCGCTACTCCATCCGTCGGAATGCCAATGTATCCAACTAGCTCCGCTACGGTTCTCGCTTACCTGGAAGGGCAGGAGGCAGTGAGGTATTCTAACGAATGGGTATTATTCCACGTCGGGAGCAGTGGAAGAACCGATGCAATTGAAGACTGTTCCAATGCTTCTTGAATTGTTGGGCTCAGATCTTTCCTTGAATTCGATGTTCGATTTTGGGTGGGTGTTTGACATTGTCGTTAGTTTCGTAACCCGCTTATCTTTGAAGGTAGCTCCGACTGAAGTTTGCGAGATAAGCGGGTTAGGCGCATGAAGGGGATTTTTCAAATAGTTGCATCAGCGATTCCGTCCCGAATTCGCCGGTGGTATGCGCCTCGGACTGCGCTTGCGAATGAATACCAATTAACCCGCTTTCTGATCATCCGGCTGCTCGGCCTTTGTTACACAATGGCGTTTCTGGTCTTCGTTCGGCAAGCTCCCGGACTGATAGGCGAAAACGGCATCCTTCCCATCGATCGCTACGCCGATCTCGTCGTCCGAAACTACGGCGGCGTTTCCGCTGCGTTCTGGAAAATGCCTTCGATCTTCTGGTTCGGACATACCGACGGGTTTCTGCTCGCCGTCGCCTGGATTGGTCTTGTGATATCGATCGCCGTGCTTTGCGGCTATGCCAACAGCGTGATGCTTATCATTCTGTGGGCGCTGCAGCTCTCCATCGTGCACGTTGGTCAGCTCTTTTGGGGCTACGGTTGGGAAACGCAGTTGCTTGAAACGGGGTTTCTGGCGATCTTCCTCGTCCCCCTACTCGACGGGCGGCCTTTTCCGAAATCGCGGACATCACGCATCGTAATCTGCCTCTATTGCTGGCTGATCGCGCGAATCATGCTGGGCGCCGGGCTTATCAAGCTGCGCGGCGACCCGGTTTGGGACTGGAGCGAATTGTCCGCTCTCTTCTACCACTTTGAAACCCAGCCTATTCCCAATGGGTTCAGCTGGTACATTCACCACCTGCCGCGTTGGATGCTCAAGGCCGGAGTCGTTTTCAACCATGTCGTCGAATTGTTCGTTCCGGTACTGCTTCTGTTGCCGCGTCCATTTCGCAACGGTGCTGGATTCTGCATGGTTTTGTTTCAAATCCATCTAATCGTTAGTGGCAATCTTTCTTTTCTCAACCATCTAACGATCATCCCCTGCCTGGCCTGCATCGACGACCGTTTTTATCGCCGTATTCTCCCCGGAAGATGGTGGGCACGCATTCGCGAACCGAAGCCGCCCCGGTCGTTAGATTGGTCTGGCAAGATCACCTTCGGAATCCGCCTCGCGCTTTTTGGGTTGGTTTGTTTTCTCAGCATCGCGCCGGTGACGAATCTCTTATCGCCGAATCAGCGGATGAACACCTCCTTTGAGCCCTTGCGCCTCGTCAACACCTACGGCGCCTTCGGCAGCGTGGGCAAGGTGCGCTACGAAATTGCGGTCGAAGGCACGGATCATCCGGTTCCTCTCAGCCCCCGGGCCCGATGGCTCGAATATCGCTTCTATGGAAAACCCGGCGATCCGAAGCGCCGGCCGCCCTTCTTTGCGCCCTACCAGCACCGCATAGACTGGGAAATCTGGTTCGCCTCATTCGGTTCCATCAAGGGCGAGCTCTGGCCGGCTTATTTCGCCGCGCGTCTACTTCAGAATGAACCGAATGTGCTCGCGCTCCTGCGCAAAAATCCGTTCCCCGACGCCCCACCGCGTGCTATTCGCATGACTCGCCACATTTACCGCTTTACTACGCCGGAAGAGCGCGCCGCAACCGGTGATTGGTGGGTACGGAAATTCCACCAGGATTTTCTTGCGCCTGTGTCACTCGACGGACCTCTCCTTCAACAGTTGGAGCAACGATATCAATGGCCGCGGAAGATGAAATGAGACGCTGCGGTAGCAAAGCCGCAACCTAAAAGGAGGGGAAAGAGAACCACAGTTGAACGCGAATGGGCACGAATGGGAAGAAGGAGGAACATCCAACATCGAATACTCTCGGCGCGCCGGGATTCAATTCTCTTCCTTATTCGTTGCTAACTCATCTCTTTGGTTGCGGCCGAAGGCTACCTAGTAATTACTAATCAACAGCTCCATGCCGCCTCCTGCACCACCCACTTCCGAACGGAAGCTCGCCCTCGCCTACGAAACGAGTTACCGGAAGTATGCCCCGACCCTTTGCTCTGGAACCGGCGGCTGGGTTATCAAAGAAGACGATATCTGTGTTCACGCGAGACCAACAGCTTCGTTCGGTAACGGGCTTTACTATTCGCCTTGGAAGGCGCCTGACGTGTCGGAAAAGCTCAGGCGTGCCATTCGCCTCTATCAGCAGACCGGACAAGGGATGGGCGTCATCACGGGACCATCGTCGCCGGCAGATGCAATGCGCGGGGAACTGAGAACTCTTGGTTTCAAATGCGCCTACCACCTTCCGTTCATGCGTCTCGACCTGAATAACATACGTTATCCCGCTAAACCGCCGAACGGAACCAAGGTATGCAGAGTAACCGATTTCTCAGTTTTTCGAAAACACGAGCACCCCTGGCATGGCAAAGCCACGACCAAACCCCGACGGGCTATCTTTTCCTTTTTTGAGAAGGAGACAAACGCGCCACGCCAGCGACTTTGGCAATTCATCGCCTTCGAAGGTGAAGTTCCTGTGGCTTCCGCCATGATCTTCCGAACAGGTAGGATCTGCGGTGTTTACGACGTTGCTACGGTAAGGAGTCATCGGCGCCGTGGCATTGGCCACTTTATCATGGCTACGGCGTGCGAATTCGCCCGCGACCAGGGTATGACCGTAGCCGCTCTTGGGGCCAGCGGTAAAGGTGTGGGGTTGTACGAGAAAACCGGATTCAAACTCTGTGGAAGTTACGGTGAATACTACCTGGGGAAAGCCAGGTTGGCGGCGCTTCGAGTGTAGCGGGAGATCTCTTCGTGCGGATTCCAATTAGAACATTTGTATACCCCCGTCATTGCGAGGAAGGATGACGAAGCAATCCAGGAGTAGGAGTTCGACGTTGATTGACCCTGGATCGCCACGCCTCCCTGAGGTCGGCTCGCGATGACAAGAAGAAGGGACCTAGCCCGAACATTTCAGACAGCGCCGATTAAAACCGGCAGTAAGTAGTGAATGAAAGAGTCATACAGTAAAGAACTAGCCAATCGTACTGGCCCCGAGTCATGGCGGTATATCTGAGAGGGTATGCTGCAAGCGTTGACAGGGGAAGATGCAGGCTGGGTGATTGAGCCGCGAAAGTTGGGCAAGGTTTGGAGGGCCGACCTTCTTGAAATATGGGGAAGGCAAAATCGGACGGGTCGCAAAGACGAAGAGCCGTCCGGCCTCTGCGCGGTCGGAGAGCGGGGCATGCAAGGAAGCTTACTGAGCGGGAATCGGGAGAGCCGAGGGCTGGCAGCGCAAAGCAGCGTTGTCGGCACCGCGAATCCAAGGAGTAATGCGGTGATGAACGGTCCACGGCAGTCGGACAGGTCCGTAGTACCGAAGAAGGCGGCGAACAAAGATGGTGCTGCGGCACTGTTGGCGGAGTCGCTGGAGGAAAGGGACCTGCCCAAGGGGAATCCTCAAGAGCAAACCAACCGCCGGACACAGGACCGGGAAAGCTTGTCACAAGCGCAGGCGAGGATACGGCGAGCGGCACAGTACGCTTGCGCGTTAATACCCGAGGGAGGAGCCCGGTGCGGTAATTCCGCTCGCCGGGATCTGTGCGGGGGGTCCCCGGCGACGGGGATTCCTACCGCGACCAAATCTACTACTACGACGACGGATCTCATCGCGTGTCAATGCCTTCCCTTGCCCGGCGACCTCAGAGGGTCTTAACACACTGTTCCCGTCTTGCCGGGACTACGCAAAGGCTCTGATATGCAGCAATCTACGCGGTCTCGCTACGAAGTGTGTGAAATGTCCGGGCTAGTCAGAAGTCCGCCGAGTCCCCGATAGCCAAAAGCACCAGTTCCAGATTCCGGTCTGCGAATTGCCTCTTTGCCGCGTCGTGATCGATTGTGATGTAGGGGAAGGTGTCAAAGTGGATTCCCAGTACTTTGCTGACTCCAACAAACTCTGCCGCCCTGGCCGCATCTCTTGCGCCCATCGTAAAGTTGTCCCCAATGCAGAGGGCTGCCCAGTTGAGTTCCGTTGTTTCGCCGATGAGTTTCATGTCGTATGTAAGGGCGGCGTCGCCTGAAAAGTAGAAATTGCCCTCCCCTGACTCGATCACGAATCCGCCCGGATTGCCTCCGTAGGTTCCGTCGGGAAGCGCACTACTGTGAATCGCGTTTACATAAGTGACCCGGCCAAAGTCGAAGTCCGATCCTCCTCCGTGATTTAGTGGGTGCGCATTGTCGATCCCTTTCCCTCCATACCAGAAGAGGATTTCCGGATTCGATATGAGTGTGGCTCCGGTTCGCTTCAGGATGGATTCGGCATCCGCGACATGGTCTGCATGCCCGTGACTGAGCAGGACGTAGTCAGCTTCAATCGCATCAATGTCGATATCCCTGGCAAGTTCGTTTGGGCTGATGAAAGGATCGAAAATAAGCTTTTTTCCGGAGATTTCCACATGGATGCAGGATTGGCCGTAATAAGTAACTTTCATGAAGGGGTTATGCCGGATTCAAGATGTATTTCCAAGGGAATTCTGCCTCCGAGAATCTGTGAGATTTTCGGAAGTACAAGTTGTGTTGAAACTAACTTACGAATACGAGGACGAAAACTTTACTCGCCAACAATTAAGGAAAAGCTAAAGTAGCTACCTATTATGAAAACAATCACTTCTATCACATTCTTCGTTGCGTTGCTGCAAGGCGCGCATCTGGCAGCTATGCAGGGCCAACAGCCGTACCAGGGATCGGCCGAACTCGAGCGAATTAAATCGCTTGCGGGCCAATGGAAGGGCAAAATGGAACAGGCTGAGGGCCCGATGGACATCACCGTGGAATACCGTGTCGTCGCGGGTGGCAGCGCTGTAGAGGAGCGCACTTTCGCCGGAACGCCGATGGAGATGGTCACGATGTACCACGACAGGGAGGGAAAGCTTGCGCTGACTCATTACTGCATGCTGCACAACCAGCCGGGCATGATCTTGAAGAGCGCGGACGACACATCGATCAGCTTCGACTTCGATGAGAGTTCCAGTATCGACGTTTCCAAAGAAGCGCACATGCACGCGTTGACCCTCACCTTGAACGAAGACGGCACGCTTACTCATGACTGGACGATGTTCGAAGAAGGCGAGTCTAAGGGGGGTCATCCATATACTTTGACCCGCGCCGATTCGTGAGCGGTTGTTTCCTGAAGCAATGCTGCTCAGTTGAGCAACTCCCTCGTTCTTGCGAACGCGGCTACTTTATTCGGTGAGTCGTTGAGATTTGTAGCCGCGTTCGCAATAACGTGGGAGTGGATCCCGAGGGGACGACATTCTTATCGGAATCGATAGGGATTCTTCCGAAGAGCCCGAATCGCGCAGCGATCCGGCTACCCTTGTCAACGAATTAGGTTATCATAGTAGAGGGACAGTGCTTGTCGCAGACCCCGAGCTCCTTCGAGGGTTTCGGGATCTTCGAGAAGGTGGGGCTAATTCGACCCATCCGATTGGGTCCGCGCTCTGCCGCGCGGCAGAGCGATGAGGAAGATGTCGCTGGTCGAATCGGCTGCAATTCACGATTGCATCGGATAGCGGATTGTTCTCCGCGAATTTGGAAAGCTAATGTGCGACAGATTCCTAGGGCGTCCACATGGGTGCCTCCCCAGGAGGTGGCCAATGGGTGCCGCGCTGGCCCGAGTAGCTATGATCGATGGGGAGTGAAAACTCCTTGTTCGGAAGACCTGACAGTTTACCGTCGCGGACCCATGATTCGTCGCCCCCATACAGCTCACCGATGAGCTTCTTTTCGAGATGTTCTCGGATTGAGGCGTGTTCCTGTGATTTGGACAGATCGTGCAATTCATCCGGATCGTCCTCGAGATCGAATAACTGCACGCAATTGCCAACCGGGTAGTAAATGAGCTTGTAGCGACTGATGCGAACCATGCGGGTGGCGGTGCTGCCTTCCCCGACTTCGCCGTAGAGGTGATCCCGGGTATTGGCACTCACGAGCGAACGACCTTCAACGGTGTCTGGCACGGGCACGCCTGCCAGATCCAAGAGAGTGGGCATTATGTCCTGCCAACCGGCGAGCCGAGGATCGATTCGATTTTCTCCGACTCGCTCGTCGGCGCCGGGGCCTGAGAGGATCAAGGGAATATTGGCGGACTCTTCGTAGAACAGTTTCTTGGCCCACTGACCGTGCTTGCCGAGCATGTCTCCGTGATCAGAAGTAAAGAGCACGATGGTGTTGTCGGCCAGGCCGTTTTCCCGCAGAGTCCCAAGGACGACGCGAAGTTGGTGATCGATGTGGGTGCAAAGGGCGTAAAATGCGGCGCGGGCATAGTTCACCTGCGCGTCGTTCATGGGAAGGTCGTGCCCCCGACGCGCTTTCAAGGCGTAGGGCCATGACGACGGATCCTTTGCCCAGTTTCCCCGTTCCGGAGGCTCCCACTCGACTCCGCGATACATCTCGAGGTAGTCTCGCAGTGGTGCAAGGGGCGGATGCGGGTGAGAATAGGAGAGGTACCAGAAGGCGGGGCGCTTCGGATCGCGGCGCGCAACAGTGCGGCACATCTGTCCTGTCAGCCAGTTGGTAACGTGAGCATCCTCCGGCAGGTGCCAGGGACGCGCCAGGTAATCGTTATTGCACATCCCGTGGCTGAATTGCTTGCCCGCGTAGCCGCGATCGCCCAGGAAAAGTTCGTAGTCGTCAAGCGTCCCGAACTGCACTCTGCCCTCTTCGCATAGTATGACGTCATCAAAGCCGATCCGATCACGCTGCGGGTAGACATGAAGTTTCCCGACCGCGTAGGCCTGGTAGCCGGAATCGCGGAAGGTCTGGGCCAGAGTGGGGATACCTTCCGGCATTTCCAGAGTGGAACGGAATACGCGGTCGCCGTGAGTGCGGCAGGTGGTTCCCGTCATAAGTGTGCGGCGAGCCGGAATACAGACGGGGCACTCGCTGTAGGCATTGGGAAAGCGAACCCCGTTCTGTGCCATGCGATCGAGGGTTGGAGTCTGGATGATCGGGTGCCCCGCGCAACCCAGGAGCCGCCCCGGCCAGTGGTCGGTGCAGATCAGTAAGACATTCGGTGATTCAGGCATAGGTCATCTCGATTGAGCTTCTGATAGAGTAAGGCCTAAAGCAGCTTTCGGCCGCAATCAAAGAGTTCAGTTTTCAGTAGACACCGTATGACCGTGGGACCGTAGGACGGAAAAAGCAAAAGTGAAGATGGAATGATGAAATCATCGGCACTTTTTCGTTTTCCAGCAATCCCTTATTCCATTCCGCTCGTCGGGACCAGCATTCCAAAAAAGTAAACAGCAGATTGGCTAGTTTGGCGCGTAAGGGCCTAACTAATCCGTCTTGCCTCTGTGAGGACAGTTATGTTTCGAATGGTTGTCATTGCGAGAGCCGCGTAGCGGGGCGTGGCAATCCAGCGTGTTGGCTAAGCGTTTCCTGGATTGCTTCGTCAATCTTCCTCGCAGTGACAACTATAGTGGATGGTTTGCTGCGTAGGGCCTTCGCAGCCAGAGGTTTCGCTTCGGCGTAGGTATCTTACCCGTACACCGATAGGATGAATGGCCCGTATCGAGTCTTGCCTTTCAGGAAAACCATCTTACCGCTGAGTTATGCCATCACTTACGAGCAGGCTCCCTCCTGCCATGAAGGCACGTCTGGAAGCGCATGCGAAGCTCGCCGGCAAGAGCGTCTCGGCGCTGGTGTGCGAGTGCATCGAGCGAAGTCCAGCCATACAGGATAGCACCGAGAACGAGCCTTCGCTATATGATCTGGCCAAAGACCTTTGTGGCTGCTTCGACAGCGGCGTGAGCGACCTTTCGACGAACCCGAAGCACATGAATGGGTTCGTATGAGCGAAACCATGCCTGACAGCATCATTTTTACACTCGACCGGGATTTCACGATATATCGCCGAAATCGTAGCAGGAAGATTCCCCTCCTCGCTCCTTTCGTATAAGATTCCATTAGTATGGGGGAGCGCGAATTAGAGCAAATTGAAGGTAAATTTGATCTGAGGATCTTGTAGGCTTGCGAATCGGGAATGAAAATGAAATCTCGTTTTGGAATATGTTGTCTGCGGTTCTCCCTAACGATCGCGGCATTAGCCTTGGCTGTGTCCAACCTGTCAGCTAAAGCAAGATGGGTAATTGGAACCGTGGAGAACTTCACTGTCTACTCGAATACGTCGGAGAGACAGACTTTGCGGGTCATCAATGACCTGCGTGAAGTAAAGGCGATCGTCGCGCAAACGTTTCCGTTATTAATCGCTTCGGGTTTAATTCCCCGAAGCTTGCTTCGTTTCTAATTCATAAAGTCTAATATCAAATGCCTCGGGGCTTGCCCCGAGGATCTTTACTATTGAGGAATTCCAATCCAATACGCGTGTTCATATGTAAAAACAGTGCAGCAATGCGTCGATACGCACCGCTACATAATGGTGAGCCAAGAACAATTGGCGGTATGTATACGCGGGACTTCGCGGGAGACCTCATTCTGGTCAATGGGGGAAAAGAATTCGATGAGGTCCGCAAATCCGTATATCATGAGTATATCCACGCCATTCATTCAGGTGGAAGCAAGTATCTGCCTCCGTGGCTGAGTGAGGGAATGGCTGTCCTCTATTCCACAATCCGTATTTCGGAAAGTAAGGCTGAAATTGGAAGAGCCGATATGTGGAATGTGTCCAATTTGCGAAACAGAAACCTCATCCCACTGGAGCGATTATTCTGGATCGGAAGGCTGTCACCTGAATACAATAGTAAACAACACGGACGGAGCATATTTTATTCTCAATCCTGGGCGTTAATGCACTTCCTGATGTTTGGAGAGGCAGGTTTGTCCGAAGGAGCCTTCGAGAAGTTCATGAGTACCGTCATTTCGGAGCCAATTGTTTTGGAGGATACTTTTCGGAAATTCACGGGGTTAAGCTTCGATGAAACTGAAAATCACCTGAAGCGAAAAGCAGCTGTCGGAAACTATCAGACTATTACATTGGAGAAGCCGGCGCTACCGCCCGATGATACCTTAACGCTATCGGTCGCTTCGGAGGGCGAGATAGATCTTATCGCAGGCATGCTGCTCCTTGCAACACGGGATCCGGAAGAGGCGTATGCACCTCTGGAAAGCGCCTATCGAAAGCTTCCGAGTTCACCGGAAGCGGCGGCATACCGGGGTTTTTACTTATACAAGCAGAGATTATTCGATGCGGCGACAGATCTCTTCGAAGAAGCGATTGAACGTAAAATCAAATCGGCTTCGACATATCTCTTTCATGCTGCCTCGATCTTGCGAAAAGAAAATCCACGAGCCAAAGTTGGAAGGCGTATCTTCGACAAAGGTGAGACGGCCCGACTCCTGAAATCTCTTCTCAAGGCTAGAGAACTTGGCGAATCACGCGCAGAACTCTATCGTAACATTGGAGAAGTGTTGCTGAACTCGGCAGTAGCGGTTCGTGAAGTCGATATTGAGGTATTAATGGAAGGGTTCAGACTGCATCCAGACGACGAGATGCTTGGGTATTCCTTGGCTCAGCTACTCTTCAATATTGAGCATTACGATAGTGCCAGGACCGTAATCGGAACTTTTCTCGAGAGAGAAACGGCGGGAATGTTAAAACGGCGTTTCCTTGATCTTGAGGATCAAATAAGATCGGTCAGCCAAGAAAAGCGGAAGTGATTCTTGCTCAAAGAGTAAGAAGTTGAACGACTGAAATACGGCGCGGTAGGGATGGAGAATTGCGGCTCAGATTTGCTCGCAACTCAAATGAATCACCCCACCCGGTGTTCCTCCAGCAACTCATAATCCGGCTCGACTCCCAATCCGGGACGATCCGGAACCTGAACGAATCCTTCTTTATCGAGCGTAAGGGGGTTCTTAAAGATTCGCCCCCGCAAGGGATCGACTGTTTCGCGATAGAATTCCAGAATCAACCCGTTTGATATAGCCGTCACCAGATGAATATGCACTTCCTGGGCACCGTGAGGTGCAATACGCAGATCATATGCCGCGGCCAGCGCCGCGACGTTCATGAATTCGGTTATTCCACCCAGTATCTGTGCGTCCGCGTTGAGAATAGCCGCTGATTCGTTCTCGATCAGATCGCGGAAGCCGTAGCGGGTATATTCATTTTCTCCCGTGGCGACCGGAATTCTTGTGGCCTGTGCTACCTGGGCGTGCCCGCGATAGTCGTCCGGCGCCACCGGTTCCTCAAACCAGAACACCTCATAGGATTCAATCTTGTGCGCGACCTCTATTGCCTCGTAAGCCGCATAGGCGTTATTGGCGTCTACGAGCAGCTTGATTTCAGGACCGATCGTCTCGCGCACTACCCGCACCCGCTCGACATCCTCGTTTATCGGCACACCGCCGATCTTCATCTTCACCGCCCGAGCGCCCAGATTCAGATTGTCCTCCATCTCCTCCGCAAGCTCTTTGAGCCCCTTGCCCTCCTCGTAATACCCACCAGCGATATAGGCCGGAATGCGATCTCTGAATCCGCCCAGCAGTTTATGAACGGACTTTCCAAGCGTCTTGCCCATCAGATCCCAGAGTGCAATATCGATGGCGCTAATCACGTGAGTCGACATGCCGCGGCGCCCGACAATCTTGGGCAGCCACATATTCTCCCAGATGCGCCGGTAGGAAAAGGGATCCTCGCCGATAAGAGCTTGTTTGAAGTGTTCGACGAGAGCGCCCGCCACCGCGCCCGGCCGGGTGGCGGCAGTACCTCCGCCCCACCCAATGCCGGTCAAGCCAGCGTCCGTATGCACCTGGATAAGATTCAGCGCCACGGCAGTGTAGGTATACTTCCCGTTGCGAATGGGTTTCGGCTTTGGCCACGAATACGACTGTAAGGTTACATCTGTGATCTTCATAGACACTTACGGCTGCTTTTTGGAATGGTGGAATCTTGGAGTGTTGGAGTGTCGCGAAAAGTGATAGAGATTCCGGACGGATTCTAGAAAACAACGGATTAGGTTGAACAGGGCAAGAAAAGCCCAACCGATTCCTGGTGAATTTCCAGTGAAATCGCGTCTACTCTTTGCCATCATGAGAATTTATGATACACGACACCAAAGTTAACAATAATCGAATTTACCCAATTACATTTTGCTTCAAGAGTCGATCGACGAAGCTGACGACAAAGTTCAGGACGTGCTCGCACCACCGCTGGAACCTCTCATAAACTTCATCGTAAGGACTAGTCGTAAACGATCAGATTGTGCGAATCGATACAAGCTACATCCAACGATAAACGTAGTCGTTTTCATGGTCACCGAAGCACAATCGAGAAACTCGCAGCAGACATACCGAAGAACCCCACCCCTCCAGCCCGCGGCCGCGACGCGTATTTGTTCGATTGTCGGAGCTACGAGTGGTCAGCTCGAATCTGAAGGAAAACAATTCAGGTATGATTTGACTCTTTATTGCTAATTTGCCTACATACTTATTCTACGCAAATCGCATTGAAGCTACGGGAAAAGAGACTACACTTGATTCGGGACTTTGCCCGAAAGAGGTACCTTTCTCCCGCTGCCTCGGAAAAAGGGAGCGTATTGTGAAGAAGATATTCATCGTCGAAGATGAGCTTCTCATGGTAAGGATCATGGAGTCCTTCCTTGAATGGGAAATTCCTGACGTCGAAATTGTGGGACATTCGACTGGAGGGGTTAATACCGTCAATGATTGCCTTAGTAAAGAACCGGATCTCGTTCTACTTGACCTTATTTTGCCGGAAATAAACGGACTTGATGTTTTAAAGGAAATCAAAGCAAAGGCTCCCAACACCCGAGTGATCGTATATTCGGGAATGCTTACCGAGGAATCGGTGCTATTGGCTAAAGACCTGGGAGTCGATGGGATTCTCCTGAAAACTGCAAAAAAGGAAGTTGTCGTTGAGGCGGTGAAGGAAGTCTTAAAAGGTGAGAAATTCGTCGATCCGGAGGTGAAGAAATGGACGGATGGTCCCTGACCTATTCTTAGCCTTCGTCAGCTACGGGAACTCAAGCGCTTGCTGGGTACCGGCGTCGACGTGTACCTACGGGATTCGGATGGGTGGCAATTCCGTTGCGCGGCAACGGGAAAAACCCTCACCCGGTCAATCTACCAGGGGCAGGTTTACGGTGGCCCCGGATTCAACGGAGCGAAAGACAGCTTCGGTAAATTCCATGTATTTCACTCCTTCGTAAAAGGTGGATTCCGGATTCGTCATCCTTCCCTGGATGGCATCGACGAAGTCCTGTTCGACCCGCCACTCGCGCGCTTCATCCTCGGGGATTGCTAAATCGCACAACTGCTTTTCGGCGCTCCTACCGCCCAAGATGCGGTGCGTTCCCAATTCGTAGATGAGCGTCCCGTCGCTTCCGTAGGCTTCGATCCGATCGTTGGAAGCCATCTGTGCCACGCCGGAAAATATGAACACCGCCTCAGCCCCGTTCTCCATCCGCGCGAGAATATGCACGGAGTCGGGTCGGTCTACCGGCGCAGTCCCTCCTTCATCGAGCGGACGCTCTTCGGTAAATCGCTTGGCGTGCGCCGTGACCGAACTGGCAAAGCCGAACCAGCGGTGCACGAACTCTACAAGCATCCCGAGCTGAAGCGTGTTCAAGCCGGAGTAACGCTCGATCTGGCGCCAGTGGAGGGGCCGATTCGGGTCGGCCAGTTCGCCTGTCATGGACCGCACGTAAATTCCGTAGATCGTACCCAGATAACCCTCGCGCACCATCCGCCGCATGAACCAGTCCCCTTTCAGGCAGTGGGGTGGCGGGCAGATCTGTGTTACGAGACCGGTCTGCCGCGCCATTGCATACATCTGTTTCGCTTCTCGCAGACTCATCGCCATGCGGGCCTGGACAAATGCATGTTTACCTTTCTCGAGCGCCTCGAGTGCAAATGGAGCATGTTTGTAGGGCCACGTGCCGACCATCACCGCGTCGACGTCATCCCTGGAGATAAGGGCATGCGGATCGGTCATGATGTCCGCCTCCAAGCCGAACTCCTCGGCTATCTTTCGCCCGCTCTCTTCACTCCGGTTGCAGATCGCAACAACCTCCGCCTCCGCGATCGGGGCTAGCCCCGGAAAATGACGTGAGCGAAAAATCCCGCCTGCTCCGATTACTCCGATTCGCGTTTTTTCTGCCATGAATAAGCTCCTTTGGTGATCTAGCAGTCTTTAGCCGGCTATCGAGAGAGTTTCTCGGTTATATTCCGATCCCGGCTTGCCCGGACTGGCAATAAGAAAATGAATCCCAATCCCGGCAAGCCGGGATCGCTCGCCCATCGACAAGCTCAGGGTCTTCGACGAGCGAGCTTCCTACCCTCACGGTAATTCTACCCAGATTGGCCATTTCCCCGGCCCTCCATTTGCCATCCTCTGGGTCTCTTATTGGGCTTTTTACGGTAATCCGAAAATCTGTTTTAGATCCTGAACGGACCTTGCTTACATGTGAGGCCAGGTTAAGAATATACTCCTATGCGATTGCTGGTGGTGGGGGCGGATCATCCTCTGGGTAGGGCGGTAGTGATACGCTTCGCTCGTGAACATGATGTCAAGAGTGCGACTTGGGCTGGGCCCTACGGGCAGGATAATGCAGCGAAGGACTTAACAGTTGTCCATCACACACGGAAAGCGGAGATCGATTGTCTGGTAGAGGGCGTCGATACGATCGTCTATTTGATCGAATACGAATCGCAAGAGAGCAACGAAGATGAGGCATGGCTAATTGAAAGGGCGACGCTGGCGCCGTATCGCCTCTTACAAGCAGCAAGAGAGGCTGGCGTGACACGGGTTGTCTTAGGAAGCACCTTGCGGCTCTTCGATTCCTACCCGGAGGACTGCGTCATCGACGAGCAATGGATGCCGCGGCCCAAACCTGAAGCGCGGGCGCTCGCTCCACACCTCTGTGAACAGACCTGCCGGGAGTTTGCGCGTGAAGGGCCGATGGCGGTGGTCGCCCTCCGGTTCGATTCATCAGAAATTGAAAATGATGGAACCGTCGCGCTCTCTGCGATCGAAAAGGCATTAGAGTTACCGATGACGATTCCAGGCTACCGGTGGCAGGTGTTTCATATCGCAAATTTGGACCGTTACGTGACGCGACAGGCACAGATTCGTCTCGGCTGGGCAGGAAGGAAAGGGATTGGAAGTTGATATGGCGACGGTAAAGAGTGGAACCATTTGTATTTTCGGGGCAGGCGGTCCGGTTGCGGCGGTCGTCGCGGAGGCGTTGGCTCCCCATTACACCTTGCGTCTCGCCGATGCGCTTACGATAGACGAAATCCTTGCGCGTCCTTTCCAACACGAAGGGTTTCCGTGTCCACAGAGGCTTGAGTATCCCCATTCCTGGGAGGTGGCGGACATCACGGACTATGCTCAGGTGGGCAAGATTGTCGAGGGCTGTGATGCCGTAATCAACCTGACGGTGAACCGCGACGTGGAAGGTGCGGCTTTTGCCGTGAACGTGCTCGGGGCCTACCATGTGATGAAGGCGGCGGTGGAATTCCGTTTGAAACGGGTTATCCATACCGGTCCGGAAGCCGCCCACCCCCAGTTCGAGGGCGACTACTATCACGATTTCCGCATACCCGACGAAGCTCCCCCCCGCCCCGGCACGGCGCTTTATGCGCTCACCAAATTTCTGGGCCGTGAAGTCGTCGATGTCTTCGCGCGCGAGCGGCCGGAAGTCGAGGTGATGACTTTTCTGGTGTCGCGTCTGCGTCCTGCGCACGAAAAGGATGGCCGCGACGATGATGTGGTGGTGGCGTATTCTACGGCATGGGAGGACCTCGGGGACGCTTTTTTGTGCGGGTTGCGCGCTCCGTCGATGCCACGTCCGAATGAAGTCTTTCATATCTGCGGCAGGCTTCCCATGGGAAAGTTCTCTCCCGACAAAGCAGAGCGCCTGCTCGGCTGGAAACCGGAGCATGACTTTAGACGCTTTTACACCCGCTAAGAGCCTGTCGGACTTTGCCGGCAGGCTCTTAGCGGAGAATCTGTCGGACTCCAGGTCCGACAGATTTGGAACTTTAAGATTCGCAGATCTTTGGGTTAGCGGAGTAGCAATGGTTGTCATCGCGAGCCGACCGAAAGGGAGGCGCGGCGATCCAGGAAAAGGGATGGGCAGCGAATCCATTTCTGGATTGCTTCTCCCGCTGGGCGGGATCGCAATGACAGTGATTTCTCTTTGGTCTATTTGTCTCAAAGAAATGGACGGCCTTAGTGTCTACAGGATGACCCCGTGAATCCTACCCGCATACTGACATTTTTCGCTACCAGTACGAACGGTGAAAGTCGGGGGATTTACCGTTCGTGGTTTGACGCGACGCGGGGCGCCTTTGCGGAAGTAGAACTGGCGATGGAAGCGCCCAATCCGACCTTCCTTGCTGCGTGCGCAGGGCGCGGGTTGTTGTACTCAACCAGCGAAGTGCCTGAGACCGAAGGCCGAGCTGAGGGGGCTCTCTACGCCTATTCGGTGGAGGAGGAGAACGGCGCACTGGGGCTAATCAACCGTGCCTTCACCGGCGGTATGGGCCCATCCTTCGTCGATTGTGATTGCACCCCGAGGACCGTCATCACGTCGAATATCTGGGGTGGCAGTGTGGCTTCTTTCCGGATCGAAGACGATGGCCGGCTGTCGGATCCGGTCTCTGTCGTTGAGCACGTTGCTGAGGGGGGCGGTGTGCATCCTCGATTACAGGACAGGCCCCATCCGCACTCGATCCGATTCGATCTTTGTGGCCGCTTTGCCCTGGCGTGCGATCGTGGCGCCGATCGCATTTTTATCTACCGGCACGAGCCTGAGACCTCCCGCCTGGTTCCGCATGAGCCTTACGAAGTTGTGGCCGCTCACGGAGCGGGGCCGCGGCACCTCTCCTTCCATCCCAACGGCCGTTTTGTCTTTGTCCTCAATGAATTGAACAGCACGATTACGGTCTACAGCTACGATGCGGATGAGGGAAGGACTCAAGAAGAGGAGACCGTAGGCACCTTGCCGCACGGGTTCCAGGGCGAGAACATGACCGCCGAAATCGAGGCCAGCGCCTGCGGACGCTTTCTCTACAGTTCCAATCGCGGCCATAACAGTATCGCGATGTTCCGAGTCGATGCCGACAAAGGGCGCCTCGAACCGCTTGGACATTGCAGCACCCGCGGCGATTGGCCCCGCACATTCAGGATCGACCCCACCGGATCCTGGCTTGTGGCCGCCAACCAAAGAACCAGTGACGCCTTCGTCTTTCGCATCGATCCGGAAAATGGCGGCCTCACACCGGCGGGTGACCGCCTCGCCGTCATCAACCCGACCTGTGTTCGGTTCTTTTGCTGACCCCAAAAATTGAATGTAGATGTGGTCTGGCGGCCGGAACTTTCAGTGCGAGTTGCCTGGTCAGTAGCGGAAAGCGGGAGCTTTTCGACACGCGGATAAGACTGAGTCGCCGAATTTATTTGCACGAAGGCAGATTTCCCACTGAATGTACGAAAAGCTCCCGCTTTTCCGCTACTGACGTTTCTCCGTTCAAAGGAAGCAGGACGAACTTTGGTGCCTCACCGGGTTGTCGCGTGGGAGATCCGATAGAGAATCTGGGCGCTACGATTCTTTTGGGAGTGCCGTAGATTTATATCGTTTGTATTCGAGATTTGAAAGCACGGGCTCTACCTATAGGTTTCCTTCAGTTGTCTGACCAATCTGGGGTATTCCTCAAGAAGCCGGGTAATCTCTGCAACATTAAGGGCTGAGAGCGGTGCCTTCAGATCTGCGGCGAACCGCGACACTTCATCGCACTGATATTGTTCTCCCAATACTCCCACTCGATTCGCGAATTTCTCGATCCTCGCGACCCGCCGCCGTTTCGTGCACACTTCGTATTCGCCGGCCAAATCACCTTCAAGGAGAGCCAGAAGTTCGTCGATTTGGGGAAGTCGGGAGGGCTTCCGCTGGACCGCCTTTTCCGTTCTTTCCCGTATCTCGGCCAGGGCTTGACCTTTTTTCTGTTCCGATCTGGCTGAGCGGTAGGGAAGGAAACGTTTCAATTCAGCAATCACTTCAGACCGCTGCACTGGTTTGGTAAGAAACCCGTCAGGTTCAAATCCAGGGGTGATAAACTCTTCCGGCTTGGAAAGGGATGCGGTCAGAATAACGATTGGTATCTGTCCTGTTAGCGGATCGCTACGTATCTCTCTGGACGCCGCTTTACCGTCCATAACCGGCATCATAATATCCATAAGGATAAGGGCGGGCTGGTGTCTTCTGGCCATAGCTACCCCATCGATGCCGTCCTCGGCTTCAAGCACGGACAGACCGGTATTCACCAGGAACTCGCTTAGAACCTGGCGATTAAACTGGTTGTCCTCCACAATCAGTATCGTTGCGGGGTCGAAGACAGACTCATCCTCAGTGCCGCTCTTATCGGATACGACATCTTTCTCATCAACCGCGGTTACTTCCAACTCTTTAAGTCTGACAATGAAAACTGTACTTTTACCCCGCTCACTTTCCACTTCAATGGTGCCGCCAATCAGATCGACGAGGCGCTTTGTTATGGCCAGTCCGAGCCCGGTTCCGCCAAATGTGCGAGTACTTTGTCCGCTCTGTTGCACAAATTGTTCGAAAATGCGGTCCTTCTCTTCCTCTTTGATTCCTACCCCTGTATCCTCTACTCGAAAGACAAGGTCGATCTTGCCTGGATCACCCTTGACGGCTGACTTACTTACGCCCAATCGGACGTGACCGGATTCCGTGAATTTGATCGCATTATCAAGGAGGTTCAGGAGCACCTGCCTTAATCGTACTTCATCCAGGAGAATCCACTTGGGCAGCGCCGGATCAACCTCAAGAATTAAGTCCAGGCCCTTTTCCTTAGTCTGCAGTTCGAAAATCCTTTCGATCTCATTGATTACCGAAGTGACATTGACCGGCTCCCATTCGATACTCAATTTTCCGGCTTCGATCTTGGAGAGATCAAGTAGATCATTAATCAAACCCAACAGGATCTTACCGCTCGACGATATAGATGCGAGGTAGCTGCCGAGAACCTCGTCATCTATCTTTTTTTCGAGTAGTTCCGTAAAGCCGAGGATGGCATTCATGGGCGTGCGAATTTCATGACTCATGTTTGCTAGAAACTGACTTTTTGCACGATTGGCTGCTTCCGCCTCACTGGCCAGTCGGTTAGCCTGACTTTTGGCCGCTTCCAAGTCACTGTTAGCCTGCCTCATAGCCAGCTCAGCCTGTTTTCGCAGGGTAATGTCCAGGCCGTAGATATTCACACTGGAGGTATCGCTACCCGGACGCGAAAAAGTAAGTAACATAAAGTGACCATCGTGTTCTATTTCCTCCTTTTGGGTCGTCCCGTTTTGGGATACTTCTCGAACCAGTGGCCTCCACTTCTTCGGGATAGTTTTCTCAAAGCCGGTATTCCAGAATCCCAGCAGCGCACTGCTGGATTCATTGGCGTAAGTAACCGTTCCATCAAGAGAGACTTTCATTACAGGATTCGGATTGTCGCCCGGGAATCGCCCCATGACACGCAGGCGTTCTTCGGTTTTTTCTCGCTCAGCTATCTCCTTAAAGAGACTATTCATCGATTCCCTGAGTTCTCGCGTTCGCTCCTCTACGGCGGCTTCAAGTTCCGCGCGGTGCGAGGTCAGCTCATCAAGACTGCGCTTGAGCCGCTCCGTCATATTGTTAAAAGCGGTGGCCAATTCCCCTGTCTCGTCTCTGCGTTTGAAATTGAAGCGATAATCGAGATCGCCTGCTCCTATCTTTTCAGCGCCCTCGGTCAACGCTACGATAGGTTCTGCCAAGCGCCTTCCCATCCACCAGCCAATCCCGAGAGGAAACGGTATGAGCCCCAGAAAAATCAAGACAGACAGCTTCAGGAAACCCTTCTCTCTCGCCAGCACGCTTTCGGCCGAGATACTTAGCGAGAGGACGGCTTCCGTCTCCCCACTATGGTCGAAAACGGGAGCAAAGCCAGTCAGGCGCGCTCCCCAGTTCGTTGTGTGAAAGTCCCTGTTTACGTAGGGTTTCTTCAGGTTAGCAAAATCCGCGATCTGTTCTCGGCTCGCATTCACCCAGACGTCACCCACGTGACCTACTCGAGCAGGATCGAACCCCGGAATGCCCTCGTACCACGAATCGGCAACCACCGTGATCTGACCACTTTCATTCTGGCGCAAAGTGACGACCGCGCTGATGTCTTCCCCGGAATCGTGGATCTTGCGTAGAATCTGTTCGATTTTAGAATGAGTGGGATTTCCCTCCTGGGAGCGATTAACTATCGTGCTGTGTGCGGCAGCGTCCACCAGATGGGCGCCGATGCTGACACTTTGCTCCAACCGCTCCCGAAAATCTTCTCGCAATTCGTTGCGCGCGAATTCAAACAGGACAAAAGTCAGCAGTGCAGCCACCAGAATAGCAAGAGACGCAAACGATAGTCCGAGTTTAGTCTCCAGCTTGATGAAATTCCGCCTTTGCGCGCCACCTCTCGTACGCTTGCTCATCATCCTGTTGACTCCGTAATTGATACGGAAATATGGGCGAGTTCAAATTGGGCTTCCATGATAGCTAAACAAACATAATTATGGCCTCATCGTAAGGACAAATATGAGAATAGTCAGTTCATTCTAGACACCGCTCGTAATCCCACACTTGCAATGCCTTAATTGATCCGCGATAAACACCAGATGGCTGAACGACTGGAAGGAAAAGTTGCCCTCGTAACTGGCGCCTCGCGTGGGATCGGGCGGGCGATTGCCTTGCGCTTCGCGGCAGAGGGCGCGTCTGTGGCGGTGCATTATCGGGCGAATACGGAGATGGCTGAGAGCGTATGCCAGGAAATTGCGGCCGCGGGCGGAACCGCCGTTCCAGTTCAGGGAGATGTTGGCGATGCGGATGCCATCCCAGATTTTGTGGAGGCGGTGCATGATCGTTTCCAGCGGATTGACATCCTTGTCAACAACGCCGGGATTTTCCTTCCCTCCTCCTTCGCCGAAGTATCCCTGGACAACTTTGAACGCCTCATGCGGGTCAACGTTTTCGGGCTGGTCGGTGTCACCCGAGCGGTCATACCGGGTATGATTGAGCGACGTTATGGAAAGATTGTCAATCTTGCCTCAATCGCTGCCCTCGGCACAAAATTCGAAGGTACCAGCGGCTACGGCGTAGCTAAAGCCGCAGTCGTTGCCGTTACTAAGCGAACGGCCCGCGATTTAGGACCTCACAATATCAACGTCAACGCCATCGCGCCCGGATTGATCCGAACGGATATGGGAATGCCGGAGGCCGATGAGGCGGAAAGAGAAGCCAGAGAACAGAGCTTCGCTGGGAATGCGGTCCTTGGAAGGATCGGCGAACCGGAAGAAATCGCGCACGCCGCCGTTTTCCTTGCCTCTGACGAGGCGTCATTTATCACGGGACAGGTGCTCGTGATCGACGGCGGCCGCACGGATTACCTGACTCATTCGATGTAGGAATCTGTCGGACCCAAAGTCCGTCAAATTCCTAGCCCGGACATTTCACACACTTCGCAGCGAGACAGCGTAGATCGCTGCGTATCAGGGCCTTTCCGCAGTTCGGCGGGCGACAGTGTGTTGGAACCCTCTGAGGTCGCCGAGCAAGGGAAGGGGTTGAGACGCAGTGATATCCGTGGTCGTAGCAGAAGGTTTGTGAAATTTTCGGGCTAGAGTATCTCCTTATAGACCTCCCTTACCTCGATTCGGGCATTGCCGGGAGTAGAGTTTCTGATCTCCTCTGCCACGCTGTGCGCCAGGGGCAGCATCACCGATCGCGGATGGGATCCGGGCACTTCCAGGGACTGACGTTTTGAGCCCAGAATCGTCAACCCCGCCGCGAAATCCTCCGTTTCGAAACTCTTCCCTTCTTCAAGATTCTCAAGGTTCCGAATTTCTAGACTCTCAATTGATTCGATGGGAATCGAATTTGATTTCTTCACGAATCTGATCTTTTCTGAGGCCGCGAGGATCCCGTCAGAGATCCGAATCTCTGTGTGATGCAGGTTCAGCGCGGTGAGAATTCCCATCAGGATGATAAATATGCCAAGCAGAAAGGGTGGTACGCCCAGGAAGGCGAAGCCGATGATGATCCACCGGAAAATGCCGGATTCCGGCAAACTCAGGAGTGGAACCGCGATCCATGTGAACATGAAGAGACAGATCATAATCCCGAAAAGAATCACCATGATGCCGTTTTTCAAAGATGGCATGGCATCCGCCTTCGGGAGCCTGTAAACGGTTCCTCGTAGCGTTTGCGATTGCACAATCCCAGGGGGCAGATCGGTTTTCACGTAAGGATTTCGGGCGTTAGGCCGGGAATGTCGGGGTCGGCGGGGAAGAAGGGACGCTGGAGGCGACTAAAGGAGACGTCTTTGACAGAGGCCGGCGTCGGTCCTGGAGTGTCGAGGACGAAGATTCCCTTGGCGGTGGAACCATAGGCGTTGCGATAATTCATTGCACTCCGTGAAAATAGCACCGAGGGCGATGCGAGGCTGGGATTTCACCATTTGAAAAGTGGATTGTTACGAGTGCAGGGGAAGTGGGGTGCTCGTCACGATACGGTCTCCAGGAATTCGCGCCAGGCTTCGACGAAACGATCGAGCTGATCCTGACCCATGGGCGTAGAGATATTTCCGACCAGTTGGTTGCGCAGGAAGATTCCCCGGTTTAGAAGGAAAAAAAACAGCCTTTCCCGAAGTGCTGCGTTCTGCTTGCGCGCGCTTCTATAGTCAACAACAGGATTTTCGGTAAAATGGATACCGAAGAAGGATCCGATTCCCGTAACTTGAAGAGGAACGTTTCGTTCGGGAGCCTCGGAAGCGAGGCGCTCCCGCAGAGATTCTCCAAGATCGTTCAATCGCGCATAGACCGCTTCGTTCAGTTTGTGGAGGGCTGCGAGGCCTGCCTGCATCGTCATGGGATTGGCGTTGAACGTGCCGCCGTGAGGAATTCGGGGATGACCCGCGACCCCGTCGAAGGCTTCCATGATGTCGGCGCGTCCGCCGAACGCTCCAACGGGGAGCCCGCCGCCTATGATTTTTCCGAGACTGGTCAGGTCTGGGATTACTCCGACAAGAGCTTGCAGGCCTCCAGTCCCCAGGCGGAGTGTTTGCACTTCGTCGAAAATCAGGAGTGTATGCGTTCCGTCGCACGCCTTACGCAAGGTGCCGAGAAATTCAGGGGTTGCGGAGACGTATCCGATATTGGCCATAGCGGGTTCCACGATGACTGCCGCGAGGTCGTCGCGATGAGACTCGATGATTTGCTTGGCGGCGTCGCAATCGTTGAAGGGCACCACCACTACTTCAGCGAGTGTGCTCGCCGTGAGACCTGCGGAGCTGGGCACGGCCAGAGGGGAGTCGGCTGGTCCGGCGTGCGCCAAGTCGGTGGTTTCACTGACGGACATGAGGTCGGAGGTGCCGTGGTAAGCTCCCTCCATTTTGGCGATCTTTGACTTTCCCGTGAAGGATCGAGCGGCGCGGATGGCCATGGCGACGGCTTCAGTGCCGCTGTTGGTGAAACGCAGCTGGTCGAGGGAAGGAATCTCTTCGACAAGAAGCTCAGCCAGATCTATCTCCGGCCTCGTGGGATGGGTAAAGGCGGTACCTCTAACGGCCTGATCGGTCAGCGTGGCCGTAATGGCCGGGTGGGCGTGGCCGAGTATCAGAGATGACGCGTTATTGTAGAAATCGATACGCGAATTTCCGTCGACATCGTAGAGCAGGTATCCATCCCCACGTTTCACGTAAAAGGGAAAAGGGCGGAAAAATGCCGTCAGCCGGGAGTTCCCCCCCGCCAGGAATTGCCGTGCCTCTTGATAGAGCGCATCCGATTTGGAGTTACGCTTTCGATATTCCGCGACTTCGTCCGCAAGGACGGGACACTCGGGGGCGACAAGGGAGGCGGGTGAAGGTGTATTCACCGGATTTGTAAGACCCACACACTTCCTCAGCTTCTCAAGGCCCTCGCGCGCGGCCGTATCCGGGCCCTGGTCCCAGTAGCTTTGGTTGAACAGCTCCAGGGAAAGCATACCCTCGTATTGAATCGCATTCAAGCTCCCCACGATCCGATCCCATGGGGCTAATCCATCCCCGGGATAGACACGATCGGCATCCGTCAACGAGTCTCGGCCGGGTATTTCGGGATAGTCATTCACATGAACGAGCCCCAACCGGCCTGCTCCGAAGTGCTCGAACCCAAAGTAGTGATCGCTCCCCTTATACATGTGGTAGACGTCGGCCAGAAGCTGCACGCCTGATCGCCCACACTCCGCCGCGACAAAGAGGGCCTCGCCCGTCGTCCCCAACGTTTTCGCGATCCCCCAGAATTCGAGGAGCGGGGTGACACCATACTCTGCAGCCAAGTCGACCAGGACGGCGAACCGCTCGGCGACCTGATACAGGTCCACCTTGCGATCGTGGATGCCAAAGGGTGGGGCAGCCAGGTAAGGACAGCCCAGCGCATGCGCCATCTTCAGGCAGCGCTCAGCTTCTTCGAGACCTTTCGCCCGACAGTCGTCCTCCGGGACTGCCCACTCGGGGAACGCGATCAGGTTCACGATCTGGATGCCGCGAGACTCGGCTCGATCTTTGATCTCTTCGAGCGAACCGCCGTTTTCGACCCACTGGTCAAGCTCGTTGACCCACGGTTCCAGGCCATCGAATCCGGCGTCCGCTGCCGTATCAATCGCATCCAGGACAGACGCCCCTTCACTCCGGATCGTGCTCGTATTCAAGCAGAACTGAAATCGGCTCATCTGTGACCTTTCTTTTGTGCTGTTTTCAAGGGAGACTCCTATGTCTTTGGGTGATGCGTTTTCTCATTCATATGGAATGTGTGGATTCAGTTGAATTCGGATCGAGTTCCCTGGGAGTCTTGTCAGACGCTGTCGCTCCCAAAGTGATACAAAGTGAAGTCACAGACTGGTTTATACCCGATCCGCGCATAAATGGAGTTCGACGTCGGATTTGCCAAGTCGGTAAACAAGACGCAGAAGGATTGCCCGTCCTTTAGAAGATGTTCACTCAGCCGGGCAACACATGCGGTTGCAAACCCCTGCCGGCGCCACTTTGGAGGCGTGTAGACGGCACCTATCGCGATTCCACGCTGCGTAGCCCGTGTGCTCGCCGCCATGCTCCTCGGTTCGTTATCCTCCCAGAAGTAGATCTCTCCACGGTCGATGCGCCGCTTTGCGGTCTTTCGTGCCTTGTCAAGTGCGTCTTCTTGTAGGACTTCCGTAGCGAAGGCTGCCATCCAACGACTGACCGTATCGAGATCCGTATCTCGCGCTCGTCGGAACCCGCCGTCCGGAATCGGTACTTGTCGAAGCTTCGTCAACTTGTAGAGGCGCTGCCGCATGCCGATTCGGACGGGTTTCCCTGAAGTCTGATTCCACATCCGGGCAAACGACTCGGCTACTGCGTTCGGTGCAATAACGCCGGACACAATAAGATCGGAGGTGAGCAAATATTCGATGACGAATTCCAGAGTTTTAGTGTCATCGGACCCCATAGTGGACAATACCAACGGATTAGGCGGAGTCATAAGTACTGTAACCAACACTCCGTCGTCGCTTTGCACCGTGGCAAAGAACGGGGGGTTATTCGATGCAGTTGGACTTTCCCGAAGGCGGAGGGCGAGACCCAGTATAAGGTTATGCGCGGCCTCGCGCTTCTCCAACTCCAGTTGCGAATCACCCAGGAACGATTCCGCATCCTCGTATCTGATCAACTGCATGGTAATCGCTCTCAGGAAATGTCCGAATGATCCTCCCCTTGCAAGTTCTCATTGGGGTGTGGTCTTACAGTCTGGCTTGAAATTTCAATGTGGAAGCCGGTCTCCGGGCGATGGACTAACGCTATCGCAGGGCAGCAACTTTCGGCCGGATCGGAGCGCCGATGAAGTTATCGTGCTCGTCCTCGTCCTCGGAGCGCAGCGATCTTTATCGAACGATCTATCCGAGAAATCACTCTTACTACTCTCCATTTTACTTTGATCGAGCGTCAGCTTTGATTCTTGACCTGTTTCGAGAATCCCCGTGAGCGGGATCCCTCGGAGCGAAGCAATCTTAGCCAGACGTTCTGAGCAGAGCGAATCGAGGACGAGCATGAGGACGATTACGAGAACGAAAAGTAGGATACTCCTGTAGAGTAGATTCCCAGCTGGTCGTTCGCCGCCCGCCAGGGACGGCTTGCAACGCGCCTGGTGGGGTATAACATTTGAGCGACATTCTTTCAAATGAGAACCTTTAAACTGGGATACGCCACCCTGCATTGGCGGAACGCGGATCTGGAACCCGCTCTGCGAGAACTACAGGAAGCCGGCTGGGAGGGTTGGGAGGGTAGGATGGGGCAGGAAGCGTTGGGTCCTCCCGAACATCTCAAGCGGATATGCGAGGATACGGGTATGCCGATGGTGGTGTACACGGCGGCCGGGTCGCCTGACAATCGCGAATCGGAGAACATCGAGCGAAACAAGCGGAGAATGGATTTCGCCGCTGCCATGGGAGTCGATTGCTTCATGTACATGAGTGGTCGCAGACCGAAGAATTCCATCGTTAGTCGTGATGATATTCAACGAGCGGCCGAGGATGCTGAAACATGGGCGGAGTACGCGAGTGGTTACGGACTCGAATTGTCTTACCACATCCACACAAATATGCTCGTGGATTCGATCGAGGAGTGGAAGTTCTATATGAGCTTTCTGGAGAAATCAAAGCTCTGCATCGACGTCTCGCACGCGGAACTGTGGGGTTACGACCCGGTGCAGGCGATCGAGGATTTCCGTGACCGGCTCAACTATATTCATCTCCAGGACTACTCATCCTGCACCGTGCGGGAAAAAGGAAAGTACAATCCGACTTGGGTGCCTGTGGGAGAGGCGGAGTGTCTCGATTTCGCAGGAGTATTACGGAAATTGGAAGAGATCGGCTACGATCAGCTGGGTCACGTCGTGTCCCGGAACGCCCCCTCCGTCCGGCGAACCGGCCTTCGAGGAAGCACGCCGCAGTCGCGGGATGCGGGAGTATTTGCGCGGGCTGGGATACTAGGTCATTCCGAGATCGGCGAGGGTATTTTGTACAACCCATCCGCGGAAAAAGGGATTGTCAAAGGTATACCCCACGGCGCTTTCGGGCGTCTTCATCAGTGTCCCTGCTTCCACCAGAGCAGCGGCAGCGTTCGCGGTGGTACCGCTGTCGCCAAGGGCAAATTGCTGGCGGATCCGCTTTGTCGTGATACCGGCATCGCCGGCGGCCACAGACCTGAGCACATTCTGCTGGTGACGGGTAAAATTCAGACCTCACTATATTGCCCCTCTAAAGGCACTATGCAATCGCAAGTTTAATTCTTTCGAAGGGTTTACTCGGCTTCATTCCGACAGGCTGCTAGACCACTTTTTTTCACTAAATTCAGAAGGAAACTTTAAACGCCAAGGCTCAGGGGCACGGTTTACCGCATCCACCGCAGTAATTCGTTAGGCACTATGCAGGGCTCTCGTTACCGATTTATGCGGATGCTGACGGCGGCATGTCTGCCATATAGCATCGCGATAGCTGAAAGTCCGGACACGGAGAAGGGTGCGCCACCACCTGCCGTAGAGACGGAACCAAAGAGCGTCTACGAGCAGATATGGAGTCTCGCTGAGATCTACAAAGACGAGAAGAATTCTCTACTGCAGTCGTTCGTCGTAACTGGCCGCGAACAAATTGATTACGCGACATTTGATGCCGAGCAGGGAGATTACGCAGACTGGGTGGTACGCAGGACCAGGCTTGGTTTCGAGGTAAAGATGCTTGATTCGATTACGCTGCGTTCAGAGGTGGATCTCGATCTGGAGAATGCGGACCCGCTCTATAAGCGCCTGACTGATACTTACGTTGCCTGGTCGCCAAGTGATACCTTCACGATGAAGATCGGGAAACAGGGCGTCCGGTTCACCCTGGATGGCGCGACCTCGTCGAAAAAGCTGCTCACCATCGACCGGAGCAACTTGTCGAATAACCTGTGGTTTCCCCAACAATATATGCCTGGGATAACGATTGGCGGCCGGATGGAATCCTGGAATTATCTAACCGGCATATTCTCCGCGGGAAGCGCTTCACGCGAATTCGGTCACTTTGACGGGAGTTACTTCTTGCTCGTCTCGATCGGCTATGATTTCACAGATGCCTGGGACGTTGAAGAAGCTCTTTTGTCATTGGATTACGTCTATCAGGACCCGGATGAGAACAACACGTTTACGCGTCCGCTGGGGCACATCGCTTCGCTGAATTTCCGTTACGCCACGGGAATGTGGGGATTCCGGTCGGACTTGACGCTCGGGGAGGGATACCGAGGTCAGAGTGATCTGTTTGGGTTGGTGGCGATGCCGTCTTACAATATAAGCGGCAAGGTTCAGATTGTGGGGCGTTACACCTATCTGAACAGTTCGCAGGAAAACGGAGTCCGGCTAGCCCGTTATGAGAACCGAATCGTTTCCGGTCGCGGCGACGAATACAACGAATTCTATCTCGGGCTGAACTGGCTTCTTTACGGCCATTTGCTGAAGTTACAGAGCGGGATCCAATATGCCACCTTGAACGACGGAGCGAATGACGGTGGAGAATATGATGGCTGGGGCTGGACGACGGGTCTGCGAATCAGTTGGTGATCGATGATCCTGACGATCAGATAGCTTCAATTATCCGAAACTGTGTTACGAAGCGAATCGTAAGAGAAACTCCCTCTGAACGAGCACCCTCTACTTCAAACATCTGAAAAACTAACCTGACCGAATTTAGATTTCCGATGATACCTGATTGATCGCAGCGTTTCGACTATCTAAATTCTCGTTATGCTAAGTACCGGGAAAGGAATCATCCTCCTGGTCAGTTGTTCAATTCTGGTCATCACTCTCGCTATTGCGTGTCTAATCAGAAAACACCACGTGTCCGCAATCCCTGAAGAAAACCGTGCTTGTCAGTGAGCCTCGCTCCCCTGATCGAACAGAGACTCGGTTGAGCTTTCCTCCTTCATCGATCGATCACCACAAGGAACAGTGGTATGGCTACTGCATCAGCGGGATAGGCTCAATCCTTCTCGTAATCGTCCTCGTGATTCGGCCACCGCACCTCCCATGACGATTGGCCGCCGCTTGCAAAATGGCAGGAGCGCCCGCCCCGCGGGATGTGGAATTACCTGTTCTGGAGCGACGACAACGGCAGATCCTGGAGCGAGCCGGTAGAATGTGACGAGGTCGGCGGCGAACCGGGATATATCACCGAATTGCACGACGGGACGCTCCTCTATACCCGAACCGAATCGGCGCGTTCGGACTTGCTGAAAGATGGACCATTGCCCTGGGGCGATGTCTATTATCGCAATCGGGCCGTGTTTTCCGACGACGGAGGAAAGAGCTGGGAACGAACGTCGCTGATAACCGACGCGCCGTTCCAAAGCGATTGCGAGACCGGCGTGGTGGAGTTGGAACCCGGTCATCTGCTGGCGGTGACGCGCATCGGGTTCGGTGGCGGTCGCTTCGGGCAGCCCAGCCGGTTCGTGCACAGTTATGATGGCGGGCGCACCTGGGAGCATCCGACCCTGTCGCCGATCTACGGCCAGCGGGTGATCGTGCGCATGCTGCGGTCGGGCAGGTTGCTCGCGACCTACCGGAATCGATGGGGAACGCCGGCGAGCTACGCGTTTGTCTGGGACCCGGACGAGGTTTTTGACTACGAGCCCAGTTCCTACCTTTGGGATGAATCCAGCTGTACCCTGGACGACGGTGTTATGACCTTGAAGACAAGCGGAACTTCGGAGACGCAGGCGATATTTGGGTTTTACCCGGCGTTGCGCGAGGAATCCGAAGTGGATCTCAGCGTCAACATGCGCTCGTCCGCCTCAAACGCATGTTCGGAAAGAAGATGATGATAAAGATTATGATGACGATGATGAGGGTATCCGCCCGGTTTGTGAGATTTGCGGACTAACTGGTACTCCCAGCCTACCAATTGAAAAGCGTCGAATCGATTTCCTCCTTGGGATGGCCTATTTTTCGAATGCACGTCGCCATGGAATCGGTTACCTATCACAGATCCCTTCCGTTACTCGACGAATACGAGGTGATCGTTTGCGGGGGCGGACCCTCCGGTATCCCGGCGGCGCTGGCTGCGCGGCGCGCCGGGAAGAAGACGTTTGTTGGTTGAAGGTACGGGCCAAATGGGCGGGGTGGGGACGTCGGCGGGCGTGTCGCACCTGCTGGCCAGCCGAACGAACGACAACCAGGTCTGCGTGGCGGGAATTTTCAAGGAGATTACTGAGGAACTGGCGGCGCGGGGCGGAGCCGTCAATCCCGACACCATCGAGACGCCGGGCAAATTCAATCCTCACGGTTGGACGGGGAAGGTGAGCAACCTCACCTACGGCGTTCCGTTCGACCCCATTCAGATGGCGATTCTTTTGGATGAGAAGATGCTCGAGGCGGGGGTTGATGTGTTGTACTTTACGAGCGTCGTGGACGTCCTTCCGGATCCTGGCGGCGGTGAACGACTGGGCGGGATAGTGGTCTCGAACAAATCGGGGCTGCAGGCGGTTACGGGAAGGGTGTTTGTCGACGCCACGGGAGACGGGGACGTGGCGGCGCGAGCCGGGTGCGAAGTCGTCAAGGGGCGCGCCGAAGACGGCCTTATGACACCGGCTTCATTGATCTTTCATGTCGAAAATGTGGATCAGGACGCGCTTTCCGAATACATCCACGACACCGAGGAGAATCGGTTCCGGAATTTGATTGAAGACCTTCGCCGGCGCGGTGAATGGGATTTCCCCTACGAGATCTTTATCACCGTGCAATTGACGGACAAGGGCACACTCATGGTCAATACGACCCGCATCTGCGACGTTGACGGAACGGATGGCCGTTCGATTTCGCGGGGCATGATGCAGGGCAGGCGGGAGGTTAACCGGCTCTTCGATCTCATGAAGCGACACTTTCCGGGATTCGCGAAGGCGCGCATCAAGCTGGTGGCGCCGGTGCTGGGAATCCGCGAAACGCGGCGAATCGTGGGCGATTTCGTGATGACGGTCGAGGACCTCGTTGAAGGCCGCAATTTCCCGGACACGATTGGATTCAGTGGTTATGGGTGGGACCTGCCGGACCCGAAAAAACCGAGTATCCAGACAATGCACGGCATAGAGCGGAAGAGGAACTACACGCCCATACCGTACCGCGTGATGGTTCCTCAGCCAATAAAGAACATAATCTGCCCGGGCCGGGCAATCAGTGTGGAGCGGCACGTCCTCGGGCCGTTGCGGGAACAGGGCGCGTGTTACGCCATGGGCCACGCCGCCGGACTGGCGGCTGCGATGGCGGCTGAAAACGGAACTGCTTTTGCCCGGATCGACGTGGGAGCATTGCGGGACCGCCTCCGGAAGGAAAATGCGAAAGTCGATTGGGACCAGGAGATCCGGCCCACGTGTTGGTCGGTTGATCGGGTGAATTCGGGGTGAGGGGAATGCGAAAAAGGACAAGCGATGGATAAAAACGATTTCGACCTCGTCGTAGTGGGCGCCACGCCCGGGGGAATCTCCTGTGCGGTCGCGGCGGCTCGGGCCGGTTTGACGGTCCTATTGACAAACTGGAACGAGCGCCCGGGCGGATTTTTCGTCAATGGCGGCAGTGTCCTCGACACAATATACGAGGGCAACCGCGCTCCACTTTTCGCGGAGTTCCTGGAGCGCATTCGGGACTTCAACAAATGCAAATACGGCGAAGACTCGGACCGCTACCGCGAAACGTTTTACGGTGACCGGCTCGATTCGAGCGCCCGTCCGCGTATTCGCAATGAGGCGGCGGCAACGGTGTTCCGCGAGTGGATTGAAGCGGAACCGAAGTTGTCGCTTTTGAGCGGGGTGATTCCCGTAGCCGTGGAACGGTCCTGCAGGCACTTGACGGCGGTCTTCCTGAGCGAGTTGGCGAATGGGAAGCGCCGACGGTATTGCGGACGGATCTTCGTGGATGCCACCTACGAGGGCGACCTCGCGGCGGTCGCGGGCGTGGAATACCGGGTGGGAAGGGAGTCCCGGCAGGCATTCGGCGAGCCCCACGCAGGCAAAATCTGGCGCGATTACGTGGAGGGGAGAAGACGGACACTTCCCCCGGGAGGCGGCCGAGGGGCTGATTAACACGCGGATATTCCGCCTCACCAATAAGCAGATATTCGCAGGCAGCACGGGTGAGGGCGATGGCGCGATTCAGGCCTATAACTATCGGATGGCCCCCACGAATGACCCGGAGAAAAGGCGCCCCATCACGCGTCCGGACAATTACGACCGGGAACGTTATGCCGGGATTACGGGGAGCGAACAGGCCAGATTGGAGAAATCCTTTCCCATCAAATCCGACGCCCTTTACAACGGGGTGGAGAAAGTCGGGATGGGCGGGCAATATCACTGTTACCCAGGTGGGAACCATGAATATCCGGAAGCTGACTGGCAAGGACGCCGCGAAATCCTGAAGGCGCACGCGGACCACATGCACGGGTACTTTTATTTTATTCAGAACGACGACTCGGTTCCGGAAGCCATCCGGGAGCGGAATCTGCAGTGGGGGCTGGACAAGACCCTTTATCCGGATAACGACAACATCCCGTATGAAATCTACGTCCGGGAAGCACGTCGCATCCGGGGCCGTTATGTCTTCCGGGAACAGGATGCCACACTGGCGGAGGGGTATGGCCGGGCGCCCGTGCACAGCGATTCCGTCGGAGTCACCGAGTGGCCCATGGATTCCCACGATTGCACTACCGAGATGGTGCCCGGAAGCCTCCACGACGGTGTCCTGTTGCTGACCGAAGAGACACGCCCGGGACAGATTCCCTATCGCTCCCTCTTGCCGAGGGATATCGACAACCTGATCGTACCGGTTTGCCTCTCGGCCACCCACGTGGCCTGGGGCACGGTCCGGCTGGAGCCGGTGTGGATGCCCTTGGGGGAGGTCGCCGCCCACGCGGCCGCGCTCTCGCTTCAGCTCGGAACAACGCCCGGAGAACTCGACCCGGAGCACCTCCAATTCCGCCTGGTGGAAAATCGGATCATGGTGTCGTTCTTCAACGAGTTCGATATGGCTACGGAAGAGCCGTGGGTGCCCGCTGTTCAGTATCTCGGAACGAAGGGGTTCTTCGACGAATATGATGCGCGGCCGGAGGCGCCTCTGACTGGTCCGGTGGCGCGGGAATGGGCGCACGCTTTTGCCGATTTATGCCAGGGAAATTGCGATTCGCACGCAGTCGCAGGAGCGGTTCACCGGGTAGCCGGCGATTCCGATCCGGCCGTTAGTGTTGCCGAATTTCTGACTCTCCTGGAAAAAGAGGCGGCTTATCGCGGGTTGCCGGATTCGCTCGTAGGTCGTGAGGCGGAGGCGATAGGATGGAACGAGGAGGAATCTGTTACGCGCAAAGACGCCTGCCGGTTGATCTTTGCTCTCATTCGCCGGATTCTTTACCCGGGTGAATCGACGATTAGAGAGCCCATTATTGAAAGGTAACCTGGAGAGCAGACATTTTCATCTGTGAAGGTGAGATGATAGACATTCAGGATCGAGTAGTGCAGGAAAATATGGATACTCTCTCTGCCGCGTTTGATCGCGATGGTTTTGTGATTCTTCGGCAATTCTTCGATGCCTCAGTAATTAAGCGTCTGAATGGTGAAATTGAACGCTACCGAGCCGTTCGGCTTCCTGATGGTGCGCCCGCTGGATACGAAAATCCTTCAGTTCCGGATAGCCTGAAGTCGATGCGGCTGATGGAAAAACACGACCCGTTTTTCCGAGAATTCTTCATCGGAAATGATCGCCTCAGGGAGTTATCACGTGCGCTGTTGCACTATCCCGAGGTTGAACTCGCCTTTGTGCAATGGTTTGACAAGCCGCCTCGGATTGGGTCACCCACGCCGGCTCATCAGGACAACGTATTTGACCCATTTGAACCTCCCGAAGTGCTCACCTTTTGGATCGCACTGGACACAGTCGACGAGGGTAATGCCTGTTTGCGTTACGTTCGCGGTTCGCATCGAGGACCGCTTCGCGAACACGAGGAATCGCCACACTCAGGTTTCAGTAGAGTGGTCAAAGATTATACTGATCAGGACAGAGCAAATGAAGCCGCCATTCTGCTTCTACCCGGAGACATCGCGGTGCACCATTTTATGACCATCCACCGCACGGATCCGAATCGCAGCGACCGTCACCGCCGGGGAATCGGATTTCGGGTCAAAAGCACGCGGGCGAAAGCGCTGAGTGAGCGTCAACTCGCTGGGTAGTTTGCATTCCGAGGTTGGTCCCGCGTTCTGCCGGACGGCAGAGTGCTACAAACGTGTTTCCCATTGGCGGTCGATCCTTATTTTTTATTTTCAATAAATTGAAAATAATAGCGAATTATCATTAAGAATTAGAGGCTCGGTGCTAGGAATAAGAAACCGATTTGGATCCGGATGTTGTTACTCCAATTCGTGATTACGATGCGGTCCCGGAAAACCTACCCTTAACCCGAAAATCTCGCTACCGATCGCGCTCAGCGGCCCTGCAATAGGGCAGGGTCTTGCAATTTTCGGCTTCTAGTCCGCTTAATCTGCGAAATAAGCGGACTAAATATGCGAAACAGCGCGAAAAAGGGTGGGTTCGAGTCGAGGCCGTGCATGAATTAGTCTTGCAAGAATGGAATGGCGCAGACAATGGTGGGCAGGCGAATGGATCCCTTGATCAACTTACAAGACCCGGTTGCGAAGGTGGTAGGGAAACGAAGGCCGCCGCGCGATTCCTTCAGTGCGGGTATGGACCTCCAGGACACCGTGGTGGCGCTCTACCGTTCCCAACGCATGGGCCTAGTGCCGAAGGGAGTATACCGGTTCAATTCTCACGAGGAAGCCGACGAATGGATGTGGGCGATGCTGGCAAGGCGCAGGAAACGGGAGCCGACGACGAGCTAGAGTCGCGTGCTCCGCGCGAAGACGATCTCGTTCTGATCTGCCGGCGTCTCAACGAACTGGAGGCCGATTACATGGTAATCGGAGGATTCGCGATTATCATGGCTGGATTCCCGCGAGCCACAGTCGATATCGATCTCCTGGTGGCGACCGATCCGGAAAACGAAGCCCGCGTGCTTGAGGCACTGGAGATCCTTCCCGATCGAGCTGTCAGGGAGCTGAAGATCGGCGAGATCAACAGTTACGAGGTTGTCCGTGTCGCAGACGAAGTGGTGGTCGATCTTATGAAGAGCGCATGCGGAATCGACTACGCGGAAGCGGCGCGCGATGTTGTTATCCGTCAGGTCAAAGGAGTCCCCATCCCATTCGCGTCGCCTCGTCTTCTATTCCGCATGAAAAGAGCAACCCATAGGGAAAAAGATGCCGCCGATCTTGTTTTTCTTAAACGGTATCTCGCCCAACGCGGCGGCGAGGAATCAGAGTAGGGCGTCCACAGGCCTTCGCCTCAAGAAACTGCGAAGCAGTTTCCCATAACCGGCGCGCCAGCGCCGGTTATCCTTTGACCCCGCCGAGCTGGATACCCGCCACGATCTGTTTCTGCATGAAAACAAAAAAGACCACTAGCGGCAGGACATACATCACGGTGGCCGCCATGAGCAACTCGGTCTGGGCGGCGTAGTCCGATCGAAAGCTCATGAGGCCGATGGGGAGGGTGCGCAGGTAGTCGTCCTTGATCATCACCAGGGGCCAGAAGAAACTCTGAAAATTGCCCAGATAAGTGAGGATGGCGAGGGTCACCAATCCTGGCCGGGACAGTGGTAGGATGACGTCGAGAAAAATCTGCAGGTGGCTGGCGCCATCCATTTTGGCGGCCTCATCATAGGAGCTCGGTAAAGTGAGCATGAATTGCCTGAGCAAGAACGTGCCGAAGGTGGTGAAAGCCTGGGGCAGGATCAGACCGGTGTAGGTGTTGACCAAACCAAGGCCCACCATAATTTGGTAATTCGGAATGAGCAGCACGATCCCGGGAATCATCATAGTCGAGAGGTAGAGGAGGAAAACCTTGTCGCGTCCCGGCCAATGGATGCGCGAGAAGGCGTAGGCGGCCATTGCGCTGGTCAATACCTGCAGTGCGGTCACCCAGGAAGCGACGAAAAGGCTGTTGAAGTACCATTTGGGAAAATCCAGATCGAGGAACTTCTTCGTGTAGGGTTCGGGGGCCATGCGCAGGACCACGCCGAAATTCTCGACCTGGGCCGATTCCGGCAGCAACTTCAGGGAGAAAATCTCCGGCCGCGACTTAAGGCTGGCCGCAAGCATCCAGAGAAACGGAAAAATCAAGAGGGCCGCGAAAAAGACCATGAGAAGATGTTTGAGCATTATCTTCATTGATTTCTTAGCGCATTAAATTCGGAACCAAATTGGAAGGTCCTTCCGTAGTGAAAAGATTTGAACAGAAGGAAACAGAGATAAACGAAGAGGGATGAGAGAAGAGGAGTAACCCACGGATGGCTCCGCTGTACCACGGATGGAAAGAGTGAAATTGGAAAGCGAAAGGGAGCCCTTCATTCATTCGTTGCTGACTCATCTTCCCGCTCAGTGGGATTGCGGCTTTGCGTGAGATTTTTTCCCTTTTCCTCTCCGTAAACAGATTGGGTTTATCCTCCAGGAGCAATGGGACGATTTCGGGAAGCTGACGATGCTCAAGCGGGGCCGCAAGGCGGCCGACTCACTAACGGGGGAACTGAGCCATCTTGAAGAGGGCCTGTCGATGGATTCACTGCCTTGACTCTATCGGGTACAAGCCACAACTGGTTCGCAGCGAAAACGGTTTTGTCACCAGCCTGATCGTACCGCAAGGCAATGCGGCAGACTCCATTGAGCTGGCGCCGGCCATCGGCGATTCGATCAAGCGCACCGGTGTCATTGCTGAACTGATCAGCACCGATGACGGATATGCTTCGGCGAAGGGGCGCAAGGAGGTGCTGAGCATGGGGGTAAACGAAGTCGTGCGCTTCGCGGCCGTAGCGCCAGTTGACCAGGGTGAGCGCGAAAATGATGACAAACAAAACCCAGGCGATAGCGGATCCGTAGGCAAGGTCCAGCCGTTCAAAGCCTCTGTCCTGTTCAAAATAGCTAAAGGTTTGACTCTAAACGAAGTCGTGCGCTTCGCGGCCGTAGCGCCAGTTGACCAGGGTGAGCGCGAAAATGATGACAAACAAAACCCAGGCGATAGCGGATCCGTAGGCAAGGTCCAGCCGTTCAAAGCCTTGTTGGTAGATATAGTAAACGAGGGTGGTGGTGGTGCCCGGACCGCCGCCGGTCATGAGACGGACCGCTTCGAACCCGCCCTGTAAACCGCCGATGACTCCGGTAACAACGAGAAAGAACGTCACCGGGGCGAGTTGCGGGATCGTGATGTAGCGGAGTTTCTGGAGCCAGTTGGCGCCGTCGATATCCGCCGCTTCGTAGAGTTCCGGCGGGATATTAGCGATACCGGCGAGGTAGAGCAGCATGTGTGTGCCACCGATGCCGGCCCACAGGCCCATGATCATGATCGCCTCTCGGGCGCCGAGGCCGAAGCCGCCGTTATTGAAATAGTCGGGCAGCGGGAGGAAACCGAGGAGCGATTTCGTGCTGCGCAGCCAGGTGGGCATGTCCACGTCGAGACCGAAAAAGCCGGTGATAGATCGAAGGACCATGTTGATAAATCCAAAATCCGGGTTGTAGAGCTGCGCCCAGAGCAGAATCGTGGCGGCGCCGGCGGTGAAATGAGGAAGGTAGAAGACCGTGCGGTAACTGACCGAACCGAAGCGAAATCCCAGAGCGATGATCAGACCGAGCGCGCAGAGGAAATAACCAACGTCCGCGTAGCCGGCGAGGGCCAATCCGGCGGTGGAGAATAATGCGATCGCCAGACAGATGATGGCGGAGCTCCGGTTCCGGGAGGGATCCCGAAATTCGAACTTCTCGCTCAAGTAGACCGCGGCAAGAAGGGAACCGAAGATCGACAGGGGCAAGGCGGAAAGTAGATAAATCGTGTTAAAGAAATAAAAGAGGACATAGCGATCTTGAAAGAGTCGCTTGTAATTCTCCAGACCGACAAACTCCAGCGGCACGGAAACCTGCAGGCTCCATGTGGAAAAGCTGCCGAGAAAACTCATGATGACCGGCACTGACGTAAAGGCCAGAAACCCAAGGAAATTCGGGGCCAGGAACCCGATGGCGATAAGCGTTTCTTTGCTGCGAGTGGTCATGGAGACGACCCCTTTCCGGCAGGGCCAAGGCTTGCGATTTCCTCGGCCCGGCGGCGCGACTCAACCAGGTCCTGGTAACGCTTTCGCAACCCCGGGTTACGCGACAGGTTCAATGCGATCAGCGCTTCGGCTTCTTGCTTCGCCTGACGTAGCGCTTCGCGCGTGTCGAGCGCGGGGTTGGCATTCAACCGCTCAAGATGCCTGGTGATGACCCGATTCAGGTCGATAACGGAGAGAAACGGGCTCTTGCGCGGGCTGTAGCCGTAGGCGAGCGACTCCACGTTGGCCCGGTGTACTTTGATTTCGGACAATTCGGGATAACCTGGGGATAGGCCGGCGTCGACGAATTCCGGGATGGGTGGCAGGTAGTCGAGGGTCTGGTTTACGATCCGGCAGTATTCCTCGCTCCTGAGAAACGAAAGGAACCGCAGGACGGCTTCGCGTTTCGTGCTTTGCCGGTTCACCGCCACGGAACGGGCGCCCACCCCGATTGCCGGGGGCAAACCCTCAAAGTGCGGCATGAGAGTCGCTCCCACTCGGATGACCTCGGGGCGCGGCTTGTTCCCGCGGTCAGGGTCCGCTTGCCATTTCTCGAGCTGGTCCCGCTGATGGTCGACTGCCTGGCGGAGGTAGGCGAGGAGCGATTTCGGGCGCACGATCATGGCGAACCTCCCCTGGGCGAAGAGTTCCTGGGAGACATCACCCCCGCTTCGGCCCGTCAATTCGGCAAATTCGTCTGCATTCAACCGCACGCCGTGCACGTCGGCGAGGTCGCGGTAGAGCTGGACGGCCCGTACCATGGCATCGCTGTCCACCAGGACTTCGGTACCGTCCGGCGAGAAGAATTCCCCGCGCAGGGTGTGAAAGATGTCGGTGTGGCCGAGTTTGACGATCCCGTAAATCGAGTCGTAGGGATTTTCGGCCATGTAGGTGACGTTCTTTGCGATTTCAATAAACTCGCGCCACGTCAACGGAGCCTCGGGGTAGGGAACATTGAACCGATCGAAGATATTCTTGTTGTAGAACAGAATTCGCCCGTTAACCGAGAGCGGCACGCCGTACTGTTTACCGTCAAAACTCACCTGTTCGCGCAGCCCGGGTCACGCGGTCGCATCGTCGATTTCAAGGCCGTATTGGTCCAGGTAGGGGTCGAGTTCAAGAACAATGCCCGTCTCGGAACCGGCTTGAATGTAGGCGTCGTAAAAGGACTCAAACATATCGGGCCCGACACCGCTGCTGCACTGCAGGATCAGTTTGCGGAAGTCGCCGAAGTTGGCGAAATCCGCAATGATTTTGAGGTCGGGGTTGGCCTGGTTGAAAGCCGCGATTTGGTCCGCCCGGGCGGGCGTGCTGTTAGTGGCGTAGACGATGGCGTTTTCGCCGGCGCTTGGGCTCGGAGGTACCAGCAGTTTAGCGATGATGGTCCAGACCGCGAGACCGACAGCAATCGCAGCAAGAACGGTTTTCATAAGTCGTTTCGTGGGCTGAAGGATGCGCGGAACAGGTCATCATCGAGCCATTCCACCACGCGATTGGGATCGCGAGGTATGCCGGCGGCATCTTCAGCAGGAAGAAACCGCCGCAAACGGTTAATAACCCGCCGATGCTCCCCTTTGGAGGCGACATTCCGCCACTCGTGCGGATCGTCGCTGTGGTCGTACAGTTCCTCGCTTCCGTCCGCGTACCGGATATACCGCCAACGAGGTGATCTCAACGAATGGTTGCCGCGACCGTAGGTTGTAAGAACGGGGGACCGGCGTCCCTTTCTTGGTTTTCTGGTCATTGGGGATATGTCCTCGCCTTCAAGCCGGTGGGAAGTCGGATGCGGAAGACCGCACAAACGAGTCAATGTTGGATAGATATCGATGAGACTGACAGGCGTCGAACAGTCGGATGGTTCTCTCTGTGTCTGTCCCGGCACGGACACGAGGAGCGGCACACGCGCACTTCGCTCCCAGAGCGTAAATTTGTTCCAATGCTCTTTTTCTCCGAGATGATAACCGTGATCACTGCACGAAACGATAATGGTGTTGGAATTATGCGGCGAGGCTTCCAGGGCGTCGAGAACGCGCCCGATTTGCTCGTCTGCGTACGAAATCGATGCGCAGTAGGCTTGGATTGCGTGCAGCCAGAGGCCTTTTTCGACGAGTGTGCGATGTGTGTCGGGCGTAACATTGCGGCTCGCCAGCCACCGGGCCGGAGGCGGCAGATCGTCAAGATCACCGTCGGTGTAGCCGGATGGTGTCCTGAGTTCGCTTACCGGATATAGATCGAAGTAACGCTTGGGTACGAACCATCTGGAATGCGGCCGAAAAATGCCGAGCGCGGCGAAAAAAGGAGTATCCTGAACCGTTTCGATCACTTCAGCCGTCCGTATGGCGTAGCGGGTGTCCTGCTGCATCCTGTCTGGGTCTTCCCGATCCCAGCTATCGGGTAGCGCGCCCCAGGAATAAGGCCAGACCGGATCAATGCTCGTGACGGATTCCGCTTCCGCGTAAAGTCCCCTCTCGCTTCCCTGTCCGGCGTAGTAACCGTCGCTCCAGGAATGGGCGTCCCGGTCCTGGTACCTCCCGTGAAAGATCTTGCCGTAACCGGCCGCGAGGTAGCCGTTGGCCTTGAAATGCTGCGGAAGGTTGACGACCTCGCCTAACCAACCGCCCGCGTCGCGGTAGGATTGGTTGTTGAAATATACGCCCGAAGTTGACGGCCGTATGCCGGTCAGAAAACTCGTGCGGGACGGGCCACAGGCTGGGGCCGAACAATAGGCGCGTGTAAACACGGTGCTGCGCTTGGCCAGTCGTTCGAGATTCGGAGTGTAGACACGGGTATCGCTGAGCAGCGGGGTCCAGTCGTTCATGTCGTCGAATACGATCATGAGGACGTTTGGCCTGTTTGCAGAGCCGGTTTTTGGGTTAAGTTTTGACAATCCGAAATGAGGAACCGTGACCACAGCGCCGGCGGTCAATGTAGCGCGTTTGAGAAACGATCGCCGACTTTCCGATTGCGCCGTGTCCTTAAAATCCATCGGAAGTGAGTGTGTACTACGGGAAGATTGAATCAATAGTCGACGCGAGGTCAAAAATTGAAACCACGATCTGGCATGGGAGCTGGTCGAAAATTCTTAACGCCCTTCGTTCCTCCCGACTGCGGGGTTTATTCAACTTACTCATCCAATCCGCTGACTTTGCTTCGCGCGTCAACGTCGGGATAAAATCCGAAGATGCGCAATTTGTCTGACAGCAGCCTGTCCAGGGCTGGAAGGTCGTGTGGATACACGGAGATCAGGCGCTTGCCTTCTTGTTGGTAGAGAGTCTGTTTCTTATACATGCTCATCTTGTACTGATGTGTGTCGAGTCCCCAGTACTCAACGTAGACATCGAGCTCGGGCAGATAAAAGTCGGGCCTGATCTGGAACTCGGCAATGATGCGGAACTTGCCGTCGTAGCGATACCCAAGGCCGTGCGCCGTAAGCCAAGTCGCGATGCGCCTTTCTCCTTCGGACTGCACTACCGTTCCGTCCCGTGCCTCAATGGTCTTGTTGATCTCGACCTGCGCCTCGAAGTTTCGCCGCTCAAGGAATACCTCGTCGAAGCACCGGTCGCAGAATACGCGCTGGAATGCCTGTTGCGAGCGCCCAAATTCGTCAGTCGTAACTTGCGCGTTGCATCGCTGACAGCGTTTCTCGGCGGCGGAAACACTGATTCGCACGGCTTCCTCGATAAATTCCACTGCCCCGGCTGCATCGCGCTGGATGTAGTGCTTTTCAGTAGGGTTCATTGCCATATCACGTAGATCGGACAGGCATTCTTGCGCCGCCGCGCCGTAAGCTTTCAACGCCTTAATTGCGTATTGGCGGGTCTGTGGATGCGGATCCCGACAAGCAACCGATGCAAGCGCTTCTACGGCGGTCGCCTGATCCACTCCCATCCAGGCCAATTTGCCCAGCGCCGAAGCCGATAGCCTACGCACGTTAGCGGACGAGGACCGCAGCAGCTCAAGCAACTCTTGGAATGCTTCGACCTCACCTTCGCGACCGATCGCTGCGGCGCGGGCCGAAAGCCGCTTGGCAAATTGCTTGTCCATGGGATTCTTCATTTGTTCGCCGACATCGGCGTCGACGCGCGTAAGCAAAGTCAGCCGCTGCCGTCCAAGATCTCAATCGGCTTCTTAGTCACATGGTTAGTCAATGATCCGCGTTTTCATAGAATGCTGTCGTTTGATGAAATGGAAGCAGAAAGTCTGAACCATCTATGAAGAGTTCGAGAATTCCGGTAGTGGTCCGACAGAATTCTAAGCGGTGTATATAGTTAAACCATCCAGCGTTTTTCGGTCACCGCGAAAAGCCAGGCTGGCGACATACCCAATCAGATAGCAGGAAGCCATTCCCGTGAAAATATAAACAAAGAAGTGCAGAGGGCTATGCATTTTCACAAAGTACTGTATCACACCGCTTGCGAAGAACCCGACGAGTACGCCGGCGCCGTTGGCGCGGGTCGTAAGCACGCCGAGCAGGAATACCCCGCCCAGGCCGCCGCCGAAAAGGCCGAAAAATTCCATCGTTTTGTCGAACAGGGATCGAATCTCGAAGGTTGCGAGGAAGAGCGCGACCCCGGTTCCGAAGAAACCTAGCACCGCGGTCAGTAAACGTCCGGACAAAAGATAAAAGCGTTCGCTCGCGGGCGGGCGCAAGCGGCGCTGCAAATCTGTGACGATGACCGCCGATGAGCTGTTAATGGCGCTGTCGAGGCTGGACATGGCGGCCGAAAAAATAGCCGCGATGAGAAGTCCGGCTATTCCTGCCGGCATCTCGTTGACGATGAATGTGGGAAAGATTTCGTCGGGCGTGCCCATGGACGCGTCGGCGCGCTCCGGAAAAGCGCGGTAGTAGCCGTAGATGGCGGTGCCCACCGCCAGGAGGAGCCAGCTTGTGAGAACACCGACGAACCCGGCAAGCCAGACGCTGCGGGCAGCCTGTTTTTCGTCCCGCGTCGAGATATACCGCTGAACCAGCGTCTGGTTGGCGATGTAGTTTTTAAACCCGCCGACCCAATGGAGCATGAAGACCCAGACGGTTGCGGTCGTAAGATCGAGGTTCCAGTCGAACGCCTTGAGTTTTCCGGCTTCCGACGCGGCGGTGATAATCTCCGGCGCGCCACCGGGTACTCGGGAAGCGACAAGAATAATCGCAAGCAATGCGCCACCCATCATCACCAGAACCTGCACGAAATCGGTCCAAATCACCGCTTCCACGCCCCCCAAGAGGGTGTATATTGTCGCGATCACCCCCATGATCGCGATGCAGACAAAAATATTCATGTCCGCGACGACGGCCAGAGCGATCGCGGGAAGCAGGAAGAGGATGCCCATGCGGGCGATTTCGTATACCAGAAACGCGGTGCTGCCGACGATCCTGACGCTCAGATCAAAACGCGCTTCCAGGTACTCGTAAACGGTGGTGATATTCAGGCGGCAGTAGAACGGGATGACGAGCTTCGCGACGAACCAGGCGGCCGCCAGATTTCCGACCGGGAGCAGGAAATACAGCCAGTTGGTGTCGAAGGATTTAGCGGGCAGCGACATGTAGGAGACCGCACTCAGTTTCGTCGCCACGATGCTCAGACCGGCTGCGTACCAGACCACCCTTTTGCCTCCGCGGAAATAGTCATCGGTCGACTTTTCCCACTTGGAAAAATAAAAACCGACGAGGAGCAGAAAACCG
Source organism: Candidatus Moanibacter sp. (assembly GCA_965215885.1). GTDB lineage: Bacteria > Verrucomicrobiota > Verrucomicrobiia > Opitutales > UBA2987 > CBDCEW01. The sequence continues at coordinate 61,749 of CBDCEW010000091.1, forward strand.
AAGTAAGCGGCCAGCGCGAAATAATCCATCGATCCGAGACCACTCGATTTAACATCAGCGACTTCCCCTACAGTCGCGATAGGGGTTACCGCGAGCGCGGGGTCGACGGCTCCGAACGCGCTCGGCACGACCGTGAGACAGAGCAGAAGCCGGAGAACGAGAGAACGTCGAAGCGAAAGCAGCACGTCAACTATGGGCGGAAACGCTATACAGAATTGCGCAAGCACGGCCCCTCGTGCAAGGCTGGGTGCCGTCGCCGGCCCGATCGAACGCGGTTTCACAGGCCTCGCCGAATTCCCCGTAGGGAGCGAACGCCGTCCTCGCGATGGTCCGAAACTGATCCAAAGTAAGCGTTTCTACGGGATCATCCGACTTGCTGCGCCGGTAAACCTGCGCGTTTTCCGGTTGCTGCCCGCCGCCGGCTATGAGCGCCGCGGTCGTTTTCGCCCATTGGCTGGCAGTGTCCGCGTTTAAGGGCGCTTCCGGTCGAGCGTTGTAGCCGTGAAAGAATCCTTTCGTTCCGAAATACTGCACCGCCGAAACCCAATCCTCGCGACAAGCCATATCAAAGTCGTTAAAGAAAGAGATCATGATTCCATTCTCGACAAGCTTGCGTTGAAGTTCGTCGCACTTCAGTTCAGCGGGCGGGCATTTCCTGGCCGAGGCCAGGGCGGCGGCGTAACCGGCGGACTCGCCCACGTGCATCATGACCGGCTCTACACGCAGTGTTCCCCAACCGACATGGCTCGAAGAGAGGCAGCCGGTGACTATCAGATTATCGATCTCCTTCGGAAGCAGTGTCCTGAATGGGATCTGTGACGGACGGGTAAGCTCAGAAAGTAGAATCTTCCCGTCGCGGCGACTCCCCGGTCGCGCTTCAAAGCTGACGGAATGCGAATCCATCGGGTGTTCGGCAATGGCGATGCTGTCGTGGTGGATGGGCGCGCGTTTCAAGCCTGGCGCGAGGGTGGCGTCGTGCTCCGTGAATACGTATCTGCCGACAATGCGGCGCGCTTCGCGCACATACAATTCATAGGGGACGTTCTCGTTATCGGCGAACTCGTCTTTCGCCAGACCCCACTGCTGCGCTTCTTCGCGAAGCGCTTCTGGAACCGCTTCGTCGTGCTGCAGAAAGTAGAGAAATCCCAATGCGTGATCTCGATGCCGCTTCAGGATCGCTTTTCTCGTCTCCCAATCACCGTCGGGATAGTCGTCCGCGCCACCTGGAAGATTGGCGGCATTCCATTTCATTTTTCCGTTGGCCAATCGAGTGCCGAGACCCCACCGGTTTCGCATTTTGAGAAAGACTTCGCGGTCATATTCGTCGGGCTTTGCCGGGAGGACACGGTTGTCCGGATGAGAACAGAGACATATGCGCAGGTTGTAAGCCTGAACCTTGCTGTCGCCTGTCCCCGTACTGCCGGCGAAGACTTCACCGGTGCATCCGTCGTAAGGGACCAGGTTCAGCTGACCCTCCACGGCTTCACGTGGATAACCTCCTTGGCCTATGCGTGAGAATTGTAGCGAAGTGAAAATCTTACCAGCGTGAAACTCGCCATATTCGCCGCGGCTTTCCCGACCCACACGGTACGGTATCCCTGCCGCCGCCGCAACGTCCCCCTCGTAGGTGGCATCTACGAATAACGGTCCGGAGACATTCAAGTCGGGCCTGCCATCAAAGTAACGGAAGATGACGGCGTCGATTGCCCGGCCACATCGTATAACGGAAAGGGGGTAGCACCCTCGCTCGATTGAAATGAGGCTTTCCGCCTCGACGATTCGGCGGATTGCTGCTTCTCCGACATGCGGTTCGTAGTGGAGCCGCCCGTAGTAGCCTTTTGAGGTATCCTCAACAGGGCGGTCTTCTTCTAGAACCGTTGTCGCCTTTTGATCGATCCAGTACTGCGACGGTGCTCGCGTCAGACACGATCGGTATTCATCGGAGTCCTCGCCATATTTCTTTCGGTAGTGATTAAGCACCCCTTCACAGAACTCACTCAGGACATTGCATCTCCGCCCGGTGAACTGCGTATCCAGGGTACTGAGACCGCTACTGAGGATGCCGCCAATATGGTCGTGATAGTGAGTCAGAAGGACCTGTAATCCTTCACGGGCTGCCCGCACCGAGCAAGCAATGCCGCCCGGAGTAGCTCCCACCACAATGAGGTCGAACTCTTTCCTTTTCACGGATTGGTCGTTAATCCGTCATTCACGATTGGTTGAAGGGAAGGAGAATTCACTGGACCTTATTGAAGGGTGACCGGAGAAGGAAGCTTGAAGAGAAAATCTGCCGATTTTGATCATCCTTTGAGTGGCAGTGTGATTATGCCGCCAAGACTTCAAGCGAGGCCGGAGGCCTCGCTGATTAGGAATCTGTCGGTGCAAGCTCGACCGGGAAGTAGCCTCGTCACCTCAGATTCCGAACGTCAGCAGTGTAACGAAAATCCAACGCCGACAGATTCCTCCTAGAAGAAGTAGCTGAACTTTACGCGATAGCGGATTCCCGGGCCCGGGCGCATGAATTCGGTGCTGACGGACTCACGCACATACTCTTCATCGGAGGCGTTTTCAATTGTACCGTGAATGCGCCAGTGCTCGCGACTGTAGGAAAAGAAGAAGCCCAGGAGGTCATAGCCGGGAAGCCGAAAAGTATCGCCCGCATCTCCGCCTCTCAGGCCATCGATATTTTCATAATTGAAGCCCGCTGAGAATCCATTGAGGGGTCCATCGAGAAAACTGTACTTTGCAATCGCTTTGAAAGAACCACCCTGTGGCACGCCTCGTTGACCGATTCCTTGGGGATTGCCCAAACTCTTGGCCAGCGACTCGATATCTTGGAAGGCGAAGAGAAAACTGAGATTGTCGATTGGCTGAATAGCGATGTCGAGGTCCACCCCTTTGGTCGTGTTATCCGGAACAAAGGTTGTGATGATGTCGCCGTCATCCGTAATCTGAATGACGGGGCGATTCTGGAGCAGCATGTCGTAATAAGCTACGGTGGAGACGACTCTCCCCCCGAAGAGGCCGAATTTAACGCCTACTTCGTCGCTTTCACCGGTCAGTGAAGGAATGATCAGGTCTGCCAGGGTGCGGCCTCCCCCCGGTATGAAGGTCTCGCCGTGATTATAATAGATCGAAACTCCCTCGACCGGCTTGACGACAACGCCGTAATTGTAAGTCCAGTCGCGGCTCTCCACTTCCGGGCTGGCCGATCCCCGGCCGCTTGGCCATTTGGTTGCCGGGATTCCGTCGGCGTCGGCTCCGTCGACGATGCAGCTTCTACCTACCGCTTCGCAGTGATTGAAGACGTTGGTTTTCCCATAGTTGTAGCGTGTTCCAATAACGACATTAACGCGATTGTCCAGAAAGCTCACATTATCCTGGATGGCCCAGTGAAACCCTTCGCTGTCGGTCGTTCTCCACTCTCCGTTGCGGGTTTGCGGAGCGGAAGTGAGCACCTCCGAGGGCGGTCGGGAAATCATATCAAAGATACTGCGGTCTTCCAGGTCCCAGTTCTGCCGCGTGCGAAAGATGTTGTTCTCGCCCTGTGTGTAGCCGGTATAAGTGATAAAATTGTGAGTTATCCCTCCCGTTTCAAATTCGGAAGCCAGATCGAGGGTGAAACTCTGATTATCGATCTCGTCAAAACGGAGATCCCTGCGCAGGCTACGCATAACGATGTCGTCAAATCCCGCCGCCCTCGCTTCGGCGAAGGTCGTGACACGCCGGGAGTAAAGACAGTTGCTTGCGCTTGGCGGGTTACAAGCGGACCCCGCCGGATCGAGTTGCAGGCCGACACCCCCTCTGAAGAAATAGCCACCGAAACCTAACCAGACCCGCCTCAACGATTTGCGCTCGCTGTGCCGGGCGAGGAAACGGGAATTCCAGTCGGTACCGAAGAGATTAAACTGCTGGCGCCATCCCGCCTCGATACTCCACACGTCCTGGCCGCCCTCGTCGTGCCCCGGATTGCTGTTGTTGTTGTCTACCGGGATAATACCGAAGGGAGGCGTGCCGTCGGCGTCCGCGAACCACGGATTGACCGCGGAAGCCTCCGTGGTTTCCTGATAGACGAAACGAGCCCAGACGCTGGTCTTTTCGTTGAAATTATAGGTGAACATAGGCGCCACGACCCAGCGGTCATCAGCCCCGCCGGTCCAGATCTCACTGTCTTGATAGGCTCCGACAACTCGATAGAGAAGCTTGTTGTCCGGGCCAAGCGGCCCCGTCGAATCATACTCGGCTCGAATCCGGTTGTCGGTCCCGAACTCAATTCCCACTTCCGTCCGTGCCACTGAACTCGGCTTTTTCCCGATTCGATTAATCAGTCCGCCCAATGAATGGGAGCCGTAGAGTACGCCGTTCGGCCCCTTGATCACTTCAAGACGTTCGGTTAAGATTGGGTCCTCCTTATTCCCTTGAAATCCGCTTTGCGGATCAGCGATACCGTCTCTGAAGCCAAATATATTCGCTACAATTCCGCGCACCGAAATTCCCGAAGTGACATTGGTGACACCGCTGGCAAAGCGCAGGGCATCTTCCAACTCACGAGGATTTATATCCTTAATGACCTCTTTATTCAGCGAAATCACGGAAATCGGTACGTCCGCCAGGGCAGAATTGATGCGCGTGCCGCCAACCGTATGCGTGGCGCCGTAACCGCGATCACCTTCCTCGTTCACCGTAAACGGATCGAGCTCTATCAGTTCGCCTTCCTCTTCGGATTTCGCCTCTTCCGTCTGTGCCGAAAGGGAGAGCGGAAGGGTGACCAGAGCGAGAATCGAGACGAAATAACGGATTTTCAGTAGTTCTTCATGTAATCGTTTCATGTTTCGAGAATATCTTTGCGGTTTATGGTTAGATCTGTTGCTTCGTTGAGGTAGTTGAAGCAAAGGATGCTGGGTTAATTATCCTTGAAAAGGTAGATGTTAAGGCTGCGACTACAATGGGAAGAGTCTGGTATACTTTAAGTACCAGCAATCTAAGGCATGACGCTAAACTGGTACAAGCAGAGTCCTACAGGTGCCGATAACGCTCAGACGGTAGTTACTTCACGTGGTCGAGCTAAAGACTGCCCACTCTTAATATCAGGTAAGATGAGCGTTTTACTATTACCCGAGATATCGCCGTCAATGACACCAACAACGGCCCGAAGAAGCTTTGTAGTATACGTTGCGGGATTGATGCTGTAAAAGGTCGGGACGGGAGTCAGGAACTGCAGAAACGGATCGGCGTCCCGGCAAACAAGGGAAACATCTTCCGGAACTCTGAGTCCCAGTTGCGCGGCCCGGCTGACCAGGGTCAGGTATAATATATGATTTCGCGACGAGGATCGCCGTCGGTGGTTGAGGGGCCTTAAATATGTGGTCAATAGTGAGACAAATTTCCTGAAGCGCATTGCCATGCCGAAGGACAGGTGCAATAATGTCCGGTTGATGCGATAATTCCAGACCTTCCTGAAAACCCGCCTCGCCTTCAAGATCGCCAGGGTTCGTGGTCTCAGGGTTGAGCATACAGACCCTTCGGTGGCCCCGGCTCAACATTATTCCGGCGGCATGCCGGCAGAGCGCCCGGTAGTCGATATCTACCGACGGCAATGCGATTCCCTCGTAGGTTGATCCGGCTATAACACAGGGGATTCGTCTCTCTTCAAACCATTCCTGCATCGGTCTGGTGGAATTCGGAAGGATCCAGCAAGAGGGGCTATGGTGTTTGTGGAGCGATTCAAGGGCGGGCCCAGGATCCCGTCGGAAATATTGGCTTCCGTGATAAATTCTCAGAAGAAGACCCGCTTCAAAGAGCCGCTCTCGCAACTCATCGATCCAGATTGCGGTGGTTGGGCGAACCTGCTCGATCGCTCTTGAGCTAATAAAACCGACGACGGCTTCACGGTTGGGTTCGCGCTCGACCTGCTGAGGCGTCCCGGTGATCCGGGTTCCTTTGCCGTGAACGGCTGTGAGGACACCTTCCGACTCAAGCCGGTTGAGCGCCGCCCGCAGGGTATTTCGGCTCACTCTGTAAGCTCCACAGAGAGCCCGTTCACCGGGAAGCCAATCGGTCCACAGCCCTTCGCGAATCCCGTTTCGCAGAATCGATGCCACCTGATGAACCAGACTTTGTTTGCGGGGGATCATGGCGGCGGTCCCAGCGAGTTGCCGGGAACGATTTCGGGAACGACCAGCGTGTGCGCTGGTTTGATCGGCTCTTCGTGAATGAGCTTTGTTATCCGTTCGACGAGCAGATCGCCATAGACGATAGGACTTTTCTTGAAGCGGGTGGGTTCGGGCAGGAGGTACTCCAGGTAGGGCTCGCTGTCCCGGCAAACAAGAGAAACTTCCTCCGGCACGCGGATCCGGCAAGCCATGAGATAGCTTACCGTTCGCAAATACTGATCCGACTCGTTAATAAAAATGGCGGTTGGTGGGTCTCGTCTCTTTAATACCTGTGCGAGATTCCGGTGAAAGACATCTGCGTCATCGTGGTATTGAGCCAGACTGAGGTCGATCCCCTCGCAGTGGTGACTCTTCTGAAACGCCTCGATGCCGTGGATGAACCCGTTTTCGGCTGCCCCCGGCGTTATCAGAAGAATCCGGCGGTGGCCCGCTTCAAGGATCAGCTCAGCCGCTTTCCGACCGAGCGCTTCGCTGTCTACCGATACTGCCGGGAGGGTTACTCGCGGATCTCGGATTCCGGAAACCAGCGTGGGGATGCTTCGTTGTTCGAACCAGCGCTGAGCCCCGTTTGCCAATCCGCCGCACAGCAACCAGCAGGAATGCGGCGCCCTTTCGATGAGACGCTCAAGGGCTTTGTAGGGGTGCGACTTGGCATATTGCCGCCCTGAGTAGAGCTGCATCTCGATCCCCATGTCATAGAGGAGGCTGCGCACCTCATCAATGAACAGGGAGGTAAATTGGCGGGAGCCATGCACCTCCTTCGTTACGAGCACACCTACAGTCTTCGTTCTCGGTTCTTTGGCGGCCGCTCCCGCCGCGGAAACGATTCTATGGCCTCGTCCGTGGACCGTTTCGATCAAACCGTCGCTTGCCAACCGCCGTAAAGCGATGCGAAGCGTGTTTCGGCTTACGTGGAGCCGTTTGCTGAGCGTCCGTTCATCAGCTAGCCAGCCCCTCCATGTTCCCTCAAGGATCTCTCGCTCCAGGAGGCGGGTAACGTTTTCTGCCAACGACTGTCGACGCGGGATGAGGTCTATTGAGGGCATGTGTTGAATGAAGCTTCACTTCATAGTTCGACTAATTTGCCAAATAAGACTCTGCTGAAAAAGTCGTCGCTTCGAACACCACTTTCTGACGAAAGCGGCTACAAATATCAACGACTTACTCTGCCGTACGGCAGAGTAGCCGTCCCGCTGAGCGCATACGCGTAAACCTTATTTTCGCAACTTAGTCAGATTCAAAGACTTGCGAGGTATTTTGCGGCGGAGTATGAGGGTGTCTCTATCCTCGAGGTTCCACTCCATTTGTTCGCCCTTTTCTATTTGCTTCGTTTCGACCACAGCGGTGAGGAAATTCGCAGTTGAGCGAGTGCATTTTGGCCGGGTTATCTTCTCTACTTTTACCGTCTACCCCATTTTTTTTCACTTTGGCAGCATTTTATACTGTACATTCGTTCATATATAGGATTTATCCTTCGGATGCAAAGTATAAAAAAAGCTGATTGTATCCGTCAAACCTTCCGTAAGTTGAACCTCACAGCCCTCGCTAAACAGAGTGGTTTTAGAGAGAGGAAATCGCGCAAGATCTCCCCTCTGAACTTTGTTTTGGCTTTGCTGGCGATGGCTTCTAAGGGGGCCTTGTCCCTTGGCAAAGAAGCCGAGCTTATTGGATTCTTAGCCAACCGCACCATTTCCAGACAAGCGGTCCAAAAGTGCGCCAAAAAAGCCACCGCTTTTATGACCTTAGTGCTCCTGAGGCTTTTAGAACTTAAAGCTTATGGGCCTGTGGGCAGAGCTGTTCCAAATTGCATGAGGAGCTTTGAACGGGTTCTCATTGCCGACAGCACTTCGATTGGCTTGCCTAAGGTCCTGGCCCCCTTCTTCCCCGGAGCGTCCAATCAGACAGGCTCCAAACAGGCTCAACTGAAGATTCAGGCCTATTACGATCTGCGCAATGAATCCTTCGTTGACTTCAGCCTCAGTAGCTTCCGAAAAAACGATCAGGCTGCTTCCAAAGACATTCTCGCTCTCGCTCAACCCAACGACTTGATCCTGCGCGACTTAGGCTATTTTGTCCTCGATGTCTTTAAGCAACTCGATCAGCGCGGCTGCTTCTTTGTGAGTCGTTTGAAAACCGGCACTTGCCTTTTAGCCAACGAAGGCGATGAAGAGCTCGATCTACGCAAACTTTTACGTGGCCAAAAGCTTCTCGATATGCCCGTTCGGGTGGGTAAAAAAGCCAAGCTTCCGGTTCGTCTGATCGCCGTCAAACTCCCTCAGAAGGTGGCCCATAAACGCCGCCGCGAGCATAGACAAAACCGCGACAATAGACTTCGATATACCAGCCGCACCAGCTTCCTTCTCGGTTTCCAAATCTTTATTACAAACCTCCATCAGAAAGACTTTAGCCCTAAGCAGATTCTGAGCTTTTACGGGCTTCGCTGGCGCATCGAAATTTTCTTTAAGGCCTTTAAGCAACATCTTAATCTCGGTCAGGTCAAAGAGACTACTCCCTACCAGGTTGAGCTTCTTATCTACGCCCGTCTCATCCTCATTACCCACTTACTCAACTTCGTCTATGGTCCCCTTAGACACTATTCGAATACCAGTTTGTCCTCTCCTCTGAGTATCCTTAAATTCTCCTACTGGTTTGGCTTCTTTGCTCCCTACTTCTTCATCCTCTCTCACATTCCCAAAGATCAGATCATCCCCCGATGGCTCAAACAAATCCCCAAACACTGCACCTATGAAAAGCGTTCTCGACTTGATTTCCTCTCTTGTTTCTTCTCCTTAGGTTAACGCAAATGCGCCCAGCGGGATCAGAACGTGGTGTTTTTTCAGCGGAATTCAAATATGCCGACTGACTGTGGACAATAGCACAGGGTGCCCTCCAAGGAAAGGTGAAATCCGGTTTAAAAGTTGAACCAGTGAACCACTTCGAGCAGATCGGGTACTTGTGGTTCCTAAAAGGAACATTTCCATTTTTCGTTTTCAAATTCCCGAGCGGCGGCCAGATTGTCCCTCATGAAGGGCGATCACGCAATGCCGGTTGGGATCATCGGATCCGGGTTCATGGCGCGGACTTACGCGGAGTGCCTTGCGCGATATGTCGAGGGCGTCGAGCTTCGGGTTGTGGCGGGTGGGAGTCGGGCTCCAGGATTGGCCCGCGAGTACGGAATCGAGCGACTCGACAGGGCCGAGGAGGTGTTTGATAGGGAAGACATCGAGGCAGTGATCATCGCCACACCGGAGACGATTCACCCGGTGCAGGCGATTGCGGCGGCACAGGCCGGCAAGCATGTTCTTGTAGAAAAGCCCTTGGCGCCGACCCTCGAACAGTGTAACGCCGTGATTGACGCGTGCCGGAATTCGGGGGTGCGCCTGATGCAGGTTAAGCACTGTCGCTTTCGCGAAGTGCATCGGCGGGCAATCGAATTACTGCGCGAGGGAAACCTTGGGCCTGTGCGGCAGATACATAATCGTACAATGGTGCCGGTCCAATCATCGGAAGCGGGCGTGAGAAAGAAGCCGTTTTACCTCGATCCTTCTGGCGGTGGGCTTTTCATGGGATGCTGCACCCACAATTTCGACCTCGTCCGATGGTTGGCGGGCAGCGAGCCGAAACGGGTATTTGCTACGGTCACTTCATACGGTGACCATGCCATCCCGGAATTGACATCGATGGCGCAGATAGGCTTCGCCAATGAAGCGAAGGCTGCAGGTATGGATAACGGCGGAACTGCCGGATCCTGCGTTTGCGCAGAGCTTGTTCCGTACTGAGCTTGTTTGTGAAAACGGCGTCCTCGATCTTGACGGGGTAGGGCAGATTCAAGTCGGACAGGACGGTGAATGGCGTAGCATCTGGGAAGTAGCGAGGTTTGATCCGCAAGATCCCCTGGATCCGCGGAGCCTGGAGGGCTTCTCGGCCATGTTGCAGGAGTTCATCGACGCCAGTCGTGAAGACCGTGAACCATTAGTGACCGGAGCGGATGGTCGGGCTGCGGTAGAACTCTGCCTGGCGGCGCGTGAGTCGGCGAAAGCAGGGGTGTGCAGTCGATTTGCCGTTGGGTGGTTAACCGAGAGCATGCGATTCACGCATTAGCGCAGAAACCGTAACTATCCCCCTCCTCAAGATCCTCCGGGCTCGCCCCGGAGAGTCTCAGGTTTTCTGGCTAAAGGGACCGAACCTACCTTTCCTCAAGATCCTCCGGGCTTGCCCCGGAGAGTCTCAGGTTTCTTAGCTACAGCCGCTCCCACCGATCGAGATATCTCTTTAACGCTCGCGAATTCAGGTCCCCATACCCGCCGACGTAAGCACTTGGCGTAAAGAGACGATCTACTCCTGCTTGAATAACGTGCTCGCTATGCCTTTCCCACATTACCTCTTCAGCAAGGTTCATCAATTCGGACACGATTTTTTCCGGTGCAATTGAAGGATGTCCCCGCATCGCCAAATGCACGTGATCCGGCAAAAAGGACACCTTGAGGAGCTTAAACTGATTCTCCTGTTCAGCTTTCTGCCAGCATCGGGTCACAGCAGGACCCGATTCCGAACCGAAAATTCCCTTTCGGGCTGTTGTTGCGATGACAATGTGGTAACGAAGACAAGTCACTGCATTCGGATTGAGCCGCGATTCATCGCCTGCCTCTTCCGGGAACTCCCGTTGAAAGACAGGCGGTATGGCTCTGTCTTCATAACCGTGATGGCGGCTCTGCTTGGAAAGGTATCGGATTACTTGCGACTTTATACTCTTCCCGGATGTGGCTGCGAAATAGCCGCGTGAGAAGAGACGGGATTTCTCCCGTACTTCGTGGTCTGTCCGTAGGAATTTGCTGACTCGGCCCTTCAGTTTACTCGCTGTTGCGGATACGGTATCGGTTGGTTTCAGGCTCACTAGCGCTAGGCAGTTTCTTTCATCGGCGGAGAATTCGAGAAGGTGAATTCCGTAAGGATCCAGTAGTTTCTCGATGCGTTCTTTGTCGAGAGATTTCAGCTCGGACACGGACTTACGGCGATGCGTGTTCCACCGCAGGTAGCAGTGAATAGAGTAAGCGAAGGTTAATGATTCGGCTGTGTAGGGAGTACGGTGCACAAACTTCAGACCTCACTATATTGCCCCTCTAAAGGCACTATGCAATCGCAAGTTTAAATCCCTATTTTTTGCCCAGTCGGAAGATGATTCTTCGGCCTGAACCGTCGGGCATCAGTAAGGGCTTCTCATTGAGAGTTTGCAGATACTCAAGCACCACCGCTTGCACCCGAGGGGGATAAGTTGCGGTGGGGAATAAATGCGCTTCGACCGCACAGCCCCTCTCTATAAGAACGCCGTCACTGTGAGTCAAATTGCGAAACAGATCGTGGTCGTCACGATAGTTGTTGTAGCGAGCTTTAAAGGGTTCGAGCTGCTTGTAGAAGCTGTTACGGGCGAAGATTTTCAAGGCATCCATGAGGGACTTGTTAGCGGTGTCCAGGCGGACATAGTTTTCATCAATGAGGCGCTGCAGCCTCGAGCATTCGGTGTCGATTTGCTCCAGTTCGAGTTGGAGGGCTTTGAGGGCCTGATCGAGTCGACGGATCTTTTCGCCCCTTGAGGCGCTTTTGCCCGGGTGGGCATGCTCGGCCAGGAGCAGTCTTTTCAATTCTTCGGTGCATTGCTGTTTTTGCTTCAGGAGGGCTTTGGCGGCACCGCTTTTCTCCTGCTTCTCCTCAAGGTGTTGGGCTAATCGCTTGTAGTGGACGGTGCGATAAGAGGTGATCTGATTAATCCCAAAGTGCTTATCGAGGTATTTGAAGTCATTCTCCTGAATCCAGCGACTGAACATCCCTTTGATTACCTCTTCATTTCGGGCCTGCTGATCGGTCGCCAGGATGCTCACGGTAATGGTTCGATTTTTTGGATTGGTCGCCTCCACGATCCACTGCACCAGTTGAGGATTTTTCTTCCAGGGGCCCCGCTGATAGCGAAGATGATACTCCTGGAGATCTTCGGCATGGTTGCGCGCGCGCTGCAGGCGCAACTGCCCGTCGATCCGTTGGAGGGGCTGGGCGCTGGCCTTGTAACCTTTTTCCCAGGTAATGATTTCGAGTTGAGGATGCTCCACGATGGCTTCGTAAAACCACTCCGCGGCGATCGCCCGGTCCACGTAAATGCTCACCTTCTTATCAGCCGGCAACTGCACCAGCTCGAGCATCGCTTCGCAGTTGGGGATAAACCGTTCCCTTATATCCTCATAGTTGTCAGTGCTCGCAAAATAGACCGGATAGCCCTTGAGGGTATGAATAAAATCGCTGTGGAGCGCTTTGTCGGCCAGACGGATACCCGGACACCATCCCGCCAGCACCTTGCTCATTCCGGTGTAATGTTTGGTGTGCGGATCATAATAAAAGCTCTCTTCATCCGAAGCATTCAGGCCCCTCGCGTTCACTCTGAGGATCTCTCTTAAAAGCCCTTCATCGGCCAGGGCGCTAAGGCTTTGGCGTTGCAGATAGGGGGTATACAGGACTCGCCCGATGAGTTTTTGCAGGTCTTCGAGATCGAGCAGTTTGCTCTGCTCGATATTGACCGCGGCCAACAACCCGCAAGCCACCCATTGTTTCAAAAGCCAGCCCTCTTCGCGATCAATCTGAGCGACTTCTCTGAGCGCGGCACTGAACAGAAGTACTCCCAGGTGCCGATACCATTGCACCGCTTCGGAGCTCTCCCTCGAAAAATCGGGAGACTCCTTGCGATTGTCCCCTTCGCTTTCGGGGCTATTTTCTGCTTCTTGCTCCTGTTCGTCCCTCCCCGAGTCCTCCGGGCAATCCCAGGGAGTCTCCCGATTTTGCGCCCTCTCGGCTTCGGCCTCCTTTGCCCGGGCCTCTTTAAGCTCCTTAAAGACAGGGCGCAAAGTTTCCCCACTGAGGTTAACTCCGAACACCTCCTCGATCTCCCCCCGTATCTTCTTGCTGTAGCCATACCGACTCTCCCCATAGATCTGCCCGAAGCGCACCCGCCCAAAACTCCGGATTTCCCTCGTCAATTTGCGATGAGCGCTGCGTCCCGCCAGCACTCGCGCTAAGGTCTCGGCATCTCCGCTTTGAAGCGCCTCCCCCCACCGCTTCATCGTTTTGGGGTCAACCTCAAATTGCTTCTCTAAGCGCCCTTTCTTCAACCCCGCATTGTAGAGGCGCCCCACCAATAGCTTGAATTCAACTTGCTCCCGATCGTCCTCTACGACTTCAAAAAGCTCATGCCCGTAATAGACGTGCAGTTTGCCTTCGCTCAGATCCCGATAGACCGTGATCGAGGGATTACCCTTGTCCACTCCAAGGATGCACTGTAAGAAGGTCTCTTCTTTGACGGTAGGTTTCTCCATTTTTCTTCGAATTTGATGGTTCGAAGATGAAGCCTACCGTTTTCTTTAGCTCTTAAAAGCCGGGAATTGTATCTGCGATTGCCCCCTGCCCGCCAACCCGCATGATAGCGAGTTCTGTGGTTAGCTTAGAAACCTAATAATCCCCAGGGCAAGCCTGGGGGATTTGAAAATATGGGGTCTCCCGAATTAGCGAAGGAAACCTAACCATCCCCGGGACGAGCCCCGGGGATTGCCCTTCCGACTACCGGCACCGACCCAACCCATTCTCAAAGATCCTCCGGGCTTGCCCCGGAGAGTCTCAGGTTTTCCGGCTAAAGAGCCTGTATCACTTAGACAGTTCGAAACCGGCAATCAGGAAGTGTGGGTGACGATTGAAAGCGCGGGTGATTCAGTTATTAAACCACGTGTTGACGGTTGCCCTTGGATATCTGGCCAGTATAAGTCGGTAGGCATGGAAGTTAATCAGGTTATCGGTGCACAATATAAGGATCCGGGACAGCGCCAATGAGCAAAGAATTTGATCTGGTAGTAGTCGGCGGCACGCCTGGGGGCGTGGCTGCCGCTATACGCGCGGCCCGGGAAGGCCTGCGTGTTCTTCTCACGCATTATCACGCTCACCTTGGCGGCCTTCTTTCCAGCGGTATTGGGGCGTTGGATACACAATACGGTGGTAAGCGCGCTCCCATCCATGGCGAATTCTGTGAGCGCCTGATTGACCACTACCGCGATACCTATGGCGCCGGCTCAGAACAGCTGAAGATCTGCCTTTACCATGGGCATTCCAAGTTCTGGGAGTTGGAAAAAGACCGTGGAGGAAAACTCGTGGAAGAGGTCGATGAACGCGAAGTGGCGGCGTTGCCGAACGAGTCGGCCTACTACTACGGCAAGATGCGTTTTGAGGCGAAGGTGGCGGAGAAGATCATCAACGAACTGGTCGCCTCCGAAGAAGGTATCGAGGTCTGGAAGAACTGCTATCCGACGGAGGTGGAACGGACCGGCCGGATGTTAACCGCGGTATACCTGAAATGGTTCGACGGCCGGGAACGCGCGCGGGTGGAAGCAAAGGCGTTCATCGACGCCTCCTATGAGGGCGACCTCATGGCGGCGGCTGGCGCCCCTTACCGAGTCGGCCGGGAAAGCCGATCGGAATTTAACGAGATCCATGCCGGCCGGATATTCACGGCTCTGCATTTCGCCGATGATGAGGAAGTCGGCTATCCAAGTGAGGCTGTCGTGGGCAAGCTGAACCTGGAACCCTACCGGGCCATCTCGCAGCAGATTCTGGCCGGAAGCACGGGCGGTGGAGATCACAGGATTCAAGCTTATAACTACCGTGTTAATCTCAGTTCGGATCCCGAAAATCGATTGATGCCGGAGAAACCTGCCAATTATGACCGCGACACCTACCTCGCACTTCGGGATCGATGGAGTTTGGGAATGGTGCTCCCAAACAAGAAACGCGGTTGGAATACGGCCAACCTGCCGGGTGGCGGCTATGAGTATCCGGACGGCGATTGGGAGACGCGCCGAGCGGTCGCACAACGGCATAAGGACCATGCTCTCGGGTTGCTCTATTTCCTGCAGCACGACGAGGAGGTTCCGCAGGCCTTACAGGAACAGTTTCAGCAACTGGGTTTGCCGGAGGATGAGTTCACGGAGAACGGGAATTTCCCTCACGAAATGTATGTGCGCGAAGGCAGGCGGCTGGAAGGGCGCTACATGCTCAAGGAATCTGATTGTACGCTCGCCCCGGAACTTGGCCGAGCTCCCATACTTCACGACAGTATCGCGATCTGCGAATGGTCCATGGATTCGCACTCCGTGAGTTTCGAAAAGATGCCCGGCGGAAGGCACGAAGGTAAAATCCTGCTCACGGAGATGACCCGGCCGTCTCAGGTACCTTACCGCACGCTCCTCCCACCCGACATTGATAACTTGCTCGTGCCGGTCTGTCTTTCGGCGACCCATGTCGCATGGGGCACGGTCAGACTGGAACCGACCTGGATGCACATCGGAGAGTCGGCAGCGCATGCTGTCGTATTGGCTCTGGAGAACGGCGTGGCTCCGGCCCATGTAGATGTTAACGAGCTGCAGAGGCGATTAGTCGAAGCCGGAATAATGATTTCGTTTTTTAATGAATTCGATATGGCAACCGGGGAACCGTGGGTGCCCGCCGTTCTGTATCTCGGAACGAAGGGATTCTTTGCTGACTACGATGCCCGCCCGAATGATCCGCTCACTGCCGCCGAGGCCATAGTCTGGGCAAGCGCATTTGCGGAGCTATTGGATGGGAGCCTTGACACGACCAAACTGGCGAGGCGCATCCATGGGCTGAGTGAGAAAAGAGATGCCGTAACCGTTACCGAATTCGCCAGGCTTCTCGAGGACGAGCTTCGCTACCGGGACCGGTTGCCTTCGGAAGGCGTCGCTCGGGGCGTCGGGCGGAACCATGAACCCGACCACCCCATTCTCAGGAAGGAGGCCTGCCGTATATTGTATGACTGGCTGAAACACGTTAATGTACGTATTGGTTAGGGTGGGGCCTCGCCGGTTAGCATAGGAACCTAACTATCCCCAGGGCAAGCCTGGGGGATTTGATGTTGTGAGGGAGGACTCCTGAAGTAGCGAAGGTAACATAAGCATCCCCGGGACGAGCCCGTGGGATTGCCCTTCCGGCTACCCGACCGACCCAACCCACTCCAAAAGATCCTCCGGGCTTGTCCCGGAGAGTCTCAGGTTTTTCGGCTGCCCGGACCGATCGACCCACTCCAAAAGATCCTCCGGGCTTGTCCCGGAGAGTCTCAGGTTTTTCGGCTAAAGAACTCAGAGTTACTCAAACAGCTCAAAACCGGCGATCAGGAAGTGATGATCAAAGCTGAAAGCGCCGGTGATTCCCAATTTCTTCATAACGGCGAAGGAAACGCCATCGACCATGCTGATATCCTGCCCCCGATATTGTGCCATTAGATCGAGGCCGGCCGTCTCATCTTTTCGCGATGAGTCGTGAATCACAAAGGAGCCCGATTGGTAAATAGACCGGATTCTCTTAACCGCAACATCGGCGCTGCTTCTCCGCGAAAGGAGGGTTGCTGTCTCAACCAGGACCAGATTCGTCGTCACCAGGGGTATCGCTTCTTTCCTGATTGATGACCAGCGTGACTGCGCATCATCGAAATATTGATCACGCTTCAGGTAACTGAGGTTAATATTGATCACGCTTCAGGTAACGAGCAAGAAAAGCGCCTGTGTCTACGAAGATCATTCCTTTCTTCCGTAGAGGTATTCATCGTGACTTGCCGCGAAGTCGGTTGGACCGCTGTCGTCTATGACTTCACTGTCCGCCCAGAATGGATCCGTTTCCGAGGCCGGTTTGAGAGACACCTCTTTCTCAAGGGATCTGCGGATAAGCTGGCTCAAGGAGATTCCTAGCCGTTTTGCGCGCACCTCCGCTTTGGCTTTGACTTCCGAGTCGAGTAAAATGGTCGTTCTATGCATAGCCATACATATGGCGTAGCAACTAGCTTCTGTCAAGCGGATCGTAGGAAGCTTATGGAAGAAAGCGGCTGATTCATAAACTGGACTTGCCTTTCATTCGGCTCTTAACTTTTGAGGTCCGGTCTCTTCACCATCTGGAGGACGCAATTCTGAACAGCTTATTCGGATTACGATTACTGCGCCGACGCCCGGTTCGACTGATGCTGATTGGGTCAGTGGGAATCCTGCTCTTCATTTTGGTTGCACAGTTTCGGATTTCGCAACTTCCCGAGCCAGCTCCGGAGAAGTTTCAGGTGTCCGGGAAGGAGGTCATTCGTGACGAATTGGAGCGTATCCGGGAGTCGTCCTTCGGCGGATCGCCGCGAGGCAGGATCCTCTGTAACAGGGTGGAGAATTTCCTCGAGGAGGGGCGCATTATTTTCAGTTCCAAACTGGGAGGTCCTCGCGGTGTGTGGCACCAGAGTATTTTCGGGAGAGAGAAAATCTACGTGAGAATCCTTGAAATGAATAACGCCCGCTTTATTCATCAGCTGCCCTACCAAATGATGGAGGCGATTGTCCATGAAGGCGTGCATTCTGCCCACGGCAGGTTTCACCGCAACAGCATCGAGGAAGAATGCGATGCCTTCGTCGCGGGCATGACCGTCGAGGCGCTGATTAAGGATGAAGATGTGCCCAACGTGTTCACGATCGATGGCAAGACCCTGGGTAGCTATCTTCTGGCGGCCTATTCCGATCTTCGAAGAAACCCTTACTATCGTCCCATCGGCATTTCCCTTGAGGAGATCTACCGTCGCTCGGGCCTAGAGGGGCCTTAGTCCCGGCAAGCCGGGATCTGACCGATTCAATTTCTTTTCAATTCCGTCTTGCCGGGAAACTTCGAACACCGAAAGTCCCTACTTCGATGTTGGACGTTGAAAAAATCCGCGGTATTTTCGACTTTACGACGAGTCCGAATTTTTCACAGATTTGCGGACTGGAAAACGGAGAGCGATATGGCGTCGAACAATGAATCGAAGAGACAGCCGCGTAAAGGGCTCGAGCGAATTCTTTTCGCTACTGTTTTCTCTATCGATGGGATTCGTTCGGCGTTTAAGTTGGAGGAAGCGTTTCGCCAGGAAGTTTACCGGGCCCTCGTTCTAACGGTTGTTGCTGTGATTCTTCCGGTAGGGTTGACGGCGAAAGCAATCCTGCTTGGAAGTGTCTTCCTTGTCCTGATCGTCGAGTTGCTGAATTCGGGTCTAGAGACGACGATCGATTACATTTCTTCGGAGGAACATCCCTATGCCAAGCGTGTGAAGGACATGGGGAGTGCGGCGGTTCTTCTCAGCCTGGTAAACCTGTGCGCTCATGTGGGGACTGGGGATCATCGATAACTGGGGTCTCATCGTTAGTCACTGGTCGTTCTGACATGACGCCTGACACGTACGTCGAAAAGGGATCCGGTCCCGCGGTGGTATTGAGCCACGGGTCGATGATGGCGTATGCCATGTTCGAGCGGCAGATTGAACACCTGGCGTCGCACTATCGAGTGATCGCCTACAACAATCGGACCTGGTTCCGTCCCGACGAAACCCACAGCCTCGACGATCTGGTGGAGGACTGTCTCGATTTGCTGGATGAACTGAATGTTGGCAGTTGCGTCCTCTTCGGGATGTCGATGGGTGGGCACATGGCGATCCCTTTTGCCCTAAAATACCCGGAGCGTCTCGATGGTCTCGTATTGATGGGCGCGGGAGCGGCCGCTTTTCCACCGGAAATACAAGCCATTACCGGCGGGAGCTTCGCCGAACTCGATATCGACGGGACGGTGCCGCGCGAGTGGGCTGAACAGACCATCCCAGTCGTCTTCGGAGAGACCACTATGGCAACCAACCGCCCCCTTATCGATCACTGGATCGATCGGTGGACAGCAGCGCCGGCACGTGTCGTCTATCGCCAGGGTATGAGTTGGATATACAAGGAGGATCTCTCCGGCAGAATGGAAGACATCAAAATTCCCGTTCAAATTATCCACGGGGAGGAGGAGACGGCCTTTCTGATGGACTGGGTATTGCCGATGCTGAAGGCGCTCCCGGACTCGGCGTTAGCCCGGATAACCCGAGCCGGACACTTCGCGAACCTCGAAAACCCGGATGCGGTCAATGCCGCGCTCTCTTCTTTTCTGGAACGGGTCTATCCAAGCGATTGATCGGACCTCGGTTCTGGTGGGAGTTGAGGCATCTTTTTCGGTGATTGAACCACCGCCTCGGACCTATTTCCTTGAAACTGAACTTTTGAATCTGCCGGTTAAATTCGTAGTGGTCACCGAGTTCATTGAGGATGAGATCAATATTTTTCTTTTTCGTCTTCACTTTGAAGTGTTTCGATAGCAGCCTGATCGATCTTGTGGAATTCAAAGAAGACGTTCATTCAAATTGGTAATTCTCAGGAGCTTCCTTCACTCCTCGCGTTGCGCGTCAGGCTCCTTCCGGCCGCTCCCCAATCGCGGCGAGGCGCCGGGCGGCTTCGGCGTAGACATTCTCCGGCAGCGGACCGGCCTGTGCCGCCGCGACGTTGGCGCGCAGGTGCTCGAGGTCGGCGGTTCCGACGATGGTAGTGTGACAATCCCGATGGCTTAAAGTGTAGCGGAGCACGAATTCATGGCGGTTCATGCCGTCAAGGAGATCATCCATTTCCGCCTGCTCCCACTTCGCCCGACGTTCGCCTGATTCCCGGTGCCCTTTGGCGACCCCTCCCCGAATGATGATCCCGGCTCCCAGACGTGCGGCCTCGCGAATCATATCTTCGTGCTGGCGCTCGAGGAGGGAATAGGGAATCTGAAAGGAGTCAAATACCCCCATGCGCGCGAATTCCAAAAGGTTAGGAGCAGTCGAGGAGACGCCTATAAACCGCGTCTTTCCGGAGGCCCGGATCTCCTCGAGGGCCTCGACGAGACCATTCCGCTCGACGTCCTCGACGGACGGGTTGTGCATCTGGAGAATGTCGACATGGTCGACCTTCATCCTTTTGAGGCTATGCTCAATATTGCGACGGAAAACATCGCCTTGCCACAGGTGGGACGGCTCCTGCCGTAGCCCTTCCGGATAGGTGATGTTGCATCCGCACTTAGTGGAGAGAAAAAATTCGTCCCTCCGGTGGCTGATGTGCTTGCCGATGCGCTCCTCGCTGAGCCCGTAATCCGGAGAGCTGTCAATAAACGTGATCCCGGAATCGAGGACGGAATTGAGAACATTTTCGGCGTCCTTCTCGCTAATATCTTCCCGCTTTCCGCGAAGTTCCATCGCCCCGTAACCGAGTTGCGTGACTTCCAGGCCGGTTCGCCCGAGGGTTCGTTTGTTTAGGTAATTTCCCATAATCCAGACGCTGGGTCAGGGACCCTGTAAAGTCAACCGAACGCGGCGTTCTCGGTAGCGGAACTTCGCCTCGACGAGAACAGAATCGTTGAATCCGAAGAGGTGCGTCCAGGGGTGATCCTTGACTTTGACGAAAGCGACCGCGTTGTGGGCGTCGAGTTTCTGAACATTTCCACTCTCGCTACTCCAGACGAACTCTCGTCGATTCAATTCCAGTCAACCTGACTCTGATGGCCCTAAATTGCGGCAGGAATCGCTCGCGAGCGAGCTTCCTACGATTTGTGTTAGCTGTTGTAGGAAGGCCGCTTGTCGAAGACTCTTCCGTACGGTAGAGCGGCCGAATCGGAAACGTCGGTGATAACTGTGAAGAGTCCCTAATTTGGCGACGTTCAGGCCTGACCCTTTCGGCCCTGGAACGAACGTTTCAGAATGGACTGGCTAAAATCGGCCGTTTCCTCTTCAGTGCAATGCACCGGGTTTGATACACGACATTTAGTCCGGAAATCTCACTGTGAGATAAGCGGGTTAGTGCAGATTCCCTTTCGGCAGCAGACAACGGATAGCGACCGATGATTGGCCAGACCATCACCCATTACCGCATTACGGACAGGATCGGCGCAGGTGGCATGGGCGAGGTGTACCGGGCCACCGACACGGTTTTGAAGCGTGAGGTAGCGCTGAAGTTTTTGCCCGAGGAACTGGCGCGGGATGAGGTGGCCCGCCGTCGCTTCCTGCGGGAAGCCCAATCCGCCGCTGCTCTCGACCACCCGTTTATCTGTCACATCCACGAAATTGGTGAAGCCGACGGCAAGGACTTTATCGCCATGGAATATGTCGAGGGCCGGACTCTTAGGGACCGACTGGCTCCGGGGCCGCTCGCCATTGCAGAGTGCCTCAAGATTGCCCTGGAGATCGCTGAAGCCCTTGAGAAGGCACATCAGAACAGGATTGTACACCGGGATCTCAAACCCTCCAACATCATGCTGACACCGGACGGGCACGCTAAGGTGATGGATTTTGGTCTGGCCAAGCGTGTGGCGCGAGAGGAGGAAAATAGCGAAGAAGCGACCCTGACCGGTCTGACGCGGGAAGGATCGACCGTCGGCACCGTACCCTACATGTCGCCTGAACAACTCAAGGGAGAAGAGGTGGACACCCGATCCGACATCTTCTCCTTCGGGATCATTCTTTACGAGATGCTGGCCGGGGTGCACCCGTTCCGAAAGCCCGAGGGGATAGAGACGGCGGGAGCGATTCTGCACAATGAGCCGGCGCCGCCGGCACGTTACCGGGAGGGGGTCTCCGAAGTTCTGGGACACATGCTCAGAAAGATGCTGGCGAAGGATCCCGGCGACCGCTACCAGTCGGTGCACGAGGTGCAGACTAACCTCAGGATGGTGAGCGGCGAGTCGGTGCCGCCCGACCGGGATGAAGAGCCGCGACCGGCACTCCGCAGATCGAAAAAGAGTGTCGTCCTCCTGTCGGTGCTCTCGGTGGTGGTGTTAGCGGGCTGTATTCTGCTTTGGGTGCGTCAGGCTGAGGAGCCGCCAGCGGTCACCGTGGAAGGAAAAGCCGACTCTGGAAAGGTGACGGTGGCACAGTCGGAACCCACACCGGGCATCGCGGATCACGCATCTCGTATCCCGTCGGAGCGTAGCGCAGACCCTGAGCCTGCCAGCCCCGAGCCCGGTCGAGGGGTCGAAGGGGATCCCGCATCCCGTCGAAGCGTAGCACAGACCCTGAGCCCGTCGAAGGGCATCGCGCATCCCGCATCTCGGGACAGATCCATCGCCGTTCTCCCTTTCGCCAATCGAAGCAACCTTGAGGAGGACCTCTTTTTCACGGACGGGATCCACGACGACCTACTCACCCGCATCTCGCGCATCCCCGGAATCAGGACGATCTCGCGGACCTCGGTCATGCGTTACCGGAACCCGGTCCAGAACATGCGGACGATTGGAGAGGAACTCGGCGTAAGTCACATCCTGGAAGGGGGCGTCCAGCGCGCGGGCGACCGGATCCGCATCAACGTGCAGTTGATCGACACTCTGGCCGATGCGCACCTCTGGGCGGAGACCTACACCAAGGTGCTGACGGCTGGGAACGTCTTTGAAATCCAGAATGAGATCTCCCGGGCGATCGTGGACATCTTACGGGTGATACTGTCTCCCGAAGACAGGGAACGCATGGATCGATTGCCCACGGAAAACCTCGTGGCCCTCGAGTCCTATTTCAAGGGAAAAGTAGGTTTCTTTTTGTACACCCTCCAGGGAGCGGAAGAGGCGGTCGTTCATTTCGGAAAGGCGGTCGAGTTGGACCCCGGGTTCGCGTCTGCCCAAGCTATGCTCGGTCGAAGCTTGCTGAGAAAATTCTTTTATGCCAAAGCTCATTCCGACGATCAGCCGGTCATCGAAGCAGAGTCCCATATCCTGAGGGCGGTGGAGTTGGACGACTCGTTGAGCGAAGCCTATGCTGCACTGGGAGGCTGCCTTTCCTTCTCTTTTCGATCCGTCGGTTGAGCTCAATTATCGGAATTTCCACGCCGCGAAGGAGGTCGCTCGGGTATTGATGGCGATGGGCGAAAGCGATCAGGCCAATCAACTGATTGAGAAAGCCCTTCCGCTCGCGAAATCACTTCTGAGAGGGCCTGGCTATTTTGAGATCCCTCGTGTCTTTGAGGCAACCCTTCGCTCCATTGAGGGCGACGAACGGGAAGCGCTGGACGCGATCAGGCGATCTTGGGGTGGTCGGTGGTCTCCATACGAACTCTTGCTGATCGATGAGCTGAAGCCAATTCTGGACCATCCCGAGTACCAGGCGATGGCCGCGAAGCGAAAGGCCGAGCTGGCGGTCCAGTTGGAGCGTATCCGGGAGATGGAGGCCAACGGTGAACTGGCGCGGATTCCGGTGTTGGAAGGGGAATAGGGCAATTGCGTGGATCCTTTGTTTTTCACGATTTTTGGAACTACGAATAGCGCGAATCTGCGCAAATGGGGAATGAATCCGTCCCGGTCGGACCGAAGCTCAGACCTCACTATATTGCCCCTCTAAAGGCACTATGCAATCGCAAGTTTAAATCCCGATTTTTTGCCCAGTCGGAAGATGATTCTTCGGCCTGAAACCGTCGGGCATCAGTAAGGGCTTCTCATTGAGAGTTTGCAGATACTCAAGCACCACCGCCTGCACCCGAGGGGGATAAGTTGCGGTGGGGAATAAATGCGCTTCGACCGCACAGCCCCTCTCTATAAGAAACGCCGTCACTGTGAGTCAAATTGCGAAACAGATCGTGGTCGTCACGATAGTTGTTGTAGCGAGCTTTAAAGGGTTCGAGCTGCTTGTAGAAGCTGTTACGGGCGAAGATTTTCAAGGCATCCATGAGGGACTTGTTAGCGGTGTCCAGGCGGACATAGTTTTCATCAATGAGGCGCTGCAGCCTCGAGCATTCGGTGTCGATTTGCGCCAGTTCGAGTTGGAGGGCTTTGAGGGCCTGATCGAGTCGACGGATCTTTTCGCCCCTTGAGGCGCTTTTGCCCGGGTGGGCATGCTCGGCCAGGAGCAGTCTTTTCAATTCTTCGGTGCATTGCTGTTTTTGCTTCAGGAGGGCTTTGGCGGCACCGCTTTTCTCCTGCTTGTCCTCAAGGTGTTGGGCTAATCGCTTGTAGTGGACGGTGCGATAAGAGGTGATCTGATTAATCCCAAAGTGCTTATCGAGGTATTTGAAGTCATTCTCCTGAATCCAGCGACTGAACATCCCTTTGATTACCTCTTCATTTCGGGCCTGCTGATCGGTCGCCAGGATGCTCACGGTAATGGTTCGATTTTTTGGATTGGTCGCCTCCACGATCCACTGCACCAGTTGAGGATTTTTCTTCCAGGGGCCCCGCTGATAGCGAAGATGATACTCCTGGAGATCTTCGGCATGGTTGCGCGCGCGCTGCAGGCGCAACTGCCCGTCGATCCGTTGGAGGGGCTGGGCGCTGGCCTTGTAACCTTTTTCCCAGGTAATGATTTCGAGTTGAGGATGCTCCACGATGGCTTCGTAAAACCACTCCGCGGCGATCGCCCGGTCCACGTAAATGCTCACCTTCTTATCAGCCGGCAACTGCACCAGCTCGAGCATCGCTTCGCAGTTGGGGATAAACCGTTCCCTTATATCCTCATAGTTGTCGGTACTCGCAAAATAGATCGGATAGCCCTTGAGGGTATGAATAAAATCGCTGTGGAGCGCTTTGTCGGCCAGACGGATACCCGGACACCATCCCGCCAGCACCTTGCTCATTCCGGTGTAATGTTTGGTGTGCGGATCATAATAAAAGCTCTCTTCATCCGAAGCATTCAGGCCCCTCGCGTTCACTCTGAGGATCTCTCTTAAAAGCCCTTCATCGGCCAGGGCGCTAAGGCTTTGGCGTTGCAGATAGGGGGTATACAGGACTCGCCCGATGAGTTTTTGCAGGTCTTCGAGATCGAGCAGTTTGCTCTGCTCGATATTGACCGCGGCCAACAACCCGCAAGCCACCCATTGTTTCAAAAGCCAGCCCTCTTCGCGATCAATCTGAGCGACTTCTCTGAGCGCGGCACTGAACAGAAGTACTCCCAGGTGCCGATACCATTGCACCGCTTCGGAGCTCTCCCTCGAAAAATCGGGAGACTCCTTGCGATTGTCCCCTTCGCTTTCGGGGCTATTTTCTGCTTCTTGCTCCTGTTCGTCCCTCCCCGAGTCCTCCGGGCAATCCCAGGGAGTCTCCCGATTTTGCGCCCTCTCGGCTTCGGCCTCCTTTGCCCGGGCCTCTTTAAGCTCCTTAAAGACAGGGCGCAAAGTTTCCCCACTGAGGTTAACTCCGAACACCTCCTCGATCTCCCCCCGTATCTTCTTGCTGTAGCCATACCGACTCTCCCCATAGATCTGCCCGAAGCGCACCCGCCCAAAACTCCGGATTTCCCTCGTCAATTTGCGATGAGCGCTGCGTCCCGCCAGCACTCGCGCTAAGGTCTCGGCATCTCCGCTTTGAAGCGCCTCCCCCCACCGCTTCATCGTTTTGGGGTCAACCTCAAATTGCTTCTCTAAGCGCCCTTTCTTCAACCCCGCATTGTAGAGGCGCCCCACCAATAGCTTGAATTCAACTTGCTCCCGATCGTCCTCTACGACTTCAAAAAGCTCATGCCCGTAATAGACGTGCAGTTTGCCTTCGCTCAGATCCCGATAGACCGTGATCGAGGGATGACCCTTGTCCACTCCAAGGATGCACTGTAAGAAGGTCTCTTCTTTGACGGTAGGTTTCTCCATTTTTCTTCGAATTTGATGGTTCGAAGATGAAGCCTACCGTTTTCTTTAGCTCTTAAAAGCCGGGAATTGTATCTGCGATTGCCCCCTGCCCGCCAACCCGCATGATAGCGAGTTCTGAAGCTACTGAACCCCTTCATTCATGTTGTTTCATCCAGTAATCTCTAAACGCTCGAAGCCGAGGAAGCGTCTCGCGATCGCTAATCCGGTCAGCTGCTGTCTTGCTGGCAATTATGTCATCGAGATGACACACCGGGAAGCCCTCCACTTCGACATGCCGATTCCAGGCTTCCTCGAAATCTTCTATTCCGTCTGGCGCAAATATCAGATCGAGGTCGAAAGGACCATTCTTCAGCTGAACATTGTCTTTACCGCTCTCAATTTCAGCGGCCTGGACATAATCAAAGCGTGCGGCCATAACCCAACCAATTCGGAAGATTCTCTTCGCATCAGAGCAGGTATTGAGCTGTCGACTCAAATGACCGGAAGGCTGCATCATCAAGCACAGGTTTATAACTGTTCCTCTCCTTTATTTGATAACTACGAATAGCGCTGCAGTTCGACGGTGCTCACCACAGGCGATCCGGCTACACCTATCCGCGTCATAATCTATCTTACTATCTGGACCCCGGCAGGCCGGGGTTCAGCGCACCTCTTCCGCTTCCACCTGATCCGGAACCACTACCGTCTTGATATGATTACCGGAAGGTGAGGCGACCACTTCCGCGTAGCGCTCGAGATTAACGGTGCGTGTGACGAGAGGGTCGACCTGAATCCTCCGGGAAGTGATGAGGTCCAGGGCGGCGCCGAAAGTGTTGTTGAAAGAACGTCCGCCGATCAACTGAATCTCCTTGCGCCAGATGATGTGCGGTTCGATTGGAACGGTCTTTCCCGCGCTCGCGACGCCATAGCAGAGAAGGCGTGCACCGATTGCGCAGAGCTTGAAAGCCAGTTCGGTAAATTCCATCGATCCCCGGGTGTTGATCACGATGTCGGCTCCCTGTGGAAACTGACGCTCGATTTCCTCGAAAGTTGTGACAGATGTGTCGATAACCTCGTCCGCGCCCAGGGCAGACGCCATTTGCAGCCTTTCTTTTATGCTGTCGATCAGGACCACCCGTCGGGCTCCCTTGAGATGGGTCAACTGGACAAATACTTGGGCGTTCAAGCCGCCGCCGAGGATTGCGACGCAGTCTCCCTGCTGGACATTAAGTCGGCTCGTCGAGTGCAGGCAGCAGGCGAGGGGTTCAGTGACGGCGGCTTCGACCAGGCTTGTTCCCTCATCGATGAGGTAGCACTGCTCGGGAAATACGGCGGTATATTCGGCGAATCCACCACCCTTCAGGCGCGGGTGTGGTACCCGATTTTCGCAGAGGTGGGACATTCCTTTGTGGCAGGGTGGGCAGCGTCCACAGGGGCGATGCGGACTCACTGCCACCCTGCTGCCGATTGGCAATCCCTGAACTTCCTCACCGCATGCGGCAACGGTACCCGCCACTTCATGCCCCGCGATAGCCGGCTCCCTGCGGTTTGCCAATTTTTTCGCGCCCGATTTATGGCCGCTGTAATCGCCGCCACAGATCCCGCAACCGCCCACTTTGACGAGGACCTCTTCCTCACCCGGGACGGGATCGGCCATGGATTCCACGCGAATGTCTCTCGGACCGAAAGTTAGCGCCGCTTTCATATTCGTGTACAGAGTAGTGGCTGTTTGAAGCCTCACGCAAGTCTTAGTCTTGCCGAACAGTGGTCCAGACTGTAGGATTCTGCCGTACGGCAGAACGGAGGTTACCAAAATGCCACGGTCCTTTGAAAATCCGGCTACAGATGGCGTCATTCTTGTAGCCGCGTTCGCAAGAACGTGGGGTGTTTTCAATAGAATTATTCTTTCAGTACTGTCCGGTTATAAGTCAAACAACTCCAACTGTTTAGGAATGCGGTGTTCATTGAAAGTGTAATCGGTTTCTGTAAGTAGTTCAGTCATAGGAGTTTTCTCAAATAGGGTGAAGCTGAGAATCTGTAGGATTTTGTGCAAACTGATCTCCAGGCGAAGGCGTTTGCGGATGATGGCGATGAGCACATAGACGCTGACGGCAATCCAGATTTGAGTCTTCACAGCATTCTCGGAGGTGCCGAAAAAGCTCTTGATGCGCAAGTGCTGTTTGATCCATTTGAAGAACAATTCGATCTGCCAGCGTAAACGGTAAATCTGGGTGATGATTATGGCTGGGAGGGCAAACTGGTTGGTGAGAAACACGAAGCGCTCGGAACTGTCGGGATCGAGGTAAGTGATACGCCGGAGTCTTTCGGGGTAGGCCTTGGCAGGATAGAAGCTGACCAGGGCAACGGTCTGGTCCGAACGCAGACCGGTTGATTTGTCGACCTTTTGAGAGTAGAGGCGGCGAAACTGAAAGCCGCGGCGGGCGCGTGTGACGAAGAAAGAACCGCATTGTGCGATCCGATAGAGGCGCTCGTAATGCAGATAGGCTCGGTCCATTACATAGTAAGCACCGGCCTCGGGGATGATGAGATCCAGAATGTTTACGTCGTGAACTTTTCCATCGGTAATCTCGATAAAATAAGGGATAGAGCCTCTGAGATCGAGAAGCGTATGGACCTTCACCGCCCCCTTGTGCTTGCGGAAACGTGCCCACGGGAAGAGTGATAGACATAGATCGATCGTGGTGGAGTCCAGAGCGTAGAGCGTATTGTCCAGGTCGATGCCCAGATCCTCGTTTGAATACAAAGGACGAGCCATTGCGATGAGGACCTGTGCAAAGTCGGCGTAGATGCGCCAGTCTCGTTTCTCGTTGGCATCGGCGAGCGTGCTTTTGGATACTCCGCTTCGAATCCCTGCGTGGTATAGTTTTGGTTGTACTGCCCGCAGGCAGGTTTCGATGTCGCGCAGACTCTCCCGGTAGGTCAACTCGGCAAAACCCATGCAGAGAAATTGTTCGAAGCAACTGAACTTTTGAACTTTGTAGTCGCCTCCGTAGCGTTGGACGCAACGATGGAACTGATGGCGCGGAAGATAATCTATGATTTGAGAAAAAACGAATCGACCTGTATACATGATTTGGACCCTCGAAATTTTTGAGAGTCCACAAGGCTTTTTGCAATTTCAAGTCGAAAACAGCAGAAATCATATGTAAAATGTTGGTTATCAATCGATTAACCTGCGTTCCTAGAAAAACAACCGGACAGTAGTGTTATTCTTTAGCTTAGAAGCCTAACGATCCCCAGGGCAAGCCTGGGGGATTCGAGAGTCTCAAGTTTTTCGGCTACCAAGACCGATCCAACCTTTCCAGAAGATCCTCCGGGCTCGCCCCGGAGAGTCTCAGGTTTTTCGGCTACCAACGCCGCTCCAACCATTCCAGAAGATCCTCCGGGCTCGTCCCGGAGAGTCTCAGGTTTTTCGGCTACCAACACCGATCCAACCATTCCAGAAGATCCTCCGGGCTCGCCCCGGAGAGTCTCAGGTTTTTCGGCTACCAACGCCGCTCCAACCATTCCAGAAGATCCTCCGGGCTCGCCCCGGAGAGTCTCAGGTTTTTCGGCTACCAGCACCGATCCAACCATTCCAGAAGATCCTCCGGGCTTGACCTGGAAAGCATTCTGGTTTAGACGCTTCAGGCACGTATGAAATTCTCGAGACTTGAAAACGAGCAGAGGGAGTTCTTCGACCAGAACGGATACATGGTCGTGCGCAAGGCTTTGGACGCCGATATGTTGGAGCGGGTGACGGCGGCATGTGACGGAGTGGTGGAGAAGAATTACAAGGATCTCGGCTCCCGTCGTGCTAGCCTATTAAACGTCCTTCCCGAGGATGATGTCTTCCTGACCCTCCTTACGTGGGAAAAAACCGTGCCGCTGGTTGTCCAGTTGCTGAGTTTCGACCTTCGCCTCGCAAAGTCACACCTCATCTACAACTTCCCGGACCCTCCGAATGCCAAACCGCCGACCAACTGGCACCGCGATTTCACGGAGAGTCCATTTGATCTCGGTCCCCACCGCTACCCGCGTCTGCTCATCAAGATCGCCTATCAGTTGACCGACACGACTTCGCTCAGCGGGAATACGATTCTTGTGCCCGGGAGCAATAACTACAACCGGCGACTCGAAATTCCAGAGGGGCAGAACGACCCGGATGGCGCCGTCGAGCTCGAACTTCAAGCGGGCGACGCCTTTCTCTTCGAGAGCCGTACTTTCCACCGAATCGGGCTCAATCGAAGCGAAGTCCCCAGAAAATGCCTGATGATGGGATACTCCTATGGCTGGATCAGTCCGCTCGACTACGACGTGCAGCCGGATTGGCTGTTGGAGAAGGTAACCGACCCCATTGCGCGGCAACTCATCGGCGCCAATAAAAGGCGGGAGTACGGAAGTAGACCCATGGGCGCTTAGAGAATGGGCTGAAGAGCACGGCATCGAGCGTTCCTCTGATATCGAGTACGAGCGGGTGATGGCGAGCGCCGCGCCAGGGCCGTAGCTCTTTGAGGGGGTTTTTCCGGAGGCGTTATCGGAGAGCTTGATCGCCTTACCCAAAAGAAGAGGTAAGGTACCAGACTTATTTGCGCTAAGAAAAGGGTCTATCACTCGCGAGCGAAGGTTAGTTATTCGGAGGTATAGTTAGTACGGTAGACGTCTTTAGCGTAGATACCTAGCTATCCCCAGGGTAAGCCTGGGGGATTTGAGATTATGGGGGGAGACTGCCGACACGGCTTCTCTTCTCCACGGATGGACTTACCAGTTTAGATGCGGCTTCCCCTATATGTTACACTAACGCGGGTGCAGGAACGTTCGAAGCAAACATGAAGATCATTCTGCGTATCATCGGCATCGCGCTCCAGCACCGCTGGTATATGGTGGCGGCGTTTACGGCCATGTGTGGGGCAACAACGGCCTACATGTTCCTGCCGAAGTACATCGGAGCCGCGGTTGACAAGCTCGCAGAGATCTTCCGGGACGGGGGCGGTTCCCCATCCGATCTGTTTTCCATAGCGTTGACGATAGTGGTTCTCTACGTCGTGAGAGGGCTTCTTTCCTATTTGCAGATGTACTTCGGCGACGCTCTGTCGCAGTATGTGGCCTACGACATTCGCAACAAGTTCTACGATCATGTTCAGCACCTGAGCTTCGGAAGCCACGATCGGCTCCATACTGGGAATCTGATGTCGCGCGCCATTGTGGATGTGGAGAACATCCGGCGATTCATCAACATGGGATTGGTTCGGGCTCCCTATTACGGCGCGCTATTCCTCATTATCGCGATCATCCTGATTCGGCTCGATTGGCTCCTTGGACTGGCCAGTGTCAGTTTCCTTCCCCTGGTTGCCTACCAATCCGGGTCGGTTCGTTTAAAAATGAGGAAGTTGTGGCTCGTCGCCCAGGAGAAGATGGCCGATTTGACCACTGTTCTGCAGGAGAACCTCACCGGAGTGCGGGTGGTGAAGGCATTCGCATCGGAAAGCTATGAGGAGGCGCAGTTCGACTCCCGGAACGTGGAAGTCGCCACCGGAATGGTGGCGGCGGAGAAGCTTCGCGCCGAGAATATGGCGTTTACCCTGTTCACCTTTCAAGTCTCTCTGGGGCTGATCCTCTGGTTTGGCGGTTGGCGGGTCATGAATGGGCACCTGTCGCTCGGTGGGCTGACGCAGTTCATCATCTACATGCAAATGATGGCACTGCCGGTACGATTGATCGGGTGGATCGTGAACGCTTACGCTCGAGCGGTCTCAGCTGGGGAGCGGTTTTTTGAGATTCTCGATGCCGAATCGGAGGTCAGGGAGCTGCCAGGCGCCGCGGAGATGCCTCGAGTGAGCGGTCATGTTCAGTTCAACAATCTGAATTTTGAATACGACCGTGGCGCGACGGTACTCAACGGGATCGACATCGATGCGAGTCCGGGAAATGTAGTCGCGCTCCTGGGACCACCGGGAAGTGGAAAGACAACAATTGTAAACCTCCTTTCGCGTTTTTACGAAATCGGGCCGGGCGAGATCACGATCGACGGCATCGACATCAGAACCGTCACGCTCGAATCATTGCGTCGCAATATTGGAATCGTTCATCAGGACGTTTTTCTATTCTCCACTTCGATACGGGAGAACATCGCCTACGGACGTGCCAACGCTTCCATGGAAGCTATCATTCGGGCAGCCAAAATCGCACAGCTCCACGATTTCATCGAGAGTCTCGACGAGGGTTACGACACGGTCATCGGCGAACGTGGCTCAACTCTATCCGGCGGACAACGACAGCGGCTATCGATCGCCCGTGCGATCTTGCTCGATCCCCCGATATTGGTCCTCGACGATTCAACCTCAAGCGTCGATGCCGAGACCGAGCACCTCATTCGCCAGGCGATGGAATCGGTCATGCGGAACCGAACAACCTTCGTCATCGCGCATCGGCTGAGTACGATTCATCGGTCAGATATCATTTTGGTTTTACGAAACGGCTCAATCGTGGAACGAGGCACGCATCGGGAACTCCTCGCAGCCGACGGTCTTTACCGTGAGATCTATGAGCTGCAGCTGCGTCCACAGGAAGAGGTGATGCGCGATTTCGAAGTCCCGGTCGCGATTCCAGGGGAGGCAACCGGATGAGAATGAGCGGCAGCATGTTTCACGGTGTCCGGGATGGACCGGCGGACGAAGATATTTTCGGCCAGGTCTATGACCGCAGAGTGGTTGCGAGGATGCTCCCCTACCTGCGTCCCTATGTGGGTCTGGCGGCGCTTGCGACTGTGGCCATGCTGATCTATACGGCCACACTGGTCGCGATTCCCTACCTTATAAAATACGGCATCGACGGATTCATTGTGGGAGGAAATCGATCCGACTTCTCGGGATTAACTCTGGTATTTGCGTACTTTCTCCTCACTGCAGTGGCCAACTGGGCGAGCAACTACACCCAACAGTGGGCCATGATCAGAGTCGGACAGGGCGTTCTCTACAGCATGCGCCGGGACATGTTCAGCCACTTGCAGAAGCTGTCGCTGCGCTACTTCGACAGGACCGAAGTGGGCCGCATCATTTCCCGGGTAATGGGCGACGTATATCAGCTGCAGGAATTCATGTCGCTTGTCGTGACCACCCTGGGCGACTTCCTCGCCCTCATCGGTGTCGTCACTATGCTGTTGGTGCTGAATCTGAAGCTCGGCCTGATTTCCATGGCCGTCGTGCCGGTACTGGTGCTGATCATGGCGGTTTGGCAAACCTATGCCAGGCGGGCATTCATGCGCGTTCGACGGTCAATTGCCATCGTAAACTCCGCCCTGAACGAAAACATCAGCGGTGTCCGCGTGGTTCAGAGCATGAATCGCCAGAAGCGCAACATGGAGATTTTCGACGAAAAAAACTCGGAGAATCTGCATGCTTCTTTGTCCGCCATCCGTCTCAGCGCCATCCTCATGACACCGGTCGATATCCTCACGGGAATCGCCATCGCTTCGGTCCTTTACTTCGGCGCAGGCATGGTTACCGGCGAGACACTGGGAATTGGTGGGTTGATCGCTTTCGTCCTCTACATCCAAAGGTTCTTTGACCCGATCCGAAACTTGACCATGCAATACAGCCAGTTCCAACGGTCGATGGCATCTGGGATTCGTATATTCGAACTTCTGGATACCGAAATGGACATAACGGATGCCGACAATGCGGAAGCGATTCCTCCAATGAAAGGCGGCGTGGAATTTCGGGAGGTCAGCTTTGGGTACGATTCGGGTGAGGATGTGCTCAGGAAGGTCAATCTGAAGATAGAGGCCGGCGAAACGGTGGCGATCGTGGGTCCCACTGGCGCCGGGAAGACAACCCTGGTTTCGCTCATCGCGCGTTTTTACGATGTCCCGCCCGGCCGCGGCGCAATTCTCGTGGACGGTTTTGACATACGGGACGTAAAACGGGACTCGCTCGCGGGACAGATGAGCATGGTCTTGCAGGAGCCGTTCCTGTTCTCCGGAACGGTCGCTGAGAATATCCGATACAACCGCGTGGACGCCAGTGACGAGCAGGTGGTCCGGGCGGCCAAAGCGGTTGATGCCCATGGATTCATTGCCGATCTGGAGAATGGCTATGATACACTCCTGGCGGAGCGAGGTGTCAACCTCAGTGTGGGGCAACGCCAGTTATTGAGTTTTGCCAGAGCCATTGTGGCCGACCCGCGCATCCTCATCCTCGACGAAGCTACCGCCAACATCGACAGCCACACCGAGCTGCTCATTCAGAGAGCCCTGCGGAAACTCTTGCAAAACCGAACCGCGATTGTTATCGCGCACCGCCTCTCGACCATTCGCGGGGCGGACAAGATTGTGGTACTGCATCACGGTGAGGTCGTGGAAACAGGCACTCATTCGGAACTGGTGTCGAAGAGTGGACTCTATCAGCACCTTTACCAGATGAATTACGCCGCTATCGAGGAGCCGCTAGCCCAAACATCTCGCTAGCCCGCATGTCTCATGTACTTGATCATTCCCTGTCTCGGCATGCCGGAACACGGTTCCGAAAAATCACCTCGTGAGACAACACTCAGTCCCGAAGAGTAACAGGCCGTAGATTCCCCGTAGTCCCGCTGAGCGCATTTGCGTTAACCTAAGGAGAAGAAACAAGAGAGGAAATCAAGTCGAGAACGCTTTTCATAGGTGCAGTGTTTGGGGATTTGTTTGAGCCATCGGGGGATGATCTGATCTTTGGGAATGTGAGAGAGGATGAAGAAGTAGGGAGCAAAGAAGCCAAACCAGTAGGAGAATTTAAGGATACTCAGAGGAGAGGACAAACTGGTATTCGAATAGTGTCTAAGGGGACCATAGACGAAGTTGAGTAAGTGGGTAATGAGGATGAGACGGGCGTAGATAAGAAGCTCAACCTGGTAGGGAGTAGTCTCTTTGACCTGACCGAGATTAAGATGTTGCTTAAAGGCCTTAAAGAAAATTTCGATGCGCCAGCGAAGCCCGTAAAAGCTCAGAATCTGCTTAGGGCTAAAGTCTTTCTGATGGAGGTTTGTAATAAAGATTTGGAAACCGAGAAGGAAGCTGGTGCGGCTGGTATATCGAAGTCTATTGTCGCGGTTTTGTCTATGCTCGCGGCGGCGTTTATGGGCCACCTTCTGAGGGAGTTTGACGGCGATCAGACGAACCGGAAGCTTGGCTTTTTTACCCACCCGAACGGGCATATCGAGAAGCTTTTGGCCACGTAAAAGTTTGCGTAGATCGAGTTCTTCATCGCCTTCGTTGGCTAAAAGGCAAGTGCCGGTTTTCAAACGACTCACAAAGAAGCAGCCGCGCTGATCGAGTTGCTTAAAGACATCGAGGACAAAATAGCCTAAGTCGCGCAGGATCAAGTCGTTGGGTTGAGCGAGAGCGAGAATGTCTTTGGAAGCAGCCTGATCGTTTTTTCGGAAGCTACTGAGGCTGAAGTCAACGAAGGATTCATTGCGCAGATCGTAATAGGCCTGAATCTTCAGTTGAGCCTGTTTGGAGCCTGTCTGATTGGACGCTCCGGGGAAGAAGGGGGCCAGGACCTTAGGCAAGCCAATCGAAGTGCTGTCGGCAATGAGAACCCGTTCAAAGCTCCTCATGCAATTTGGAACAGCTCTGCCCACAGGCCCATAAGCTTTAAGTTCTAAAAGCCTCAGGAGCACTAAGGTCATAAAAGCGGTGGCTTTTTTGGCGCACTTTTGGACCGCTTGTCTGGAAATGGTGCGGTTGGCTAAGAATCCAATAAGCTCGGCTTCTTTGCCAAGGGACAAGGCCCCCTTAGAAGCCATCGCCAGCAAAGCCAAAACAAAGTTCAGAGGGGAGATCTTGCGCGATTTCCTCTCTCTAAAACCACTCTGTTTAGCGAGGGCTGTGAGGTTCAACTTACGGAAGGTTTGACGGATACAATCAGCTTTTTTTATACTTTGCATCCGAAGGATAAATCCTATATATGAACGAATGTACAGTATAAAATGCTGCCAAAGTGAAAAAAATGGGGTAGACGGTAAAAGTAGAGAAGATAACCCGGCCAAAATGCACTCGCTCAACTGCGAATTTCCTCACCGCTGTGGTCGAAACGAAGCAAATAGAAAAGGGCGAACAAATGGAGTGGAACCTCGAGGATAGAGACACCCTCATACTCCGCCGCAAAATACCTCGCAAGTCTTTGAATCTGACTAAGTTGCGAAAATAAGGTTTACGCGTATGCGCTCAGCGGGACGGGGAGTAGGCTTGTTAAGAGTGTCGTTCAATTTCGTGGGAATTGCGTCCTCCACACTAGCCCGAACATTTCACAAACCTTCTACTACGACCGCGGATCTCACTGCGTATCAAAGCCTTCCCTTGCACGGCGACCTCAGAGGGTTCCAATCCCGGCAAGCCGGGATCGCCCGCCGCCCTGCTGAAAGGCATTGATACGCACCAATCTACGCAGTCTCGCTACGAAGTGTGTGAAATGTCCGGGCTAGATGGCGTGTCGCTCAAACATGGGTGGCTTTGCTGGAACAACGCCACTATCGAGGGCTAAAGCCTCTCCTGTAACCAGCCAGGGACCAGAACCCCAACCCGCCTATTCCACTATCTCAAGTCGGTGCAACCCACAACAGTAGACGGGTTAGAAAGTGAATTCCCGGCGTTCCGGAAGTATTCTGTCAGAAAAGGAAGGTCTGATCCAAAAAGTTACTGCAAATCTTTATGATCCGATCGGATCATAAAGATTTGCAGTAACATAGAGAGTCTAGGGAAGATATTCTTGTGTGAATCCTGTGTGGCAGGGCGCATCGGCGGAGTTACTTGCATTCCTAATTTGGCAAGCAAGCGTGAGCAGTAACAATTGCAACCCGTTGTGCGTGATAGGCGGGGTAGGGAAGCTGAAAGTGCGGATGAGAGCGAAATCCTGGTCCGCTATTGGTGCGCCAATGTTTCAATCCCTCAAAAACGACATCTCGCATTTCTTCACGGATTCCAAGGACTACCAGGCGAGGTTGGCCCAGATGAAGGCGCGAGATTGAGACTCTTGGGCGAATGAAGCGCGGCAAGGAACGCGCCGGGGGACATACAGATCGGTATCTGGGGGGGGGGGGATCGTGGTCCGGAATGTCGCTATATTAGGCTTTTTCGTCACGAAAATTCTTCTACAATCGAATTCCATGTTCAGAAAGGTCAAAGTTGCCGCGATCTCGTTTATGCCGGTAAAGTGGGAAATCGAGTCCAATGCCAACCGTCTCGAGAAGGCATTCCGGAAGGCCGCCGGGAAGGGAGCCGAACTGGCCCTGGCTCCGGAGGGCGTTTTGGAGGGCTATGTCGTCAACCAGATCGTGGTCGACGGGGTGCCGGCCGAGCGGATGCGCGAAGTCGCGGTGTCGATCGCCGGCCCTGAGATTGAGAGATTCCGCTCCTTGGCGGCCGAACTCTCCATCTGTCTGGTTTTCGGATTTGCCGAGCTGATTGGAAAGGATGTCTTCAACTGCGCCGTCTTCATCGATCAGATGGGCCGCATTCGCGGGAAGTATCACAAAATGCAACTGGCTGAGGGCAATGATGAGTCGTGGTGGTTTAACCGTCTCGGTGAAAAGAGCCGGGCCTTCGGCACGCCCTTCGGTCGATGCGGCATGATGATCTGCAACGATCGCTGGAATCCCGATCTCGCGCGAATTCCCGTGCTCGATGGCGCCCGCTATCTGTTGATTCCTTCGTTTGGTAGCCGCTCGAAAAAGCAGGATCTAGCGGTGCTGGCTCGAGCTCGTGAGAACGGCGTCCCCATCGTCGAGGCCAACGTCGGGGTTACCCTGATCATCAGCAAGGGCGAAGTGGTGAAGTTGTCCCGCAAAGAGGATACAATCACCTACGGTTCCATAGATGTACCGTTGCCGCCTTCACGCCAGAGTCGGGATATCCATGAGGGAGAGTTTCTCGAATGGCGGAAAGAAGAGATGCCGAAGCGGCGGCGCAAGAGGAAGAAACGGCGCGCGGAAGAAAAGAAAGAAGCCAAGTCAAAGTGACTGGGCTATCGTATCGGGTCGGCAGCGACCTTGAGGCGCCCGTATTAGGCGCTTGTTTACGATGGTACGGGTTCGGAGGGAAGCGCATCGGGAAGCACTTCTCATAGCAGGATGACGCGCGGCAATTGAAGAACTTGGAGGAGTTCGAATCGCTTGACGCCAACGGGCTCAGGCCGTTGGGGACGAGGTTGAGGCACGCAATCATTTCGGATGAAGGTATTGACAACTCCCATATTTATGGGAAACTAAGTGGGTGAAGACAACCTTTGAACTTCCGGACCGGCTTTTTCGCGAAGCCAAGGCAACAGCTGCCGCGCGGAGTCAGTCCCTGCGCCTATTTTTCACCGACGCCATTGCGGAGAAATTGAACTCAGTGAAGGCGATGCAGGTGGAAAAGCCGTGGATGAAACACTTTGGCGCCCTGAAAGTATACAGCGAGGAGTTGCAGAGAATAGAACGAGTCATCGAAAAGGAGTTTGAATCGATCAACCCGGATGACTGGAAGTGATTCTGGATACCAATGCGCTGTCTGACTTTTTCCTGGAAGTCAAAGCCCTTGAGCCTCATCTCGCGCAAGCCGATGTCGTTTGCCTGCCGGTTATAGTCTTAGGGGAGTTTCGTTTTGGGCTGAAGAGTTCTAAGAAGCATCGCGTCCTGAAAGCGAAGTTGGATGAGTTTGTGGAGGAGACTTCAGTTTTGGCGATCGAAGAAACGACGACACATCATTATGCCGATGTACGCAGAGAGCTGAAGGATGCCGGCACACCGATACCGGAGAACGACGTGTGGATCGCGGCCTTGGTTCGACAGCATAGATTGCCCTTGTTAAGCAATGATCGACACTTCGATTATGTGAAAGGCATTGAAAGGCGGAATTGGTGAATCCTCTCTTCGTGTTGTACGCTGTGCAAATCCGAAGCAACGATCTTTTGCAAAGCGCTTAGCGTCTGATGAAGAGATACGACTGGGTAATAAGAGGCGGTCACGTCATCGATCCGGCCAACGACAGGAACGGTGTGTTCGATATTGCCATCGCGGCAGGAAAAATCGCGGCGGTGGAGGAGGCTCTCGAGGCCGATTTGGCGGAGAATACTTACGAAGCCCGAGGCAAACTGGTTACGCCCGGCCTCGTTGACCTGCATATGCACGGTTATCATCTGGCCACTCCCCTCGGCATCGATGTCGATCACTATTGCCTGGGTCGTGGGGTTACGACCGCCGTCGATGCCGGTAGCGCGGGCTGTGACACCTTTCCCGGGTTTCGGGCATTTGCGGCAGATCGATTCCAGACGCGTTTGCTGGCATTCCTCCATATCTCGCGGGCCGGCCTCTCCTTTGCCCGCCTGGCGGGAGGTGATGCACTGGGCGAACTCGAGTCGGTGAAACTGATCAACTCCCGCGACTGTATCGATTGTATTGAATCCAACCGCGATCTGCTCGTGGGCGTGAAAGTCCGGCTGACCGATACCATTGCCGATAATGGGCGCAACGAAGCGGCCGCCTACCAGAGCGCCTTGGAAGCGGCCGCCGCAAGCGGGCTTCCCCTGATGGTTCATCACTGCTTTTCCACCGTGCCTTTGGAGGATTGTCCGGGAGGGATGGCGCCTGGCGACATCTATACCCACGCCTATCAAGGCTTTGCCAGTACAATAATTGAACCAAGTTCCCGGCGGGTCCATCCAGCAGTGCTTGCAGCCCGCGGGAAGGGTGTGCTTTTCGACATCGGCCACGGCGCGGGATCCTTCAACTGGACGGTGGGAGAAATCTGCGCCGAGGAGGATTTCCGGCCCGATGTCATCAGCACCGACTTGCATAGTCTAACGTGCGAAGGCTCTGCCTACGACATGCCCACCGTGATGACGCGAATACTCCATCTTGGAATGTCGTTGGAGGACGTAATCCGCTGTTCCACGATTTCGCCGGCGTCGGCCATCGGCTGGGATGACCGCATCGGTACCCTGGGCGTTGGACGCGAAGCTGATGTTACCGTCCTCGCGCTCGAAGACGTCACAATGGAACTCGAAGATAGCAACGGACAGATGCGTTCCATCAGACAGCAAATCATACCGCACGCCGTCTGGCGCTCCGGCGACCCGGGTGAAATCACTCGGCCGAGATGTTTACCCAATGTGGAGAGTATCGCGTCGGGGAGGAGGCTGTTGGACCGGCTTGTCATACGCGACGAACCTCTCTAACCCAAAAAGGACAATGTTATCAGAAAAACGATATCGAGCAGGCGCCATCGGCAGGACGGGGAAAGGCAACTTCGGTCACGGCCTTCACGTCTGCTACAATGAGGTCGACCGGGTCGACTTTGTGGCGGTCGCCGATGAGGATCCCACAGGACGCCGGAAAGCTGCGGAAGAGACCGGCGCCAAGCGAACGTATGCCGACTACACAGAGATGCTTGCGGTAGAGGATCTGGATATCGTCAGCGTCTGTCCGAGATGGGTGGACTGTCACGAGGAGATGGTGATGGCGTGCGCCGAGGCGGGGTGCCACGTCTACTGCGAGAAGCCGATGGCCGCCAGCCTGGACTCGGCCGACCGGATCGTCGAAGCCGCCGACCGTGCGGGCGTCAAAGTGGCCGTCGCCCATCAAGCCGTCTACCTCCCCCAGGTCCAGCGTATCAGGGAGATGGTGGAGGAAGGGAGGATCGGCAGGATCCATTCCTTCCATTCTTCGGGTAAGCAGGACCACCGTGGGGGCGGAGAGGATCTGATGGTGCTGGGTACCCATCTCTTCAACCTGATGCGCTTCTTCGCCGGTGATGTGGCCTGGATGTTCGGCCACGTGACGGCGGAAGGCAGGGACATCGAGGCGTGCCACGTTCGCGAGGCAGGAGAGCCCATAGGACCGATCGCCGGCGATTTCGTGGAGACCAAGTACGCGTTCAAGAGCGGTGGGACGGGCCACTTCATCTCTCGAGCCAGAGGGGACAACAGCGGCGGCCACTACGGGCTCGAGATCGCCGGGGAAGCCGGCCGTATCGCTTTCAACGCGAATGCATCTATGGTGACACTGATGGACGATGCTGCATACAGACCGTGGGACAGTGGACAGAAGCGCGAGGCTCTCTCGCTGGGAGATAGCCCGCTTTTCGAAGGAAACCGACTCGCCATTCTCGACCTGATCGACGCGGTCGAGAACGACCGAGACCCGAGGTCAAGTGCGCGCGACGCCCGGTCCGCTCTGGAGATGATCCTAGGCGCCTACGAGTCGCAGATCACGGGGGGACGGGTTACCCTCCCAATGGAAGACCGCCTGCATCCTCTCGAACGCTTGAGGGATTGTGGGTGAGGAAGAGGCGGCGCTGGAATACCGAGTGGCCGAAGGGGTCAGGCTTTTTATTCATGTGTTTCATGTTATCGCTAAGAGTTGGATTGGAATTCCTCATGCCTCGTTCGGTGCGGGGTCTCTTTCGTTGTGCCATATATCACGAGGTGAACTGTGGCATTGTGCCTCCGGCAACTACTGCCTGAAATAGGTACCATCAGGATCTGTTCACGGTACATCTCTCCTGCGTTGCGTTCGAGAAGACGCTCGTCGGAGCCTTTTAAGAGAAAGAACAATTTTTTGAACCGGAGCGAGCAGCTAATTCGCCACCCGAGAATCCGTGCTTATTCGAAAGAACAATTTTTTGAACCGGAGCGAGCAGCTAATTCGCCACCCGAGAATCCGTGCTTATTCGGTACGTCGCATGATGCGATTGCTTCAAGTAACACTTAGATAATAAGCCTGTCCCCTTATAGACGCCCTTGTATTCAAAAGTCATGATCGCGTGTTCCGGTTGTGAAGCCGGGTCAAGCCGGCGAGACCCTTGCCCCGCGGTTTGATGGCGCCGGTGGCATTTTCCCAGTTCGTGACGGTGGCGGCGGATACGCCGACGGCGCGGGAAAATCCGGCCTTGCTCATGCCAAGCCGACGCCGCAGTCCGGCGACCGAGCGAGCGGTCGGCTTGAACGGCGCGGCTTTCCGGGTTCGAGATGTGCGGCGTTTCGCGCCGCCCTTCTTCCGCTTGGTTTTGCGTGTGGCCGCCCTGCGTTTAGGCGTCACAATGGGCGCAACTTCCGGCGTGTCGTCCAGTTCCACACCGAACACGCTCTCAAGGTCTTTGCCGGAAAGGGACCGCCGCCGGGCGCGATGCGATCCGCTGCCGGCAATCGCATCGGCGGTTGCATCGGCAGTAATCAATTCCTCGTGGTCAACACCGCGAAGTAAGAAGAGTAACTCCGGCTGGGTGTCCAGGCGGGCTCCGATGCCGTACATGATCGCGGCGATGTGTTTGCACATGTCGGCCCAGTCGGGGCAGTCACACGCATACCGGATTTCGCCGGGCAGCGGAAAGAGTCCATGCTCACGGTCGGTAACGGTGCGCATGATTTCCTCGGACAGCTTTCCCTGCAGCAGTTCAATGAGCGAACCGATCTTGCCCGTGCAGCGTTGCTTCAGCGTGTTCCACTTTTTCTTTTTAAGCGGCGTGATATCGACGGTTATGCGATACAGTTCCGATCCGGAAACCATGGCCTCAACCTTTCCCTTCTTGATGCCGAGATGGCAGACCGACCCGTTGCGCACGTAGGTTCGGCCGCGCGGCAGGCGGTTGCTGTAGTCTCCAAACGATTCCAGGTGCGTACACCAACCCTTGCCCCAAAAGCTGCGGGCGATCGTGCGCCCTTCTATCTCGACTGGCTGGATATCCTTTCCTTTCCTGCGCAGTTTGCTCATCTCTCGCTTCGCTTGCGAGCGTCGCCGTGCCACCGGCACATAGGGCGTCCACTCATCGTAGTCGCTGTATCCTCTTCGTCTTCTCATCGCAATCACACCCTCGCACGTTCAATGTCCAGTGAGACCATATCGAGTATTTCGTCGTCACTCATTTCTGTTAAGGCTTTCTCCGCGCCCCCTTCGAGCAGGGCATCGGCCATATCCTGTTTTTCGCGGATCAGGGCATCGATCTTCTCCTCTATCGTGCCTCGCGTCACAAACTTGTGGACCAGTACATTGCGCTGCTGACCGATGCGGAACGCGCGATCGGTGGCCTGATTCTCGACGGCGGGGTTCCACCAGCGGTCGAAGTGTATGACATGCGAGGCCGCCGTCAGGTTCAGTCCCGTGCCGCCGGCCTTAATGGACAGCACAAAGAAGGGGGGACCGTCTTCATGCTGGAAATCCGTCACGAGCAACTTGCGCTTTTTGACAGCCGTTCCACCATGCAGCACCAGCCCTTCACGACCGAATACCGTGGCCAGAAACTCGGCCAGCGGACCCGCGATTTCGCGAAACTGTGTGAAGATCAGCGCCTTCTCGCCGCGCGACGCAATTTCGCCGCAGAGCGCTCCCAACCGGTCAAATTTGCCGCTCGCTGCTGGGTCATAAGAGCCATCCCCCGTAAGTTGACTGGGATGGTTGCAGATCTGTTTGAATCGCATCAGGTAACTGAGGACGAGGCCCCGGCGCTGGATGCCTTTGCCATCGGTTTGGTCGAAGGCCCTGGTCAGCGCGGTCACACTCTGCTTGTAGAGCACAGCCTGGGGCTTAGCCAGGCCGCAGAAGACCTGCATCTCGGTCTTGTCCGGCAGGTCGGGCGCAATCTCGGGGTCGGTCTTCATTCGGCGCAAAATGTAGGGCACGACTAGATTGCGAAGGGGGGCGTAGCGTGCGTGTTCCCGGCTCTCCAACGCTTTAACGAAAGACTTGAAACGCGAGGCGCTCCCAAGCAGGCCGGGGTTGAGAAAGTCAAAGATGGACCAAAGGTCCCCCAGACGGTTTTCAATGGGCGTCCCCGTCAAGGCCACACGAGCGTTTCCCTTGAGTTTCTTGACGCCCCGGGTTTGTCGCGCGGACGGGTTCTTGATCGCCTGGGCTTCGTCGAGGATCACCCAATCCCATCCGAATGAGAAGAGCCAATCAAGGCGAGAGACCATGCTGTAGGTCGTGATCACGAGGTCCCTACCTCGCAGACTATCCGCCGGGGCAGTCGCCAGCTCGGACAGCGCCTGTTTGGGTGTTTCGGAGGTGTGCGCGATCAGCAGATTCAAGCTTGGGGCGAAACGGGCCGCTTCAGCCTTCCAGTTGCCGATCAACGATGCCGGGACGACCAGCAAGGATGGCGGCGCCGTTTTCCTTGATGCTTGCTGCCTGTGTCGCAGCAATGCGGCGAGGACCTGAATTGTCTTGCCCAGCCCCATATCATCAGCCAGGCAGGATCCAACGCCGATCCGTGAGCATAGCCAAAGCCAGTTTAATCCGGCGAGTTGGTAGTCACGGAGCTTTCCGTGAAATCCCGGTGGGGGCGGCCCTGTCAGTCCATCGGGTGTGCGCAACCCGGTCAGCGTTTCTCGGAGGCTCTCTCCTGCCTCCACGAGGACCCATGACGCATTTTTGTGAATCGCCTCGTTTTCTTTCAAATCAGCGGATGCGCCAGCGAGGAGGCGCATACCTTCGATGAAGGAA
The DNA here is from genome assembly GCA_965215885.1 of Candidatus Moanibacter sp. Classification (GTDB taxonomy): domain Bacteria; phylum Verrucomicrobiota; class Verrucomicrobiia; order Opitutales; family UBA2987; genus CBDCEW01. The sequence goes on from CBDCEW010000091.1 coordinate 105,841, forward strand.
ACACCCTCGGCTCCAACCTGCTGCTCGATCTGCTGCCAATGCGCCAGCGCTTCGCGCAGTTTCTCGCTGTCCACTTCAACCCATTCGCCCCGCAACAGGACGAGCCCCTGGGTAGTATTCAGAAGCGCCTCCGCTTCCTCCGCGGACAGTTGCTGATCCCCCAGCGCCAGCGACATATGGAAATCAAGCAGCGCGTCCTTTCCCAGTGCGGCATTCTTTGCGCTGTCCAGGGTTACGGTCACGCGTGGCCGCGCCCGTTTGCGCCACCAATTGGGAAGCCGGGCAACAAGCCCACATTCCTCATAGATAGGAATTTCCTGGAGGAACGCATAAGCCTCTCCAGGTGTCCAGACGAGCGGATGAAAGACGTCGCCGGTTTCTACGAGATCCGCAACCAGATCACTGCGCTTGGCTGCGGCATGTAAAGGCGAGAGCAATTTCAGCAACTCGGGTTTCTTGCGCGCACCGGCATATTCCTGCAGCGCACGCCCCAACGGAAGACGGCGCACTCGCCCTCCCCGGGTCAGACCGGCGGCATATGTAGCCATGAAAGCAAACGGGTATTCGGCGTCTCCCTTGTTTTCCGCCAAATGCAACGTCACACGTCCGACGCGGGACCATTGCGGTGCATACGTTCTTAGAAATGTACTTAATCCCCCGCATTCTTTCGCCTGTGCCACCGTCCAGTCCAACAGGCGTTGCCTCACGTTACGCAGTATTTCGGGGGTCAGATATTCCGCCCCCTGCATCGGTGGCGCGTTCAGAACCCCCTCCGCCAACAGGGCTGTGGCGGGCGGCTCGATGGCGTTGTGCGCAAAAGGCTCAGTCTCGGGTAGATGGCAAAGAGACCGCAAGAAATCCGCCGCAATATCGCGCCAGAACAAAACGGATGCGTTCGCGTGATGGGGCACACTCGCAGCAGCCAAAGCGACCAGTCCCGCGGCTTCATTTTCTGAAAAACGAGACGCCACACCGCCAGCCCAACGCTCGTTCCCATCGTAGGGCCGCGCCGCCACCACACCTTGTGGCATCATCCGCAGTTCAAGCGAATCCATCTCGCCACTCATCTATCTCTACACTGTTCGTTCACACCGATTTCCAGCCGGCTATGCTGCGATGCTCGTTGTAAAGGGCAATTCTGTCGTCGGTGCTTTTCACGGCATCCGAGAGAACGCATCTTTCCACACTGAGGCAAGACGCGTGATGAACACGCCTTGTAGTGCAACAACGTACGTGCATTGTCGGGTTGAGAAATCTTGGAACTACCGCCCTTCAAAGGGGCGAGCCTGATCCCGCGAAGGGATCCACGAGAAATGCTCTATTGTTTCCGCTTATTGTGACAACACGTCTGGGGAATACCAGAGGGAGCTCATTCGCCACTCGCGACTTGGACTTCCTGTGTCGGACGGGACTGAAATCGTGCCACACGAATCCGTTGTTCACGGTTATCGCAATCCGGTGCCGAAACTGGAGATGCTCTTCCAGATAAGGACTGAGGCGAACGGCCCACTTCGGGATGAGGTACACGTACAGGGCTCCGCCCTCCTTCAGTATCTCTGCGCAACGGGCAATGACTTGCTCCATGTAGCGGAGTGGTTGATGACTTTGACGGCGATTTCGCCGGTTTCGGGTTTGCCAAGCTGTGCCAACCAGTGCAATAGTCCACAGGACTATGCAACATGGCGCGGGGAGAGACAAGAGGATTCTCTGATGAGGAATGAGCCTTGGGTTTCGCTTGATGCCATTGCCCGGCATCTCGATGTGAGCAAGAACACGGTGTATCGTTGGATTGACCAGCGGGAAATGCCGGCTCACAAGGTGGGGCGGCAATGGAAGTTCAAGATTTCGCAGGTAGATGAGTGGGTACAGGCAGGGAATGCCGCAGTAAGAAACAAGCGTGAGTAAGAAAGTCCAGAAATCAGTTCAGGGAACGC
>CBDCEW010000092.1:0-104144 GCA_965215885.1 Candidatus Moanibacter sp.
CCGACACCCAAGAGTCAGAGTAAAAGGGTTATAAGGGACAGTCTATCCAGACCTTATCCGAAAAGCTACTGATTGGCCGCAAAGAGGCGCAAAAGGCGCAAGAAAAACTTGAGAAAAATCATTTTTTGGCTTGATAAAAAGTATCGCAACATGCTAGTGTTTAACAACCTAAGATTAAGAAAGGAGTTAAACATGCCAACATGTGCGACAGAGGAGAACAAAAGCGATAAGACGCCCCTAAGCAACCTCATTCTGCCGGTTCCAGACACGGATTTCCGTGATTTTCTGGATGAAGTTGAAGAATTGGCCGGGTTCGCGGCGCAAATCATCGAGGCGATCGAGAAGGATCTGGACGCCCATGCGCGTGAGAAGAAGAAACTTCGATTGGAAGATCGAAGGTTCTTTGAAGGGCGCACAGCGGAGCTGCCGGAGCTGGACATCGAGGAGGAGAATATTCTGGCTGCTGAATTGAAGCTTGGGGCAGGCCGGCCGCGGATGCCGGCTTATGCGGTATACGTGTTCGTGATGATTCGTGGGTTTCTCGGTTCGTTGACCACGAAACCGGCACGGCGGTTTCTGCGCGAGTCGATGAGCTTGTACGGATTTCTTGCAGAGGCGGGGGACTGAGGATGCCGGCGGTGACGACGATTCTGGAGAACGTGAACCTGGTCAGCCATAGGACCCTCGAGTTGATCTTTGATAAACAGATTGGGTTTATCCTCCAGGAGCAATGGGACGATTTCGGGAAGCTGACGATCGACAGCACCTCGGTGAAAGCAAACAGCTGCTGGCCCACCGATGGGAGGATTCTGAGCGGTCTTTTGATGCGGGCCAATCGTTTGGGTCAGAAGTTGCATGTCTTCGGGCTGGAGGATTTTCGCAAGGGATGGGTTGGGCGTTGGCTGGAGGAAATGGACAAGCTGGAGTTTCAGATTTGTCTGGCCGCGGGCAAACCGAAGTCGAAGGGCAAGCTGAAGAAACACTACCGGCGGTTGCTCAAGCGGGGCCGCAAGGCGGCCGACTCACTAACGGGGGAACTGAGCCATCTTGAAGAGGGCCTGTCGATGGATTCACTGCCTCCCACTCGCCGGGAGCTTCTGGAGCGGGCATTGAGCCAGATCAGGGGCGATATTGCCGACGCCAAGCGGGTTGTTGAGTATGCTCATGATCGGGTGTTTCACGAAAAGAAGCTACCGTCCACACAGAAGGTCCTGAGCCTCTCGGACGGATCGGCGGCCTACATCAAGAAGGGCAGCCGCAATCCAGTGATCGGGTACAAGCCACAACTGGTTCGCAGCGAAAACGGTTTTGTCACCAGCCTGATCGTACCGCAAGGCAACGCGGCAGACTCCATTGAGCTGGCGCCGGCCATCGGCGATTCGATCAAGCGCACCGGTGTCATTGCTGAACTGGTCAGCACCGATGACGGATATGCTTCGGCGAAGGGACGCAAGGAGGTGCTGAGCATGGGGGTAAAGCAGATCAGTATCAGTGGGGCGAAGGGCAAGAAGTTGACCACCCCCGAGGACTGGGAGAGCGAGGCGTATCGCGAGGCACGCCGCGATCGCTCCGCAGTGGAGTCGCTGATGTTCACGATTAAAGATGGATTTGCCTTTGGCGAACTCGGCCGCCGCGGCATCGATGCGGTAGGCGATGAACTGCTCGAGAAGGTTCTGGCCTACAACTTCTGCCGCATCATACTGATGAAGAAACGCCGAGGGGAGGAACTGGAACAGGCAGCCTGAATCTGACCGCTTTGAAGCTCAGAGAAAAAAGCACCACGGGATGAGTATGCCTCCAGACAGCGGCAAATATACGTATTGTGCAGCAAGCCACGCCGATGGCCGCTCAATACCTGCTCATCGGCAGCGCCGGCAGCCTAAAACCCGAAACCTGCCAGCCATAGGCTGGTCCGCCCGTGGCGGAGAACCTTAAACCGCCCGCTCGAAAGGCTTTTCGAATGGGGTCTATCTAGTTCCTTCACAGTTTGTTCACCTATTTCGTCCATCCAGTCGTCGGACGAATCTCCGGAAAGAGTACCTTCCGCTGTGCTTCGAGTAAGGCTATACGTAAACTTTCCTTCCATTGGATCATTGAGATTCCTCCAATGAGCGCAATAAAGACGCCTCATCAGAATAATATCCAAGGCAAAGGGAATTTGGTCTGATCCTCGAAATTTATATGCGATCATTCTCTTTCACGTAACTAGCAGTTTGGGAGATTAAACGCACATCTGATTAGGTGCAATGAGCAGCTTCTGAGCAATACAGTATGAGCAACAACACAACCTCGCGGTTTCGAATAGAGGTTAAATGAAGGAGAGCATCCTACGCGGCATCGAAGACATTTCCAGATAGAGATCTAGAAATTCCTCACTCTTCACCTTCGTTGCCTTCCCCTTATAATTATTCAGAAACAGGCCCATGCCGCTCTCTCATCGCTCAATGGCACGAATACGCGCGGCCCGCTGTTCGAGCTCTTCGGCCTCCTGCTGCCGATCTGTCGCTCGATAAAGCGCAGCCATATTCTCAAGGGTGGTGGCCACATGGGGATGATCCGGCCCGAGAGCCTTTTCAACGATCGCCAGCGAGCGCTTGTAGAGCGGCTCGGCCTGCCGGTACTGGCCTTGGATTTTGTACAGCGCCGCGAGGTTGTTCAGGCTCGTGGCAACAGCGGGGTGATCGGGACCGAGAGCCTTCTCAACGATCGCCAGCGAGCGCTTGGAGAGCGGCTCGGCCTGCCCGTACTGGCCTTGGGTTCTGTACAGCCCCCCGAGGTTGTTCAGGCTCGCGGCCAAAGAGGGATGATCGGGACCGAGAGCCTTCTCAACGATCGCCAGCGACTGCTTCAGGAGCGGCTCGGCCTGCCCGTACTGGCCTTGGATTTTGTACAGCGCCGCGAGGTTGTTCAGGCTCGTGGCCACATCGGGATGATCGGGACCGAGAGCCTTCTCCCGGATCGCCAGCGACTGCTTCAGGAGCGGCTCGGCCTGCCCGTACTGGCCTTGGGCGTAGTAGAGCGCCGCGAGGTTGTTCAGGCTGGTGGCCACATCGGGATGATCGGGACCGAGAACCTTCTCAAGGATCGCCAGCGACTGCTTCAGGAGCGGCTCGGCCTGCCCGTACTGGCCTTGGGCGTAGTAGAGCAATGCGAGGTTGTTCAGGCTGTTGGCCACATCGGGATGATCGGGACCGAGAGCCTTCTCACGGATCGCCAGCGAGCGCTTGTAGAGCGGCTCGGCCTGCCCGTACTGGCCTTGGGTTCTGTACAGCTCCGCGAGGTTGTTCAGGCTGGTCGGGATGATCGGGACCGGGCCTTCTCACGGATCGTCAGCGAGCGCTTGTAGATGCCCGTACTGGCCTTGGGTTCGTACAGCCCCGCGAGGTTGTTCAGGCTGGTGGCCACAGAGGGATGATTCGAGAGCCTTCTCCCGGATCGCCAGCGACTGCTTGTAGAGCGGCTCGGCTTGCCCGTACTGGCCTTGGTACAACACCGAGCGAGGCTCTCCCGGGCCCGACTGCTTGTAGAGCGGCTCGACTTGCCCGTATTGCCACATCGGGATGATCCGGCCCGAGAGCCTTCCCGGATCGCCAGCGAGCGCTTGGAGACTGCCCGTACTGGCCTTGGGTTCTGTACAGCTCCGCGAGGTTGTTCAGGCTGGTGGCAACAGCGGGATGATCGGGACCGAGAGCCTTCTCACGGATCGTCAGCGAGCGCTTGGAGAGCGGCTCGGCCTGCCCGTACTGGCCTTGGGTTCTGTACAACTCCGCGAGGTTGTTCAGGCTGGTGGCCACAGAGGGATGATTCGACCGAGAGCCTTCTCACGGATCGTCAGCGAGCGCGAGAGCGGCTCGGCCTGCCCGTACTGGCCCTGTACAACTCCGCGAGGTTGTTCCTGGTGGCCACAGAGGGATGATTCGGACCGAGAGCCTTCTCCCGAATCGCCAGCGACTGCTTGATAAGTGGCTCGGCCTGCGCATACTCGCCTTGGGCGTCGTAGAGTTCCCCGAGAATGTTTAGACTGGTGGCCACAGCGGGATGATCGAGACCATGCGTCTTCTCAAAGATCGCCAATGCCCGCTTGATAAGTGGCTCGGCCTGCGCATACTCGCCTTGGGCGTCGTAGAGTTCCCCGAGAATGTTTAGACTGGTGGCCACAGCGGGATGATCGAGACCATGCGTCTTCTCAAAGATCGCCAGCGCCCGCTTGATAAGTGGCTCGGCCTGCGCATACTTGCCTTGGGCGTCGTAGAGTTCCCCGAGAATATTTAGACTGGTAGCCAGATCGGGATGATCCGCAACAGCGTTTTTCTCCGCGACCGCCAGAGCTGTCTTCGCCACGGTTACGGCACGGTCGTAGTTTCCCGCGCGATAAAGTTCATTCACCTCCTGCTTGAGGGTCTCCCATTCAGCGCCTGCGCCTTCCGCGAACACAGGGGATGTAGACACCAAAAAGAGTAATACCACCACGCCAATTCTCTTATTGCGTTTCATCATGTCTTTGCGTCCTACTTTCCGCGGCTAACGATTTGTGTGAAGGACGATAGCGAGCGTTCCCTCGACGCACAGGTTAGCTAATAATCAGTTCTCATTCTTGGGGGTAGGCTAATTTGTGTCCAAGATATTTTCCGGATAGAGATCCAGAAATTCTTCCCCCTCCGCCTTCGTCGCCTTCCCCTTGTAATTATTCAGAAACAGCCCCATACCGCTTTCATGGCGAAGAATCGCAATCGTCGCTGCCGCATCACGGCGGGCAGCATAGTGGTAAGTCGCAAACGTATGCCTGGCTGCATTCACCGGCCATCGCTCCATCCCCGCTTCTGCATAGGCCGTCCGCAGCCGCTTGTCATAATTCTTCGGGAAGATCGGACCCTTCTTAGCAACGAAGGCCTCGAGCCGCAGCCACTTGTCGTAATTCTTCGGGAAGATCGGATCCTCCTTAGCAGCGAAAGCCTCGAACCACGCCCACAACACCTCGGGCAGATTCTCCAGAAAATCCTCCTTCCGCGTCTTGCTCACATGGGGCAGAATCGAAATGCTCCGCTCCTCGAAATTCAGGTGCGCCCAATCCATGCGCTGAAGCTCATACCGTCGTATGCCGGTAAAAAACTGAACTTCGAGACAAGCCCTTAGAATCTCATCGGCCGCCCGCAACACATTGGCCACCTGGTCGACCGACAAAAACTCAATCCTTCTATCCTCCTTTGGCAGCTCCAGCAGCAACCCACGCTGCACCGGATTGACGTGGAGTAGGGGAGGGTCACAGCGATACGCCCAGTTGAATAACCACCTTATCGCTTCGAGCGAGCTCATTCCATGCCTCTCCGTGAGCTCGCTGGATACGAGATATTCGCTCCTCTCCCATCGTGACTCTCAATCGTAATCTTCAGTCGATCTTCTCTTATTCGATTTTAGATTACGATTAGGATCACGACTGGAAGATCCCACCGCTTCCCTCTCTTCCCTTCTCCCTGTCACCGTGTGTTTCGGTGCTTCCTTGGCTTGCCATAGCCCGTATGGGCGACGGCGGCTCCGTGGTGCTCTCTGTACATCCTCCGTAGCTTTAGCGAAGGAGGGTGACCCCTCTTCTGTTTTGTCGGTCTTGGGCGGCCGTAAGACTCTAAATCGGTCGATCGACCATTTCCAGGAATATCGTTCCGGAATAGGGATACCTTGCCGCTACATCCTCGTTTAATTCGATGCCCAGTCCGGGTTTATCGGAAGGGATAATGTAGCCATCTTCCCACCTGATTGGCTCCTGGAGTATCTCCGCATGGAAACCACCATATTTCTCGATACTTTCCTGGATGAGGAAATTCGGGCTGCACGTCTATACCCCGAAACGAATTGCGAGCTCGTAACCATCATTCATTTCAAGAGTCAGTCAGAAAGCTTCTCTTTCAGCTCATCCAGGCTCAGCCAGTGCTCCGGATTCGTATCCCCTTTTAACTCTCTTAATTCTTTTCTGAAATCTGGATCACGGTTAAGACGCAATACCGTCAGGTATGCTGCCAGATGGTCCTGATCTTTTGGGGGCCAATTCTGGATCTCTTCTTTTACTTCCACGATGCTCATGTTGATTTGATAAGCGATTTCATTTGTTTCTTCCAGATAAAATCTGTTTTTCTGCCGGCTGGTATATTGGCAGATTATACGCTTGCTCAGTCACGTCTTGCAGTTGCACACCGGACACCACCCCAGCGCGCGCCTGTCGCGCGCTGCTCAGATTTTGGCGACGCCAGAATCTGGCAGAGAGGGAGGGATTGGCTGCCCTGAGGGGCAGGTGCTGCGCACTGACACCTGCGGCGTCACCTACGTTCGCTCACCTTGTTCGCTCTCGGTTCAAACCCTCTCCTCGGGTTCGAAGCCCTCCCTCAGATTTTGGCGAGAAGGTGTTGCGCGTGATGGCAAATATGCTGGTTCGATGTTTGAAGCAAGGGGTCAAGCCTTAGAAGTGTCAATTTTTCGGGGTCAGCCGCCTTAACAAATTACCTGGAGCGTGCGGAGGGTGGTTTGGAAGGCCTGACCCCCTATGCGAAGCGGAAAAATGGACACTTCTTAAGGTCATGACCCCGACCGGCGAATATATCTGCAAAAACTTTAAGCCCATAGGCCATCACGCGATACACCTTCTCGCCAAAATCTGGCGGAGAGGGAGGGATTCGAACCCTCGGTGCCGGATAAGGGCACACACGATTTCCAGTCGTGCACGATCGGCCACTCTGTCACCTCTCCGGAGAAAATCGAGAACTGGGGACAAGAATGAGGCCGGAAGATGGGTTAATCAAGAGGGAAGAATAGACGAAGAGAAGTGAATCCCGGCAAGCCGGGACTTCGCTGCGCTCAGCAGTGGAAAGTAAACATTGGGGGAATCGAGTGCTCAGGGCAGTTGAGAGAGAGCCGGAAAGAAAGAGGAAAGAATTCTCATCCCGGCAAGCCGGGACAAAGACGCAAAGGGGAAAGGAAAGGGGGAATCATTTGGTACAACATTTCTGGAGAGTGCCTGCCTTCCGACCAAAGCCAAGAGGGCAACTTTTGGTGTTCCATATTCGCGCCGTCCAATCCGTGTTGCAATCCGGCACCACCTCGGTTTTTGAGCAAATTTGTCTTACAACAGGATGGTATTCAACGGATTGTGATCGACAAGGTTCGCGACGAGGTTCGCGACGAGGTTTCCAAGGGAAGTAGGAGTTTCCTTCTGCATTTGCGTCCATTTGCGTGGTCTGCCGTACGGCAGAACGGTTCTCTTCTTCTTTTTTGGTTGCCCGTTCGAGAGCCTCAGGGCCCTGAGCTTGTCGCAGGGCGGCTCTGCTGCGCCAGGATATCCGCGGTCAATTCAATCTCCGCTGTTCATTCTTTCGTCTTTCGTTGGTTGCATTGTGAATCTACGGATATACAGAACTTGCTTGCATAAGACTGCATCCCTCCTATTTCAGGTGTGTATCAGGGTAAGAGTGAGATTCTTGAATAGCCGTGCCTTCCAGCATGTTTTTCGAAATTAAGAAGGGGTTAGACCTCCCGATCACCGGTGAACCCGAGCTGACCGCCGAGGAGGCGGTAAGCGTGCGAACAGTTGGCGTTATAGGGACTGACTTTGTCGGAATGAAACCGACGATGGAAGTGAAGGAGGGCGATTCGGTAAAGCTGGGTCAGGTCCTTTTTACGGATAAGAAGACTCTGGGGTTACGGTATACCTCCCCTGCGGGCGGAAAAGTATTGGCCGTTAATCGCGGGGCCAGGAGGGTGTTGCTGTCGGTGGTGATTGAGATCGCCGAGAACGAGGAAGAAGAGGTCTTTGAATCATATCCCGCGGATGGGCTCTCCGGCCTGAACCGCGATGCGGTAGAGAGGAATTTGATTGCTTCAGGGCTGTGGTGCTCGCTGCGCACAAGGCCCTACAGCAAGGTCCCCGCTCCGGGTTCCTCGCCAAATTCGATTTTTGTAAACGCTATGGATACGAATCCGTTGGCGATCCAGCCTCATCTCGTCATTGTGGGACGGGAAGACGATTTTATGAGCGGGTTGCGTGTGGTATCCAAATTGACGGAGGGGGACCTCTATCTTTGCCACGCGGCCGGTATATCGATTCCAGGCGCCGACACTGATCTCGTGACAGTGGCGGAGTTCAATGGCCCGCATCCGGCCGGGCTCACCGGGACTCACATGCACTTTATCGATCCGGTCGATACGAAGAAGACCAACTGGAGCCTCAATTACCAGGATATCCTGGCGATTGGCGCCCTCTTTACGACAGGACGTCTCAATGTTGAGCGGGTCATCTCGCTGGCAGGACCGACGGTGAGAAATCCGCGCTTCCTGCGAACCCGTCTGGGCGCCTGCACGGAGGAACTGGTGGACGGAGAACTGGAAGAGCGCGAAAATAGAGTGATCTCCGGTTCCGTTCTCTCGGGCCGCAGGGCTAACGGTCCAACCGCCTACCTGGGCCGCTACCATCATCAGGTTTCGGTTCTCGAAGAGGGCCGTGAGAGAGTATTTTTGGGGTGGCAGCGCCCTGGGCTTGATAAATTCTCCGTAAAACCGGCTTTTCTCTCCGCGCTCTTTCCGCGCAAGAAGTTTCCTTTTACAACCTCAACGGAGGGAAGCAAGCGAGCCATGGTTCCGATCGGAATGTATGAGAAGGTCATGCCTATGGACATCATACCTACCTATCTGCTGCGGGCGCTCATCGTCGGCGACACCGATATGGCGCAGGCCCTGGGCTGCTTGGAATTGGAGGAGGAGGATCTGGCGCTTTGCACATTTGTCTGCCCGGGCAAGACTGAGTACGGTCCCCTCCTGCGAGAAAATCTCACCAGGATTGAAGTCGAAGGTTAAATCTTACCTCGAAACTTGTATGCAATTTGCGCAGATAGACTGTTTAAATCAGCAACAAATAGCTAAATCATAGCAAGTTCAGTGACACAGAGCACCACAGAGAAGCCTAGCGCAGCAGAGCCGCAATCAAAGGTATGAGTTAGCAACGAATGGGGAAGAAATTTGAACAGAAGGAAACAGAGGAAGACGAAGAGGAAGGAATTTTCACGCAAAGCAAAGGCGCAAAGGTTGAAGAGGAACAAGTCCATATTACTTGAACATCAACCGGTTATATTTTCGGATATGAGATTTCTTCTCTAGGAAACAGGCTTTTTCAAGTTTGTAGTACAGAGAAGCACGGAGGACCACGGAGAATGTTACTTGGAAGAGTAGAAAGTTGGGCGGAATCGACTTCGCCTGCTCTGCGGTACGGCAGAGTAAATAACGGGCAGAGAGGCATTTACGAAAGCGGTTTTTCTTGGCTCAGAATCAGGTCGCGCTCTCGTAAATGCCTCTCTGTCCGTTTCAACCGCGCTTCGCGCGAGGCGAAGTCGATTCCTCCCAACTTTCTACCCCGTAGGAAGACTTCTGTTTCTTCTGCTCCATTCCTATCGATGCAGTGGTCAAGGTGGAGTGGGAGTCACCAGCGCTTGAACGCCCATCCCGAAGGAAAGCAAGCTACCAAATTCGCGCTGACATTGTCCACGCAAGTCACCTCTGTGTGGCTCTGTGTCCCGGCAAGCCCGGGATGGCCCTCTGTGACCCCTCTTATGCCCGATCAGCCATCCAGTTTGTTTGCCCGTTCGAGAGCCTCAGGGCCCCGAGCTTGTCGCAGGGCGGCCGCAGGCTGCCTTAAGTACTCGAGTTCGTGATCGTTAGAAATCGACACCCGTGAAGTTCCTGCGAGACATTCTCGACACCCTGCATCCGCAGTTTGAAAGAGGCGGAAAGCTGGAAAAGCTCTACCCGCTTTATGAGGGGTTCGACACTTTTCTCTACACTCCCGGTGAGGTGACGGAGGGGGCCTCGCATGTCCGCGACGGAATGGATCTGAAGCGGATGATGACGACCGTAGCGTTCGCCCTTTTGCCCTGCATTCTTATGGCGATGTATAACACCGGGTATCAGGCCAATGCTGCCATGGAGGCAATGGGAGTGACCAGCGCGGGAGGTTGGCGAGGGGCTTGCATGGATGTGCTTGGTGTCGGCTATGACGCTCAAAGTGTAATCTCTAATTTTCTACATGGTGCGCTCTACTTTATTCCGATTTTCCTGGTATGCAATATAGCGGGAGGGGCCTGGGAGGTCCTCTTCGCCACGATTAGAAGACATGAAATTAACGAAGGCTTCCTCGTCACAGGGTTGCTTTTCCCGCTCATCCTTCCGCCCACCATACCACTCTGGCAGGTGGCCGTGGGCATCTCCTTCGGGGTCGTTATCGGGAAAGAGGTATTCGGAGGCACGGGTAAGAATTTTCTCAATCCTGCGCTTACGGCGCGCGCTTTTGTATTCTTCGCCTATCCGGCTCAAATGAGCGGCGATTTTGTCTGGACCGCGGTCGACGGGTTCAGCGGAGCCACTCCCCTTGGCCTCGTGGCGGCGGAGAATATGGAGGCGCTTACTGCTAACGTCACCTGGATGCAGGCCTTTTTGGGGCAGATTCAGGGCTCCGTGGGCGAAACATCGACCTTGGCCTGCCTCTTCGGCGCCGCCGTGCTGTTCCTCACCGGAGTCGGCTCGAAGCGTATTATGGTAAGCGTCATGGCGGGTGCACTCCTTACTTCCGGCCTCTTCTATTTGGTCGGTAGTGATTCCAACTCCATGTTTGCGATGAGCCCGGCCTGGCATATTGTGCTGGGGGGATTTGCCTTTGGATTGGTGTTTATGGCGACCGATCCGGTATCCGCATCAATGACGGAAACCGGACAGTGGATCTACGGCTTCCTGATTGGTTTCATGGTGATCCTGGTGCGTGTCATCAATCCCGCCTTTCCCGAAGGTATGATGCTGTCGATTCTTTTCGGGAACGTTTTCGCGCCGCTTATTGACGAATTTGTATTAAAAGCCCATATTAAGAGGCGAATGTTAAGAAATGCGTAAGGACACCATCCGAAATACGCTCCTTGTGGCGGCGCTTCTCTCGATCGTCTGTTCCGTTGTCGTTTCGAGCGCCGCTGTCTTGTTGCGGCCGAATCAAGCGAAAAATAAAGATCTCGATCGGAAGAAGAACATTCTGATGGCGGCTGGTTTACTCGAGGAAGGTAAGTCGATCGAGGAGCTTTTTGCGCAGTTTGAAATTAGAATCGTCGATCTCGAATCCGGCGCCTACAATGACGCCATTGAGGCTGCGACTTTCGACCAGCGAAAATCGGCCAAAAGCCTGGAAGATAGTATTGTGATTGAAAAGTCCGACGACTTCGCAGGGATAAAACGGAGGTCCAAGAATGCTCTCGTTTATCTGGCGAAGGACGGTGGCGGCGAAATTAATCAGCTGATACTTCCAGTACACGGGAGGGGATTATGGTCTACCATGTATGGGTTTCTTGCACTCGACGGCGATCTCACAACGATAAACGGATTCGCTTACTACGAACATGGAGAGACGCCAGGACTTGGTGGGGAAATCGAAAATCCTCTCTGGAAGGCGCTATGGATTGGTAAAAAGGCTTTTGATGAGAGCTGGAATACTCGCATAACCGTCCTGAAGGGAAAGGTGAACCCGCAAAGCCCCGATATTCGCCATCAGGTCGATGGACTTTCAGGCGCTACCATTACCTCCCGAGGAGTGAGGGATACGTTGAAATACTGGCTGGGGAGCAATGGATTTGGCCTTTATCTAACACGCCTTAGGAACGAGAAGGGAATCTAAGATGGCGGATAAACCGAAAAAAGTCCTTCTCGACCCCTTGTTTAACAACAACCCTATCGGGCTGCAGGTGTTGGGTATCTGTTCCGCTCTGGCCATTACGGCCAAACTGGAGACGGTGTTTGTCATGTCCCTGGCCGTGATATTCGTGCTGGGCTGCTCCAATGCCAGCGTCAGTTTCATCCGCAATCATATACCGAACAGCATTCGGATCATATGCCAGATGACGATTATCGCTTCCCTCGTAATCCTCGTCGACCAGATCCTCAAAGCTTACGCCTACGATCTCAGCAAGCAGCTCTCAATATTCGTTGGGTTGATCATCACCAACTGTATCGTAATGGGACGCGCGGAAGCGTTCGCCATGAAGGAGTCTGTCTGGATCAGTTTCGTCGACGGCATCGGGAACGGCCTCGGATACAGCCTGATCCTGATCATCGTGGGTATATTCCGGGAGCTTTTCGGTTCGGGGAGGCTATTCGACATTGTCCTGCTACCGCTTTCCAATGAGGGGGGATGGTACGTGTCGAATGGAATGATGCTGCTGCCACCGAGCGCATTTTTCATAATCGGCTTGTTCATATGGGTATTAAGAATCTGGAAAACAGAGCAGATGGAAGAAGACTAGGAATCTGTCGGTCTTTATGCCTCTTTCGAAATAGGCATAAAGTCTGGAAAGTTTCTAGAAACAAGAAAATGAAACTGAAGTTTAGTGGAAGAGAACTCCAAGAGTGCTATGTTTGAAACCTATCTCAGTATCTTTTTCACCTCGGTTTTTGTCGAGAATATGGCCTTGGCTTTTTTTCTCGGTATGTGCACCTTTCTTGCGGTCTCGAAAAAGGTCGATACCGCAATTGGCTTGGGTTTCGCCGTCATCGTGGTGCAGACCGTTACTGTTCCAACCAATAATCTCATTTATCGCTACCTTCTCAAAGAGGATGCACTGGCCTGGGCGGGAGTGACGGGAGTCGACCTTACTTTTCTCGGTTTTATCTGCTACATCGGGGTAATTGCGGCCATGATTCAGATATTGGAGATGGCTCTCGATAAGTATTTCCCGGCCCTCTACAATGCTCTTGGTATATTTCTGCCGTTGATCACGGTAAATTGCGCCATTCTCGGCGGGTCTCTTTTTATGGTGGAGCGGGACTACAATTTCGGCGAGAGTGTCGTCTTCGGGTTTGGCTCCGGCTTCGGCTGGGCCATCGCCATCGCTGGGCTTGCCGGTATTCGCGAAAAGCTGAAATACAGCGACGTTCCGCCAGGTTTGAGGGGGCTCGGGATTACTTTTATTACGGTTGGGTTGATGTCGCTGGCTTTTATGGCCTTTTCCGGTATTCAGCTGTAAATGTCCCGTTTTAAGTAATCAAGTGTGATAATCTGGTGATCCCGCCGAGCGGGAATGGTGCGAGTTAGAAAATGAACGAAGTGATGGTAATATCGCTGGGCGTGACCATGTTCACCGCCGTGGTGTTGGCTCTTGTCCTCATCATCCTCTTCGCCAAGTCGAAACTAGTGGCATCGGGAAACGTAAACATTCTCATCAATGACGATCCCGAAAAATCTATTTCCGTTCCCGCCGGTGGGAAGCTGCTAAATGTCCTGGCTAATGAGCAGATTTTCGTCTCTTCCGCCTGTGGAGGGGGCGGGACCTGCGCGCAGTGCACCGTAAAAGTGCATGATGGCGGTGGTGACATTTTGGCCACCGAACTCTCCCATGTAACCAAGCGGGAAGCTAAAGAAGGGGTGCGGTTGTCCTGCCAGGTCTCGGTCAAGCAGGACATGAAGATCGAAGTGCCGGCTGAAGTGTTTGATGTCAAGAAATGGAAATGCCGGGTGCGTTCAAATGATGACGTCGCCACTTTTATCAGAGAGCTCAACCTCGAGCTTCCCGAAGGCGAGAATGTCGATTTTCGCGCCGGGGGCTTTATCCAGATCGAATGTCCACCCCACGAAGTCGCCTATAAGGATTTCGATATTGCGGACGAATTCAGGCCCACTTGGGACCATTTTAATTTCTGGCGATACAACTCGAAAGTTGATGAAGGAGTCTTTCGGGCCTACTCCATGGCCAATTATCCGGATGAAAGGGGCATCATCATGCTTAATATCCGGATTGCTACACCCCCGCCGCGTAGTCCCGAAGGTATTCCCCCGGGTAAGATGTCTTCTTACACTTATGGCCTCAAACCGGGTGATGAAGTCACCATCTCGGGACCTTTCGGGGAGTTCTTTGCCAAGGAGACGGATGCGGAGATGGTCTTCATCGGAGGGGGAGCAGGTATGGCGCCGATGCGGTCCCACCTCTTTGATCAGTTGAAGCGGCTCAATTCGAAGCGAAAGATCACTTTCTGGTACGGGGCCAGAAGTAAATGCGAGATGTTCTACGTGGAGGATTACGACGGTCTTCAAGAGGAATTTGATAACTTCAAGTGGCATGTGGCGCTCTCGGAGCCCCTGCCCGAGGATAATTGGACAGGGTATACAGGATTTATTCATCAGGTCGTATACGAGAATTACCTCAAAGATCATCCCGCTCCGGAAGACTGCGAGTTTTATATCTGCGGTCCGCCCATGATGAATACGGCCGTTATCAATATGCTGGAGGATCTTGGAGTGGAGGACGAGAATATCCTCTTCGACGATTTCGGGGTATAGCCCGAATATTTCACAAACCTTCTACTACGACGGCGGATATCACTGCATCTCAAAGCCTTCCCTTGCCCGGCGACCTCAGAGGGTCCTAACACACTGTGGCCCGCCGGACTGCGGTAAGGCTATGATCTGCAGCGATCTACGCCGTCTCGTTACGAAGTGTGTGAAATAACCGGACTAGCGAGCCTGTCGAATTTACGGCGGATCAAATACGAATCATGAGTCATCCATTCGATATTTGTCATTGCGAGGAAGAATGACGAAGCAATCCAGGATTTCGATCAGGCCGCTCACTGGATTACCACGGTGTGCTGTATGGCAAGGTGAAAATCAGTAGAGAGCTACGTGGGACAGGCTTCCAGCCTGTCAAGAGTCCTGGCAAGTATCCGCACTCCGCACAGGCTGGAAGCCTGTCCCACGCAAGTGTCCAGGAAGACGAAAAGCTTCCGCTTTCCGCTACACTCTCGGATCCAGTACGTAGCGGAAAGCAGAAGCTTTTCGATTCTTGCGAATTATCGAGAACGAGCACGATTTCTGATCTGCCAGGCAGGCAGTTTCCGACCTCGAATGGACTGAAAATCTCGCCCGAAAACCCGTATTTACAAAGAGATTTCAGGACAGATCGGCACCAAATGAGAAACCATCTCGGCAAGTCTCCGAGCAACGCTAAATACCCCAATGCGGCAGCCGTCTACCGAGCATTAATACTCTGTAGCGTCTTCCTCTTCGGCTGCACCGAATCATCTCAAACCGAGACCCCGGAGGACGTCAGCGTGGTTTCTGGGTCGACGATGGGCACCTATTACCGGGTCTCCTTAGCTTCCATTCCGGCTCACGTTTCGCTGCTTGATCTTAAGGCCGATATCGACGGGCTGTTGACTGAGATTAACGCGCAGATGTCTACCTATCTCCCGGATTCTGAACTGTCGCGGTTCAATAAATTTGCAGAGACAGACTGGTTTCCAGTATCTTTTGAGACAGCGTTAGTTGTCATCGAAGGACTCAGGATTTATGAGCTGTCCGGTGGGGCATTTGATATTACCGTTGGACCGTTGGTAAACCTTTGGGGCTTTGGCCCGGGGGGAGGGAGAGATGATGTCCCCGCTGAGGATGAGATCGAGGAGGCAAAGAGGCACGTGGGATCTGTTCACCTGGAGGCACGGTCCTCGCCACCCGCCCTCAGGAAGGATGTTACCGGGCTCTATGTCGACTTGTCCGCCATCGCCAAAGGTTTTGCCGTGGATAGAATAGCAGATTTTCTTGATTCTCGTGGAATTCGGGGCTTCCTTGTCGATATTGGAGGCGAGTTTAGAGCGAAGGGCAGAAAATCTGACGGGTCTTTCTGGATAGTCGCGATTGAGAAACCAGTCATCGGAAAAAGAGCTGTGCAGCGAATTCTCCATCTCACCGATCGGGCCGTTGCAACGTCAGGTGACTACCGAAACTATTTCGAAATTGACGGCCTACGATATTCGCATGAGATTAATCCTGTAAGCGGAAAGCCGGTTGCTCATCGTCTTGCTTCCGTCACGGTGCTCGACGATACCTGTATGAAGGCGGATGCTTTGGCCACGGCACTGATGGTTCTCGGGCCGGACCGTGGATATGAGCTTGCGCTCAGAGAGAAAATTGCTGCCTTATTTATAGTGAAAGGAGAAAAAGGCTTTCACGAGAAAATGACACCTCTTTTTAAGGATGATACATGAGGTTGAATTCCTGGCTCAGCAATGTCGCAACCAAAACAGGAAAGAGACCACGGATTACACTGATTGGCACTGATAGGATAGAGTGAAAGTGGAAAGTCCACGTACGCTTCCTCTTTCGCTATAGCTTGAGAGGATGCAAAAGCTTCCCACTTCGCCGTTCGGCTTCGAGGGACGAGTTGGAAGATGCAAAAATGGGACAGGAAGCAAACCCGGGAGGCTGGGAAGTGAAGGGCAACAAATCTGAGTTATCGGGGTCTTGATTATAGATCGATTCTGATGAAAAATCCCCACGTTCTTGCGAACGCGGCTACGATGCTCCGAAAGTCGTTGATATTTGTAGCCGCGTTCGCAAGAACGTGGTCGCGAGGGGCGAAACGGCGAATTTTTCACCGGAATCAACAACTGAGTTAAAATGAAAATTTTCTTCATAAGCTTCGTCGTTTTCTGTTTGTTTCTGACTGCTATGGCAGTAGGCGTAATCTTCGGAAAACGTGGCATTAAGGGGAGTTGTGGGGGTCTGGGTAGCTGTGAGGCCTGCGCTGATGATGGCGCCACCCCCGATCAACTTGAGACTGCTTCTCGACAGAAAGAACCGGGTTTGTCCTGAGTGGAACTCCGTCGTGAACTTTGTCGCCAGATGAATTTCGACCATCGACTACGATTATGACGACGACCTTGGATCGCATAATGAGCCGATGCCTAATCGAAATTCGTCGTCATAATCGTAATCGAAAATCGGCCGAATCACGAGGACGATAACGTTTATCCCGCTGAGCAAGACCGGGGGATTTCCGATACCGCTTAACGTGTGCTTTCCACACGGTCGACACCTGCGTTGGTCGAGCTAATCGACCGCAGCATTTCCCGAAATCTACCATAGCACCACAAAAAGCAAGAATGCCGCGGTGGCGAGGTATGCGCAGGCCCAGAGTCCGGGGCGCTTGTACCAGGGCAGACCGGATGAGGGAACCGGAAATGGGTATTCGGGCCTGATTGGGACCTTAAGTAAAGTCTTCTGCAGCCATGTCCCTTCGAGCACTTTGAGACGCCGGCCCATCAGCTTACGGATATTTTCCGTGTTTTCGTGCCGGGCATAGACGAGTCCCACAAGCTCTTCTTCTTTGACCGGTCCCGTTATTTTATCGATCACTTTTGATGCAATAAACATGCTCACGGGAGGCAACAGGGTGTTCCAAAGGTAGGTCCACCAGGTGTTTGTGAGAGGGAGCGGCAGGTCCCACTCCTTAAAATCGGCGACGATGGCGAATATCCCGTAGGATAGTCCCACAGTGAGACCGATCACTCCGGTCTGTCGATGGACCCGTGTGAAGACGCCCATAAGCATTACGCTCATGAGCGGCACGGCGATTGCGCCGGCCAGCCTGAGAAAAAATATCAGCATTCCCTCTTGAATAAAAGGGAGGTAGACAAACCCGAGGGCAAAGATAAATGGGACGGATATTCTACCAACATGGGTATAGTGAGCGTCCGATGCGTTCTTTACGATGTAACGGGCGTAAAGGTCCCGCACAAAGAGACTGGAAATACCGATGCCGACGGAATCAAATGTAGAATATCCGGCCGCGATTATGCCGGCGACAACGAGCCCTACCAGACCGGGCGGCAAATGTTTCTTGAGGATGAGAGGATAAGCCTGATCGACGATTTCCAGCTCCGCGAACTCCGCGCGCGCGAGGGGTCCAAGGCAGACATTAAACCAGAGACATACAGCTGTGGCCAACGCTGCCACGAGCGCCGCCATCTTGAAATCCCATTCGGAACGGGCGCTGAGAAAGCGTATGGCTTCGTACTGATTAATAACGGCGTAGGTCGTGAGGCCAACACAGAATCCGAAGACGACGAGGAGGGGCGGTACACCGGGAGGAGAATAACCACCGACATGGAGAAGAGTCTGTGGCAACTCCGGGTCGATTGCTTCGAGTTTCGTCCTTAGGCCTTCCCACCCTCCCGTTTTAACCCAAACAGTGACCCACAGAATCAGGGCCCCCAGGATCATTATTGTGCTCTGGATAGCGTCGGTGAAGACACCGGCCTTCAGTCCGCCCCTGATTATATAGATAGCGGCCGTGGCAACCATTGTGATCACGATTATCCAGCTCCAGCCTGTTTCTATTCCCCCGACTACGCTGATAACCAGAAACATGGAAAAATAGATGTTTCCGAGAACGTTGGTGCGGGACTGGATGTTGATTAGAACCGCGATTACACGGGCCGCGGGGCCAAATCTGAACTCGAGCCACTCGGCGTTCGTAAAGACGCCGGAGCGGTACATGGGTACAATGACAAAGAAACTCAGAACGATCCAGCCGATCGCGATTCCCAACCACCACTGCGAAAGCTGGGACAATCCTAACTCATAGGAGCCGCCCACAATGGCCACGTAATCGCCGCTGTCTACCGCCGTGCCGAAGGCGGAGAGACCAATCACCCACCACGGCATCGATTTCGCCGCCAGGTACCAGTCAAAGCTCTCTTGCTGCCCACGAAAGGCGAAAATGCCATAGAGGACAATCCCTCCATTGATTACGAGAACGAGCAGCCAATCAATTAGAGACATTGTAAAGTAGAATTCACGAGATCACAAGAACTCCGGGAATGCTCCCCATGCGAAAATCAAGGCTGAATGTCAACTTTGCGGTGGCTTCTGCTGAAAAAGTCCTCGGTTCCGATTCCGCGACCACGTTCTTGCGAACGCGGCTACAGTTATCAACGGCTTACGAATCACCGTAGCCGCGTTCGCAAGAACGTGGGGGGTTAGCGAAGCCGCGGCGGTAGCTGATACCCCTTTTTCATTACTTTGATGCGGTAAAGAGAGCCTCCGGCCGTAACGTAGAGAGTTTGGGCCTCTTTACCGCGGCCGAATCCAACATTGGTGGGTAGCGATTCCGTGGGAATATATGCACGTTCTCCACCAGTTGGTGAATAGACGTAAATGCCTGGGCGCGTCTCATCGCGGACCGCGACGTAGAGATTGCCTTCCACATCGACCGTAAGTCCGTCCGGTCCATCCTCAGGTGCGTAGTTGACCAGCTCTTCCCGGAATTTCGGGTTTTCCTTATCGTTCAAGTCGTAAGCAAGCAGGGCCATCCTTCCCTTGTGTGGTCTCATGTTCGGCGGTAGCGCGGAGTTCTTGAGAGTGCCGTTATCGTGGCAGACCACATAAAGGGATTTCTGATCGGGTGAAATGACAACCCCGTTTGGTTTCCCGGCATCAGTGATCACACGATGGATCGACCCGTCCGTGTCAATGCGGTAAACACCCATGACCGCCTGGTAGATCGGTTCATGCCCCAGATATCTCGGGTCGCTGAAATAAATACGCCCTTTTTCATCGATTGTGATATCGTTTGGGGCGTTAAACGGCAGTTCATCATACAGACCAGCAATTATTTCACTCTTGCCCGTCTGCATATCTGTTCGGGTGACTTTGCGGCCTCCGAAATCAGCTCCCTCGGCGACCACCAACCTCCCTTCCGCGTCAAATTTGATCCCGTTCGACATCCCGCTGGGTGATCGAAAGACAACGGTCTCGCCCGTATTGGGATCATACTTCCAGATGTGCCCCGCTTGCATCCCGGAAGTGATAGTAAAAGTGATATCACTGAAATAGACACTTCCATCGGGAGCGACCGCCGGACTCTCCGTGAAGAAGCCTCCGTCAAATAGCAGCTCCAGCTCCGTACCCGGTGCAATTATCTGCGGATCACTGGAGGGCTCGTTCGCAGCCAGTGATGAGATTAGAGTAATAGCGCATGCCCACCCCCAAAAGAGGTGCCTCAGCGTGCTATATGCGCTAGGTCTATCTGAGAAACAGGAGTGCAGGTTCATGACTCTTCCATCGGATTAGTGTTCAAGAAGCGAAATTCAGATTTTCAGGGAATTCCCTCGCAGCGTATTTTGCTGAAGGAATTCAGGGGATCAAGTCCGTAAGGTCACAATGCCCGCAGAACGCGGCAAAATCAAACTCATCCAAAGCGAGATCGTTCCGGAGAATACGATAAGGGCGACTGGAAGCGACACCAGGTTTACAAGGATCTTGCGCAATCGCACTTCAGCAGTCTTTTCCAGCATGATTATTATAAGAAATCCTCGATTCGGATTCCGTGACCACGTTCTTGCGAACGCGGGGCTTTTTCAGGAGAATCGAACATATACTCTGAACCCACGATACCGGATTTGGAATGCGAAAGAGATAATGTCTTTAAGGCTTTCGGCTAAACAAATTAACGTCTACTTTCTTGGAATTCCGAATCATTGGAATAGTGGAGTAATACGCTTGTATCCATGGAACATCGAAGTCTGACCATAGTGTTTACCGACATCAAGGGATTTACCAGCCGGACGAGTGAACAGAGCCGCGGTGAAACCCTCGATATGATCAAGAAACACCGGGATCTCGTCCTGCCCGTAATCACGGAAAGAGGCGGAAACCTGATAAAGTCGATCGGAGACGCGTTCCTGTTCACCTTTGAGAGTCCCACCGATGCGGTGTTGAGTGGAATAAAACTTCAGCAGCACCTGCGGAATTATAATAAGACCGCGCCAAAGGCGGAACGGGTGGAAATTCGGGTGGCCATCAATACCGGTGAGGTGATCGTGGAAGAAGGCGATGTCTACGGCGAGACCGTGAACATCGCGTCACGCATCGAGGGTATCGCGGAACCGAATGAAGTCTATTTTACTGAGGCGACCTATTTGTCGATGAACAAATCTGAGGTGCCTTCCGCTGAGATCGGCTACCGCCTTCTTAAAGGCATTCCCGAGAAAATCAAGGTCTACAAGGTTCTGAGAGAGGGAGAGAAAGCCCGCGGCGTAACCCGGTTGTTTAAGACTGTGGTTGTCGAGGGAGAACTTCAAGTCGCTGCCCACTGGCGACGAATTCTCGCCTTCGGGTTCGATATTGTGGCGATCGGCTTTATCGTCATTTTGCTCCTCAACAAGCATTTCGCGCAGGTCTCTCATTGGGAAGGAGAGCTTAACAAGTCCGCCGAAGAGCTTCATAAAGAGCTTGTACGGGAGAGAAGAGCACAGCTTATTGACGTCTTTCGCGGGCGTGCGGAACCCGAACCGGATATGGTCTACTACGAAAGAGTCCAGGAGTTTCTGAAGGACAAGCGGGCCCATCCGGGAAGTATCGATCGTTATCCGGAATTGAAACGTCGCGGGGCTGACCTACACGCGGACATCCGAAATGCCGAAGGCCGATTTTTGAGAGAGAAAGTTATCTGGGGGAACTTCGAACTGCCTGACGGCTTTCCGCTTTTCGGGAAAATTTCCGAGTTCAGGAAGCACCGCGACGAATTCCGCAAGGGGAAGGATGAAGTCGAACAGGGCGCCATGGTGATCTGGGGAGCGTTTTTTCTACTCTACTCTTCCGTTGCTATCGGCTGGTGGGGAAGAACGCTGGGAAAGCGCCTTTTCAAAATAAGGGTCGTAGGCGCAAGCGGACAGCGGTGTGGCTGGGGAAAGGGTATCCTTCGAACCCTCCTCTATCTTGTTTCCGCCCTTCCGTTTTTGCTCGGATTCCTTTGGGCCCTGTTTAACAGGGAGAACAGAACCTGGCACGATATGATTGTCGATACTCGGGTCGTGTATGTGAGCTGATTTCGATAGCGTTCTCGTAATCGTGCTCATTCTCGACATTTCGCGAGGATCGTAATGCTTCCTGGACGCACGCAGTTTCACTTTGTCGTAGTACTTGCTTAGCGTTTCTGAGGCTGCCCCGGTCTTGTGCCGGGGTGGCGCACGCTATGCAGCTACAATAGGTTCAGACCTCACTATATTGCCCCTCTAAAGGCACTATGCAATCGCAAGTTTAAATCCCGATTTTTTGCCCAGTCGGAAGATGATTCTTCGGCCTGAACCGTCGGGCATCAGTAAGGGCTTCTCATTGAGAGTTTGCAGATACTCAAGCACCACCGCCTGCACCCGAGGGGGATAAGTTGCGGTGGGGAATAAATGCGCTTCGACCGCACAGCCCCTCTCTATAAGAACGCCGTCACTGTGAGTCAAATTGCGAAACAGATCGTGGTCGTCACGATAGTTGTTGTAGCGAGCTTTAAAGGGTTCGAGCTGCTTGTAGAAGCTGTTACGGGCGAAGATTTTCAAGGCATCCATGAGGGACTTGTTAGCGGTGTCCAGGCGGACATAGTTTTCATCAATGAGGCGCTGCAGCCTCGAGCATTCGGTGTCGATTTGCTCCAGTTCGAGTTGGAGGGCTTTGAGGGCCTGATCGAGTCGACGGATCTTTTCGCCCCTTGAGGCGCTTTTGCCCGGGTGGGCATGCTCGGCCAGGAGCAGTCTTTTCAATTCTTCGGTGCATTGCTGTTTTTGCTTCAGGAGGGCTTTGGCGGCACCGCTTTTCTCCTGCTTGTCCTCAAGGTGTTGGGCTAATCGCTTGTAGTGGACGGTGCGATAAGAGGTGATCTGATTAATCCCAAAGTGCTTATCGAGGTATTTGAAGTCATTCTCCTGAATCCAGCGACTGAACATCCCTTTGATTACCTCTTCATTTCGGGCCTGCTGATCGGTCGCCAGGATGCTCACGGTAATGGTTCGATTTTTTGGATTGGTCGCCTCCACGATCCACTGCACCAGTTGAGGATTTTTCTTCCAGGGGCCCCGCTGATAGCGAAGATGATACTCCTGGAGATCTTCGGCATGGTTGCGCGCGCGCTGCAGGCGCAACTGCCCGTCGATCCGTTGGAGGGGCTGGGCGCTGGCCTTGTAACCTTTTTCCCAGGTAATGATTTCGAGTTGAGGATGCTCCACGATGGCTTCGTAAAACCACTCCGCGGCGATCGCCCGGTCCACGTAAATGCTCACCTTCTTATCAGCCGGCAACTGCACCAGCTCGAGCATCGCTTCGCAGTTGGGGATAAACCGTTCCCTTATATCCTCATAGTTGTCGGTACTCGCAAAATAGATCGGATAGCCCTTGAGGGTATGAATAAAATCGCTGTGGAGCGCTTTGTCGGCCAGACGGATACCCGGACACCATCCCGCCAGCACCTTGCTCATTCCGGTGTAATGTTTGGTGTGCGGATCATAATAAAAGCTCTCTTCATCCGAAGCATTCAGGCCCCTCGCGTTCACTCTGAGGATCTCTCTTAAAAGCCCTTCATCGGCCAGGGCGCTAAGGCTTTGGCGTTGCAGATAGGGGGTATACAGGACTCGCCCGATGAGTTTTTGCAGGTCTTCGAGATCGAGCAGTTTGCTCTGCTCGATATTGACCGCGGCCAACAACCCGCAAGCCACCCATTGTTTCAAAAGCCAGCCCTCTTCGCGATCAATCTGAGCGACTTCTCTGAGCGCGGCACTGAACAGAAGTACTCCCAGGTGCCGATACCATTGCACCGCTTCGGAGCTCTCCCTCGAAAAATCGGGAGACTCCTTGCGATTGTCCCCTTCGCTTTCGGGGCTATTTTCTGCTTCTTGCTCCTGCTCTGCTCGATATTGACCGCGGCCAACAACCCGCAAGCCACCCATTGTTTCAAAAGCCAGCCCTCTTCGCGATCAATCTGAGCGACTTCTCTGAGCGCGGCACTGAACAGAAGTACTCCCAGGATTGCCGATACCATTGCACCGCGCCTCGAAAAATCGGGAGACTCCTTGCGATTGTCCCCTTCGCTTTCGGGGCTATTTTCTGCTTCTTGCTCCTGTTCGCCTCCCCGAGTCCTCCGGGCAATCCCAGGGAGTCTCCCGATTTTGCGCCCTCTCGGCTTCGGCCTCCTTTCGGGCCTCTTTAAGCTCCTTAAAGACAGGGCGCAAAGTTTCCCCACTGAGGTTAACTCCGAACACCTCCTCGATCTCCCCCCGTATCTTCTTGCTGTAGCCATACCGACTCTCCCCATAGATCTGCCCGAAGCGCACCCGCCCAAAACTCCGGATTTCCCTCGTCAATTTGCGATGAGCGCTGCGTCCCGCCAGCACTCGCGCTAAGGTCTCGGCATCTCCGCTTTGAAGCGCCTCCCCCCACCGCTTCATCGTTTTGGGGTCAACCTCAAATTGCTTCTCTAAGCGCCCTTTCTTCAACCCCGCATTGTAGAGGCGCCCCACCAATAGCTTGAATTCAACTTGCTCCCGATCGTCCTCTACGACTTCAAAAAGCTCATGCCCGTAATAGACGTGCAGTTTGCCTTCGCTCAGATCCCGATAGCACTCGCGCTAAGGTCTCGGCATCTCCGCTTTGAGCGCCTCCCCCCACCGCTTCATCGTTTTGGGGTCAACCTCAAATTGCTTCTCTAAGCGCCCTTTCTTCAACCCCGCATTGTAGAGGCGCCCCACCAATAGCTTGAATTCAACTTGCTCCCGATCGTCCTCTACGACTTCAAAAAGCTCATGCCCGTAATAGACGTGCAGTTTGCCTTCGCTCAGATCCCGATAGACCGTGATCGAGGGATGACCCTTGTCCACTCCAAGGATGCACTGTAAGAAGGTCTCTTCTTTGACGGTAGGTTTCTCCATTTTTCTTCGAATTTGATGGTTCGAAGATGAAGCCTACCGTTTTCTTTAGCTCTTAAAGATCCTCGGGGCAAGCCCCGAGGCATTTGATATTAGACTTTATGAATTAGAAACGAAGCAAGCTTCGGGGAATTAAACCCGAAGCGATTAAAAGCCGGGAATTGTATCTGCGATTGCCCCCTGCCCGCCAACCCGCATGATAGCGAGTTCTGAGGTTATTGCCACCGTGCACCCCCCCACCGGTCCTTTCTCGCCCCAGTCCCGGCACGCCGGGACTGGGGCGAGAAAGGACCGGTGGAGGGGTTGGTAGAGGCACACGGTTTATAGCAGGGAACGCGCGCCACCCCGGCACAAGACCGGGGCAGCCAGCAATTATTGGCCCGTTAATCAGTTGCCTGCAGTACGGCAGAGTTTAATCCGGCCCGCCCTGAGCTCTTGTCGAACGGGCTAGAAATAACGCGTGGGAGACTGAGTAAACCTGATGACCTCGCTGTAGCCAGGAAATCAATCTCCATCCGAGATTATATTGATAAGTTCAACCTCGAAGATGAGGGTCGCTCCCGGAGGAATCCTACCACCGGGGCGCGGATTATCGCCATAACCCAGGTCTGAAGGAATATAGAGTTTGATTTTGCCCCCTTCGCCGACGAGCTGTAATCCTTCACTGAACCCCGCGATCACACCACCCAGGGAAAATGTGGCCGGTTTCCCGCGTTTGAAGGAGCTGTCAAAAACTGTTCCGTCGATCAGGGTGCCCCGATAGTGAACCGTTACTTTGTCTCTCTGTTTGGCGCGCCCTTCACTGCCTGTTTCGGTGACTTCGTAGTAAAGCCCACTTTCCGTTTTCCGAAACCCCTCTTTGCCTTCCAGCGTGGTCAGGAACTCTCGACCTTTCGCTTTATTCTCAGCTGCTTTGCCAGATGCGCTGGTTGGCTGCTTTCGCTGAAACTGTTGAAGCCTCTCCTCCATAATTTTCCTAGCCAGCGGCATCAGCGTTTCCGATTTCTCAGGACGTGGCTGACCTCGGGCCAAATTCTCAATTCCAATCACAATCTGTTCAATCTCCTCCTCCGTGAAGTCTGCATGCAAGCCCATTTGCTGGCCCATCGACTATCCCATCAGCTGAAGCGCGAGGTCCTTCTCTGAGTATTCCTTCTGCTCCTGGCTACCATCAGAACGAACGCCCTCGCTTGTCTTCCCGTTGGAATCGGCGGCAGTCTCAATACTCGGACTTGGGTTGCAGGAAATTAGTGCTCCGGCAGCACCAGCGAGGGCAAGCGCAACCGTAAGCGATTTGATCAGGGAACTTTTGTCCATAAACAGTGCGTAAACCGAATAACGCTTAGAGGTCAACGGTGAAGCCGGGCAACAGCACCTTACTGTCTAAATTTCTGAAACAGCTTTCCCGCCTCCTTGGAGATTTTCTCCTTTAGGACGCTTTTGCCGACGGCGACGGCCGCCTTAACGAATGTCTCCGGACTCAGTTTCACTTGCGGGCTGTCTATGGGGCCTCTGATTTCCATGGGGAAGGTGAAATTGGAGATCTCACGCTTCCCAAGGCGCGGCAGGGTAAGGGTTGAATCGTGGACGGTGACAGTCACTGGCAGTTCGAGGATGGCCCCGGTCAGGGTCCCTTCGGCCTCCAGATCCAAAAGACCTCCGCGAAAGGGAAAATTACCCGGGTCGGAGACTGCCTCGGCGATTCGGTCGCCCGGCAGCCCTCGGTAGCGAATAGTCAGGACGCTGGTTGTGGAACCAGCTGAAATCTCGCCGCCTGAGCATGAAAAGAGGATGTCTCCGGACTGGGATTTTATCTCGAGTGAGGGTGGCGTGTCGAGAAGGGTGAGGTGGGTGGATAGTTCCCTTCCGTTGATCTCGAAAGTCTGACCGGGGTGTTGCACGACAGTCACCTCTCGAGCCACACACTCATGGATCGTGAGGGTCGGACTCTTATGGATGAGGTGATCCGCCCTGACGTTGGCGTAACCTTGCGCTGCTGCCTGCTCGGCAAGTCTCTCTGCCAGGGTGCGTGTTCCCGATTTGCCCGCGCCTTCATGCTCAGTGCTCTCCGCTTCCGGAGGGCTCAGTCGTTCCAGCCAGGTGCGCAATTGGGCCAGCCGATCACGCCAGACTTGACTCTCTTTCACCAACTCTTCGATCGACTGGAATTCCGCAGGAATATCAGTTGGGAGCCGGGCTTGTTCCGTGGGAGGAATGAGCCGCACACCTGCTACACGACGTTGGGCGCCGTGGGTCGCGTTGGCAATTTCGATTCGGTCGATGGCCACCTTCTTCCGAAGGAGACTCATTCCCGCGATGTCTGCCTCGATTCTGTCTGCCGCAAATACATTTGTATCGAGGGCATTGGGATCGGCCATGGCGAGTCCCGTAATCGTCAACCGATTCTTCGCAAGGTCCAGTTCAACTCTCTTCAAGTCCACCGTGGCGCCGTTGATGTGCTCCAAGCCGGATCTGAGGGTGTTTCGCAATATTAGTTCATCGAGAAAGAGAAATGAGACGCCAAGCAGCACGACGCAGAGTGCTACCAGGACGGCGCCAAGTGGTCGAATAGGATTGCCAATCCTTTTTCCCAAAATTTCGGACCAGTCTTTCTTTCCTTTCACACCTCCCATAAAAACAAAAATCAGAACTCGAACGAACGGTTTGTAGATAAGAGTCTTGTATGTCTCCGAGTGCTCCTCAAGCGCCGCCATTCGGCGTCGAAACTTTGACATGAGAGTGATTGTGGAAAAGCCGCATCCCATCCCGAATAGCGCGCCAGTAAAAAGGCCTCCGGAAGCAGTGTAATTCTCGAAACCAAACCAGGCCGTGACGGGAGCGTTAATCAGAGCAGTGAAAATGCCCTCAGTAGGTCCATCGATAACGATTCGCCCGGCGTAGAAAGTGACGGGCATCAACAAGAGGGATAAGAGCCGCCCCATCAGCAAAACGATGCCGGCGAGAAAGAGGTTGGCGTTGACGATGACGAGGAGGAATGTCAAAAAGGCGATGAGTCCCGGTGCCTGCCCCGCGCCGGGCATGAAGCCTAAAACGCCGCCCAGCAGACAGGCCGACATGATCTGAAATGGGGTGGCGTCGCCACGAATGAACTTCCCGATCTTTCTGAGAATAAACATCGTGCTATGGAGTATGCCAATTTGAGTGGCGGCAGGCAAGTGCAACCAGGTTGTTTGCTCGAATCCGTTGGGCTTCTTCCCTCCGAACGCCAAAGGCGTATTCTTGAAACCTGAACCTAATCGTAATCCTCGTCGTAAGCTTCTTCAAGAGAGCGACCGAATTCCGCTACAAAGCTCACGACAAAGCTCGCGACAAAGACATCCGGACGGGGAGAGAAGTTCCTTTTATCCTTCATCCTAAGCCTCCTCAAGAGAGCAACCTAAATTGGCGACTAAGTTGACGACGAGGCTTACGACAAAGGTTCGGTTGCGTCTCCGCGTCACCGCTTCTCCCTTTCTTTGCTTTGGTTGCGACTACGCTGCTCTAGGTTTTTCGGTGTTCCCCTGTGGTCCCTGCTCTGGCGTATCAGCCTTGACGCATTGAATGCGGAATTCGATTGTCAGTGATGCCTTCGCCAGAGGAGTGGGAGCCCTTTCTTAACGGCGAACTCGATGCGATCATGGAGAAGCAACACGCTCCCGGGGCTTTTGTTCTCCTGATTTCTCGAGACGGGCGGCTTCAATATGAAAAATCGGTGGGTTTGGCATGTGTTGAACCGCCAGCTCCTCTTCTGTTCGATACGCCAATTCGAACTGGGTCTATATCAAAGATCGTTACTGCTATTGCTGTGCAGCAGCTTGTCGAAAGCGGCAGATTGGACCTCGATTGCCGGATAGAGACTTTGATTAATTGGGACTTGCCCTATGGATATGGTAAAGCCACGACGCGTGACCTGCTGACGCATCGAGCCGGGATCGGCGAACGTTTTGCCAGGCAGTCGACGCCCCGGTTTGGAGAGATTGCGCAGCTCAATGATTATCTGAAGCGGTGTCTTCCGCCGCCCGTGGCACCCGTGGGTGAAACCATTACTTATTCAAACTTTGGAATCTCTCTGGCCGGTCTTATCGTTGAAATCCTGTCAGGCCAAACCTTTGCCGATTACGCGCGCGAAAAGATCTTTCTTCCCGCGGGGATGGCCGGCGCAACATTTGTTCCTGACTCGGAAACCGAGGCAGCAATGGCCAGGGGCTACAATTGGGTCTTCGGGCGTCACAGGCTTTTGGCCGTCCGACATTGGAGGCCCTATCCCGCTTGTTCCCTCGTCGCTTCAGCGAGGGAACTGGCGAATCTGATGCGGAGTCTGTTGCTCGAATCTTCACCAATTCTCTCCACACCTTCCCGATTATTTGACGAACAGTACACGGTCGTTTCCGGTGTTCCGGGAATGGGATTGGCATTCTGGCTCGACGAGGTGAGGGGTCAGCGTGTTGCCTGGCATACTGGGCATATGCCGGGCCATCGGACGGGATTCTATTTGTTCCCCGATGCTGGAATTGGCGTCGTCCTCTACTACAATACCGACAGAAAGGTCCTTCGATCGTTTCTTGACAGGATGGCATCCTTTGCATGCGGGGCCTCTTGTCCCGTTTCCCCGGTTGCGGCGCCGCTACGTTCGTTGCGCTCTTATGAGGGTAGATACCGGCATTCCTGGTACCCGCATCATCATTTTGGAAAGACCTCCGCTCTGCTTGGTCTGGAGGGAGCCGAGATGGAGGTTCGTGCGGATGGTGATCATTTGAAGGTTGATGGAGACAGGCTACAACAGGAAGAAGGCGATGTTTTTACCAGTCGAGTATCGCAGAAGCGGTTCGGATTCACCCGTAATAAGCGCGAACAGATCACGAGCTTCTATGCCGGCGGGCGCGACAGGTTTGAAAAAATCCCGTTATTGGAAACGAGGCTAGCCAGCAATTGTGGGCTGGCCACTTCCCTCTTTGCTTTTGCATTTTGTGGCGCGCTCCTTATCGGTGGAATACTCTCTCGGGAGAGCATTTTGCCGCCTCTCTTGGAGCTGGGGTTTGCTTTTGTTTGCGGAGTAAATCTCGGCTTTGCGGGGGCCATGGCGATTCTGACCGCACAGGGCGCCTATAAAATGACCGAGGACGTGCCACCCATCGTCGGTCTGACGCTCACTCTCCCGATAGTGGGCGCTTTCGTGTGGATTCTTGCCTGTGGAATCGCCCTTACAATGGGGTCCGGAGTATACGAAAGGCCGATCGCCGGTAATCTATTGATCGCTATTGTCGCTGTCTCGGAGCTAATCTTTTTGTCTTACCTGCACTATTGGAAACTCCTCGGTTGGCGCTATTTAACTTGATCATTTCCCGTCCCGGCTACCCGGGACGGGAAATGATCAAGTTAAATTGGTCGAGGCTGAGGATCTTACATAATGTTTTATACGGAAATCCTTCTCCTGGCGGAGGAATTTCTCGAAGTCAAACTCCTCCTCGAACTCCGGAAAGAAGGTATCACCTTCCACTTCCCTGTTTACTACGGTGAGGAAAATCTCGTCGCAGTGGGGTAGAGCCTGTCGGTAAACTTCTTCACCACCAAAAATCCAGATCTCTTTGTCCGTTTCGAGGGATTCGATTTCGGCGAGATCGCGAATGACGCGCACCCCGGGTCGCTCTTTCATGGTGCGACTGAGAACGATGTTATCCCGGTTCGGGAGAGGCTTCCCGATCGAGTCAAAAGTTTTCCGCCCCATAACTACGATCTGACCTTTGGTCTTCTCTTTAACCCACTTCCAATCCTCCGGAATATGCCAGGGAATAGCATTGTCTTTGCCGATGACACGGTTCAGCGACATCGCTGCGATCGCTTTCCAGGGTTTAGGCATAGCCCGCTTTTCTCGCCAATTTCCGAGAACACTATTACGGCGATAGGGTCCTTTCAACATGTAGTTACACGCCAACCACAAAAAGCGGGCTATCCAACAAAAGGGCACAGAATATATTGAAGGTTCCATGCAGGTCATTTTGAAAAGTCGAGAAACTTGCTCGGATTCAATATCTTCTGTGCCCTTTTGCAACTCAACCCGGAAATCCTGTGAGATTTCCGGCTTAGGGATGGGAGAAATGCTCCCGCATTTCTCTACGCTGAGTAGGTGTTGAAAACGCATACACGGGTTGGATCCCTCAAACTGCGATTGGCGCACGGATAATTGGATGGGGATCGTATCCAACGAGTTCAAAATCCTCATATGCAAAATCGTGGATGTCCCGGATTGTGGAGTTTATCCTCATTTGCGGGAGGGGGCGGCATTCGCGGGAGAGCTGAAGTCGGACCTGCTCCATATGGTTGGCATAGATGTGTAGATCGTGGTATTGTTTCATCCCGGAGTTACGAATTCGAGTACTTAGCCTGTCACATCTGTCAATTATTAAAGCTGGGAATCTGTCGGACTTAGCATTCCTAACATCTTCGTGGCGCAGATTTCATGTTGACCGATCGACCTTCCGACCCAGATGAGACCGACAGATTCCTTGGAAAAAAATGAACCTGAGATTTGAGACATCTTGTCATATCTATTCCTTCCTCGACTACGAATCTGATGATGAGAGATTGTCGCTCTCGAGTTGATCATGTCAAAATGGCTCATAGCGAACCCGCTGTGCAACAGTTTGTCCTCTTTCCCACAAATCTCAGGTTCATTTTCGAGGAAAAGATAGAGGTTTTGAGCCGGTTTTAAGCTTGAACTGCGAGAGGTTTACTCCTAATTAGCAATGTAATGTCGTATACCATAAAAAGCTCATCGCTTCTGTTTCTCTCGCTTCTACTTGGAGGCATGATTCACGCGTCCGCTTTGCGGAGTGTATCACCTTCTGTGGGGATGCAAAGTGTTAATAAGCGAGTTTTGCACGGGAAGAATGAGGGCCGTTCATTGGCTCACGGCTCTTTTCAAAAGAGATGGCTGGGAAGTGGACTAATGGCGACCAAGTATCGAAAAATGTGGAGACCCCATCAATCTCACCGTCGCCTGTTTGAAGTTTTCACCAACCGATTCTTCGATCGGACAAAAGTTACAGCAACTTCGTCAAGAAGGTTTGAACGGAGAAAAAATCGGGAACCATCCCTTCAGGAGGTAAATGCCTATGTCTTTCGGAGGAGTCATTCACTGGAGCCCGGCATTCCAGTGGAGAGCGCCAATAGTAAAGCAATACTTCCATAATGCCGTATAGTAAGATCACCTAAGCGCGTTAATTTGCTATCGTTCCAATGCACGAGACGATCAGGGTAATCTCATTTAATATGCAGTTTGGCCAGGTATGGGATGCTGCTAAACCCGATGGCGCACCTCTGAACCTCGATATGACGATCGAGGAGTTGAGGAGGAGGGATGCCGACATCGTATTGCTCCAGGAAGTAGAACATGTGGAGCCTGAAAAGGGTCAGGTTAAGCCACCGCCAAATTACTCAAAGCTGCGAAAAGCTTTACCACAATATGATGGATTTTTCAGTTATCCGAAGTATAGCGAGCAGGAACTTCCTTTCGGCTTTGGTCTTGCGATCCTTTCCAAGACACCGATTTTCGATACGGAAGCAATCGATTTGCCTGCCCCTCAAGTTGAGTTCAAGTTGGATCTCCCTGAACCATTGATCGAATTCAAGCTGAACGGTAGTACGGTTTCACCCACGGGGCGATTGCTCATCGGAGCAAAGACGAGCATTGGTGGGAAAACCTGCAAATGTACAACACCCATCTCTAGGCATTTTTTATGATTAACAGGAGTTCTGACGATTTTCCCGGGCAACGTGAGATTGTCGCGGAACACCTTCGCAACTCAAAATTGCCTACAATTCTGGGAGGTGACTTCAATGTTGTGCCGGAAGAGGCAACTGTCGATTTCCTCGAGTCGGCCGGCTATCGAACGGCCCAGCGTGAGTTGTCTACCTGGAAGCGGCAACCTTACGCTCTGGATCACGTATTTTTTAATGAGGCGTTGACGATGAGCTCTTGCACCGTTCATGAAACAGTAGCCTCGGATCGCGATGTTCTGGAAGTCGAGCTGACCGTCTAACTCTTTTTACGCACTTTTTCCTTTTTCGCTTCCAGTTCCTCATTCAAGCGTTCGCGTTCATTCTTAAGTTGGGTACGTAATTTCTCCGCCTCATCGAAATTGTTTTTCTCAATTTCTTCCTGCAGCTTTCTCTCAAGGAAGATCTCCCTCTCGGCTAATTTGGCCTTATGGCGCTGTTCAAGTTCGGCAATCGATTCACGCTGTTCATCAGTAAGTGTATAGACAGTATCGGGCTCTTCAGCCTGAAGCCGTTCCATGGCGAGTTCGTATGCGCTTTTCATTTCTAAGTAGAGAATAGAGTAATCGCAAAGAGGAGGATCACAGGAGGAATGAAATACTTCACCCGGTTATCTTTCAACTCTTTTGATTGCTGAGCAAGCATGGCCAGAAGCATTAGAATGACAGAGGCTGGTCCGGCCTCGTTCCATCGAAACTCAGTCAGCCAGAAGAAACCCGGAATAGAAAGGGCAATATCAATGAACCCCTCTACAATCCAGATCATGAGCCAGGCTCCATGATTGAGAAAGGCGCTAATCCAGAGAAGGTGGAAGATACCACAAATCAGAGAGATGCAGCCGCTTATAATGAGGAGGGCGGCAATCGGCACTACAAACATATTGAGAATCACCGCTCCGGGTGTGAAGATTCGAAAATAATGAATTATGAGAGGGCTGCTGATAACCGTTGCAGCCAGACTGACTCCAAAGAGTCTGACAGCTTGTTGGAGAATAAATGATAGCGTTTTATGGTACCACTGACGGTCTGCCGTGGGGATGCCGCGAAAGGGAGTGATCTTCGAATCGAGAAAGTCGATTATGGGAACTCCGTAGAGCACGATTGAGCCGACGACCGCGTAGGAGAGTTGAAATCCGGCGTTGCGGAGGTGATTAGGGTCAAACAGCAACACCATAAAAGCCGATGCCAGTAATGCCGCGAATGGCGCTGCCTGGCGCTGGACGACTTTCGCTCCCCAAACGAAAGTCGCCATAAGAAAAGCTCTAATGGCGGAAGGAGAGGCTCCCGTAACAACGACGTAAACGAGAAGAGTCAGCAGTCCCAGGACGGCTCCGGTCTTCGGGGGACATCGCAAAATGACGACGATCAGATAGTAGAGGGTGTAGGCGATAACACCAACATGAAGGCCGCTAATGGCGAAGAAATGCATGGTACCGCTTCTGAGGGATGCATGTTTTTGATCTTTGGAGAGAGCGGCCTTCTTACCGAGGAGCATGGCAACGTAGACATTTTTCTGGGGGCAACTTCCGCCGTGCCGTGCCGAAGGGTTCTTTCCAAATGGGCATTCTGTCTCGAACTCAGCCTGGTCAGCAGGTGTGCCGGTCGAATCTCTTCCAGGATCTTGCCTCGCTGCAGCTCGAAATAGATCCCCGACTGAATCAGGTACTCGTTGAAAGGATCGTCGGTAGAAATCTCATCAATATAGGAGAGGATTCCTGGGGCTTCTTGTTTATGGGTCTACAGCAGAATCTGTGGGTGGGTAACGTCGCTTACAAGAGGTCATGTTTTTGATCGAATTATCTGAGACTTCCGCCGTGGTGAGGGTTGAGTCTCGAAAGCCTGGTCAGCAGGTGTCGGTCGAATCTCTTCACTTGCCTCGCTGGCTCGAAATAGATCCCCGACTGAATCAGGTACTCGTTGAGGATCGTCGGAGAAATCTCATCAATATAGGAGAGGATTTTCGTCCGAATTATCTGAGAGGGAGTGAGGAATTCTTCACCCGGCTGGGGCATCAGCTTGAAGAAAACTTTCTTGTTTATTAAGTCGTGAAGATGGTCAGGGGAGTGTCGAATTCTCGCAATCCCTGAGAGCCGTCCGTATCGGTCTGAAGAAGCGAAAGTCTTACGGACTTCGATATCCAGGATTGCCTCACGAGGTGGGAGAAGACTCCACTCCGGGTCCGGCCTGTGCGCCCTCTCGATGGAGTAGGCCCATGCCACCAGGGTAGTCGCCACAAGGAAGGCAGTGGTCCAGATACTCCTACCGAAAAGACCTTTGGAATTTGCAAAAGGAAGGGCGATGAGAGCTGCCCCAAGCGCTGTGAGGAGGAGGGGGAGTTCCGGCTGCCGTGGATAATTGAACTCCAGGGTGTAACCCCAAATCGAGGTGGGAGAAGACTCCACTCCGGGTCCGGCCTGTGCGCCCTCTCGATGGAGTAGGCCCATGCCACCAGGGTAGTCGCCACAAGGAAGGCAGTGGTCCAGATACTCCTACCGAAAAGACCTTTGGAATTTGCAAAAGGAAGGGCGATGAGAGCTGCCCCAAGCGCTGTGAGGAGGAGGGGGAGTTCCGGCTGCCGTGGATAATTGAACTCCAGGGTGTAACCCCAAATCATAGGCGCGAGAATCCACAGGAGGGGCGCTCTGTTGCTGAGGCGGGACTTAATGGCTGATGAATTGCTCGTTTCGAAGATGGAGCGGTTCTTCGATGCCTGATTGGAGATATGAATGGGCCGCCTCAACCGAAGATAACAGGTCCTGTCCATGGGCGAGTCCCGCAGCAATCGCCGCGGAAAGTGTACAACCGCTCCCATGGGTATTCACGCCGGTCTTTTTCGACGCCTCGAGAATGTTAATCTCATCTTCGTTTTGGCAGAGGACATCATAGACAGTCGCGCCCTCGAGGTGTCCTCCTTTCAGGAATACAGCGGTTCCGAACTCCTTGGAGAGGCGGTGAGCCGCTTCCCGCATTTCCGAAAGGTCCTGCGGCCGATAACCGAGCAAGACCCTGGCCTCGTCAAGGTTTGGCGTTATGAGCGAGGCTAGCGGCAGTAATCGATCTTTGAGCGCTTCGACGGCACTTCTTTCCAGAAGCGTACTTCCGCTGGCTGCGACCATGACGGGATCGACAACCGCGGGCAGCTCCGGGTTTCTCGATAGAAAATCTGCTACGGTTGCAATGATCGGCTTGTTAAACAGCA
Source organism: Candidatus Moanibacter sp. (assembly GCA_965215885.1). Lineage (GTDB taxonomy): Bacteria > Verrucomicrobiota > Verrucomicrobiia > Opitutales > UBA2987 > CBDCEW01. Next base: position 35,500 of record CBDCEW010000092.1, read on the forward strand.
TTCCGGTCTTGACGGACCTGGGGCGGAAATATTGAGCCACTTCCTCCATCTGTTGGCGGACGAACTCCTGATCCATTTCAACTACTCTACTTACTTTTTCCGGACTCTGTGCGGTCAGACAGGTGATTGCTGTTGTACCGTAGACGCCGAAGGCGGAGAAAGTCAGAAGATCGGCCTGTATTCCGGCCCCTCCACCGCTGTCGGATCCCGCGATCGACATCGAGACCGGCATGCCGGGTTGGGGTCGCTGACTTGATTCGGCTGTCATCGTGCGCGGAGCGCCCGATCCACCCGTAGCAAGGTAGTAAGTGGTGGAACGGCCCCTCCGGGGACGTTTGTTTCAACTAGGAAATTAGCAAAGGCAATTACAAACTTAATGGCGAAAGAGTAAGATACCGCGTCCCCGGCAAGCCGGGACGGGGAACTCCATCTCAAGGCGAGTAAAAAGGAATCGCCGCTTGCAAGCAAGTTCCATGCTGTGACAGAATTCGCCGCCGTGGACGAGACCGAACAGACTCTTCTCTTTGGGGGCGTTGAGAGCGGAAACCGTTCCAATTCCTCTATGGAAGGAAAGACGGGAACGGGGGCGAAATCGGAAGGCAAGCCTCTGGCGGTTCGGATGCGCCCCCGAGTTCTGTCCGAGATTATTGGGCAGGAGCATATACTTGGCAGTTCCTCACTTCTTCCACGCCTGATTAGGGCAGACTCCTTTGGGAGCATACTTTTTTACGGTCCCCCCGGATGCGGGAAGACGACTCTGGCCCATGTGATCGCACAGGAGGCCAAAAGCCGATTTATTCGCCTTAACGCCGTTCTCTCGAATGTGGCTGAGATGAGAGATATCTTGAAATTTTCAAGGGCGCGTCCGGAAGACCGTACCATTCTATTCATCGACGAAATCCATCGATTTAACAGGGCGCAACAGGATCTCCTCCTACCCGATGTGGAAGAGGGAAATATCAGGCTGATCGGCGCCACGACGCATAATCCCGGATTCTACGTCATCTCGCCACTCCTGAGTCGGAGCCACCTTTTCCGCCTGGAGCCGATATCGGGCGGGGACATTCTGACCATTATGAAGAATGCCCTGAAGGATACGGAACGGGGTCTTGGGGAAAGGGGATGTAGCGCGGAAGATTCAGTGCTGAGTGGACTGGCGGAATTGTGCGATGGCGATTTGAGGCGGGCGCTGAACGCTCTGGAGACTCTTGTTGAGAGCATGCCGGAAGGGTCCGCGATCTCCCATAAGGAAGTTGCGGCGTTTGCCCGGGAAAGGCAGATACGTTACGATGCCAATGAAGATGAACACTACGACACGGCGTCGGCATTGATAAAGAGTATGCGCGGTGGAGATCCGAATGCTGCACTCTACTGGCTGGCGAAGATGCTCGCAGGCGGAGAGGATCCCAGGTTCATAGCACGCAGAATCGTGATTCTCGCATCCGAGGACATCGGACTGGCCGACCCCCATGCCCTCCCTTTGGCGGTGGCGGCGTTTCAGGCCTGCGAATTTATCGGACTTCCAGAATGCGAACTTAATCTCGCTCACGCCGTAGTTTATATGGCGGCGGCCCCAAAGAGTAACTCTACAACTGAGGCGATCGGAAGGGCTCGCAAAGCAATTAATGAGGGTAGCCTGCAGGCCGTACCGCTCCACCTGCGAGATGCCAGCACCAAGACGAATAGGAAATTTGGACACGGGAGGGACTACCGCTACAGCCACGATTTCCCGCACGCGATTACTGGACAGGAGTTTATGGAACATCCGCTGGATTTTTACACTCCAAAAGGAGAAGGAAAGGAGAGAGAGATACGGGAGCGATTGGAGCGCTGGAAAGGATTAAAGGAGAAGATTCAGGAAGAGGAGCGAGAAATTCGTTGTCGTTCTTCAAAAATCGGTTAAATTTGGAGGATAATCGTTTACCGAGCGGTTCATAACTCCGATGCACGAGGTGATATTATGCGCAAAAAGGCAGTTTTGATGGTTTCTTATTTGAATATTTCCTTCATAGTAATAATCGGGCTGCTAATGTCGGTCATGGTATCCCACGCTCAGGAGGATGAGGGGGAGAAACTTCCCGAGATGGGACTGTATTTTGATCGGAGTCCAGGGAACAGGGTTAACCTGAGGATTGTAGAGAAGAAATTCCGGCTCTATTTCGTCGATACACAAAATAAGGTAGTGCCGCCGGAGTATAATTCGGCACTTGTTCACGCCGCGAACGTGATCCGCAAGGAGCGGGAAGGCCGGTTCGCTCTCCGGCTTTCCAGTGACGGTCAATACCTCACCAGTCCACGAGTGGTGCTTCCTCCAATCGATTACTGGATACGCATTACTCTCAGGAATGCAGCCGACCCAACTCGGAAAGAGGCCCTTCCTCGCGCCAGGCTTCGCCAGTAGTTGAGACGCCACCTGCAATCCTGGATACTGATCGCGCTTGGCGTACTCATCGCCGCGCACACTTCCGCTGGCATCAGTTACGATAGCTTCGCAACGCTGGTTGTGGTCGTTCTCATCTTAAGTGTGCTTAATCTCTTCGTTAAGCCGCTTCTCATCCTGTTTACGCTTCCTTTTGTGATTGTATCGCTGGGTTTGGGAATATGGCTGATTAACGCCATCCTTCTGCTCCTCGTAGGCAAGATTGTGGGCGGGTTTGAAATCGCCTCGTTAGGTTCGGCGCTGTGGGGAGCACTCGTGATCAGCCTTACTTCCCTCGTAGCGAACCTATTGGGCCGAGGCAAAGTAAGCGTTCGCGGAAATCGCGGGGCACGGACATCCGTGCGGCCTCATGAGGAGGATGTGATTGATGTCTAGGAGTCTGAACCTGCCTGCGGTGACCCCGCTCGGCGGGACGAACCGCCGAACTGGCAACCAAACTGGAAGGCCGATCGAAAGAGACTTACCACGGATTGCCTAGCGCAGCGTAGCCGCCCTTCGACTCCGCTCAGGGCCCTGAGCCTGCCGAACGGGCAACCAAAAAAGAAGAAGAGAACCGCAGATGCACGCAAATGGACGCGAATGCAGAAGGAAACTTCTACTTCCCTTGGGTAACCTCGTCGCGAACCTTGTCCCAAACCTTGTCGACTGCAGTTTATTGAATACCAACCTCTTCTACGCAAAAACTTGCTAGAAAAACACGGTTCTGCCGGATTGCACGGATGAGGAGCTAAAATACTGATTCCGCTGCCCGGCACGGCGAATCGGGAGTCGACTTCGGCTCTCTGCCGTACGGCAGAGCTTGAAACGCAAAGGAGAGCATTCCCAAAAGCGCAACTGAACTTCAGACCTCACTATATTGCCCCTCTAAAGGCACTATGCAATCGCAAGTTTAAATCCCGATTTTTTGCCCAGTCGGAAGATGATTCTTCGGCCTGAACCGTCGGGCATCAGTAAGGGCTTCTCATTGAGAGTTTGCAGATACTCAAGCACCACCGCCTGCACCCGAGGGGGATAAGTTGCGGTGGGGAATAAATGCGCTTCGACCGCACAGCCCCTCTCTATAAGAACGCCGTCACTGTGAGTCAAATTGCGAAACAGATCGTGGTCGTCACGATAGTTGTTGTAGCGAGCTTTAAAGGGTTCGAGCTGCTTGTAGAAGCTGTTACGGGCGAAGATTTTCAAGGCATCCATGAGGGACTTGTTAGCGGTGTCCAGGCGGACATAGTTTTCATCAATGAGGCGCTGCAGCCTCGAGCATTCGGTGTCGATTTGCTCCAGTTCGAGTTGGAGGGCTTTGAGGGCCTGATCGAGTCGACGGATCTTTTCGCCCCTTGAGGCGCTTTTGCCCGGGTGGGCATGCTCGGCCAGGAGCAGTCTTTTCAATTCTTCGGTGCATTGCTGTTTTTGCTTCAGGAGGGCTTTGGCGGCACCGCTTTTCTCCTGCTTGTCCTCAAGGTGTTGGGCTAATCGCTTGTAGTGGAACGGTGCGATAAGAGGTGATCTGATTAATCCCAAAGTGCTTATCGAGGTATTTGAAGTCATTCTCCTGAATCCAGCGACTGAACATCCCCTTGATTACCTCTTCATTTCGGGCCTGCTGATCGGTCGCCAGGATGCTCACGGTAATGGTTCGATTTTTTGGATTGGTCGCCTCCACGATCCACTGCACCAGTTGAGGATTTTTCTTCCAGGGGCCCCGCTGATAGCGAAGATGATACTCCTGGAGATCTTCGGCATGGTTGCGCGCGCGCTGCAGGCGCAACTGCCCGTCGATCCGTTGGAGGGGCTGGGCGCTGGCCTTGTAACCTTTTTCCCAGGTAATGATTTCGAGTTGAGGGTGCTCCACGATGGCTTCGTAAAACCACTCCGCGGCGATCGCCCGGTCCACGTAAATACTCACCTTCTTATCAGCCGGCAGCTGCACCAGCTCGAGCATCGCTTCGCAGTTGGGGATGAACCGTTCCCTTATATCCTCATAGTTGTCGGTACTCGCAAAATAGATCGGATAGCCCTTGAGGGTATGAATAAAATCGCTGTGGAGCGCTTTGTCGGCCAGACGGATACCCGGACACCATCCCGCCAGCACCTTGCTCATTCCGGTGTAATGTTTGGTGTGCGGATCATAATAAAAGCTCTCTTCATCCGAAGCATTCAGGCCCCTCGCGTTCACTCTGAGGATCTCTCTTAAAAGCCCTTCATCGGCCAGGGCGCTAAGGCTTTGGCGTTGCAGATAGGGGGTATACAGGACTCTCCCCGATGAGTTTTTGCAGGTCTTCGAGATCGAGCAGTTTGCTCTGCTCGATATTGACCGCGGCCAACAACCCGCAAGCCACCCATTGTTTCAAAAGCCAGCCCTCTTCGCGATCAATCTGAGCGACTTCTCTGAGCGCGGCACTGAACAGAAGTACTCCCAGGTGCCGATACCATTGCACCGCTTCGGAGCTCTCCCTCGAAAAATCGGGAGACTCCTTGCGATTGTCCCCTTCGCTTTCGGGGCTATTTTCTGCTTCTTGCTCCTGTTCGTCCCTCCCCGAGTCCTCCGGGCAATCCCAGGGAGTCTCCCGATTTTGCGCCCTCTCGGCTTCGGCCTCCTTTGCCCGGGCCTCTTTAAGCTCCTTAAAGACAGGGCGCAAAGTTTCCCCACTGAGGTTAACTCCGAACACCTCCTCGATCTCCCCCCGTATCTTCTTGCTGTAGCCATACCGACTCTCCCCATAGATCTGCCCGAAGCGCACCCGCCCAAAACTCCGGATTTCCCTCGTCAATTTGCGCTGAGCGCTGCGTCCCGCCAGCACTCGCGCTAAGGTCTCGGCATCTCCGCTTTGAAGCGCCTCCCCCCACCGCTTCATCGTTTTGGGGTCAACCTCAAATTGCTTCTCTAAGCGCCCTTTCTTCAACCCCGCATTGTAGAGGCGCCCCACCAATAGCTTGAATTCAACTTGCTCCCGATCGTCCTCTACGACTTCAAAAAGCTCATGCCCGTAATAGACGTGCAGTTTGCCTTCGCTCAGATCCCGATAGACCGTGATCGAGGGATTACCCTTGTCCACTCCAAGGATGCACTGTAAGAAGGTCTCTTCTTTGACGGTAGGTTTCTCCATTTTTCTTCGAATTTGATGGTTCGAAGATGAAGCCTACCGTTTTCTTTAGCTCTTAAAGATCCTCGGGGCAAGCCCCGAGGCATTTGATATTAGACTTTATGAATTAGAAACGAAGCAAGCTTCGGGGAATTAAACCCGAAGCGATTAAAAGCCGGGAATTGTATCTGCGATTGCCCCCTGCCCGCCAACCCGCATGATAGCGAGTTCTGAACTTAGTGCCCACAGAGAGCGCTTTTTGGGAATGCTCTTCTTTGTGTTTCTCCACTCGCATAAGCGAGTTGGCGAAGTCGACTCCATCTTGTTCCTTAATCTCGCGCAACTTATATACCGTCGCATCCGTTGGGGAACCCTCTTTCCATTCGTTGCTCCCAATCACTTTCACTCTTTCTTATCCGTGCCAATCAGTGTAATCCGTGGTCTCTCTTCCTGTTTTGATTGCAACTGTGCTGCTGCAGGTCATTCATAGTAAATTCATACTCCTTTGCTCACTCTCTACCGTAATCCGGCCTCCAATTGACCGAGCGGCATCAAGTTGACTTAATTCCTAAGGATTACATCACTTCACTCCGATAAAGTCTTATTCAATGTCAGAGGAAGACCAATACGATCTGGTGGTGATCGGGGGAGGCCCGGCCGGTTATGCGGGGGCTATTCGAGCCGGTCAATTGGGAAAGAAAGTTGCCTGCATCGAGTTTGAGAGGGCGGGTGGCACATGCCTCAACTGGGGCTGTATTCCATCAAAGGCTCTCCTCAAGGCTGCTGAGCTCTATACGGATATTCATAGTGCAGAATCCTTCGGTTTCTCGGTGGGAGAGGTTGGCGTGGATTTCGGCAAGGTCATGCAGCGTTCACGCGAAGTATCGGACCGGATGGGAGGCGGCGTTGAGTTTCTTTTTAAGAAAAACAAAGTCGATTACTTTTTGGGGAGAGGCCACGTATCGGTGCCGGGTATTGTGGAGATTACTGAAGGGCCCGATATGGGGAGGTTCTTTTCTACACGAAATGTCATCGTGTGCACAGGCTGCAAGGCTCGCATTCTTCCAGACCTGAAAGTCGACGGTGAACGTGTCATGACCTCGAGGGAAGCGTTAGCCTTGAAGAGAATGCCGAAATCGGTGGCGATCCTGGGGGCGGGCGCAATTGGGGTGGAATTTGCCTACTTTCTAAATACTCTGGGTTGCGACGTAACCTTAATCGAGATGCTCCCGCAAGTCTTGCCTGTCGAAGACAGAGAGCTTTCCAACGTTGTGGCACGATCTTTCAAGAAGCAGGAATAGCGGTGCATGTCGATGCGGTTGTTGAAGACATTAAGACCTCGAGACGTTCGGTTTCTATGGTTCTGGTTAAGGGTGAAGAAAGGTTACCTCTCAAGACCGATGCCCTTCTCTTAGCGATTGGAGTGGTGGCAAACACGGATGGCCTCTTTTCGCCAAAGGTAAAACCATCCGTTGAGAAGGGGTTTATTGTTGTCAATGAGCGCTATGAAACGAGCGTCAGGGGCCTCTATGCGGCGGGAGATCTCATCGGGCCTCCCTGGCTGGCTCATGTGGCGACGTATGAAGCGATAGAGGCGGTCAATGGAATTTTCGGGGTAGGTGAGCCAGGGTCGGTGAGGGTGTTTCCGAGTTGCACTTATTGTCAGCCACAGGTTGCGAGCGTAGGACTGACAGAGGAGGCGGCGAAGGAAAAGGGGCTGAATTATAGAGTGGGGAAGTTTCCGTTTTCTGCAAACGGCAAGGCCGTTGCCGTCAGTCATACGGAAGGTTTAGTGAAATTGATCGTTGAAAAGGACTACGGGGAGATTCTTGGGGCGCATATCGTGGGGAGCGATGCCACCGAGTTGATCGCGGAATATGTCCTGGCGATGAAGGCGGAGCTGACGGCGGATGACATCCACGGCACGATCCATGCGCATCCGACCTTGAGTGAAGCTCTCGGTGAAGCAGCTGCCGCTGCCTATGGGGAGGCGATACATATTTAACCCGCAAATTTCACCAGGAGAAACTGCAAAGAGTGAGCCCACGGATGCAGTAGCCATCCCAATGTTCCTTGCGGTGTTCGAGCGATAGGAGGAAAGCTAAACAAGCCTCTATTTGGTCAAGGGGTGAGGGTCACTGGCAAGCGCAGTGGGATGGGGCGCAGCCCACGGTGGGGAAGAAGCAAAGAAGGAGTCGTGTCGGACTTGGTTCGGATAAATTGAGAATCATCGAGCGTCTTCTCGCCGCACCTTGTCATTGCGAGGAAGAATGACGAAGCAATCCAGATTTCCGATCACGCATATCGCTGGAATGCATTCGAAAAGCTTCCGCTTTCCGCTACGCACTTCGATTCGGGAAGTAGCGGAAAGCGGAAGCTTTTCGTCTTCCTAGACGCACGCAGTTTCACTCCTGTATGGTGCGGCCCGCCCTAAGCTTCAGTCGAACGGGAAAGCCATGGCCCGCCGGGGGCCCCACTGACCAATAATCTCGAGAGATTTCCCGGCTAAAAGCCGTACTGCATACCAACGTAGGCCAGGCGGGGAGAACCGGGTCGGGGCCCGTGTGGGTGACGTGAGGCAATATATACTTCGTCGGTCAGGTTTGTGATCGAGCCAAAGATCTCGAAATTCGCGGCAACCTTATAATAGGCGCTCAGGTCGACCGTAAAATAGCTATCAGTCGTACCGAATCGGGAATCGACTCTGCCCGAGTTTGGATTGATTTCCTCCTTCGAGTTGGCGGCCGACGTGAACGTCGCGTCGACATAGGAAGCGCTGAGATAGGCGCGCACTCTCCCAAGTTCGATGCCTGCAGTCGCGTTACACTGAAACTCCGGAATATACGGTAGGCGATTTCCGTCCCGCCCTCCCGCAAAGATGGACTCTTCATCTTCGGAATTAGAGTCTCCCATGAGCTTTGCGTCCGTATAGGTGACCGAAAACGTATAGGGATTGTTGAACTTCCAGGCATTCTTGCGGCCCGGATCAATTCCGAGCATGAATTCCACGCCGGAAGAGTCGACTCTCCCAACATTCTCAGAATCACCCGTTCCCGATCCCCCGATGTTGTCGATCACAATTAGATCGTCGAAACGGGTATGGAATAACACGATCTCACCGTAGATACCTTCTCGATTGTTAAAGCGAGCACCGAATTCAAAGGCATCGCTTGTTTCCTCCTGAATGCCGTTGAGCGCGTGATTTCGCGGTGAAGGCGCTGAAAATCCCCTGTTGTAACCCGCAAAGAGTATCCAATTATCGGATTTCCTATAAGTCCCGGATATACCCGGCGCGAAGAGATGCAAATCGCTCTCGCCGCTTCCTACGGGTTCGTTGGTGCCGTCTGTAGAATAGTCGGTGAATTCGTAGTCAATGCTCTCGAAACGTGCCCCCGGCACCAATGTCCATGGGCCGAATGCTATCTTATCATCGATATAGGTTGAGAATGCGCGGGTTCTCTGTCGCCGATTCCCATCCGATCCGTTTTGGCTTCTGATATCGTCAACAAAGTTGCCCCGACTGTCCTGGATCATGAGATTGTGCCATTGAAACCGACGGATTTGATCCTGGTGGACTCGAACTCCGACCTCAAGCTCGTGAGAAGCAGCGCCTGTATCGAAGTTGTAGTCGAATGCGGTTTGAAATCCGGCCATGTAGTAGTCGCGATTGTTCGCGCGGACACGCAGCTTCCCCGCCCGTTCTCCCTCAAGCACTTCCAGGGCCACGCCGTCGCGAGCCCCGGCCAGAGCGCGTGAGAGATTCTCCACCACCGGACTTCCTCCGGGTGCGTCTCCCTCCGGTATACCGTCTCCATCAATGTCGATATCTCGTATATCGTGGAGCTTGAACCAGTTTCGGTGAAACTTGCTGTAGTAGGCGGTTGAAGTCAGCTTCGCGCGATCGCCAAACTCAATCACGTGGCGCAAGTGGAGTCGGATGTGATTAGTATCGATCCGATCGAGGCGCGATGCCGCGTAGCGGCGATATGGGCTGGCACGAAGATCCTCCGTAGACAGACCCAGGTAGGCCTCGTTCGCGCGCAAATTCGTGTATCCAATCTTAAATTCGAAATAGTTGTATTTGCTCGAATTCGGTTCCCATGTCGCTTTGAACATGGTGTCTGTCCGCGCAAAGCCGGTCTCTCCCGATTCTTCGAAATCTCCTGCACCGTCCACTATTTTAAAGCCGTCCGTTTGCCGTCGATACGCTTCCAGAAGGTACCCAAAACGACCCTTCTCATTTTCCAGGAATTGCCCAAATCGCCCGGTCGCGCGGACCTCGTTGTGGCTCCCATAGGCAAAACGAATAGCCCCTTTTCTCGTTTCTTTCGGAATCGGCGTGGAAAGATAGTTGATTGCCCCGCCCGTTGTATGCGGGCCATACCGGATTTGGCTCGAACCCTTCAGCACTTCCACGCCTGACATTCTTCCGGCCGATGGAATGTAATAGGCCGAAGGTGCCGAATAAGTGGCCGGCGATGTCAAGACACCGTCTTCCATTACGGTTAGTTTCCCGCTTCGAGTGGTATCGACTCCCCGAAGACTGATGTTCGGGAAGAGGCCGTAACCATCCTCCTCTCGTATATATACTCCAGGGGCAGGGCGAAGGATTCGATTGATGTCATCCAGTTGCAGCGCATTGATCAGCTCTTCACCAATATAGATTCCCGAACCCGCTACAGTGAATATGTTCTCCCCGGAACCGATTACTTCGAAATCCTCCAGGGCCTTTATGTGCTTATCATCTGTGCCACTGCTTTCCGCATGGGCCGATAACGTCATTTGAAACCCTACCAGGATGTGGATGAGGAGCGCCCTTTTCCGCTTCATTTCTGTCTTCTGATTCGGCTTCAGGATAATTAGAATAATTCTAATTATTGAGACTGAGTCTCAATAACAATAATGCAAAAGTTGAGGATGTGGACAAAGTCAAATAAAATCCTCAAAAACTATAAGAATAGGGTCATTGCGAGGAAGTATGACGAAGCAATCCAGGCATTTGGCCCTTCGAAATTCTGGATTGCCACGGTCTGCCGTGTAGCAGACCTCGTCCCGCTCGGCGGGAACAGGTTCCTTTCCGGCTAGTAATCTCTCGGACCGAAGTCCGAGAGATTACTAGCGGGAAAGGGGCTGGTGGCTCATTTTTTTGGAGATACTGCGGCGGATGCGCTCGCCGAGGAGGTCGAGGAGGGTTACGACTAGAAGAATGCAGAGGAGGACGGTAGCGAACTTATCCCACTGACCAAACTCCTGATAAATCTGCAGGTGCAGTCCGATACCGCCGGCGCCCACATAGCCGATGATAGAGGCGGCGCGAATGTTGTATTCGAGCATCCAGAGTGAGTGACTCCAGATGAGTGGTTTAGCCTGTGGCCACAATCCGTATTGAAAGGCCTGAAAGGGGTTAGCCCCGATGGTGCGGAGTGATTTAGCCACTTCGACATCGACGGATTCAAAGGATTCGCTGAAGAATTTCCCCAGGTAGCCCACGCTGTAAAAGGTCAGGCCAATGACTCCGGCGAGGTTATTGGCCCCGACAATGGCGACGGCAATAAGCGCCCAAACAAGGCTGGGAAGGGTCCTGACCATGTTGAGGATCATGCGGATAGAGGCGACTAACCATCGGGGAGCAATGTTCTGGGCGGCGCCGAGGGAGAGAAAGAAGGAGATCAGTATAGCAAAGAATGTGGCGTGGAGTGCGATTTTGGCAGTATCCAGAAGTGAGGCGAGGGTCTGGCCGAGGACCGAAAAATCGGGAGGGAAGAAATATCGGGCAAAGCGTAGGAAATTCCCCAGATAGTCCAGATCACGTCCCGAGCCCTTGAGGATGCCGGCTGATGAGATGACGGCGATAAGAAAGATAAAGAAAGTCACATTCAAAAGGTTGAGCCTTTCGTGCCATCTTAGTTCCGGGAAAGGAGGAGGGGATGGCGGTTCGCTCGACTGGGATGGCTCCTTCATGAATGATGCGCGTCTCTGAGGTGCCATTGATCGGGATGCTCGCGATTAAAGGATAAGACGCGATCGGCAAACCGTTGAATGAGGCTGGCATCGTGAATGACACAGAACACCGTCTTAGCTTTTTCCACCGTTTCCGCTTTCAGCAAACCGAGAACACGTCCCGTGAGATAAGCGTCGAGTTGTGAAACCGGTTCGTCGGCGAAGTAGATACACGGGTCCTGAAGAATGGCGCGGGCCGTGCCCACGCGCTGTTTCTCTCCCCCTGAAATTTCAGCGACCCAGCGGTGGACATACTCTGAAATTCCGAGGTCGAATAGAATCGAAAAAGCTTCCTTCCGGCAGCTACGGGGAAAGCCGAAAAGTGTCCGAAAAGTGGAGTAACGGCTTAGCCGGCCACAGAGCACGTTGTTCAGGACAGTGGAGTTTTCGCTGAGGTTCAAGTTTTGAAAAATAAACCCGAGATGGCGGCGGAATTCATCGGGTGACCGTCTGTCGTCCTTGCCGAATTCGTAGTGGAATTCACCTTCGGTTGGTCTTAACACTCCGGCGAGGCAGTTAAGAAAGCTGGTCTTTCCGGCGCCGGAAGGACCGACCACCGCGATAAAGCTTCCCTGATTTACGGTCAAATTCAGATCTCGAAAGAGCCACTTGCCGCCCCTTCGAAGACTGAGATGGTTGACTTGCAGGGTTGGGGTGGGGAAGTGACCGCTCTCTTTAGACTCGTTTGTCATGCAGTAAAGCGATGGGACAACCAATTTGAAAGAAAGAGTGGAACCGCAGATGAACGCCAATGGACGCGAATGTAGAAGGGAGCCCCGCGGATTGATTTAGCTTCTAATCCCGTCGGTCCGGGATTGGATGTTGGACGTTGAATTACGCAATACTTTGAACATCAGCCTCTTCTACTACAGAACTTGCTCAAAAAATTAGAAATTGAATGATCGTAGCACGGATGGCCTAGCGCAGCGTAGCCACAACCAAAAGAGAAGAAGAGAACCGCAGATGAACGCGAATGGACGCGAATGAAAAAGAATTTACCACAGATTCGAGAAAACCGCTGATTGATTTAGCTTCCAACTCCAAATTAGGTTGCAATCCGTTGGGTCCCGCTGAGCGGGATTGGATGTTGGAATACGCAATACATTGAGTATCAGCCTCTTCTACGCAAAAACTTGCTCGAAACACAGGATTTTGACGGATTGTAAAACGGATAGAGAGAGGACATATGAATCCAATATTGGCTTTTTCGGCGCACTTTTGGACCGCTTGTCTGGAAATGGTGCGGTTGGAGAATCCAATAAGCTCGGCTTCTTTGCCAAGGGACAATCAGCAAAGCCAAAACAAAGTTCTTTGCGCGATTTCCTCTCTCTTCTGTTTAGCGAGGGCTGTGAGGTTCAACTTACTGACGGATACAATCAGCTTTTTTATACTTTTGCTATCAATTCTCTGCCACATTGGTCATTCGCTTGGAGCATCATAGGCGGACTTTGTCTTCGGATTGCTGATCCGTTGCTATCAATTCTCTCACAGTCCCCATTCGTTGCCCTTCATTCATTCGTTGCTGACCCATTCCTTTGGCTGTGGCTTTGCTGCGCTAGGAGAAATTCGGACTAAAGTCTCATCCTGGCAACAATCTCCAGCGCCTCCTGGGTCACTTCCAGGTGTTTAACCGGATCTACTTCGATGAGCGTGGAATTGAATACTTTGTCGCGCAGCCGTGGATTCTCTTCGTTCAGTTCGAGTAGCGCACTCTTGATCGTCATCCGGTCGGAGATGCTGAGAGTACGCCTGACCGAAATCGTGTGACTTGGCACGGGTCCCTGTTGGGCAATCATTTTCAGTTTCGATCGCTGCCTTTCGGTCAGATGCCGGTCTTCATCGAGCACATAGTAGCTCAGGGCCGCTGCGTCAGCTTCACCCCGGAGAACCTTTTGGGCTGCTGATACATAACCCACGCCGTAGTAGACATTTCCTTCGCCGAAGAAGCCTTCAGGTCCACTACCCATGCTGATCAGCTCTTTTTTGAACAGATCCCAAATTGGAATCAGAAATCCGGATGTGCTCGTGCGGCTGGAAAAGGCGATCGGTTTCCCTCTCAAATCCTCGATTCCCTGGTAGGGCTTCTCCTTAAGGGCGATCCAGTAGCTCATGTAGTGCGGCTTACCGTTGATTTCGCCCACCAGCAGGATGTCCGCTACCTCCTCGTTGATGGCCTGCGCGGCGCCGGTGGAACTGAGATAACCGAAATCGATCGTACCATTCCCGAAGCCGGCCGTAATGACTGCCGAGCTGAGCGGCACGATCACCTCTACCGGGCATGCCAGCTTTCTCGCAAGGTATTCCTCCAGCGCCGATTTCTCCTCCAGCATGCGGTCTGGAGCCTTGTCCGGCTTTAGAGCAACTGTGACCCGCTCGAGCGAAATTTGCGACGCACACGCAACTGAACCCGACAACATCAATCCCACGAAAGCCGGGATGACACTGGCCACTCGAGCAACTTTGGAATAATGAGTCCTTGGCATTTCTTATCCGACGGGAGGCGAGATCTTTTTGAGATTAGGTCTCAAATGCAAGAAGGAATTCCCAATACGATTTTGAACAGAAGGAAACAGAGGGAACCGGAGAGGAATAAGAGAGGAAGAGAACCGCGAATTAACGCAAATGAACGCGAATGAAGAAGAATTGACCACGGATTCGAGCCGTCTTCGCTGCACTGCGCCGAGCCAGGGAACGCCGCGGATTGATTCAAACTCCAATTCTCCCGGCTCGCCGGGACGGGGAAAGGAGGACCCCCTCCCCCTTACCGATCTTCCCGCTCTTCCTGTGAAAATACGATCACGAATTGTGTTGTCCGCGGTTGTGGTTACAGGGAGACCCCCGGCAAGCCGGGACGTAATCGCGGGAAGGACGGAGAGATGAAAATGAGGTGTTTTTTTGTTCCGACCGCAATACTTTGAATATCAGCCTCGCAGAGCTAAGCCTTTACCATTGACTCCCGAATGATACCCTTTTTTGTATTCGAAGCTAGAGAGCCCTCCCTTTTAAGTTCACTCTTTTTTCGCACGCAGTGCGAAAAAAGTGCTACGCTCCCGTAGTTCAACGGATAGAATGTCGGTCTCCGGAACCGAAGATCTGGGTTCGAGTCCCAGCGGGAGTACCATAATGGAAGTTGTTTATCATTAAATACTTATAAGAATACAAAGCTATTCTTAGACCGATAGTTTACCGTTTGTGATTCGACAGATTTCGCACACTTTCGGCACTTTTCGAACACCTTTCTGTCACAATACTGTCACACGGTTTTTCGGGGCTGGCTCGATTTCTAGGTTACCTCGTAGCCGCGCTGCGGTAGCAGGGTGGTGTGATGCGGGTTCGGTTCCTGATTTTTCCGGGTCGGGGTCGATATAGAATCAAGGTTGCTTCCTTTGCTTCCGTTCATCAGTTCCGTTGTTGTGACACGGATCGAACTTCGGGATGAGTTCTTTTACTTACGTCCTGTTGATCTTAGACCAGCCTAAATGGTTTCTGTAGGTTGAAGGCAATTGAGGAAGGGGGGAGGGGGGGCGCCAATACACGGAGGGGAGTGCCAACTACACTGGTTGGGCCGCTCAAAAAAATTCTACAAAAAGAGGCGTTTCGTAGCACTCCTGCAACGTAGATACTCATCGGAAAATGGCTGTTTACCGCAATGTCTCATTGATTCCTTTCCTGAACCTGCAGGAATCGGTTGAGGAGATGATCGACGGCGTCGTTTCAGGTAAAAGTTAGCTGAGCCCCGATCGTGCCTGAAGGGAATCCCACGACGAGTTTCGACCGTTTACACTGAACTGGGAGAAGTACATGAGAAAACCAACTACCCAAACTTGTAGCTCTCGCGACCCTTAAAAAGCTTGATGAAGTCGTCGCTGACTGAATGGTCACCCGAATCGGCCGCGTATACGATAAGTCGCTCCCTCAGGTTTTGGGCCTCCTCCTCCGGCATTAGTAGGGCGAGCAGAAGGTAGACTCCTTTGAAGCGAGGGTCGTCAACGTAGTCAAGGAGGCGTTCGTTCTCTTTTCCTAGAAACGTCTGTACGATGAAGTAATCCATGATCTTGTCGTGCCGAAAGGTGTATATGTCCTTCGCATTCCTTTCCTTCGTCTGTCTCTGTCTGTGTAAGACCAATTTGTGCTCGAGCAAGCATTTGAGCTCGTCTTCAAAGTCGTCTGAAGGAATTTCGGATTCGTCATTTATTCTCATATCAAATACGGCTTCGGAGAATGCCACTAAAGGAAACTCCCTGTTTCCGGTCTCCTGCTTGAAGTCCTTCGCCATCAATCTGTATTGGTGATCTTGCAGGCGGAACAGATTCGGTTCCTCGCCGCGGGCGATCAGCTCCGAAACGATCGTCAGGTCCATGGGATTCGAGAGCACAACCTGGACTTCGTTCTGTGTTTCGATGATATCGAAGCAAGTATCAGGTCTGGTCAAAGCTTTGTTCAGATACGCAGTACAAGCATCTTTGTAATCCTTACCCTTCTTATACGCGCTGTCCGGCAAGGCACTCTCCCGGCTGTGGAGAAACGCCTGGATCTGGTCTTTTTCCAGAGGAAGTAGTTCATACACACCAGCGACGCCCGGCGGATTCCATTTCAGGAGCGGCTGTGTGGTCAGGATGATGTTGCCCTTGAAATACCGGTTCAGGAAGTTCGTAATCTCGGCCCTGAGCTCCGCGGATACCTCGTTCAAGCCATCGATGTAAATAGGTATGAACCGGACACATAGGTAACAAAAGTTCTACGGACATAGGTAACACTTTAACCTGGGCTTTATGCCTTGGAAAGAAGTGTCATCTATGGAACAGAAACATCGGTTTGTCATTCTCGCAGAGCGCGAGGAGCAATCGTTCAGTAGACTCTGCGAAGAGTTTGGTATCAGCCGCAAGAGTGGCTATAAGTGGCGTTCCAGGGGTCAGTCCAGGGGAGATGGGGTCAGATTGCGAATTGTTAGATTTTCCCCAGGGTTCGGTAGGATCCGTATATCTCCAGAACTTCGCTTGGAAAGAGACTAACCCGCATATTTCACAAGCCATCTGTTTCGACCGTGGATCTTACGGCGCCTCAAGGACTTCCCTTGCCCGCCGACTTTCACGTGTTTCAATCCCGGCACGCCGAGACAGTCTCGCGACGAAGTGCGTGAAAAATGCGGACTAGAAGCTTGAGTTGAACCATTACAGAGGGCTGAAGCATATTGCGCGTCTGCCCGGCGGTGGGTACATTTTTTCCCAGATCGGGAGCGGGCATGGGATCAGATTGCGAATTGTTTGATTTTCTCAACTTCGGACAGGACTTTTTTCAGCCCTTTGCGTGAAACGGGGCTGACGGTTTGCGAAGATCAGAGATCAGGGGTCGAAAAGGGGAGGTATTTGTCTTTTCGAAATCTCAAGAGGATGAAAAGGGGCTTTCTCCGGCGAGATATATTTGCAGGGCAACGATATCTTGAATCTTGCGGTGACTCTGCAAAAGATCGAGGGAGGCGGGGCGCATAAGCGACAAGAGCATAATGAATCGGCTGGAGATGAAAGAGACTATAGAGGCACGGGTGCCGTTGCTTTCTGCACGTGATGGCGGAAGCTATAAGAAGGCAGAGGAACTGCGAAAGGCGTTCGTTCGGGACTATCACCGAAACCGAATTGCAAGTTTGGGTCTCGATGGCTATGTCATTGGGAAAGGTAAACAGAACCGATCCTTCTGCTACCGTATTGAGCGCGAGATGGACAGCCTTGGCCGGATACTTGGTGCGACGGCTCTCAAGTTCGGCGTTTACTATGGGCGGACAAAGAGGGAAGCGAGTGAGAAGTATCGATTTGCGAAACACTGGGGTATCAGCAAAGACGAGGCGTTTAATGCGGTGCGAGGAGCAATCGTGGATCTTCTGGATGCTGCCGAAGCCGACGACACCATCCCGGCTGCCAGGTTGACCATAGACATTTGGCGGTGCCACTTGCAGATCGGGCGTTTCGGGAGTCAGAATCTCGGGTTCGGATTATCGAAATCTACGATTGACCAGCTTAACGCCTTGGGGCATTGTTGAGGCTGGATGAGCAAGAAATCTCAGACCTCCTATGTCCCTCTCGAGTGGAAATCCATGAGAAACGGTGAGAAGCCAAAGACAGACGGAGAGTTGCGGCGTTACATTGCCGACATGAGGCGGTTTTCGAAAAGAACCGCTTCGTCAAAAGAGGAGTCGCTTCGTTTCTTGGTCAAAGCTGGGATCGCGACTCCGAAGGGGAATCTCAAGCAAGTCTACCGATAACCCGGCCGTGTACTCCTCGCTCCCGACATTTGTCCTGGGTTTCCACGGGTGTGACAGGTCGGTTGCTGAGAAAATCGTGGCTGGGAACCAGCGACTCAAGGCTAGCAGGAACGAGTACGATTGGTTAGGACACGGCTCCTATTTTTGGGAGAACAATCCAGCACGCGCTCTGGAATTCGCCGCGATTCTTCGGGACACCGCAAAACGAAGTAGGCCGAAAGTTACGGAACCATTCGTCATCGGAGCGATCATTGATTTAGGTCACTGCTTCAATCTTCTCGACACAGGCTGCCTCGCGATTCTGGCCCAAAGCTATGAAGATTATCGCAAGGTAAGCGAGGCGGCGGGTGTTCCTCTACCGCAGAACAAGCCCCTGGGTAGTGGAACGGACGTATTATTGCGATATCTTGACTGTGCTGTCATTGAATTCATGTATCAGTACCATGAGACGCGAGGACAGAGGCCGTATGACAGTGCACGAGGCCTCTTCCCTGAAGGAGATCCCGTGTTTCCCGGAGCAACGATAAGGGACAAGGACCATATACAAATCTGTGTTCGCAATCCGAACTGCATAAAGGGGTACTTCCGCATTCTGGAGCCGGTTCCAGGATATCCTATTCCCTGAAGTTGAGATTGAGCTTTCCCTCTTAAAGGGGGTATGGGGTCAGACTGGAATGGCGCTAAGATAAGCCAAAAATAATTGTAAAAAATATGTAAAAAGCTTGTACTATGACCGTTAGTAGGCTAATCTTGTTGTATGAAAAATATGACAAGATTCCTGCCTGGGTTTAATCACATTCTATGCGGTCGCCCGCCTAAGTCGGCCCTGGCACAATTAAAGCAAAAACTGGCTCATCTAAGAGAGTCAACTCTATCGGAGTTGTCGGATCTGTTTGATCGGTGGATTCCTCTGGGAGTTTTGCAACCCAAGAGCGAAAAAGAAAACAGCCGGGAACGAGTCTACTCACTCAGAACGACCTTCTGGGGCTTTCTGTTCCAGGTGCTCTCCCCGCAGACAGCCTGCCGGGAGGTCGTCAGAAAGGTGCAGAGCTACTGTAGTGAGCGGGAGTTGAACCTGCCCAGTTCCTCCACCTCGGCCTATTGCCAGGCACGTCAGCGCATAGGTATAGAGGACTTACAAAAGATCGGTGAAGAGGTCAGCGAGCAGATACACAAGGAGGTAAGGCAAGCGCAGCGGTGGAAGGGGCACGAGGTCAGAGTGATAGACGGTACTGGGATCAGTATGCCCGATACCGAGCAGAACCAGAGGGCCTTTCCCCAACCCGGGGGGCAGAAAGAGGGGTGCGGATTTCCCGTCATGCTTCTGGTGGGCTGTTTCTGTTTGGCCAGCGGGGCCTTGCTGCACTGTGTCGAGACCACCTTAAAAAACCATGAAAGCGGCATTTTGCGCAAATTCGTTGGGTATTTGAAAAAAGCAGAGGTGGTTCTGTGCGACCGCGGTTATTGCTCTTATGCCAATCTGGGGCTGCTTCTAAACCATCAAATGGACGCGGTCATGCGCCTGCACCAAAGGCGCAAATGCGACTTCCGTAGCGGCCAAACACTGGGCCGATACGATCGGCTGGTGACCTGGAAAAAACCGCAGAGACAGCACGGGTTCAGCCCGGAAGAATGGGCTCAATTACCGGCCGAACTGACTCTGCGAATGGTGCGTAGATCAAAGGATTCCGTACCCGAAAGATCGATCTTGTGACCACCTTTACCGACCCCCTCCAATACACCGTAGAGGATCTGGCCGATCTCTACTTCCGCCGCTGGTCAGTGGAACTGTTTTTTCGCGACATTAAAACGACTATGAAGATGGAAACGGTACGCTGCCTTACTCCCGAAATGGTGCGTAAGGAAATCCAGCTGTTCTTTATCGCCTATAATCTCATCCGCGCCCTCATGCAACACGCCGCCACCCTCTATCAGCGTGACCTGCATCGGCTCAGCTTCAAGAGCACGGTCGACACCGTTCGGCAGTACTGCACCGCTCTGAACGCCACCCGCAAGCAGCCTCGAAAGCAACAACGCATCATTGACGAGATGGTTCTGATTATTGCCGAGGAGACTGTTCCACTACGAGAACACCGCAGCGAACCACGAGCGGTCAAACGAAGACCGAAACCTTACCAATTACTAACGAAGCCGCGAGGGAAAATGAAAGTCTCGCGCTCGCGCAGAAACAAAGGCAAAAATCGTCGTTAATCGGGCTTATCTTAGCGCCATTCGGGTCAGACTGCGAATTGTTTGATTTTCCCCAGGGTTCCGGGTCTGGTAGAATCAGTTTATGTTCCGGCCTTCGCTTAGAAAGGGGCTAGCCCGGAAAGGGTCATCGAACGCGGAAGAGGTCATGTTTATTTGGGCAACAGCGCCTATCATTTTGCCATCGTCACAAGCGAGCACTGAGAGAGCGCAGGTTCACTCCTGCAGAAAAACAGGAAACCCTGCCCACCCGCCGAAGATGGATCGACCACGACATCATCATTGCGAGGAATTTTATACACATTTGAACATCGGATCGTTCAAGGCGGCAGTAATACGTCAGACTGGAATGCCGCTAAAATAAGGGGCATAAACGACAGATTCGGCCACAGTCGAATTCGGCCGCAAGCGGCCTTCCTAGTGCGCCCGTAATGGTTATGAAACAGAAAGGTGAAAGTCCGATCCAGCCCAAACGTGCACTGGGCTGAAACGTGAAGTAACTGCGTCACCAAGAGGTGGGGTGGGAAGCAACAGAACGTGAACTGCCAGTCCGTAATAGTCATGCCAATGACCGTGAACTCGATTCGGCAAGGCGTCGTGGCGAGACTCCTAGGAATGTGCGAAGCCCCTGTCCCCGTAGAGAGCGGGGAGATCACTACGTGCCCGGGTCACGCAAAGCACGGTAGTGATGCGACGTCGGGTGGTTGGAGACGGAATGGCGGGAAGGATCATAACAGGAAACGGGGAGACCTGTCGGCACGAGGACGGAGTTCAAGACTCCATAAGAGTCCGAAGAGCCGGCCGACAGGAGTCGGAGCCTCAATAAGAGCGAAGAAGCCGGGTAATACCGGTGGAGCAAAGGGAGGCAGGAAGGTGGAAGCGTGAAGTACATACAAGAGGAATTAATTCCTTCCGCAGTTTCCGAAAGGGATAGACAAGGAAGAGAAGTCCGAGCCCGGTGGGCTTGGGTGGAACCTCAAGTATGGAGCGAACGCATGTTGGCAGCCCTCGAAACGGGGGTGAAAGGAAACAAATGGTTCAGTCTAAATGATAAGGTGAGCCGGGAAGAGACCCTGCAGCGGGCTTGGGAACAAGTACGCCGCAATGGTGGCAGCGCCGGAATAGACGCTATTTCGGTGAAGCGATTTACCAAGATAGGGGAAAAGGAGCTGACCCGGTTGAAAAGACAACTCCAAAGAGGAGAGTACAGACCGAAAGCGGTCAAGCGGGTATGGATCAATAAGACGGGAAGCAAAGAAAAACGGCCGTTGGGAGTACCCACGGTAAGAGATCGGATCGTGCAAGGCGCACTACGTCTGGTGATCGAACCGATCTTTGAGAAAGACTTTGCCGCCCATAGCTATGGATTCCGACCGGGTCGAGGATGCAAGGATGCGCTGCGTCAAGTCAGCCGCCTGCTTAAGGCGGGTTACAACTGGGTTGTGGACGCGGACCTGAAAAGCTACTTCGACACGATCCCGCACGAGAAGCTGATGGAACTAGTGGAGGAAAGGATCCGTGACCGAAAGGTATTGGAGCTGATCGGAAGCTTCCTCACCCAAGGGGTGATGGAAAGTCACAAAGGCTGGCAACCGACGGAACGAGGCACTCCCCAAGGGTCAGTAGTTAGTCCGTTGTTGTCGAACATCTACCTCAATGGTCTTGACCACCAGATGGCCCGCAAAGGTTACCAAATGGTACGCTACGCGGATGACTTCATTGTCCTGTGTCGCAGTCAAGAGGAAGCCCAAAGAGCCCACGAGGAAGTGCAGCGGTGGACTCGGAAGAGAGAACTGCTCCTGCATCCGGAGAAAACCAGGATTGTAGATGCCACCTTAAAAGGAGGTTTCGATTTTCTTGGTTACCACTTCGAACGCGGTTATCGATGGCCGCGTCAGAAGAGCCTCAATGAGTTGCGTGCGAAGATCCGAGCCAGAACGAAGAGGACTAATGGGACCAGCATGAGCTGTATCATCAGCAAAGTGAATCCGATCCTCCAAGGCTGGTTCGAGTACTACAAGCACAGTCACAAGACCACCTTTGGACCGATCGATGGATGGGTTCGAATGCGCCTGCGCAGTATCAAACGCAAACGGCGTAAAGGCCGAGGCAAAGGACGTGGTCTGGATCATCAACGCTGGCCCAATCGTTACTTCGCGGACCTGGGACTGTTCAGCCTTAAAACAGCCTGGGAACACGCGCGCCAATCTCCATGATGGAGTTAACCACTGACTGGAGAGCCGGATGCGGGAGAACCGCACGTCCGGTTCGGAGGGAGGGGAGCCGGTGAGATTCCGGCTTTCCTACCCCTACCAACAATTCATGTCCCGACCTGCCGTGATAGAAAGCTCGCTTGCTTCTGAATTAGTCGATAGGGTAGGGGATCGTATGCTGATTGGTCTGCACCATGTGTTGTATGATTACGGTGCTGCGACCGGAGGATCTATAGCCATCGTATAAAAAGGCTCATATCGACTGGCTTGCTCCTCTAAGCGTTAGGAACAAGCCGTTTCCTGAGACAGAAATCCGAATGAACCGGTTTCGGGTCGAGGAGAGCGCCGACAAAAAGAGCGGGGATTTTGTGATTGCCTAAGCCGAGGGTTAAGCAAAGCCGCATTTGAAATCCTAGCCAGTGCAAAAGTCGACGATGGCCATCTCATAATCCGACTCCAGTGCTTCGATAATATCCTCTGGATCTCCACCTTCGCGAAAGTAGTCCGCAATCAACGAGAAGCGGATTCGCCGGTTGTGATGGGCTGCGGCTCACTCCTTGGCCAAACCCTGATTCTTTTTAAACTTTACTGTCATTATTAAAATTGGAAGATGTATCTATTCGTTGATTTATCCCGAAGACAAAGGTCATCGAAAGAATCAGGATTAATTATGACCATTGACCGCGAAAACGTCGCCAAGAAACTTATTGATTATCTGCAGCACCAGATTGCTCTTAACCAACTCGTTGATTGGGCCGAAACGGCTGTTATGCGAGGTCAATTCGAAGGTGCGGATAGGGACAATGTCATGGACATAGTCGCTCGTCTGGGATTAGCAGACGTGAGAGCCTTTGGCCTTACCTGGGAAGACTGTGAAACGTTTCTGAACCGTCTCGGCTATGATGCAAAAGTCGATGTGGTCGCTCGATGAGTTCCCCGGGCTGGTCATCTGCCAACGGCAGAATGCTATTAGGATGAAAGCCGCAATTTCCAGCCATACAGGAGAAGACACACGAGACCCAGGCTGAGAAGTAGCATGCTGGAGGGTTCCGGGATGGCCGCGGCGAGGTCGCCACGGCCGGAATTGAAGGTCGGGATGAAATTCTCGTGGAGAGTCGTTTGGGAGAAGCCCGAATCGACAGCATAACTGAAAATATCCTCAGAGCCATTGACATCATTGACGAAGAGATCCTCTTCCGGAGCGCCGATAGAAAAGGTAATTCCCGCGAATCCTTGAAGGACGTCCGTATGCACGAGAGTTAAAGCCCCACTCAGAATGTCCAAAGTGTAAAAGTCACTGGAATCGGCCACAAAAAAGGTATTGTCGAGTGCCACCGCAATGTCGGTGACATCGGAAAGGTCGAATGCGTTTCCTCCGAGCATTAAAGCCACAGGTGGGCCGACAACTGCACCAGTCGAGGGATTGATCTGAAGCAATTCATCGCTGGCCGCATCCAGCGCCCACAGGGTATCTGAAAGGTCGAAAACGGCTCCTCGTATATCGCGGCCAGAAAGCAGCGAACCGATCGTTGATGCCACAGCCGTATTGGAGTCGATGATGATGAGGGTGGAGCCGGTTGTGTTGAAACCGGACTTCTGAAGCTCAAAGGCCAACAGGCCGTGCGTCAGGGAAAATGCGAGCGCATCCGCGTCGATATCGATCTCGTCGAGTGTAACAGGCCCAATATCAATGAAACCTGATCCGTCTTCCTGAAAGGAGAAGAGATTGGTAGGAGGTAGCGAGTTTGGGACGGTTCCGTTGAAGCAGAAATTGGGAGGGCCACTTCCACATGATTTTATACCCAGGACAATTGCGTGCGCGCTGGGTGCTAACAGCAGATTGGCTATTAGTGCAGCTGAGAATAAGCCAGTAAACTCTGGCCTCAAATTGAGCTTTGATAGAAACACTTAATGCTACCTTTTCTTCTTGGAGATTTTCGAACCCTCCAGAGTCAGGTTGTACATCAGGCCCTTATTTCCGAAAATGAAGCCGATGACGGGCTCTTTCGCGACCTCAGTATCGATCTCGCCGCCCGTCCCAAGAGTAGCGAGGGCGACGCTGGCATCGACCCCTACCTCCCAACCCGTGCTGTTGCGGAAACTATCCAAAGCTGCTTTGTCCATGAAGAGAATAATCTGCGATCTAACCTGGGCGCCGATCTGGAGACCAACGGAAGCTGCAGTCGTAGTGTAATAATCCACCGTTTTGCCGTCGATCATGAGAGCGCCGTTTCCGCGTTCGCCGCCCACTCCTATTCCAGCCTTTGACACATGGGGGAAACCCAGCATGCCGGCCGATTTTTCCGCCAGCTCTTTGCCGGCGCTCGTCAGTTCATAAAAGTTTGAAATCGCTTCCTTTATTCGAGCGTCCAATTGGACCTTCGACGCCGCATCTACCGCTTGGGTGGTGAAAAGGGCGAAGAGGAAAAGTAGAGCATTAATGATATTTCTATTAGTAATCATTGTTTTGAAAATGTCGTATACTTGAAATAGAGCAATAAGCATCAAAAGCCGCCACTATCGTCGAGCAGCCCTGGATCGCATTAATAACTTCGAATTTGCAGGTTAGCTGCCAAGGTAGTGCGAGGCAATGAAATAAGTGAAAGAGTGGGTGCCCGCTAAAGATCCCGGCAAGCCGGGACGAAACAAGAAGTTTGCAACGGATAAAAGGACAGCAACGGATGGGAAAAGTAAGAGACTCCGGTTAAATTTTGTTCCTTCA
Source organism: Candidatus Moanibacter sp. (assembly GCA_965215885.1). Lineage (GTDB taxonomy): Bacteria > Verrucomicrobiota > Verrucomicrobiia > Opitutales > UBA2987 > CBDCEW01. The sequence continues at coordinate 60,416 of CBDCEW010000092.1, forward strand.
TCGATCGATCACCGCAAGGAACAGCCCAATTACCGGATCAAAAAGGCCGTCGACTCCGGACAGGAATCCTAATTAACTCGAGACTCTAATCAGGCGAGATCTCCACTTGCGGTATCCGCAGTTTGCGCTACTTCGCCGCACTGGATCATGAAACTGAAGACGGAACCCTTTCCGGGATGGCTCCAGACGGCGACGTCGCCCCCCATCAATTCGACGACGTATACCGATGTTTCGAAATGGCGAGACCCAAGCACATTCCGTCGTCCCTTTCGTCGGAGCCACTTTGCGAGAACGGCAAAAAGAGCTTATCCCGTATTTTCTCTTCAATCCCGATGCCGGTATCCTTGACGTTGAATCTCAGGCGGGTTCGGCCATCTATGAGCCCGCCCGATTCCACCTTGATATCGATCCTGCCATTTTGGGTAAATTTGACTGCATTCCCGATGAGGTTGTTAAGGATCTGCCACAAGCGCGTCGGATCTGCCATGACGTGCTCGGGAACATTGTCTGCGACAGAATAGGAGAGGTTCAGCCCCTTTTCATTGGTATGCTCACGCTGGAGTTCGACTGATTCTTCGATTAAATTGTGGAGGTTCAATTTCGCTTCTTCCAATTCCACCTGATTGGTCACGATCCTGGAGAATTCAAGCACGTTATCGATAATGAGAAGCAGCTGCCGGCCGTTGCGATTGACTTTCTCGGCGCGGGAAAGATCCTCCGGAGAAAGCTCTCCACGGGCGTTTTTCATCAGGACGCCGGAAAAGCCGATTATTGAAGTCAGATGGGTACGCAACTTGAGACTCAAGTTAAACATGAACTCGCGCTGGACGGTGGTGGCGGTATAGTCTCTTTCTTTCTGGCCCAAAAACGCCTTTTGGTCTAGTCTTCTACCTTGAACTTCCTTTTTTGCCTCGTCAGCAGAATCTGTGGGTTATTTCGGGTTCAGGCAAGTCGCCCATGGTATGAAATAGGGCGATCTTAAGCACTTCGAAGCTCTTAAAGCCGTATGCTTTTCTGATAGTGAGATTTATATTGCGGTTAAAGCCCTCCACAATGCCGCAGGAAAAGGCCTTTTTGGCCCGAAACCAGTTGAGGATGAGCGGCTCGTGTTTGCGCACCGAGCGCACGAACCTTTTGATCGGTTTGAGGCGCGAACGCATGGCGCGCGTGCACCATTTTTTCAGATACCATTGGGCCCAGTAGGGACTTTTATAATGCCACAAGAGCTGAAAGCTCTCCTTTAGTAGATAGGCCCGCACGCTCTTCAGATCGTATTGGAGCACCTCCTTGAGGCGGATCTGTTGGGTGGGGGTGAGATTTGCGGATTTTTCAAGAAACAGTATTTGCTTTTGACCAGCACGTTGATGTAGCCGTCCCGTTGCAATCGCCTGGCTTCCGCAGCACGAATCTCATTGAGGGCCTTGTTCAGGTTGGCTACCAAGTGGAAGCGATCGAGGATGTGCAGCGCCTGGGGTGCCTTTTTCTTGATCACTTTGAGGTAAGGCTTCCACAGATCCGAGCAGACGTAGAGGATCTGGCTGCTCTTTTGCGCTCCCAATTCCCAGAAAAAACGCAAGAGCGATTTTACGTTGCGCTTATTGAATACGCCCAATAGCCGCCGCCGCCCCTCGTCAAGCTGGTAGACCACGGTGAGATAGTGATGGCCTCGATGATACTGCACCTCATCGACTCCGATCGCCTCAATCCCGCTCATATCGCGCCGTTTGAGCCCCCAACGCACCATCGCCTCGACCGACTCGAAGACGTTGCGCCAGTTCGTGCGAAAAACCCTTGCCGTCTCTTCCCAGCTCAAGCGCCTCGCCCACTGGGCCAGAAACCATTGCATTGGCCAACTCAGATGACTCTTGCCCTTGGCCCAGGGCACCTCTTCGACCTTCACCCCGCACCGCCGGCAATTGACCCGCCGCATGCGGTAACGAAAATACACCTTCATCCCCCACAAGGGCACAAATTCAAAATGCCTCGCCTCGCTCATGTGGTCGTAGCCGCTGGCCGTCCGGCCACACCCCGAACAGCACACCCGACTATTCTTGCGCGGCTCAATCTGCACCACAATCGCCTCCACCGATTTCACCATTTCCATACTCGCCTTTGCGTAAACAAAGCTCTTGAGCCAATAGCACCGATTCAGTAGCGTTTTGATGAGCACTGGGTCCTCCGTGTTCAGGATGTATTTTCGGTACTACTTTCATCCTCGGAACGGCCCGGTGCTTCAACCTTTCAATCCCATATGCAAAGAAAACACCGACCAGCCCCTCCGGCTGTGGAGGAGCGGGATTCAGGGCAGCGCCCTGACTTCTCCTTGTGCTCACCGACTCTATTTCCTCTTGTAAGCGACGTTACCCACCCACAGATTCTGCTGTAGACCCCCTTTTTTAAGATGACCTTCTCGCGAACGTTGAATCGCTCTTTATTTTCGTTCTGACGGGCGATTAAACCTATGATAAGTAGAAAACAGGAAAGAATGAGCCCGCTTTGAATATACGAGTAACCCGGCAACATAATGATCTGTACACACAAAGGAAGAACAGCAGCCAGGAGAAACGCCCAGAAAATAGAAACAACCGCGGATAGAACCGACGACGCGAGCGCGGTCAATGCGACGGTCGCCAAAATTAGAAAAGATAACAGAGATGCATTCTCATGCGGAAAATACAGAATAGACAGCGCACCCCATCCCGCCCCGATTAGCAGGCTGCCCAACGTCATGATATTTGCCCAACGCCGCGCTTTCAGCTCTTTTTCAGGGTCCCGCAGCATTTCGGTCAATTTCAAATAAGCGGGCAGGCACACTATCACCATGCAAATGATCCACACGTTGACCGTTTGCAACGACGTCTCCCAGAGAATCCAGAGACCACCAAATACGGAGATCACGAGGAGAATAAGTACACCCGACCTGCTCTGACGAATTACGGTTTCGACTCGAGCCGCAAAAAAGAGCTCGCGAATGGGAGGCGACGGAGTGGAACTTTCCGCTTCTTGATTATTGGACATTCTAACTTGAAATTCCGGTTTCTCTACAAAGTCGCGACGATCATATTTCTGGCGTTTCCGGGCCTACCGCTCCCGGTAAGTCTGAAAGCAAGTTCAAGATATAGGATTTGCATGATCTCCATTTCGACTTATCGGAACAAGGCTAGAATCAATTCAATCTCGACGTGAGGTTCTCCTCGTAGATACACTTCTTTTTTGAGAGTCTCTTCCGTCAAATTCACGCGCACATCCAGGTATGGCGGATCGCGGGCTTTGAATAAGAACGAGCGCCCGTCCAATTCAACGAAGTCGAGCAGAATCGGCTTCGTATTACCGCCGAAGGTAGAGAAAAATCGAAGCTTGAGGTCTTCTCCCTCAAGAAAGAAAGTCCAATAGTGGATCGAGGCAATGAGATCAGCCTTACCTGAAACGGATCCATCCGGCAGGCGCTCGTATTGAATGTCGTATTTCTGGGGTCCGATCGGCGTCCTTACGGCCGTTCCTCTCCAGGGACCGATAAGCCCCTCCAGGAATTCGGCGGGCGATACCGCCTCGCTCGTCGTTTCGCTTCTCGCGGCTTCGGATTTCACACTGATTAAACAGCTCCACGCGACTAGAAAAGCGAATCCGAAAAGATAGCTCTCACGCATGATAATATTGAGTCCGATCTTATTCTCTATTGCAAAGACTGTATAATTGATGCCCACGGATGGCTCCGCAGTACCACGGATGCCAATTGGAATAAAAGCGCTCGGTTAGTGAACTGTGCACTCTCATCTCATAATCTCCATTCGATCCTTCTGTCGATAAACCTAACTATATCTGAAGGCAAGATTCCTCCTTTTAGAAAACATTAGGAACCGTCCGCGAACCTGTTGAAAACCTTGAGCCTGTCGAACGGCAATGGACAGAAAAGGATCGAGGCAGGGAAAGCCGACGATGACCAGTTGTACGGCATTGCAGGAATTTCACGGTTCAGCGGTCGTATCGAGAGGGACGGCTCGACCATCTTCCCACTTTTCGAGGTAGACGCTGCTGTCGGCGTGCCAGGCGGGGACGGTGACGGCGAGGTATTCGAGATCTTGTTCTCCGACGTTGGTGATCTTGTGACTTTTCCCGGGAGCGATGTAGATGGTGTGGCCAGGTGTTACGGTAGTGGCTTCATCGTTCAGAAGCATTATGGCCCGCCCCTTTAAGATATGATATGTCTCCTCGTCGGATGGGTGAAAATGCTTGATGGAGGTGGCTCCGGGAGGCATCACGATATAGGCGAGGCTGTGTCTATCCGTGGTGCCGGCCACTTTCCGGCCGATCAGTTCATAGATGATCTCCCCGTTCGGTGTCCGCAGCGGTTTGCTGAGGTCACTGATCTGGAATATTGGCAGCGCGTCTTCGGGTTGATCGGTCTCCTTTGCGATTTCCCCCGAATGTAGCCGGGCGAGCCCGAGCAAGAAGATGAGTGAGAGAATACCAAAGCGGTAGAATGGTTTGATTAGAAAATAGCAGCGCATAGAAAAAAAGGGGAAAGAATTCTCACGCAAAGACGCAAAGGGAAAAGAAAAAGTTGGATTCGTTTGGAGCATAGAATTGAAGGAATGTGGTAGTCCCGGAAAGCTCGGACAGAGAATGGAGAGGAAAACGAGAGGAAGAGTTGACCCACGGCGGGCTCCGCCCCATACCACTGTGCTTGTCAGTGATTCTCGCTACCACGATCGAATAGAGACCTTTTATGATCTTTTGCTCTCGATGCGACGGTTAATGCGAAGTCGGTGTCACTGGGGCTTGAACCCGATCCTGAAGCAAAGCACAAAGCTAATTTCGCAACGACATCGTCCAGCTATGTCATCTCTGTGTGGCTCTGTGGTTCTCTGTGTCACTCTGTGTCCCTCTTCTCTCTCAACGAATTTCAAGTTTGGTTACGGCCAGCTGATACGTTAGGATCCTTATGTCCGAAGACACTGAAATACAGCTTAGCGAATGTCGCAACAACCGCTTCATCCCATTTCTTCGATATCAGTTCCACAGGTGTGATACCTGCCAGGGTAATGAGGGCGCGATCGCGTCGCGAGAGAGCGGTCACATTGGCGCAGGACCAACCGATCAGAAGATGTGTTCCTGGTGTCATTTCATCATTCCACTATTCCCTTTCCTTCTAATCCCGGCGTAGGAGTAGAGAAATCGCGATCAGCAGTTTTATGGTGCACCAGATTCCTATACCTGCGATTAAGAGCAGAAAAGTCGGATGAATAGGCAGGTATTTGCTCAACCCTAGCACCGAGAGCGCGAATCCCATACCTACGAGTGCATGCAGTCCCTCATTGAGCCAGGTTGGAAACTTTTCGGCGAAATGTTTGCGATAGCCAAGGATACCGGCCACGAAAGTCCCCACGTAGCCGAAACCGGTGATAAAGACGAGGATAACCAGGATGTATTCCAGTTTCATCGGTAGGCTTCGTCGAAGGCACCGCGCTGGATTGCCTTTTTAAGAAGGATAATCGTTTCTTGGACGATCATGTTGATCCTGGCGCTGTCGGCTGCGTCGACCGTCGCTTCCACAACTTCGAGTTTCGGTAGACGAGTTTTTGCGTCCCGCCCGAGTTCAAAGGTAATGCGCTGGCCGGCCCCGATCTCACGAAAACGATCGCCAAACCATTCCTTCACCGGATCGGGCTTGGGTCCAGCCAAAGCCTCTTTGAGCAACTGATTCAGTTCCAGTAGGGTAGCGACTGACCCCTTAAACCCGATAATTCCTTCAACGACGCTGATTTCTAATTGCGAAAATGCCTTTGTATTAGGTTCGACTGTTACGTTTATCGAGTAGGTAGTCCCACGGATACCGGCAATACCAATAGGAGTCTCGATTTCGTAAGTGGAGGCAGTTCGCAGTCGTCTGGTATGCCCTACGATTTCCCCGTAATCCAACTTCAGGCGTGTTGTCGAACGGCCTGGCTCGATATCGAGATTTTCCAAATCAGCTCTCTCGCGATGGGTTTCCTGAAAAAACCTCGAGACGGAGAATCGAGTATTGCCGGCCAGGGTTACGGTAGACCCGTTAGAGAACAGCAACACAATGCTGCCGCTTTTTCCGGTAGTGAGGGTATAACCATCGGCCACGAGTTGGCCCTCCCGGGCAGGGCGCGCAGCGCCACTTGCATCTGTAACCGTTGCCGGATATTGTACTTCTCCGAGAATGACCAGATTGACGGCCTGAGCCGAAAGCAAAGGAGGGAGAGCTGAGAAAGAGCACAGCGTAAAAAGAACTGGCAGGTGCTTCCATTGAATACAGAATTTCACAGAAGGAAACAAAGAGAACGGAGAGGGATGAAGAGGGAGAGTGCCCCCACGGATTCGAGAAAACCGCGGACTGATTGAATATCCAACATCGAACGCGATTCTTAGAATTTCCTGCATTCCTTATTTCTTGAACACAAAGGGTTATATTTTCGATTCGGAGATTTTTCCTAAAGAAAACAAGCATTTTCGAGTTTGTAGTTTAGAGCTGAATGAGGAAAGTAGGAAAGTGATGGACGACGGTGCTGCCATATACAATCGAGCCATAACCGTTATTCTGGCCGGAGGCGTTGGTTCGCGGTTGCAACCGTTAACGGCCCAACGTACGAAACCCGCGGTACCGTTTGGTGGGAAATTCCGCATCATTGATTTTACACTGAGCAACTGTCTGCATTCCCACCTCCGCAAGATACTGGTGTTAACCCAATATATGTCGCATTCGTTGCAAACGCACCTGAGAGACGGATGGTCCATCTTTAACCCAACGGTCGATGAATACATTACGCCGATTCCACCGCAGATGCGGACAGGCAAATCATGGTATGAAGGCACGGCAGACGCCGTCTATCAGAATCTTTACCTGCTGGAACGCAGCGGCGCGGATTATGTGGTCATTCTTTCCGGTGATCATATCTATCGGATGGATTACTCCGCCATGCTGAAGGCCCACTGTGACACCGGTGCAGATGTGACGGTCGCGTCCATGAAGGTCGGTGTGAACGATGCCACGAGGTTTGGCATCCTCTCAGTCGATGATTCGAACCGGATTACGGAATTTGAAGAAAAGCCGGTTCACCCAAAAGTCATGCCGAGCGATCCGGAACATGCCCTCGCATCCATGGGCATTTACGTTTTTTCTCTGGAATTGTTATCCAAGATATTGCGGGAGGATCATGATCGAGAAGATTCAACCCATGATTTTGGGAATGACATCCTACCGCGCTTGATATCGTCTCATCAATTTTTCGCCTACCTTTTCGGCGGTCCTACCGGGCGAGTCGCAATCGATCTTTACTGGCGCGATGTCGGTGACATAGATGCTTACTACGCCGCCAATATGGATCTGCTGGAGCCAGTGCCTGCCATTAACCTCTACCAGGCAGATTGGCCGGTTCGGACTTTCGAAACTCCGAGCCCTCCTGCTCGAACGGTGGTGGGTAAGTCGGGTGCTCCGGCTGAGCTGGTCAATTCGATGGTTAGTTCGGGGAGTATTGTCGTTGGGGCTTCCATCAAACATTCAATATTGTCACCCAATGTGCACGTGCACGACAAGGCTGTGGTGGAAAACTCAATACTGTTTGACGGGGCGAGTATCGGAGAGGCTGCGCGCCTGAAAAACTGCATCGTCGACAAAAATGTCACCGTTCCTCCATGCGAAACAATCGGAATCGACAGCGAGCTGGATCGCGAGCGATTCACAGTCTCCGCGGGAGGGGTCGTTGTTGTTCCGAGGAACTATAAGTTCTAGGAATGCGTCTGGCTTAGTCCCCTTATTTCGCAGAATAAGGGGACTAAGCCAGACGCATTCCACAGCGCTCTGCCGAGCGGCAGAGCGAGGACTTATTCGAGTCAGGAGATTACTCTTGGTGGTGGGACGGGCCCTCCGGGCACGTTCGTTTCCACTGCAGGAATAGTATAGAAAATATGCCTGAATACGCGAACCGAAGTTCAGGCAAGAAAGCCGCTGCAGCGAGAATCGGGATGGGAGAAGTGGTGGGTCTGGGCGAGAATATCGACGGTGTGGTCGCTGTTCTCAGGGTTTTGCGAAATGTCTGCAAAGGCCGTTTTGAAGGCCCTTCCCGCGCGTTTGAGCAAGTTGTAGAGTTCGTTTCCGTGACGGCGAATGTATTCTTTAATGGATTCAAGGAGCTTATTGGGAAAGCTCGTCATAACAGACTTTTGTTTGCCTTGAATGATGATCTCCCCCAATCGGTCCAGGATGAAAGTTCTGTACTGATTAGCAGTCATGCGCAGGTCATGTTGCTTGAGCCAATTCGCGGGCCAGGTAATGGCATGAATAAGACTATTGAGGTCACTGTAGAAGACCCCACGATCCACTTCGCGATAGAAAGTGCCTTGAATAATCTGGATCAAGTCGTCGGTGGTTTCTCTGGCGAGTGATGGGTTCATCGTTCGCGATGGTCTATTTTGTGCCTGCGAATTTCCTTTAAAGCGCGCGGTAGGTGTAATCATAAAGCCCGTCTTTGGTGTAGTATGTAACCGGACCCAACCATGAATTCGACTAAGGAGAATCCCCTATATCCATTAGAAGATTTCCCCTCATTCTGAAGCGTCAGCTGTGTAGTGACTGGGCTTTTCCTTTTCATCATGCCGAGTAATTTAGGGAGTATACCCCAGATTGTCAAAGTCAAACATAGTCAATAACTTATGAAATTTTCTTAAAAAAACTGTAAAATAAAACCGAGCCGAATGAAGTACTCTTTGGAAAACCATTGAATATGAATGGGTTGGGTATTCGGTAATTGGCTTGCAGGGGCGGATTCGGCTATGGCAGGGGGTTGCAAGCGAAGGGCTTGAGGGCACCTCGCTATCCAGCTTAGGTAGGGTCTTATACCTAATTCGATTCCAATTATGATTGGAAGGGAGTGCACATAAAAGTCGTAATCGTCCTCGTTCTCGAAGAGGGATGCCCGCTAAAGACGCGAAAATGCGCGAAAGGGATGTAAGCGGAATGGAATAATGGAATTATTAACTGTTGAATTCGTGAACTGCTCATTGCCTGCCTCGTCCGGCTTGGCGGGAGGAGCGCCGACAGTTCGCAAACCTTGTCGATCAGATCTGTAGGACCGCGCTTGTCGGAGACCCTGAGCTTGTCGAAGGGCGCGGGATAAAGTCGACTAGAATGATTGAGACTTGATCGGAGAATGAGAAACGCTTCCGCGTTCCTCTACGAAGGATGAGAGAGTAGGAAGTTTTACGATCTTCGGTCGTGATCAAAATTGTGATCTGAAATCGATCTTCGAATCTTTGTCGTCAACTTCGTCGTCAGCTTTGTCGACAAGGTTCGTGAGCGAGGTTCGGGACCCGTCGTCGCACCGCTTTGCCGAGGCAGGCAAGGTTTCCCTATCGGGTGGTCCAGTTTGAAGAAAAGGTGACATTTTACGGGGGCTCTGATCTCTCCTATTCAAACCTCGTCGCGAACCTTGTCGGAACTTATCGTGCTAACTCGTAGAAATTTCGAGTTTCGATTACGCTTGAGATTACGGATTCCGAATAACGTTACCAATCTCTCATCCTTCTGGAATCGATCATCGTGATTCCTTATCGTGATCTATCCTATTGCGAATCAACCCTCAGGCGCATGAACTTCTCGCTCTCGCCAGCGTTGATTGGAACGGTTGCTTCGATGACTTCGACTTCACCCAGGTCTTCGACGACGACTTCAGTGATATCCGAGCTGAACCAATCGAGCAGGTTCGTGGACCACTCGACCTGGCCAACGGCTTCTGGAGTTACTTTGGATTTACGGTAGCTTAGACTTAAACCGTTTTCGTCGACGGAGGCTTCGATTGCATCGTCACCGTCATTCACAAGCGGGTCGAAGCCCATAAAGTATTCGATGAGGTTCGTGAGTGTGTCACCGTCCGGATTTGCGCTGTCTCCCCATACGGAGGCCTCTTTTGCTGGATCCATGAGGTCGACTTGATCAAACCTGTCGCTTCGCCAGGAATCGAGGGTCCCATCATTGAACATGACTGCCGGGGAGAACTCAGAAGTGTTTCCCGATGAGTCGGTAGCCGTCGCGGTAATATACTCCCCGTGTATCGTGAATTCCGAGAAAGTGATATCGAATGAAGCTTCTCCAGAACCATCTGTCATGACGATCGCCGAACCTAAATAGCGCTCCCCTTCATCAGAGTTGCTGGCATCCACTGAGCTGCTGGCATAGAAATCCAAGTCAAATTCCTCAATTGGGGCGCTGTTCAAGGCACCGACAATCCGCGTCAAGCCCAGAGTGGAGTATGAAAGAACCGGGAAATTCTGCAGGTTGTTCGGTCCCGTATCGCCGTCGAGGTCATCGTTCGGGCTGACTCCGTCAGCTCCGAGATCGATCCCAAGAGAACCATTCCTGAATATGGAGTTTCCTCGAATGCTGTTCGACGTCGTCGGGGCTTCTGGAACACATTCTATGACGAGAACTCCATTATCATTGAATGCGATAACATTGCTTTCACCGGGTCCTATACCGCCAATTCTAGTCATTGAGGTGCAGATACTTACAGCAACTCCGGCACTAACGTTTCCAATATCCCCTGTCCCATTGAGATCTGTTCCGATGAAGTTACCTTGGACCAGGTTGCCGATGGCATCGGGCAACCAGATACGAATACCGTGGAAATCGTTACCCGAAATTAAGTTGCGTGCGCCGGGTTGCGAACCTCCAAGGGAGTTATTAGGTGCATTTCGTATTTCCACACCGGCACCCCCGTTGCCCAGGTCGACGGTACCGGTCACATCAGTGCCAATGAAGTTTCCTTGTACCACGTTTCCTGTGGCACCGATGCCATCAATGTAGATTCCGTAACCATTGTTACCGGAGATTAACTCCGGCACCCCCGTTGCGCGCCGTTTCCTTGTGCCTGTAATCCACCGATCAGGTTGTCAGCGGCGGAAAGTATCTCCACTCCCAAACCATTTCCCAGTGCAGCACTACCAGTCACGTCGGTACCAATGAAGTTTCCTTGTATAATCCTGATTCCGGGACCCTCAATCCGAATACCGCCGGAGCCAAATCGATTGATTACCAGGCCCAGCACCGTGCAATCTGCAGCCGAAATAAAAAGACCATATGAGCCTCCGGCGTTTGATCCATCCAGCTCGATCTTAAGGACGGCGTTGATGGGGAACTCCGGCGGATTGGTGTTTCGGCTTGCCCCGGACTGTGTATAGCCGTCGATGATGACGGGTTCTGTGATAATTGGAAAGTCGGAGCCCGTCTGGATCGTATGTGGGCCTGAACCCGGGATATTGAAAGCTATGGTGTCGGCGGCTGTGGTGCTGTTAGCAGCATGGATCCCTTCGCGAAGGCTACAGTGGGTCGTGTCACATAGGCCATCATCAACGTCGTCGTTGGAGTTTACCGTGAAGGTTGTTGGGACGCCCGCCGGCGTGAAATCAATCGTGAGGGTCGGTCGGTTGTTCCCGTTTTGACGACTGTTAAATCGTTTTGCGGACTTCTGCGTCGACTCATTTCCGATAAGGATCCAGCCAGAGTTGCTAATCGGATTATCCAACCAGTCCTGAACGTCGGCAATCATCTGAGCCGACGACCACGTTGCGTCTCCACTTTCGCCCACCGAAGCGGTGTCCGAGGCGCTGGATTCGAAGTCACCGCCGAGATTCATCCATGTCATCGGTGTGTCAAAGAATCGGTGTGTCCATGTGGCGTCGTTGGTTTGAGCGTTGCCTCCCTTGCCTCCGGTTCCGCCAAAGCCGGCGTTGAATGATCCCTCTTCACCCCAATCCTGCGTAAGCTTATGAACCGCCATGGACTGGTTTCCCGGGCGACTTCTCGAAATATGTAGGGTCAGGGTCACGTCGTTAATCGTCGACCCCGCGGGTATGCCAGCATTCTGGCCATCTCCATTGACGATGTCAAAAAAGAGGAGAGCCCTGCGCAACGCCTCACTTCTATGGGGGCCTAATTTTCCCGAAAAGAAGAATGCCCCGTTTCCGCTGCTATCACTGCCACTTTCTTCATAGATCGTATTATCTCTGGATGGATCCAGGACCACAGTTTCACCCGCCGCATGGGAACTCCAAAGGCTTACTAGAAGTCCGCCTATTCCGCAGAATATGCGGACTAGAAACCCGAAAATCCGTGAGATTTTCGGATTAGGGGTAATATACGAGCCACTCGAATAGGCAGTAGAGATTGGGAACCCTCTCTGGTTCATTAGAGCGATTGGTTTGGAACCATTATAGCATTACCGGAGGATCTTAATACTCCTGGCCCCTAAATTGAGCTTCATTTCGCACATTTCTTAGTTCGATGTTTGGAGCAGGGGGTCAAGCCTCTGTCCTGACGCGCGGCAATAAACGGGATCATGCAGGACTGTAGTCCAAACTGTAGAAATGTAGGACTGTGGGACCATAGGATCGAAGAGCAAACGTGTTTCCCTCTTCCATCGTGACTCTCAATCCATTCGACAGGCTCATGGCAGGCCGTGATCTGCTGTCGATCTTCCTTCTTCGATTTTAGATTACGATTATGATTCACGACGGAAGATTGATTAGGTTTCCACTCTTCCATCGTGGCTCTCAATCGTGATCTCCAGTCGATCTTCTTTTCTTCGAATTTGGATTACGATTATGATGCACGATGGGAGATTGATTAGGTTTCCGCTCTTCCATCGTGACTCTCAATCGTGATCTGCTGTCGATCTTCTTTTCTTCGAATTTAGATTACGATTATGATGCACGATGGGAGATTGATTGGAGTTTCCCATCTCCCATCGCGACTCTCAATCGTGATCTGCTGTCGATCTTCTTTTCTTCGAATTTAGATTACGATTATGATGCACGATGGGAGATTGATTAGGTTTCCGCTCTTCCATCGTGACTCTCAATCGTGATCTGCTGTCGATCTTCCTTCTTCGAATTTAGATTACGATTATGATTCACGACGGAAGATTGATTAGGTTTCCGCTCTTCCATCGTGACTCTCAATCGTGATCTGCTGTCGGTCTTCCCATCGGCAAAAGACCTATTAGAGCAAACCAAATTCGCCCGTCCTTCGGAGGATCAATCCAACTCAACCTTGAGGCGCATAAATTTCTCGTTCTCGCCAAAATTGATTGGAACCGTCGCTTCAATAACTTCAAAAGCACCCAGATCCTCGACGACGACTTCGGTGATATCTGTGCTGAACCACTCGAGCAGATTTAGGGACCACTCGACCTCGCCCACGGCATCCGGAGCTACCTTGGATTTGCGGTAGCTTAGACTTAGATCGTTTCCATCGGCGAGGATGTCGATTGCATCGTTGCCGTCATTTACAAGCGGGTCGAATCCCATAAAGTATTCGATGAGGTTTGCGAACCTGTCACCGTCCGGATTTGCACTGTCTCCCCATACAGTATTCTGCTTTCCTGGATCCATGAGGTCGGCCTGATCAAACATATCGCTTCGCCAGGAATCGAGAGAACCATCGTTAAACACTACCGCCGAGGAAAATTCAGATGTGTTTCCCAAAGAATCAGTGGCTGTCGCGGTGATATACTCCCCGTGAACCGCGGTTTCCGCAAGAGTAACATCGAAAGAAGCGTCACCCAAGCCGTCGGTCATAACCATCGCTGAGCCCAAATAATGCTCTCCCTCATCAGAGTTACTGGGGTCGCCCGGGCTGCCGGCATAGAAATCCAACGTAAACTGCTCATTGGGGAGGCTGTTAAAATCACCGACAATTCGCGTCGAGCCTAAGGTGGAGTATGTAATAACCGGGAAATTCTGCAGATTGTTCGGTCCAGTGTCGGCATCGAGTTCATCGTTCAGGCTGACACCGTCATCTCCGAGATCGATCCCGAGAGAGCCATTCTCGAATATTGAATTTCCGCGAATGCTGTTTGAGGTAGTCGTGTCCGCTGAAGAAGATCCGACGACAACCCCACCAAGGTTGTTGAATGCGATGACATTGCCCTCTCCGCTCAGTGTTCCACCTACCGTGTTATTCGGTGCGTCTTGTATTGTCACACCTTCAGATGCATTTCCGAGGTCCGCAGTGCCGGTGTGGTCGGTACCGATGAGATTTCCTTTGAGGATGTTTCCGCCGCCACTCGTGCCAAAGATCCAGATGCCGAGCGAATCGTTGCCCGAGATGAGATTGCCCTCACCGGCTTGCGATCCCCCTATTATGGTACCGGGAGCACCTTGGATCGTAACGCCTTGAAATCCGTTTCCGACGTCAGCGGTGCCTGTGACATCGGTTCCGATGAAGTTCCCTTGCAATATGTTCCCGCTGGCTCCGGGACCCAGGAGAAAAACGCCGGACTGATCGCTGCCCGAGATTATGTTGCGCGCCCCGGCTTGCGATCCTCCCACTGTGTTATTGGGGGCATCTTGTATGATCACATTGGAAAGTCCGTTGCCCAGGGCGGCGCTACCGGTGACGTCGGTGCCGATGAAGTTGCCCTGCACGAAGTTGCCGCTCGCTCCGGCGCCCAGGATATGAATGCCGGCGAACTCGAAACGATTGATTACCAGTCCTTGAACGGTGCAGTCTGCTCCCCCAATAAGAAGACCACTTGCGCCACCTGCATTGGTTCCGTCCAACTCGATTTTCAGCACAGCATTGCTACCGATCCCGGGCGGATTCGTGTTTGGGCTGGCCCCGGGTTGGGAATAGCCGTCGACCAACACTGGATCAGTAATTGTGGGCAAGAAAGTGCCTGGTTGGATTGTATGCGGGCCTGAGCCCGGGATGTTGAACGTGATTGTGTCTGTGCCTGTCGTGCTGTTGGCCGCATTAAGCGCCTCCCGCAAGCTGCAGTGAGTCGCATCACATACGCCATCATCAACGTCGTCGGATGAAGTCACGGTCCAACCGCCCACTTCGAATGCGCCGATATCAACCGTGATGGTTCCATCTCTGTTTCCATCAATCAGCCGAGGGAATCCTTCGCCGCGCTGATCCGATTCCAACGGAAAATTATCAGCGTCGAGAGCCTGGGCGTTGCTGCCGGCATCGATAGCTGGACTTCCAACCAGCAAAGCATGGGTAAGGGTCAGGCCGCCGTTGTCCTGCAAGGAACCCAATATTGGGTCCGCCCCGATAATGTTGTCGTTGATGCCGTCAAGAAGACCACCTGCTGTGGCGGAATCACCAACAAGATTAAAGAAGCTCCCGCTCTCATCAACCTGTCCGTCGATATCGTTGAGGGTCCCTCCTGTACCACGAAAATTCCGTGCTACAATTGTATTATAAAGGCAGA
This sequence comes from Candidatus Moanibacter sp., assembly GCA_965215885.1. Taxonomy (GTDB): domain Bacteria; phylum Verrucomicrobiota; class Verrucomicrobiia; order Opitutales; family UBA2987; genus CBDCEW01. The sequence goes on from CBDCEW010000092.1 coordinate 75,655, forward strand.
CGGTGTCTACATCTGTCGCAATACCGCCTCCATCTCCAGACCCTCCGTCATCCATATCCGATCTGTTGCCCGTAACGGTGCAATTCGTTAAGAAAAGCGATCCTCCTAAATTTCGTATTCCGCCTCCGTGGTCTAGAGACTCGTTATCTGAAATAGTAGAATTGACCACTCGCACGGAACCGGGATCCAGGTTGTAAATCGCACCACCAAACCCAATCGCTGTATTAGCCAGGAAAGTCGAACCGAATACTTCCACAGTTCCTCCTCCGTTAAAGAGCCCTCCTCCACGATTACCAGTGGTGTTTCCGCTAAAGGTGGAATCCGTAATGCTCAAGGTTCCGCTGTCGTTAAATATCCCGCCACCACTTCCCGAACCGACATTATTACTGGAAAAAACAGTATCGAAAACGTCTACAGCCCCAAGGAAGTTATATATCGCACCGCCGCTTGAATCTCCATCGTTGTCAGCTATAGTTGATTCGATTATTGTGAGCGTCCCGTTGTCATTAAAGACACCGCCACCGAACGCCGACGCGTTCCCTTCGATGGTACAGTTGTCAATGGTGAGATTGCCAAAATTCAATATGGCGCCCGCCCTATTGTCAGGGAAAACCTCAAAAGCGGCACCGCCTAGACCCCATTCGAAAAGCCTTTCGAGCGGGCGGTTTAAGGTTCTCCGCCACGGGCGGACCGCCTATGGCTGGCAGGTTTCGGGTTTTAGGCTGCCGGCTAAAGGTATTGAGCGGCCATCGGCGTGGCTTGCTGCACAATACGTAATTTGCCGCCGCATACTCATCCCGTGGTGCTTTTTTCTCTGAGCTTCAAAGCGGTCAGATTCAGGCTGCCTGTTCCAGTTCCTCCCCTCGGCGTTTCTTCAATGCGGCAGAAGTTGTAGGCCAGAACCTTCTCGTTAAGTTCATCGCCTACCGCATCGATGCCGCGGCGTGCCAGTTCGCCAAAGGCAAATCCATCTTTAATCGTGAACATCAGCGACTCCACTGCGGAGTTCGATCGCGGCGTGTCCTCGCGAACGCCTCGCTCTCCCAGTCCTCGGGGGTGGTCAACTTCTTGCCCTTCGCCCCACTGATACTGATCTGAGTACCCCCATGCTCAGCACCTCCTTGCGTCCCTTCGCCGAAGCATATCCGTCATCTCCTGACCAGTTCAGCAATGACACCGGTGCGCTTGATCGTCGCCGATGGCCGGCGCCAGCCCAATTACCTGCCGCCTTGCATTACGATCAGGCTGGTGACAAAACCGTTTTCGCTCCGCGAAAGTTGTGGCTTGTACCCGAATCACTGGAGTGCGGCTGCCCTTCTTGATGTGCTCAACGGTAGCTTCTTTTCGTGAAACACCCGATCATGAGCATACTCAACAACCCGCTTGGCGTCGGCAATATCGCCCCTGATCTGGCTCAATGCCCGCTCCAGAAGCTCCCGGCGAGTGGGAGGCAGTGAATCCATCGACAGGCCCTCTTCAAGATGGCTCAGTTCCCCCGTTTAGTCGGCCGCCTTGCGGCCCCGCTTGAAACCGCCGGTAGTGTTTCTTCAGCTTGCCCTTCGACTTCGGTTTGCCCGCGGCCAGACAAATCTGAAAAGCTTGTCCATTTCTCCAGCAACGCCCAACCCATCCCTTGCAAGCCCGAAGACATGCAACTTTGACCCAAACGATTGGCCCGCACCGCTCGAATCTTCCCATCGGTGGGCCGCCGCTTTGAGGTGCTGTCGATCGTCAGCTCCCGAAATCGTCCCATTGCGAGGGTCCTGGAGATAAACCCAATCTGTTTATCAAAGATCAACTCGCGGGTCGTATGGCTGACCAGGTTCACGTTCTCCAGAATCGTCGTCACCGCCGGCATTCTCAGTCCCCCGCTCTGCAAAAATCCGTACAAGCTCATCGATCGCGCACAAACCGCCGTGCCGGTTTCGTGGTCAACGACACCCAGAAACCCTCGAATCATCACGAACACGTATACCGCATAAGCCGGCATCCGCGGCCGGCCTGCCCCAAGATTCAATTCAGCAGCCAGAATATTCTCCTCCTCGATGTCCAGCTCCGGCAGCTCCGCTGTGCGCCCTTCAAAGAACCTGCGATCTTCCAATCGAAGTTTCTTCTTCTCACGCGCATGGGCGTCCAGATCCTTCTCGATCGGATGATTTGCGGCGCGAACCCGGCCAATTCTTCAACTTCATCCAGAAAATCACGGAAATCCGTGTCTGGAACCGGCATAATGAGGTTCTAAGGGGCGCGCTTTTGTTCTCCTCTGTCGCACTGTTGGCATGTTTAACTCCTTTCTTAATCTTAGGTTGTTAAACACTAGCATGTTGCGACACTTTTTATCAAGCCAAAAAATGATTTTTCTCAAGTTTTTCTTGCGCCTTCGCCTCTTTGCGGCCAATCAGTAGCTTTTCGGATAAGGTCCGCCTAGGAGGGATAAGTTTGATAATTCTACGTTTACGCCTGTTCCGATCTGAAAAATCCGAGACTGGTTGCCGCCATCAACCGTCAATAGATTCGTTCCGAGTCCCGTAATGGTTAAATCACTTAGTATCTCGGGAAGCTGTGTTCCGTTCAGCGTAATCGTTCCACCGGCAAGACCGGAGTCAAAAGTAATGGTGCTGTCAGGTAGATTGGCGTTAGCGATCTTGATGGCCTCCCGCAGGCTGCAATGGGTCGCGTCACATACACCGTCGTCAATGTCGTCGTTGGTGTTTACGGTGAAAGTGGTGGGGAGGGCCCCTGGCGTGAAGTCGATCAGTAGCTGTGGAGCAGTGCCAGTCTCTTTACTCCCAAACCGTCTCGCATTTCGACTGCCGGCCTGTTCGTTGCCGATCAATATCCATCCGAAGTTCATTGAAGGCGAGTCCAGCCAATCCTGAACATCCATTGCCATCTGTGTGGAACTCCACTCCGGCGAGTTGCTGATAATTGTGTGAGTAGCCGATACACTTCCGGATCGATCACCTCCCGGAGTCGTCCAGTTTTCTCCATTACCGGTTTGTGTCCAAGTGACATCGCTCGGCCCCGCGGCGTCGCCCTGTCCGCCGCCACTGCCCACATTACCTGCCGGGCCTTCATTCCAGTCGCGGGTCAATTTCTCGAGGCTCGTCGAAGCTGTCCCACCGGCACTTTTAGAAACATCAAGAGTCAGCGTGACACTGTCAATTGTCGCGCCTGCGGGAACGCCGGAGTTTTGCCCATCGCCATTTACAATATCAAAGAATAGCAACGCCCTGCGAAAATCGCCTGGAAGGATGCGCCCAACAAAGAGATTTCCGCTACCGTTGGCCTCGCTGCCGTTCTCTGAAAAAATCGTCGCGTCTCTAGTCGGATTCAGCGTGACTGTGGATGAGAGAAGCGGAACACTCTGGACTGCCGCCAGTGCATCAATGAGGCCATATCCAAAGGTGCTATCAAACCCGTTTGCTCCCCGATCGTCGGAAAACGCCGCCAGATGTGCCATAATTTCCGCTGGTGAAAGTGATGGATTCTTCTCCAGCATGAGGGCGCAGATTGCGGCGACATGCGGCGCTGCAGCGGAAGTGCCGAAGAATGTATTGGGAAATCCACCTGCCCCTGTCACGCTCACTCCATCAACAGCAGTGATGAAAGGTGTCTGTCGAATCTCAAAACTGGGAAAATCGATTGTCGAGGGTCCCCTTGAGCTGAATGTCTCTATTGTATCTAGTCCCGCGTCGAAGGAATCGATCGCGGCGACCGATATGGCTTCTTCCACGGCCTTATGTCCAAAGATACTGTCGCCCGTGGTGGCATCGTCATCGACTGCTATAACGCCTCCTCCGAATGCAAAGAGTTCAAGTGTCTTTGCAATTCCGGCAAATTTAAGAATGGAGACAAAGACTTGAGTATCGACACCCGTATCGTTGATCCAGGATACCATCTCCAGTGGGTCATCACTGCCATCCTGCGGAGCTTCACTTGAGTCCAAGATGAGATTTCCATCATCAAGTAACATATCGTAATTGTTACTCGAGCCTCCAAACGGATCGTTCCATTGCAGATACACCCTTATCTCCTCCCCTGCAGGAACGAAAAAGTTCAGCGCAGTATCCACTCCCGATCCCTCCTTGAAATCGTGGAGCGGTCGATCGGAGCCCTCTACAGGAATCGAGCTTCCACTATCGACGAATTCACCCTGATAGTGCGACCCAGCATAATTTCCAACGGACGAAACGTAGAGCGTATCGTTGACATTCACTACCTCTCGTACTTTAAGGGCGACGTCGCCATCTTCGAAGTAGGGCTTAGTAAAGAAGCCCAGATCATCACAGATAATATCGCAATCAGCCGTGTTGCTCATCCAGTCGATGACTGCAATCATCTCCAGCGAGGTATTCGGGCCTCCAAAGAAGAGTTCCGCTCCCGGCGCCAGATCGTGAACGATCTCGAGCATCGCTGTGCCTTCATCGTCGCTTCCCGAAAATGTGGGGTGGATTGTTATCGAGGATGGCAAATCGCCTGAAGCGATAGCGGAAGCCCGGTTATCAACGCCGTCAGAAATCACCCCAACCTTGATTCCCGAACCATTATAGGGGCCAGGGAGTGGAAGCGCCCTTACTTGATCGGCGTTCAATAAGCTATCTCCCTCGCTTGTCACACTCCCGGTGTTGGGATAGGCATAAGCCGGAAGCTTAATGCGTTCAACAAAATCGAGGCCGGCGACCGTTTCGATTGATTCGTAAGACATCCAGGCCTGCAAAGTGTGGAATTGCTCGACGACGAGTTCGATGGCGACTCCTGCATACTCGAGGATTGCAAGGTTCGCGTCGTTAATGGGATTCAGAATTACGTATACCTGAATCTCTCCGCGGTTGCTTACTTGTGAGATTCGAGAAATTGATAGTTTCGCAAGATCAAGCGCCTCGATGTCGACGGGATCACTCTTGGGAAGAGCCTCTGAGGCTCGGCGCACTTTCTCCACAATCCGTCGGAGCACCTGGATTACCGCGGCATCAACTTTTGTCTGAGCTGGTGGCGACAGTAGTGTCTCGCTGACCTGTTTTATCTCATTAATTGTCTTTGATAGCACGGCTCGATTGGGATCGGTTGTAATTTCGCTTTCGGCCTTCGTGGTTCCAATGCCATAGGGGACCGTAGAGATCACGCCGATGATTGGTATCCACTTTACCAGGAAGAGAGGCAAAATTGGCCGCCGGTGCATATATAGACTGTAGGCTTTAAACTGTTAGTGGCAAGCACAGTAGAATTCAGCTGCTCATCTTCCAACTTGCCTCACATTGTATGGCCCGCTTTTCTTGGCTTGGTTTGCTGGACGGCAGAGTGTCGAAGAAATTTGTTCTCGTGACGCTTTGCTCGAAAGTCCGCTGGAAAAGCGGGCGTGACATTCAGGCTAATTTCTCTCTTCAAATGCCGATAATAAGCGTATGGACATCGATGCTATCCTTTTACAGGCAGATAAACTCTCGCCGACGCCCCAAATACTGCCTAAACTCCAAGCAGTTCTGCGGGAACTGAACGCCGACATCGGGGAGATCTCCGCGTTGGTAAAGTTTGACGCCGCTCTGACCGCTCAGATCGTGCGGCTGGGTAACAGCGCATTTTTTGGGATGAGCAAGCCCAGTAAGAGTGTCGACGAAGCGATTAGCCGTTTGGGTATGCGCGAGATTTACAATCTGGTGGGCCTTATCGTTGCCAGACAGATCTTTGGGGAGGAGCTACGCTATTATGGGCTGAAGAGCACCCAACTCTGGGAGAATTCCGTTCTCTCTGCCGCGCTCATGGAGACGTTTGCAGAAAGAACCGGTCACAATGTTGAAGTCGCCTACACGGCTGGACTCGTTCGGGATATTGGGAAGGTGCTGATTAATCGTGTCTTACAGGAAAAAGAGGTCGAGTATGACGGCTCTCCGGTCGTAGGATTGGAAGAGGAGAGAAGATTATTAGGATTCGATTTCGCCGAAATTGGAGCCGCTCTTCTGAAAAAATGGAATTTCCAAGAGGAGATCTTTGCTGCCGTCCGATTTCAGGTCAGTCCTCTCGAATCTCCAGAAACCAATCCCTTTGCCTGTCTACTATACCTCACCAACCTGGCAATGACGAATGACATTTGTGCATCGGGTGAGGCGGTAGAAGATTCTGAAGTGAACGCATCCCTTCTGAAAGCCGTTGGATTAAATGAGGATCTGATCGCTGAATGTTTCGATCAGGCGCGCGGCAAGTTTGCCAGGATTTCCAGTTTTATTAAAGCAGCCTAATTCTCGCTCTTGGCTTCCTTCTTACCCGATTCCCAGCACAACCCGCATGCCAGGGTTCCCGGTATGAGGATGCCAAGTATACTCACCCAAAACGGTATTTCAAAACCAGCCACCGACATTTCCCAATCCAAGATGAGCCGGGAGAAATGCGCGATAGCGACGAGAGTGAACACTAATATGGCGATGCGTGTAAAGATTCCCATGTTTTCGCGGCTTAGTAATGTCTGAGATCGAACTTAGACTCTTGTGCCCATCTTAGCAAGAGTTGATATTAATAAATAGAGCCTGTTCGGTACGTGTTTAGCGTGATGGCAAATGCCTTTGTTCGATGATCAAAGTAAGGGGTCAAGCCTTAGAAGTGTCTGTTTTTCGGGGTCAGCCGCCTTAACAAATTGCCCGGAGCCTGCGTATGGCGGTTTGTAAGGCCTGACCCCCTCAGCGAAGCGGAAAAACAGGCGCTTCTTAAGGGCATGACCCCGAACGGCGAATGATTCTGCAAGAACTTTAAGACCATAAGCCATCACGCCAAACACGTACCTTTTTCGAACAGGCTCCAAATAGCAATGATTCCTTCGTTTTTGGCCTCCGTGTCCGGAGCGCGCTCTTTCGAGAAAGTGGCAGACAATTACAACAACGATCAAGATCGCTACTTTTCCTTGTCTCTCCCCGTGTTTCTCTCCATGGTTCTGCGCAATTCTGGAATTTGCTATGGTCGAATGGAGGAAAGGGTCAACGGCGCGATTTAGCCGCGCAACTCGCAATTCTGATGGACAGCACCCCGAATTGGTCCGAAACCAGGGGGATCTTGAAAAAAGGGAAAGACGGCTTCGCTCGATTTTAGAGGCGCAACCGGAACTGGTGCTGATAATTGATGAGAACGGAAAGTACGTAGACATATTTGGCAAGGAAGGCGTGCTTCTGATCGATCGACCGGAGAATCTGCTCGGCAGGAATTTTGAAGAGTGTCTACCGGCTTCGTTTTGCGAGAAGGCGCTAGAAGCAAATCGCCGGGCTCTCGAGAGCGGCGAAACTCAAATACTGGAATTCGAACTGGATGTGATGGCGGGAGAACGTTCCTTCGAGGCCCACGTATCGCCGATGTCTTCCGAGCCAGGAGAGCCCAAGCTGGCGGTTTGGGTGGTGCACAATATCACAGAGAGTAAAATGGCTGAGTTTGCCCTGAGTGAAAAGGCCAGGAATCTGAGCGAAGCCAAAGATCAAGCGCTTGAGAGCGATCGGCTGAAATCTGAATTCCTCGCGATGTTAAGTCATGAAATTCGTACGCCCTTGAACGGTATAATGGGATTTGCCAATCTTCTTCTCAAAACAGACCTGGACGAGAGCCAGAAAGAGAGTGCACGGGGAATTGTATCCGGCTCCGAGAATCTCTTGAACTTGATAAATAAGATCCTTGATCACTCAAAAATCGAGGCCGCGAGGGTCGAATTGGACCGCGGCTTTTTTAATTTGTGCGATTGCATACAGGAAGTAATTGAGTCGTTTAAGCCGAGATTGGCGGAAGGGAAATTGCGGATCGATTACTTCATAAATCACGATGTTCCCGATACTATCTTTGGCGACGCTGCTCGGCTTCGCCAGGTGTTGTTCAACGTAGTCGGCAATGCCATCAAGTTTACTGAAGAGGGACGAGTTCACCTTGAGGTCTCTCAAGAAATCGGGGAATACAGCGAGAATGCTTTAGATGGCTCGAATAGAATTCTCCACTTTACTGTCTCTGATACAGGAAAAGGGATTTCGAAAGACGAGTTTGACAAGATATTTGAGCCTTTTGCCCAAGCCGACGCCTCATCGGTGAGGAATTATGGGGGAACCGGTCTGGGGCTGAGCATTGCCAAAAAAATAGTGGAAATGATGGGTGGGAAAATCTGGGTCGAAAGTCTCGAGAATGTCGGCTCGATCTTTCATTTCACGATTGATTTAACTGCGGATGAAGCGTCGTCGAATCTTCCGTTACCTGGTGTGGGTGTCTCGCCTGAAAAGCCAGAGAAGTTGATTGAAATAGGCGATCCGCTCAATGCCCTTGTTGCCGAAGACGATGCGGTGAGTCGTCGGTTGGCGGAAGCCCTGCTTTCCAAAATGGGACACCTTGTATCCGTGGCAAGTAATGGTCGCGAGGCATTGAATATCCTCGAGAAAGATACCTACGACATCCTCTTTATGGATATTCAAATGCCTGAGATGGATGGTATCGAATCGGCCAAATGCGTTCGTAATGGTAGGGCAGGGGAGAGAAATAGGAACATCCCAATTGTCGCTGTTACGGCAAATGCAACCCGAAACGATCGAGAGTCATGCCTGGAGGTGGGAATGAACGGCTATATCTCCAAGCCGTTAAGACCGGGGGATATCGAAACCACTCTGATGGATGTCCTGGGGAGCTAAGTACTCGAACTCATAAATACGGCCATCCCACATACGTGGCCATATTTATGAGTTCGAGTACTTAGCCTTCGTGATTTTTCCCGCTTTGATAGCTTTAACGGAAACCCACATGCGCTTGATCTGTCCATTAGGCAGTCGTACCCGGATTCGCTGAACGTTGGGCCTGAAAGTGCGCTTTACGTTTTTTACCAGGCTGGTGCCGATTCCACCACACTTTTTCTTTATGCCCTTGCGGTGAATGCGACCCCCACGATGCGGTCGTTTCCCAGTAATTGTGCAAATTCTAGCCATGGCCTGAGCAGATCTAAAAGGCGCAGGAATTTAGCGGTTATGAAGGGTAGAGCAAGCCTATTCTTCGATTGACTTTCACTCCACCCGCCCCTGCCCCTCCCGCTGAGGGGGCAGGGGTGGGATCTTTACAAGCAAGTTTCCCGTCATATCTCACTAACGCGATTCACGGCCTCGTCCAGCAACTGCTCCGTGAGCTCCATAGGGTGGCCTCTCCATAGAATCTCTCTTTCGGCAGAGAGGAGCACGAGATGTGGAATAGCGGGAATCCCGAAACTGGCGAAATATTTCTGATTGCGATCAAGCGCGACTGTGTAGTCCATTGGGATTCTCTGAATAAACCGATCGACGATTGTACGATCTTCCGAAGTAATTCCGGCGATTTGTAACCCCTTGCTTTTGTATTGAGCGTAGATGCTATTGAGATGCGGAATCGAGTCCAGGCAAGGCGTGCACCACGTCGCCCAGAAATCTAAGAGAACGGGCTGAGTCCGCTCAATCTCAGGTCCCCGAATATATTCCAAGTCGAGAGGAAAGAGCCCATTGCTCTGCCGCGTTGCGGATGTTTGGGGCTCACCTTGGAAAACCCAAAGGAGAAAAAAACCTCCGAGGCCAACAAATAAAAAATAGGCGGCTTTGTTCATGACCAAACTTGCTTACAGCAACGCCATCCTGGTTGGGGCAACACGCCTTTACTCTCTGGAACCGGATGCGCCTTGGCAAGGATTTTTACCTCCCCCAGCATCCAAAATCGCCTCGGCATACATGACCGTATTTGCGTGATCGAGTACTTAGCATTATGAACACCCCTGAACTACGGAATTCTAGGTGAGAAAAGTAGATCTCGACGGAGATAAGACCGACAGATTCGTAGCCAAGATAGATGTTGGCGTATTTTCGAATTGCAGTACTTCGTCACCGGCTGAAAGCTGCGTTGGGAGAGCGAGTCGAAAATGCCTGTGCACGCCGTGACAGATAACGAAGTATATCGAAGATTCCATTTTTCCATTGAATGGAATCTCCTCCAGTGATACTCGGAATTGAGAGTTCTTGTGATGAGTCCGCCCTGGCGCTATTTGATCCCGAGTCGGGTAGCTTCCATGAATGGTTGCACAGTCAGATCGAGCTACATCGTGAGTTTGGAGGGGTGGTGCCCGATTTGGCGAGCAGGGAGCACCTCTCAAATTTCCCTCCTCTTATCCGGCTGTTGCATGGCAGGTTGGAGGGGCAGTCTATCGCACAAGTGGCGGTCACTTGTGGTCCCGGACTGGCCGGCTGTCTCGCGATAGGGGTTTCCCTGGCGAAGAGTCTTGCCTTGAGTTTCGAGGCTACCCTTACGGGTGTGAACCATCTGCGGGCGCACGCATTTTCAACCTTTATTCGGTTCTACCGGGAGGAACCGGCGACCTTTCACGATAGGCTTCGGGAGCATTTACCGCATCTCGGGCTTATTGTATCCGGCGGTAACACCCTCTTATTCCAGATTGATCCTGAGGGGTCGATAGCGATCGTTGCTCATACGGTGGATGATGCCGCGGGCGAAGCATTGGATAAGGGAGCGAAATTACTCGGTCTCGGCTATCCCGGGGGGCCGCGAGTGGAAGAGCTGGCGCGGAAAGGAGATACCGCTGCTTTTCCCTTTCCCCGTGCCTTTCTAGATTCTGACGAACCGAAATTCAGTTTCTCGGGCCTGAAAACGAGCCTTCGATATCGACTTGAGGGAATGGACGATGATGATTTGCAGAGTTCCCTTTTCGATCTATGTGCCAGCTATCAGGAGGCGGTTATAGATGCGCTGATTGGAAAGATCAGGCAATTCCTCGATCGCGAAAGGTATTCGAGTTTGGGTCTCTCCGGCGGGGTCGCGAATAATTTGAGATTGCGTGAAGGTATTCGGGAATTGGCTTCAGGTACCGGACTGCCTCTCTTCTGTGCGGAGCTCGGTCACACAGTCGATAATGCCTCGATGGTCGCGTTCGCCGCGGTTGTCGATCACCATGGAACGCTTAGTGAGGCAGACTCTTCTCTTTCCATTTATCCTTCCCTTACCCTTGAGAATGCGGTCTAGGAGCCTGGCTGGATTTGTACCTGTTTAGCGTTCCTATGGCTGCCCCGGTCTTGTGCCGGGGTGGCGCACGGTACACAGCTAAAGTACGCGATTGCCACCTCGCACCCCTCCACCGGTCCTTTCTCGCCTCTGTCCCGGCGCGCCGGGACAGAGGCGAGAAAGGACCGGTGGAGGGGTTGTTAGAGGCACATGGTTTATAGCAGGGAACGCGCCCCACCCCGGCACAAGACCCATAATTACGAAATTGGGTTGGAGAACCCAAAGTAAATGTTATTCAGGCACTTGCAAGATTCTATTGATTACATAGTATGCCAGAATGGAGTTTCAACGATTGTTGTGTGTGGGTTCGTTAGAGGTAGAGAGCTTTTCCTGCAGGTTTGTTTTCAGTTAGAAACTTGTTGAGTATTAATCAGTTACAAAAGCGCTTTGAACGGGGAGTTGATTTCTGGTGGCAATTGAGTAGAAGCGAAGGGAGCTGGAGAAAGTTGGTATTGGCATTGTATGTAAAATAAAGTTTGCAGTTTTGCCTCCTTTCCATACTGTGCCGGTGCATGCAAGAAGAGCTTTCGCGTAAAGAGAGGGAGGTGGTCGAAGCGGTACGGCGGGATCGGGTAAGCACGGTGTGGAGGCTGATGAAGGAGCAGAGGGTGTCGCGGCGAACGGTCTATCGGGCTTTGCAAAAATATGGCCATTACTCCAGTTACAATGCCAATTGTGGCTACCTGAGCTTGAAAGACATTCCGCGCTTTGACGGGGCCGGTTTGTGGCGTTTTCGCAAGGGGCGCTTTTCGCGCCACGGCACCTTGGAGGAGACCGTGGAGGCGGTGGTGGGAGCTTCGCTTTGCGGCTACACGGTGGCTGAGTTGGAGACCCTCCTTGGGGTACGGGTGCACAACCCCATAAGCGTGCTTTGTAGAAAGAAGCGGTTGAGTCGATACTATGAAGGGCGTCACTGCGTGTATGTCTCGGCCGGGGAACAGGGCGGGGCCGAACAGAAAAAGCGGCGGCAAGGGCGAAGAACAGCGGCACAAGTTCAGGCAGGGGACCCCGGGGGCGCTTTGCAGGCAGCTCCCGAAGGGCTCGAAACGATGGTCGTGATCGCTTTGCTGGTCGCCTGTATCGGCCATCCCGAGGCCGGGGTCAAGGAGCTTGTCGAGCTTATGCAAGAGCAGGGAGTAGAGCTGAGCGGGGAGCAAATTGAGCGGGTGATGGCGTTTTACTCGCTCAAAAAAAAACCGGACCGATCGCGGTAGCGGAGCTGTTACATGATTTGCGGGCAGAGGCTGAACGGGCCCTGCAAACGGTGGGGGCTGTGCCTGCGCAAACGAGTTATCGCTTCGATGCCCGGGAGGACGAAGAGGGTCCTTCAGAGGTGCGCAAGACCCTGCGCCGCAAGGTGGTCAGTTTCTCCTATGGATGCTTCCAGGCGGTGGAAGTTGTGCGCGAGCAGGGGCAAGGGAGCCACCGCAACAGCTACCGTTCTGCTCGCCTGGAACAGATCGTGCCCTCGCATAGTCGCTACGCTTACGATCTGATTGCCTATGTGGGCAAGCGATGTTTGTGCGAAAGCGCCACCCTCAAAGAGGTGCACAGGGAACTGCGCGAGGGCCCGGGGCAGCTGCAGATTGCTCAAAGCAGCCTCTATGAGATGCAGCAGAAGTTTCTTTTTTATCTGGGTCGGCTGCACGCCGCGGCCGCTCCGGTGCTTAAAGATTACCTGAGCGCTCGCCCTTGCCTGCGCTGGCTGGTGGATGGGACCGTGGAACCGCAGACGCCGGTTTTCTTCGCTGTTCAGGAAGCCGACGAAGGGATCCTTTTGGGCAGCTGGAAAATGCCTTCCGAACAGAGCGAAACGATCAGTGGCTGTTTTGCCCGGGCGGCCCGGGCTTTTGGCCAACCCCACCATGTCTATCATGATTTAAGCGCTCAGATCAGCAAGGCCTGCGAGAGCGAAACCTTCCAGGCCCCCCATGGCGTCTGCCATTATCATTTCGCCCGCAATGTGGGCGAACAGCTTTATCGAAAACCCCAGCAGATGCTCAACGGGCGCTTGCGGCAATTGAAGCTCATGGAGCGCATGCGCGAGCAACGCAAACACATCACCGCAAAGCTCCGTGACGCCCTCCGTGAAAAACACGCCCTCGTCCTGGCCGATTTGCTCACCGCCAAAGCGCTCGCAGTGCCCTTCGATCCCACCCTTGCACGGGAACTGCTCATGGCCCTGCAATTGTGGATTTTGGATTATCCCTGCGACGGTCACCGCCAGGGCTTTCCCTTCGATCCTTACCTGCTTTATTGGCATCGGCGGGTCGTGCGCGCCCATGCCGCCCTGGAGCAGTGGCTTGCCCGCGCTCCTGCCAGTTGCTCTGTTCTGCGAAGCTTCTTTCATCTTTCGACCGGGTTGAAGCAGTATCTGGCTGATGCCCTCGTCATCGAAGCCGCTACTATCTATGAAAACGCTTTTTGCATTTTCAGCGCTTTGCGCGATGCCCTTTGGCTCAGCGCCAGCGGCCCCTGCCCTTTAAGCGACCCTTATCTGTTGCAAGCAGGACAAGCCGCTGAGCTCACCGAGGCTCTCCAGTTGCTGCGTGCCCAATATCGCCAAAAAGGCGCCTTCCTGACCAACCCCTCGAAAGCCAAACTCTACCGCACCGTGGTCACTCATCTGGACAAATACTGGCAGCGGCTGCTTCCCCCACCGGCCCATCCAGACAGCGTACGCACGACCAATGAGCTGGAAGGCACCTGGCGCACCTCCAAGCGCAAACGCCGTCAAACCCACGCGGCGCAAAAGCGACCCTTATCTGTTGCAAGCAGGACAAGCCGCTGAGCTCACCGAGGCTCTCCAGTTGCTGCGTGCCCAATATCGCCAAAAAGGCGCCTCCCTGACCAACCCCTCGAAAGCCAAACTCTACCGCACCGTGGTCACTCATCTGGACAAATACTGGCAGCGGCTGCTTCCCCCACCGGCCCATCCAGACAGCGTACGCACGACCAATGAGCTGGAAGGCACCTGGCGCACCTCCAAGCGCAAACGCCGTCAAACCCACGGGCGCAAAAATCTGACGCGCGACTTTGAAGCGCTCCCCGAAGAATACATGCTCCTGGCCAACTTACACAATCCCCGCTATGTGGAGCTGGTTTTAGGCAGTATCGATAATCTGCCCCAAAAGCTTGCCCAGGCTGCACAGAAAGCACCCCCCTTCAGTCACTGGCGGGCGAACAGAAAAACCCTCGCCGTGGGTCGATTGCCCAAAAAGCTCCTGCGAAAAGAAAACTTCCTTGAGGAACTCTTCGAAGTCTGTAATCGCCAGGATCAATCCTTAAACCCGCAACCCCATCGGATTGCCTCCTGACAACGACTCCAGTGCCCTCCCTCTGCTCCCCATTTTCTTCATGCTCTAACCAGAGAACTCCACGCAATTTGCGTGCCAACCGAAATTCAGAACGATGGGTCTTGTGCCGGGGTGGTGCGCGTTTCTTGCTACAAACCGGGTGCCTCTACCGACCCCCGCCCGTCCTTTCTCGCCCCAGTCCCGGTCCCGGTCCGCCGGGACCGGGACTGGGGCGAGAAAGGACGGGCGGGGGTCGTGCGGTGCGAATCGTGTATCGTTGTTGTATACCGCGCACCACCCCGGCACAAGACCGGGGCAGCCAGCAACCGAAGGCGTGAAACATAGTACCTGCCGTACGGCGGAGTTTGAGCCGACGGGCCGCTGCGGGCTCGACTGACCGTTCAATGTAGATGCGGGTCTCCGGGCGATGGGCTAACGTTTTTTCAAGGTGTAATCTTGCCTTCAGATATAGTTAGAATTCTGTAAATAAGGATCGATTGGAGATTATGAGAGGAGAGTGCATATATCACTAACCGAGCGCTTTTATCCAATTGGCATCCGTGGTACTGCGGAGCCATCCGTGGGCATTTATTTTCTTCTCTCATCCGTGCAATCGGTGTAATCCGTGGTCAAAATCCGAACCCGCAGTGAGAAGTTTCACACCTGTTTGATCCGGCTGCCCGCCGGGGGCCGTACTGACTTGGAAATTCGTTTACTCGCATAACAGACGCTCTTAGTTTGGAGCCATCATGATACAAGTCCCTTATCGCATTACTCAAGTATCGGTCGGCGTCATTTCGTGTTTTCTTACGGGATTCGGAATTGATCTGGAAGGTGTGTCGCAGCCGGATTCACACAATATGGAGATCGCCGCAATAATCGAGCAGATGCTGAACACTCCGGAGGCCATCCCTTTGAGGGCCGTGATTAAGAGCGTTTCCGAATTCGATCTTCTCGATTGGGAGGGAGAACAATACGAAGCGCTGGCTGCAGCAGCGCGCGCCGCATTATCCGAGATAAACGAAAAGGGTATCCGCGATCGGAGAGTAAACGAAGTGGGCAACGCGGTAGAGGTGTTTGTTCGCAAAGCGTTATCGGCTGAGGGGTTTGCTACGGGCATACCGGTTACTTCCAGCGGGAGACGGAAGACTACAGGTTATCCGGATCTGGCGGCGGAGAGAGGAGGACAGAAGTTCTATATAGAGGTGAAAATTTATAATCCCGAGAACATTAACACCACTCTGCGCAGTTTTTACCTTTCGCCGTCTCGGGATTTCAAGGTCATCCACAGCGCCTATCACCTTCTTATCGCGTTCGCCATGGAGCCTGACAAATCCGGCGCCTACCGCGCCAAAACAGTAAAGTGGCTCGATCTCTTCGACTTGAATTGCAGATTGAAATATGAGTTTAACGCCAGCAACCGCGACTTGTATGCGAATGATTCGGGGCTCGTCTTTTTCGCCGAGTAGGACATGCTCGCGGAAACCGAGACGAAGACTCTTTCAGCAGAATCTTATGTTATGAATACACTGAGGCTGTCTAAATGCTTCTTCCTTTATTGCGGTTTTCTATCCCTGCCTGGAGTAGGTTACGGTGGCGCCGTTATTGAGGGTAAAGTGGAGTTGGGCGACTCTTCCAAACAGCGGCGCTTGCACCGTAGATATTCCGGGAGTAGCGAGAGACCTGCCGCAATATTGACTCCCTCACCGGCGGCAGTCTATTTGGAAGGGAAGTTCGCACCGGAAGAACTGATTCCTCCGGAGGCTCCCGCGGTTCTCTTGCAAAGAGAGTTGCAGTTCATGCCCCGTGTCCTGCCGATTCTGGTGGGGACTTCCGTGATTTTTCCGAATGAAGATTCAACCTACCATAATGTTTTTTCTTACTCTTCGACGAAGCGTTTTGATCTCGGGCGCTATAAGGGTGTGGACGAGCCTCCGCGGCAGGAGTTCGACAAGCCGGGGATTGTGAAAGTATTCTGCGAGATCCACAATCATATGCGTGGAACCATTCTGGTTCTGGAGACTCCTTATTTTACTGTGACCGACTCGAGTGGAAATTTCAGATTGGAGAATCTCCCCGTGGGAGAATTTGTGCTCAAGATCTGGCTGGATGATAAAACGCACTATGAAAGATCGGTCGTCCTTGTCGAAGGCGAGAGTCTGAATGTGAGTTTTGAGGATTAATTGAGGTGGCTGAAATCAGCGAATCGCGATCACTCTTCAGTCTCAGTTTCAGGTCAAAACTGATGATCGCGATGCTGCTGATTGTGGCAGTTATCACTGGTGCGACTTTAGTCGTAACAAAGAATAAGGTTGAGACAGTCTTCCGGGAATCCCTCAGTGATCAGTTTCAGACGCAGATCGCGATGTTCTATGAGAGGCAAGAGATTGCCTTGGGTTCGATTAAGGAGGAGATCCTCAACGCTACAGATTCCGTTCGGTTGATTGCGGCTGTGGGAGAGAAGGATGCGGACCGGATTTACGAGGACCTGGACCACGAATTTCGTAATTTGCCAATAGCGGACGTATCGGCGGAGGCACCGTTTATTCGTTTCATTGACGACATGGGTGAGGTTCTCAAACCACCCGAAACGGATAAGAGGCTTCCAGCTGGCGTGAACGAGGGCCTCTTTGATAAGAGAATGAAAGAGTTGGGAGCCCACACTGCCGGTATTTTCGACAGCAAGGTGGGGTATTTCACCTTGGACACGATTGACGGGACGGTCAGGCTCTACCAAGTCGTCCTTTCACCATTCGTCGATCCTGCAGAGGGAGAGATTCTCGGAACTCTCGTGATCGGTTTTCCGGTATCGCCAGAGAGTGAAATTGCTGGAAAGGAGAGTCGAAGCATCAAGAGCTGCTTGATCGTAGGCGATTTTCTCCACTCGAAGAGCATTTCAGCGCGGTATGCGGACGAATTGATGACGCTCTCTCGAAACCACGGATCTATTTCGAGGTCCGATCCTCCGCAGATTGAGATCGATTCGGTGCCGCATCTGGTGTTCAGCAACCGCCTGGATACCGGGGCGGGGTTCCCACCGGTGGAGCATGTCAGTCTTTTTTCTCTGGCTGAATCGTTTGCTCTTCTCGATCAGATCGAAAGAACGGTCATCCTGCTGGGCGCCGCCGCTTTTATCGTCGCCCTGGGGCTGAGTCTCTCCGTCTCACACGGTATGACAAAGCCGATCCTCGCTTTAGTGCGAGGCACAGAAGAGATACAGAGGGGAAATTTCGATCACCGAATTGGAATAAAGTCGAAGGACGAGATTGGTTTATTGACCCGCTCCTTCAATGAAATGAGCGCCGAACTCGCCCTCAAGGAGAGATACCGCAGTGTGCTGGACAAGGTTACTGATAAGGATGTGGCCGAACAGTTGGTTAAAGGTTCAGTGGAACTGGGTGGAGAGTTGCGCGACATCACGGTTCTCTTCTGCGATATACGCGGATTCACACCGCTCACCGAAGGAATGCCGCCGGCGGAGGTCATCAATATGCTCAATGAACACATGACGGTAATAACGAAGGTGGTCCATACGAACCGCGGCGTCGTCGACAAGTTCGTCGGTGATGAAATCATGGTCATTTTCGGAGCTCCTCGCTCATACGGGGATGACACCCTGAACGCGGCAAAATGTGCCCTCGACATGGTGGCGGAACGAGAGAAATTGAATGATGGAGGGCAGTATCAGATAAAGATTGGCCTCGGTCTGGCGTCAGGCGAAATGGTGGCGGGGAATATGGGCTCGGTGGACCGTCTCAATTATACAGTGTTGGGAGAACAGGTAAATCTGGCATCCAGGCTTTGCGGCACGGCCGGACCAATGGAGATAATGATCGATTCTGTCATGGAAGAGAGGTTGCGTGGAATCGCGGAAGTTGAATTGCAGAGTGATCTTCAGCTGAAAGGGTTTAAAAGCAAGGTAACCGCGTATTCGCTTATAAGCGTCTCGCCGGAAGAGGTCCATTCCAGGGTTTGAGAGCCGGTTTAACACTCTGTGTCTGCGTCTTAACATGGGCGTTGCCACTTCCTTCAGCGGCTATCGGAGATTGTCTTGACCGTCTCTCGGATTCTCTCGTTTTCGTCTCCCCGAAGGGGGGCTTTCAGGCGCAGTTCAGTGGGTTGGCCGATTTCGAAGTTTACCTCATCGACCAGAATCCGCCCGGATTGATCTTCTCCGGCGATGATGTCTTCTTCAATCCGCGGCTGACCCTGTTTTTGGATACCTTTGCTGGTGATGACCTCTATGGTTTTGCCAAATTCCGGTTCGATCGGGGATTTGACCCCGGATATATGGAGGAGGGAGACGCTCGGGCCGATGAATATTTCCTCCGATATTCCCCAGGCAGCGGATTACTGAATATTCAGGTGGGAAGATTCGCCACCATATTTGGAAACTGGGCGGGTCGCCACGACTCCTGGGAGAATCCCTTTATTAACGCGCCGCTGCCATATGAGAACGTAACGGTTATTCTCGATCATGGAGTTTTGCCGGGCCCTGGAGTTTTTCTCTCTCTCCGCAACAGACCGGACGTAAAGAAAAACTGGGTGCCGATTATCTGGGGGCCCGTGTATACTGCCGGAGTCTCCGTATCCGGAAAGTTCGAGCAGTTGAACTATGCCTTCTCGGTAAAGAATGCCGCACTCTCTTCGCGACCCAATGATTGGGAGGATTTCCGATGGAACAACCCCACCTTTACCGGTCGCATCGGCTTTGAGCCTGACGAGAGCTTGTCGTTCGGCGTCTCCGCAAGCTATGGCAGTTATTTGCAGGAGGAGGTTGAGGCTTCTTTGCCTGCCGACAGAGAGGTTGAGGACTTTAAACAGTTTACAATCGGTGGAGATCTATCCTGGGCGAGGGGGCGCTTGCAGGTTTGGGCGGAGCTGATTCACAGCCGATTTGATGTGCCGAATGTCGAGACCGTCGGCACCACGGCCTATTATGTGGAGGGCAAATATAAACTGACCACCCATCTGTTTGCCGCCCTGCGATGGGGACAGCAGTACTTTGATAAGATCGGGGATGGCAACGGGGGTTCTCAGCGCTGGGATCGCGGGATTGCGAAAATCGAGCTCTCTTTGGGATACCGGTTAAACCGGCACATCCAACTGAAATTCCAGTATGGATTCGCTGAACAGAATGGAGCCCTTGAACAAGGCCGGCATTCTGTCGCCAGTCAACTTACCCTGAAATTCTAGGGCTGCGAAGCAGCCCATTATATGCCTGAACTGGGTGAAGTCGAGTATTACCGAAAGGTCTGGGATCCGGGCATCGGACAGCGAGTAAAAGAGGTCTTGGTTCATTCCCGCGCACGGCCGTTTAGGAATTGCCGGGTCAAGGAACTTAAAGAGCGACTCGTCGGGGCGATCTATCGCTCATCTCAGGCACATGGTAAGCGACTCCTCTTCCGTTTCTCAGGAAATGTTTGGCTCGGGCTGCATCTGGGGATGAGTGGAAAGCTGGCAATCGGCGCCCCCGAATTGGTGCCCGAGAGGCATGAACATCTCGTTCTCGTGCAATCGAGGCAGGCGCTCGTCTTCACAGACTACCGTCAGTTTGGAGAGGTGCGCTTTCACATCGGAAAAAGCGCTCCTCATTGGTGGCGAGACCTTCCGCCTTCCCTCCTTAGTGATGAATTCGACAGGGATTCGCTCAGAAGATTCCTGAAGCGTCATGCACGGGCGCCGCTCAAGGCGGTTCTTCTTCTGCAGGAGCGTTTTCCCGGAATCGGCAATTGGATGGCCGATGAGATCCTGTGGCGGGCGCGAATCTATCCAGGTTGTCCCGCCGGAAGGATCGAAAGGCTGAAGCTGTCACATCTCTACAGGAGCGTCAGGGAGGTTGCGGGTGATGCATTGAAAGTGATCGGTAATGATTGGGGCGACCCGCCCGATACCTGGCTCTTTAATCATCGATGGAAGGATGGGGGGAATTGCCCAAAATCCGGAAAGCCACTCGTGCGGGAGAAAATTGGCGGGAGGACAACCTGCTGGAGCCCCACCTGGCAGAAGTGGGCTAGCCCGGACATTTCAGACACTTCGTAGTGAGATCCGCGGTCGTAGTAGAAGGTTTGTGAGATGTTCGGGCTAGTCGGCGGTCGACCTGATTGAAATGGGTGGGAGATTTTGATTCTCGAAATTATAGGAAAATAACTCGATATCTTCTCTCCAATGTTTCGCTACCCTCTCCCGGCTGGAGTAGGAAAAATAGGACCGATAATCCTCGTGCACGGTTGTGTTGATGCGAGGCAATTCAGCTGATACATGAAGTCTGTCGCAGACAGCGGCAAAATCCCGTGACAGGTTCTCAAAGCGGCCAATATAATCGACGAGGATAACACCATCTTCATCGATGAGAAACTCTCCCTGGGAACGCCTGTTTCGCGCGATTTCAAATTCGATATACTCTTCGAGTCCCGACATCGCACAGACCCGTCGATGGTGGCGGTGGGACGGTGTCGAAAGGAGGTAGTGATATTGGCTCACTACCCAGTCCCACGGATTTCGGACAAATGCGAACTTGAAGTAGCTGTCGAATATGTCGGTTGGTAATTGGCGCCGCAGGCGATCGGCCGTAATGTGCTCAGGGAAGCGTATCCTCCTGTAGTCCCACTCCAGGCCCATCCGATTGCGGAGCCGTTGAATCCAGAGGCAATCCGGTTCATGAGCGAAACTCCGCAGGGCCCGTTGAATACTTGTACCGGCGGATTTACTTACGTGAACAAAAATGAACCGGTTACTGAGAGACAAAATCAAAGCGATCCCTCCGCAGTCGAGACGGAATTCTCTCGCCGTCCCTTGACACCAGAAATCGAAGCAAACCGTTCATTCATGGGTCTGTTCCGCTGTTCCTTTTGATTGACTAATGCATCCTATCGAACCTATGGCTCGCCGGTATCCTCCGGATTATCCTTTTCGGCCGATTTTTCCCAATCGCTCCTGAGTATACCATAACCTTCCAGGTCTTCATACCTGCCTGCCTTGAATACGTGCTCACGGAAGCTACCCTCTTTCTTCATTCCGCACTTTGTCATTACCCTGCCCGAGGAAGGATTCCGGCTGATGTGATGTGCAACGATCTTGTTCAGACCGAGTTCTCTGAATCCGTACTCGATAACGGCTCGTGACGCTTCCGTGCAGTATCCACGATTCCAATACTCCTTTCCGACCCAGTAGCCGAGTTCAGCCCTTCTGAATCTGGCATTGATGGTCATGCCGATGGCGCCGATTAAGAGGCCGGATTCTACTACGGTTATCGCGAAATTCACGAGTTCCCCGGCTTCGTGCTTCGGCAGATGCGTCGATATCCATTCTTCGGCCATGCCGTCTTTATAGGGGTGGGGAACATTCAGCGTAGTGTCCGCAATCCCAAATCGCCGGCCAACTCCTTCACCCGCGGAGCATCCGACAGCGCGAAAGGCCTCAGGGAAAGCCGGTCTGTTTCAAGGGTTGGTTGTGAGATCAATGTGAGACAGATCGTTGTCATCTTTGGGTTGATTGGCAAGAAAGTGATAACTTATCGCGGTTAGACGGATCTCGACGACGGATCGATTGAGAATATGCGTGAAAGCGCACGTCTCACCCCTGTTACCTCAGCCACTTTTCCCCCCACTGGGGTATCCCAGCGATTTATCCACCTCATTAATGAGTGGTTGTCCGGCGAGATAACGTTCCAGATTTCTGCAGAAAAAGGCGACGGTGCGGTCGTGGCGGACAGGGGAAGCGCCGGCAATGTGTGGGGTTATAAGCACATTATCCATCTCCCAAAGGGGACTCTCCGGCGGCAACGGCTCCTCTTCGAATACATCCAATGCCGCTCCGGCAATTCTACCTTCCACAAGCGCTTCAATCAGGGCGGTTTCATCGACGACGCCTCCGCGAGCGGTGTTCACCAGATACGCCCGCTCCTTCATGAGCGATAGGGTGCGCGCGTTAATCAATTTGTCTGTCTCCGAGGTATGCGGACACGCCAGGAAAATGACATCGGATTCTTTGAGAATCTCATCGAAGCGCTCGAAACCCCAAACCGCGTCGACGTAGTCGGGCGATTCAACGGCCTGTATATCCAGTGCCAGGATTCGGGTCTCATAGGCCCGGGCTAAACGTGCGTAATGTCGGCCGATGCCGCCGAGCCCAATGATTCCGATCGTCTTGCCGTAGATGTCATCGACCGGGAGACGATTCCATTCGTGCGCGCATTGGGCTTTGAAGAAACCGGGCAACCCACGAAAGAGGGCGGTCGTGAGCGCCCAGGCGTGCTCGGCGACCTGGATCGCGTGCACACCGCTCGCATTCGTAACGATCATGTCGCTGTCTACGATGGCCGAAAAAAACATTCGGGAAAGAGCAGCGCGTCCATACCCGCGCTTGTGCTTTGGATCCATTTGAGCTTTCCAGCCGCTCGAATGATATCGCGCGTGTGATGGCCGAAAAAAACATCGGCCTCGGCCACGGCGCCTAAGATGGTGTCTTCAGGTGGCATGAGGACCTCTGCATCGGGGGCTGTGCGCTGCACTGCTTCTCTAAAACGTTCGTCTACCGGTGGGTATAACACGATTTTCATGGATTTTATTGGAGTCAAGATTCCATGGATTTCGACAAGGTTTGTGACGAGGTTCGTGACAAGGTTTGCTACGTTGAACAGCGCATTTGTTGAGAATCAGAGATTGGCACCGATTAGGGCGAAAGCAACTCCTACTTCCTTCGGTAACCTCGTCACGAACCTCACTCCCGAACCTTGTCCATGAAACGCTCCCGCGGTGTATTCGGCCCGTAGACGATCATTTTCAGTCACCTTCCGAAGCTGAACACAACTTCAACGGGGTCAAGATTTCAACAGTTTCGTATGGATTTTGACAAGGTTCGTGACGAGGTTTTTGATTATCGAGTTTGGCAACATCCAAAAAAGACACTTGCCCGTTCCTTATTCGAAGTCGTATTCTGGAGCGTGGCAGCACTTGTTTGTGCGCAGCATTTATGAGTTCGGCGCGCGCTTCGAGTGCTAGCCCGATGACAAACAGACTGAACTGCAGTTACGCAATCGGCTGAATCGACGGGAGGCGGGCTGCATCCACTGAAAGGAGGAAACTGATGGTGCAACGCCAATTTGTCTTTAGCATCGTTTTCTTGGGGCTTTTAACGAGTTCGACCCTGCCTTTGGGTTTGGCCGCGCAGGCACCGCTCTCCGCTGCGCGAGAGTGGAACGAGGAGTTGCTCGAGGCCATACGGAACGATTTCGCGCGCCCGCCCGTGCACGGGCGTAATCTCTTTCACACCTCGATTGCTATGTGGGATGCCTGGGCGGCCTACGATTCTGTCGCCCTCAGTTATCTCTTACGCGAAAAGGCCACGGCCTCGGACGTGGCGGCAGCGCGGCATGAAGCGATCAGCTACGCAGCCTATCGCATCCTCAGCGCCCGTTTCGTAATCTCGCCGGGCGCGGTCGATACGCTGGCGTCGTTCGACGCGAAGATGGCGGAATTCGGTTACGACATCGGATTCACCGACGCGACGGGCGGTTCGCCGGCCGCGCTGGGCAATCGGATCGCCGCCGCCGTGCTCGCGTTCGGAGCGACCGATGGCGCTAATGAAGAGAACGATTATGAGAATCGCTTCTACGAACCGCGTAACCCACCACTGCTTCCGGCGCTTCCCGGCAATCCGGACATCGGGGATCCGAACCTCTGGCAGCCGCTCGTGCTCAGCTTCTTCGTCGACCAGGCCGGCAACCCATTGCCCTTTGGTGTTCCTGCGTTCCAGAGTCCGGAATGGGGCATGGTCACGCCCTTCGCGCTCACCGACGACGACCTCACCATCTTCGAGCGCGATGGGAATGAGTATTGGGTCTATCTCGATCCGGGCCCTCCGCCTTTGATTGGAGGGGTGGGCGACGCCGACTATCGATCGGGCTTCGAGCAGGTGCTGGAATGGAGCGGACTCCTGGACCCCGCCGACGGCGTGATGATCGATATCAGTCCAGACGCACGCGGCAACAACACGCTCGGGACGAACGACGGCAATGGCCGTGCGCTCAACCCGGTCACAGGTTTGCCTTATACGCCACAGATCGTTCCCGCGGCGGACTACTTCCGTGTGCTTGCCGAGTTCTGGGCGGACGGACCCGATTCCGAGACTCCTCCCGGCCATTGGTTTACCATAGCCAACTTCGCCTCCGACCACCCCCTCATGGTGAAGCGCATCGGAGGCGCCGGTCCCTTGGTCGATGACCTCGAGTGGGACGTCAAGCTCTACTTTGCGCTGGGTGGCGCGGTGCACGATGCGGCGGTCGCGGCCTGGGGGGTGAAGGGTTGGGACGACTACGTGCGCCCGATTTCGGCGATTCGCTACATGGCCGACAACGGACAGAGCAGCGACCCGGCCGGGCCTTCCTACCACCCGGACGGCATCAGCCTGGCGCCGGGCAGGGTAGAGGTGGTTACGGAGGAGACGATCGCACCCGGTGAGCGGCACGAGCACCTCGCCGGAGTCATGGACGCGAACGTGGGTAAGATCGCCGCAATGGCCTGGCGCGGCCCGGACTTTATTCCCGATGCCGCGACAACGACGGCCGGGGTAGGCTGGATCCTTGTGGAAAACTGGTGGCCCTATCAACGACCGACCTTCGTAACTCCACCCTTCGCCGGCTATCCTTCGGGCCACAGCACGTTCAGCCGTGCCGCGGCGGAGGTGCTGACGTTATTCACCGGTGACGCCTTCTTCCCAGGCGGCTTCGGGGAGTTTTTCGCGCCGCAAAATGAATTCCTTGTCTTCGAGGACGGGCCGAGCGTGGACATCACACTACAGTGGGCGACCTACCGGGACGCCGCGGACGAGACCAGTATCTCTCGCATTTATGGAGGAATCCATCCGACCGCGGACGACATTCCCGGACGTTTCATGGGCGAGAAGATCGGCGTCGACGCCTTCGAACTGGCGTCGCGCTTTTTCGATCCGAGGCTACTTCTCGACGGCTCCGCGGTCTTTGTGAACGATGGCACTTCTTTTCAAGGAAACACGTATAACGGCTTTGAACTGACGGGTCAGGAAGCGACTTTATCATCCTTTCCGGGAGAGATTACACGAGTCGCTTTCCTCGATCCGGATCGCGACCTCGTATTCGTAGAGTTTGGGAGCGACGATCCGAATACTTCCCTGAATATTAGTCTAAGGGGCTTCGTCGGTGGAGTTCCGTCACCCTACAATCAGCCCGGAAAGACGTATTCGCAGGGCCTGGCGGCGATCAGTATCGAAAACTCGACATCGGGAACCTACCTATCAGTTTTCAGTTTAGGCAACGATCCCGATCGCGTCGACACTGCTATAATAGGAGCCAACACGTTTGCGGGGACGGTCGATGGAATCGCCGACGTTCAGTCGATTTCCGTGGTGTCGTTTGAAGGCCTGCCGACGATGATCGCGGGGATAAATGCGGCCAATGCGAATTTTGTCGGACAACCGGGATTGATCCAGTATATTGGAATCAGTGCGCCTGAAGTAATTGTAACAGACTTTCTTTTCATTGGCGACCTCACCCCAATAGCGCAGGCTTCCCCGAGGATAGTGATCAGTCCTCTTTCCACCCTTCCTGAGATATCCATTACCGGTGGCGACCTGCTTGAGGCCGGAGGCTCGCGTCAGATCTACACCAATGGTCTCGTCTATCCTTTCAGCTTTACTGCTGCCGAGGGACAACGCTCCATCAGTAATTCCCCGCTTCGAGCGGACCTCGGAGACGGGCGACTCGATCGGGTAACCGATACTTTCGTGAGCGATGTAGACAGCTACTTCCTCATCGACGGGCAGTCGAACCGCTAGCCCGCATATTTCACACACTTCGTAGCGAGACTGCGGCTGCCTGAGTAAAGTCTATTTATCCGGCCAGTCCCAGGAAGCGAGGTCATCACTCCAGGCCAGGGCTATCGAGCAATTAGCCCATTCGTTGTCGACTGTTCGCTCCTTTCCCGGTCCGCCTGCATGGAAGAACAAGAGGTACTTGCCTATCGTCGGTTCTCGGCGGAGATCCAGCACGCAACCAGCGGTTAGCCGCCTCTCCGCCCAGCTCCAGCCCTCTTGTCCGAGGGTGATCAATTCCCCGACATCCCGCCATTGCGCGAGATCGGGAGACCGTTTCATCCCGATCCCATTCTGAGGAGCGTGAAAGAGCAGGTATTCGTCATCATCGATGAGAACACAGACATTCTCTCCGCAATCGGTTCGCCCGTGAAAGGTCCAATTCTTCAGGTCATAGGACCAGGAGAAACTCACTCCTCGCTGCTTGTAGAAACACCACCACTTGCGCAAATCGTCTTTGTCCTGAACAAGATAGGGGTCGATCATACGTCCCATGTTCTCCCTCGGCACTTCGGATCCCTTTACGCGCAGCAACTCCGGATCGCTCCAATGCAGAAGGTCGTCGCTTCGCATTATCCAAATACGGGAGTCCTGATTGCCGACGAGAAAGCCGTCGGCTCGTCGGTAATCGGGGATCGGGTAGGTTTGCAGACACAACACCCACTCGTCTGCGTGGCGGACTACATTGCCGGGACTTGAGTAGTTGAGATGTTGATCTTTCGGTGTGATCGGCTTTGGCTCCGAAAAGTTCCGCAGGTCATGGGATGTGCTGACGGCGGTCTGAAAGAAAATGGAACCATCTTCTTCTGTTCTAATCACGGTCGGAAAAAGATAGAAAATCCCCTCGTGATAGAGAACTGCGACGTCGCGATACGCCGTAATATCGTCGCCCAGCCAGATCCTTAGGGATTGGAGATTGTGCAGGATGCTCACAACAGAGGGCATTTACCCTTTTCGAACAGGCTCCAAATATCTCCTCATTGTCCCGGCTGTATGTGGTTAAGCACGTGCGCTCGCCTACAGACTAACGATAAAGACATCGCTCCGGCTCCGCTCGACCCACTTGTCGCGTCTCGCGGCATTAAACGACATCCAGCGGCCGGTTGGATCTGAAAGCGGATGGGGATGGGGGTACTGGTAGGGCATGCTCTGCCAGTCTGTGTCGTGGCGCCCGATCACTTCGAAACGTGGGAGCTCTTTCTCGTAGTAGAGCCAAAAAAGCATGTCGTTAGTGACATTTCCATCAATGATGATGGCCGGCCTTCCGGCCATGGCTGTGACGTGCCCGTAATAGGGCGCATCCACAAAATTGTATTCCTGTATAACCTCTCCTCCTCGGTCGATGATACCGATGTACCATCCTCCCTTGGCGCTGCGGCCGTGATAGACGACGGCCTCGCCGTCCCAGGTCCACGCCGCATGGGTCTGCCTCGGACGTTCGTCCCGGGGCCGCAATTCCGTCAATTCACCCGTGGACGGCCGCAGTGTCCACACCCGGCTCGCCTCCTGGGCGCGGGCACTCGGCTTGGTTCGATCGATCATGATTAAGTCGGGATCGGTTGGGCAATGTGGACAATGGCCGCAGAATATACCCTCTTCCTCGTAGATCGTCTCAACTTCGCCGCCCGCCAGCGGCACTTGCACTAGCCGCGAGAAGATGGGCCCATCCATGTAACCGCGCCAGCCGTCGATTATTCGCTCTCCTGTGATCAGCTTGGGGTGGATTGGCATGATGGGCAGGACCACGTGAGTCTCAGTGGGATCAACGCTGGGAATCCCGCCGGCGTATTCGGCCCCGATGTCGTCAATGAGGATTCGCTCTTCAAGCGACTCAAGCTGGACGGCTCGAAGAGAGCGATCGAGTACATAGATTGCCCACTTGCTCCTTGGAGCGATCGTCGTTTCCGTGGCAACCCCCCTGCCGTTACCGAGCCCCTGTCCAAATCCCCGAGACCAGTTCATGCGGGAACCCACGCCGTCCACCCAGTCGATTAGCTGGGTAATCTCGCCGGTGGAGACTTCACAGCGGAAGATGGTGCTCCGCGCGTGGCGCGCCGACGCGAAGATCAAGTATTCGCCATCGGCGGTGAAGCCCGTGTTGGTATGATAAGTCGGAGTCGTGTTGTAGTGCCCCATGGAGGTTATCCGGCGCACCTCTCGCAAGGTCACCGGATCGAGATAGACCTCCGATTCGTTCCAACTCTCTCCTTTGCCGGCCATACCCCATTAACAATCCCCGAATTCAACAGTTCAACAGCAAAATGCGCCACTTCTCTTCTTACAGTAGCCATAGAGTTCACCTCCGACACCCAA
>CBDCEW010000093.1:0-126800 GCA_965215885.1 Candidatus Moanibacter sp.
CCAGAATCTCGAAGGATGCGGTCGTGCTATTGCCGACCCGCCGGCTCTGCACCGCGTCGATCGTATCGAAAGTATCGTCCAACTGCCCGAAAAACGGTGAACTCAAATTGTTAATGATCTGGAAGGCGGAAGCGCCGCCTTCGGCCTCGTCGAGGTCGAGCCCCTCTTCAAGCGAGACCGCGGCGAAGAAGAGATCTTCGTCGTCCGATCCCAAGACGTTGTTGTCTTCATTCGATTCCGGTATCTCCTCGTCGGAATCCACCACCACACCGATAAAGAGAAATCGGCCGATGGGCGTGTCCTCCTGAATCTGAATGGTGCTGACGAACGATTGGGTCTGCCCCACGGAGACGCCACCGGTGAACTCGACGCTGGTGAGTTCAAAATCTGTGTTACTGCCAAAGACACGGTCGTCCGAGAGCACGACCGTTACTTTGAAAGGATCGACGGCGCGCTCCAGCCCATCGTTGGTTACGGCAAAATCGAGGGTGAGAGTATCGCCAAAGAGGAAAAAGCCCGGATCGTGATTCAATTCTGTGACCCTCAAATCGGGCCTTGCCTCGATCGTAACATCCGGGAACTCGGAGATGAAGATGTTATTGCCCTCATCGAATTCAACCACGATATTGGTAGCGTCGACCTCGACGACGACGTGGTAATCGCCCGAGGCGAGAGTGGTCGGCAAATCGATAACCCCTTCGAAGATGAAGCTGGCATTCTCGTCGAGGTCGCGCAGCATGAGCAGCTCACCAACGAGGGGATCGTCGGCGACATCGAAAGAGGAATTCACGGAGAGGTATACCTTGACGGAAAAATCATCCGGCAGACCCTGAATATCGGCCGCCGAACCCTGGTTGCTGCCGAGCACGGTCAGTTCGAGATCGTCCAACTGGAGCACAAATGTGCCGGGCTCGAAGAAGATGTCTTCTACGATGAGGTCCGGTAGCGGCGGGACAGCCAACAGGAAGAAAGTGACGGAGTCCACCCAACCGGCGTCTTCGCCCTGGCTCACCGTGCCGTCCTTACGGTAGGTAAAACGAAAGGTGTAG
Source organism: Candidatus Moanibacter sp. (assembly GCA_965215885.1). Taxonomy (GTDB): domain Bacteria; phylum Verrucomicrobiota; class Verrucomicrobiia; order Opitutales; family UBA2987; genus CBDCEW01. Next base: position 1,050 of record CBDCEW010000093.1, read on the forward strand.
GGTCCGGGACTGAGTTCCTCTCTGACCTCGACAAAGTCGCCTCCCAGACCGGATATCGATTCAATTTCCTCGCCGTTGATGCTGAAGCTCAGGAAATCAAACCCCGGTTCTGAATCGACCTTCCAATAGAAACTGATCTCGAAATCATCAACGAAGTTGACATCGAACTCGAAGAATGTCTCCCCGTTATCGTCGATTTCGCCGCTCTGGCCGGCCTCCGTGCTGTCAACCGGGCCGGGAACATTCCCGGTAACCATCGCGGTCTGCCCGAACCAGGAGGAATCACCACCGAGGCGCACTTCGAAATTCTGCTTCTCTTCGAACGGTGACGGGTTTCCTCCGGGAGGATCCGGCAGATGTTCCTCGAGCGAATCCGCCAGATCGGCCCCTAAAATTTCGACATCCGCATTGGCGGTGAAGAAGATGTTGTTGGAATCATCCGCTTCCGTGATGAGATTGTCGAAGTCGACTTGAATACCGACGAAGTAGTCACCGGCTGCAGTGTTGTCGGGAACGGTAGTGGAGACGGATGAAAAATCCGTAATTACCTCCGCCTCGCGAGCGATGAGTATATTTGCTACCTCGAGTGATTCGAAGAGGACGGTGTCATCGAGGTCACCACGCACTTTGTTCTTGGAGATAAAGACCTTGATAAAAGTGGTTTCTTCGAGATCGAATTCCTCGGTGTTCTCGACCGTTATGGAATCGATATCTACGTTCGCTCCGCGCATGTAGGATGCCACTGGAACGTTGGCCGCGGATACCTCGAGATCGGCAAAGAGATCGAGGGGATCGAGGAAGAATCTATTGTTCCCCTGAGTGGAAGCGATCTCCCCAACTTCATTAACCGCGTCCACAAACGCGACCGGGAAGTAGGTGCCGGCTGGAAAATCCGCGTTGGCACCGCCCGGATCGATAGCCGGGACGAGATAGGTCTTGGTATCGAGAAACGCTTCATCGGAATCGAGGTTGCCGACGTGCTGAATCTTACCCTGACTTCCCAGTCCGAGGGTGATATCATCGTCATTCCCGATTATGGTATCCTGCGTAACGATGATATCCACGACAACGGGAGGATTCCCATTGGCGACATATTCTCCGCCCTGGTTAAGGACACCCACCTTGAAGCCGATTTCGCTATTCCTGGTGAAGCTGGTATCGGTAAAGTCGAAGGTAGTTACAAGAAGATCGGGAAAAATGGAGAATTCGGTCTGCACAATGAAAGAGTTATCGTCTAGCGTGATCTCGGCCGGACCACTCACAATAACGACCTCAAACCCCACAAAAAAGATATTGCTCGGCAAGTTGCTGGGGAGGTCAAAGGGAAAATCGGAATCCGTAAAGTCCCTCGCCTCACTAAATGAGAAGCCGTCCGAGATGGGTATTGTCCCAATTACCTCGTCACCGCCATCGACTACCTGGTCGGTCGTAAGAACGATATTCAGTTCAATCTGCGCGTCGTTATCTTCGAACTGGGAGCCGGAGTTGAAGAGACTGACAGAATAATCAAGGGCATCTCCCGGGCGAAGCGAGGCATTGATTACGCTGGCCGTCGGAATCGCCAGGTCTGGAAGAAAGTCAAATACCTGCGCGTTATCCAGAAAAGTATTGTTCGCGAAGTCGAGTTCGAGGATGACGTCACCCGGATTAACGATAAAGGCGAAGAAGTAATCCTCTGTGGGAATGACGGTAGGCAGAGTGAGCGACTCCAGGAGCTGCACTGTTTCACCGAAAGCGATACCGGCATCCAGAAGTATCGTACCCACGTCGAGATCGTCGCCATCCCCGGTAACTTCATTGGTTGTGAGTATTATATCAATCGGTATCGGTGGTGCGTCCACCGGGTGATCGCCCGCGCCCGCCGTGAGGTTACCGATCGAGAACGTGAATTGCACCTGTTCACCCGGTCTTTTCTCGGTGGCAAGCGGCCCCGCCGAAATGATTGAGAAATCGGGCGATCGTAAAATGGAGTATTGATTGGGAGAGACTGTCACATTGTTCGTCTCGTCTTCCTCGATGACGACCCCGTTAGCATCCGCTGTATACCTGACGGAAAGGTCTCCTCCGGTATGCCCAGACCAACAAAGATGTTGCCCGCCAGGGTCACCCGGTCGCCCCCGGAAAGTCCCGTGCCGAAAGTCACCGGTGCGAGGACAAAGGGACCGCTCGCAGCGTTGAACAACTCCACACTGATCTCAATCTCGGGGATCGCTTGAGTAGGTATGAAGTTCGCCCCATTGTTCACCAGATCGAAAGTGTAACCGATATTCTGCCCCAGGGAGAACTGGAGTGAAACGTTATCGATATCTATGTTCTCGATAAGAAAATCCGGCCGTGGATCGCCTGGATCACTGTCATCAAAAACTACCTGCAGGAAGGCATCCGATTCCGTAACGAGAGGGCTTCCCAATTGGCCCCGGCCGTTGTCACCCGCCGCGAATACTTCATCCAGACCATTGGCAGCAAGAGAATGCTTCCGCCCCGCGGATACCGCCACCCAGTTCGCTGCGGCGCCGATCTGTACCGGATTGCGCTGGTTGAGACCGCTCTGGTCTCCCAGCTGTCCATCCGAATTGAGGCCCCATGACCAAAGCGTGTTCCCGGTTTTCAGGCCGAGCGAATGTTTCGAACCGGCCGACACTTCATCCCAATCGGTGTCGCTACCCACCCGCACGAACTCCGACTGGTCGCTAAGCAGGGGACCGGTGCCGAGCTGACCCTCAATATTGCGTCCCGCCGCCCAAAGCTCTCCAATTGTCTTAACCGCCAGGGTATGGTTTCCGCCACCCGAGACGGTGTCCCAATTCGAGGCGGAATCTGCCAGGGTCGGCACCGTAAAAAAGGGACTCGGTGAACCAAGGCCGAGCTTTCCATGGAGATTATCACCCCATGTGTAAAGTAGCCCACTGCTCTGCACGGCGGCGGAATGAAAATCACCCGCCCCGATATCTTTGAAGGTTAAACTCGGCTCAATCGCTATGAGATCGAAGGATGTCTCAAACGGGTTTCCATCTCCGCCAACATCGCCGTTGCCCAATTGGCCGCTGCTGTCGCTTCCAAAAGCCCAGAGCGAACCGGTGTCTTTCAAAGCCAGGGTATGGAACCCCCCGGCACAGACCGCCAGCCAATCGGTGTCCGCGCCGATCTGCGTGGGGACGTTTACGGAAGCCACGCCGGCGCCAAGTCCCAATTGTCCCTGCGCGTTACTCCCGATACCCCAGAGGGTTCGGCTGCCGGCTCCATCATCGCGTATCGCGACGGTGTGGTCCTTGCCGGCCGAAACCTGCACCCAATTTGGAGCAACATCACTGATTTCAATCGCCTCAGAGAAATCGACGTCGTTCCCTGTGCCCAACTGCCCATCCCGATTTATTCCCCAAGTCCACAACGATCCCGGATTGCTTGCCGCCAGTAGATCGATGCCTCGCACGGAGTGCTGATCGCCCGCTGCGATAGGTCCTCCGTCCCCAAAAGAGGAATAATGAGCTAGAGTTGTCGAGATGAGGAGCCAAAGCCCCAATGTCGGCGCATAAGAAAATGCGCCTTTACTAAAACGTGATGATTTCATGATTAAGCCTTTCAATAATTGGTATGATATACGGTAAGTGCTGTAATCATGATTAGTCCTCTAGTACTCTTAACCGCATAAATCGTTGATCCTGATCATCCGCATCTACGGGAATATTGTCGCGCACCGTAATTCGTGCAGTATAGCCACGCTCGGCGATACTGAGCACGAGGGTATCGGAGTGCAGACCGGCATTTCCGTTTAGACTGCCGGATCCGGTGGGTGCCAGGAACGGCGGTTCAATGGTCAATATTGGAGTAAAATTGATCATGTCTGAAGAGACTTCGACAAAATAGAGCAAATCATCGGCAAAGATATTCAGATCGAAGGTCAGACTGAGAAATTCCTCATTTTCAAAGAGCGTAATACCGAAGCTCATGTCTGAAGAGACTTCGACAAAATAGAGCAAATCAAGATTCCGTTTCCATTTGTATCGGCAACCTGTGGGCTGGAATCGATGGCGTATTCCTCCAGATTCGTCAGCCCGTCGCCATCAGGATCAAGGTCCGGATCCACCGGATTGAGTTCGCTGCGGGCCGCCCAGGCGGCGAAGTCTTCCGAACCATTCGGCAGGAAGAAGATCGGTATGGCAAATACGGGCAGGAACTGATTGCGTTCGTCGGACTCCGGAACCGCATTCGCGGAATCGATATCGATGGTAAAAAAATAGCGTTCGAATTCAATATCGGGCAGATCCCCAGGGAGGGCGTCCTGAATCTCGGCCAAGGTCGGAAGGATGAGTTCCGCGACAACGCGGATTCGGCCACCCTGCGGGTTGAACTCGTCGACGCCGGGCAGGAACGCATTCTCCGGAAAGTCCGAAAGGATATCGATCGAAGCGGCTATGCCCGTGAAATCGTTGATGCGCAATGGATCGTTTAATATCTGGCCCGCGAAATTGTCTAATAGAGACGAGTTCTCGAAGATAGAGAAGAGAGTTATCCGCTGGTTAAAGATGGCGGCACCGTTGGTCGCTTCCAGACCCCGATTTCGGATATCAAAACTGATCGTTACAGATCCCTCCGGATAATAAATCTTCGTGTTGTCGACCGTGAAGTTTTCCACCACGAGATTGGGTAAACGCTGCACCGTGACGTCGCGGTTCGACGTGATGGCAAAGTTATTATCCGTCGGGGTAAACGGAATGAAGTCCGCCCCTTCGAATTCGTCGATGCGATCGTTAAAATCGATAAATGCGGCAACAAAGTAATCTCCCGCGGCTGCGAAATCCGGAATCAAGACATCTCCCTCAAACACAATTTGCAGACCGGAATCGCCCTGTGTCTGCTGCACAACCGCGACCTGGCCGAGGGAGATGTCGTCATCATTACCCCAAACGCTATCCGCCGTCAACCGCAGTTCGATATCGGAAGCGCCGAATGCAAAGGTGGCAGGGATATCGGTTCCCCGGTTCTCGGCAACCACCCTGATCGGCACCTTATCCCCATCGATATCATCGAGCCGATCCAGGATGTAGGTTCCCGATTCCACCTCGAGGCTCTTGATAAGCAAGTCCGGTTCGGTCACAGGAGTGAAGCTTATCGCATCGAGCCATGCAGTATCGAGTATGCCCTCTTCTTCATCCCCGCTGTTCTTGGTATACGCCCATTGAATCTTCTGTGTTCCGGCCGGCACGAAAAAGGTTTCCTGCGTCCAGTCGATATCCCCCGATATGCGCTTCTCCTCGATGTCGCTTATGAGGAATCGCAGGAGATTGAAGTTCTGGATTGAGGAGACCTTCCAATAGAAAGTGACCAGCTGGGGTAGGGCCGGATCGGTGAATTCGGTCAGTTGCGTTTCGATGATTGTCTCCTCTCCTACTCCAATAGGTGAAGATTGGACCGCATCGCTATTACCTGCTACAGGCGCGAATTCACTATTCTGACCAAACCAGGTGGAATCCCCTCCCGTCTCCCAGCCAAAAGGCGCCACGAAGTCGAGCGCATCGTCCAAGGAGATATTGGGGTTAATCGGCACGTCCGCGGATGAGGACAACACCTCGTTATTGGATTCACCAGACTCGAGCACCACATCAAAGAAGTCGAGCCGCGCCATGAGGCGATAATCGTCCGCCACCGCGATATTGAGCGGTATCTGTACATTCCGCACCAGTTCAACTACTTCACCTGGATTCAGGCCCAGTCCGTAAGAGAAAGTCTCGAGGATAAAGTCGTTCTTTACCTGGCTGTCCTCTTCATCATACTGTGGATCGGGCGAAATGCGAATCTGGATGGAGAAAGGCGGCGTAGACCGCACCTCGGCAATACCCGTGTTAGTGAACCGCAACTGAACCTGCAGCTCCGCGCCACTCGAAAATCCATCCGCCGGCGGCACCGTGAGCAACTGGATGCCGGGGTCGCCTAAGGGATCCGCGGAGTCTGGCACCCATTCCAAATCGGGGCTTGAAGTCTGGATTCGGTCCACCCAGCCGGCGTCCCGACCAGATGAAATGGAACCGTCCTTTTGATACTCCCAACGGACGGTATGAGTTCCTTGCGGCACCTCAAAACTCTCCACCATCCAATCGATATCCGGTTCGCGCCCGAAGATAAATTTTACTATCACCCCGTCGATGAGGAAATTGAGAGTATCAAATTTCAGGACTTGCTGTTCATCTGAGCCCTGCGTGACGAATGCCCGCTCCGACTCCACCTTCCATGCGAAGCTGATCACCGATGGCCCAACCGGATTGTCGATATCGAACTCGAATCCGGATACCTCGTTGTCGATAATATCGACGCTTTGGGCGGCGGCCTCGCCGTCAAAAGTCTCCAGACTTTGGGCAAAGAAGGGGGCATCGATTCCCGGTAGATCGTTGTTGCGGATATTCGGTGAGAAACCGTTATCGACCGTTCCCACGCCCTGCGCCACGGTAAATTCCGAGAAGACCTGACTGTTGTCATCGGAACCCACCGTGTTATCGGTTTCACGCGACTCCGTGACATCCGCTTCCGCATCGACCACAAGACCCATGAAAAAGAAGTCGCCGATCGGGGTATCGGGAGGTACCTGCCTCGAGAATTGATAATTGCGCGTCTGTCCCACCGGCAGGCCTGTCGTCTCCGTCACGGAGAAGAAGACAAAATCGCTCCCCTCGCCGAAATCGACATCTTCGGACAAGACTACCTGGATTTTGAAAGGTTTCGTGTTGATCGCCAATCCGTCATTGCGTATGGAGAAAAACAGCTGAACCTCGTCACCGAAAAGAATCAATTCGGGCTCCGGGTCCGTCTCCGGATCCGGGAAGGAGGTGATGAAATCAAAAGAAACCGGCACCAGATTCGGTCGGGGCTCAATAAAAATGCCGTTACTCTCCGTTATGAAGACATTATTGTCCTCGTCACTCTCATCGACGAGATTCGAACTGTCGACTGATACAATAAGGAAATAATTCCCCGAAGGAATAATAACCAATTCGTTATTGATCACAACCATACTCGGAATGTCGAGGGCGGGCGCGCAGGGTAAAAGGATTCCAGGAAGCAACTAGCTGATAAGCAAGAAGATAAAAAAAGAGCTAAACAAACCCGAGGGAATCAGTCATGTTAAGATGGGATGAAAGACAAAAAATCTTACCAACTGAATCCTTCGATAGATCGTTTAACTCTGCGTCTGGTCCTGCCCGAAGAGCAGGAGCGATTCAATGATCTATTGAAACAACATCATTATTTACACAGTGCGGGCAGCGCAGGAGAGACCCTGCGCTATGTGGCGCAGATCGACGGGCAATGGATGGGCCTGCTCTTGTGGGGGGCCGCATCCTACCGGCTGAAGGATCGAGACGAATGGATCGGGTGGGACGGGGCGCAACGGCATGCACGATTGAAACTGGTAGTACAGAACCGGCGTTTTCTGATTTTGCCCGGGGTGGATCTTGCAAATTTGGCCTCCAAGACGTTGGGTATGTGCCTGAGAGTCTTAGCCGATCACTGGCAGGAGGCTTTTGGCTATCGTCCCTTAGTAGCGGAAACGTTCGTGGACCCACAGATTCACCGGGGCACTTGCTACGAAGCGAGCGGGTGGACGCCCTTGGGCTTGAGCGCGGGATATGGCCGCCAACGCGAAGATTTCTATCAACGCCATGAGCGTCCCAAGCAGATCTGGGTCAAACCCCTCAAGGCTAATGCCCTTGAGCTTTTGCGCGCTTCAGGGCCATTGCCCGCGGCACAGAGCCAGGCGCTCAATGAAACCGATAACTCCCATGCGGTCTGCCTCAAAGTGGAACAGATGAGCAGCCTGTGGGAACGCTTCAATCAGATAGAAGACTTCCGTCGTAAAGCGGGCCTTAGATATCGGCTCGCCACGGTCCTGAGCATGATTGTGCTCGGCACGATGTGCGGCAAACAGACCCTCAAGGGCATCGTGCGCCTGGCCCATCATCTCAATCAAGCCCAATTGCGCGCCTTACGCTCCTGGAAAAACCCCAAAACAGGCCGCTATAAGGCCCCTTGCTATGATGTCTTCTATCGGGTCTTGCAAAACGTAAAGGCCGAGCTCTTCGATAAAACCCTCACCGAATTCATCTGCTTACAAGACGGCTGTTTGCCCCGCGATATTGCCGTCGACGGCAAGACCCTCAAAGGCACAAACACCGAAGAATCAAAGGCTCTGCACCTGGTGGCCGCAGTCGATCACCAAAGCGCTCAAACCTTAGCCCAAGTCGCTACCGCCGATAAATCCAACGAGATCACCGCCGCCCAGACTCTCTTGCGAAAGATGCCCATTTTGGACGGCTCCACCTTCACCTTCGACGCCATGCATAATCAAAAAGAAACTGCCCACATCGTCGTCGAAGAACTCAGTGCTGACTATGTTATTCAAATTAAAGACAATCAGCCCAACATGCATCAATACGCTCAGAATCTCTTCAGCTCCACCCCCTTTTTCTCCACCAAACCGTGGACAATGACCATGGGCGACTCGAAATACGTCAAATAGCAACCCATTCTCTAAGCGCTCCCTCTGCCGGCCTGCCCCATGCCCGCCAGTTCGCCTGTGTGCAACGCACCTTCCATTATCCAAACAAAGCTGAACCTTCCTCTGAACGCTCTTACTACGTAAGCAGTCTCGATCCCGCCGATTTGAGCCCTCAACAGTTCCTCTCGAAAATTCGCAACCATTGCTCGATCGAAAATAAAAATCATTACCCCAGGGATCGCTTCTTCGATGAAGATCGATGTATGATCCGTAATCATAACGCAGCCAGAATTCTTGCTGCATGCAGGCAACTGGTTCTCAGCCTCAAGTCTTCCATGGGCGCTGAATCCACTCCCGCACTCTGTGATGATTTCGTCTTTAACTTACATAAGGCCATCAATATCATCACCTAATGCTCCGAGAATCAAAATACCGTGGGCAAGTATGGCTGCTGCATCCACAGGGCTATACAGGTTTAAGTTCTATGCGAATCACGCAGTTGAATAGGCCCAATTGAGGATTTCGCACCAGCGATACAAGTTCAATCTTGTTCAGCCGATCTTTCAGTATCTCCAATTTCTCAATAGTTTTGATATAGTCTGTAACTATCTGTGTGGCGGGGTGTTCCAGGCTCCCGGACACCGAGCCCCGAAAGTTGATCGCCTTTGACATCACGTTCTTCGATTCCACTACCACCGGCTGGTCCGTATAATTGATCGTCTGTAGGAGAATCTCACGCGGCAGAGTCTCGGAAATGGCCATCATTAATCTTGAGGGCGCCACCGGAACCGAAAGAAAGTTATTCAACTCCGTATACTGGTTGGAAAGTGTGTCGAATTCGGCGCTCAATTTAAGATTGTTTTCGTTGAGCGCCGCCTTCGCGCTGATTTTGCTGTTCAAATCAGTGATCTCCCGGCTCAGTGACCGTCCATCAAACTCGTTGTGGGCTACGATAAAGAGCAGGCCCACTGAAATCGCAACGGCCAAGCCGTTAACAAGAAAATCCGTTCGAATGACCTTGATATCAGGCAGGGCCTCCGAATTGCGAAAATTCGGATGCCAGCCAGGCTCAACATCTTTCTTAGCTCTTGCCATTCTCCCCTTCCTCTGGCGTGTAGTCTCCCATTAATCCGAATAGTCCAAGCCATCGACTGTCCAAACCGTCCAACATAACTCCATCCATCACGGAAATATCCAGGGACTTCAGCCAGCCCGCGTAGTCCAAGTTCAGGACGGCGACTCCCAATGCCTTCGACAATGTGTTGTGTATCCATCGAAAATTAACCGGCAGAAGGGTAAGGTAAAGCTGGCCAATCGTCTGTCCCGTCTGCACTTCGTAAAATCCGGTCGATGCCTGTAATTCCTTCAGCATCTTCTTTAGCAGCGAGGGGCCCATCTCCGAAAAATCAAACGTGTTTGAGTAGAAGAGCTTGCGGGCAGATTCTTCATCTTTCAGACCCAACTCACTCTGCACAGTTGGAAACATGCTGTTCAATCCGTAGGGAATGGGCCGGCAGATATCAACCTGCGTGCTGCTGAATATAAAGACGTTTGAGTTGGTCGGAGTAACCTCCAGAACAAGAGTGGGAAATTTTTCCTTCTTAAATTTTGTGTAATTTATCAGACCCGCTACCGCTCGCTATCGACCCCAACTCAAGCGTGTCCGGATAGATACCATACCCTATGATATCTTCCTGAATTTGATTAAACTCCTCCGTGCTCGCTCCACAGAACATCAGCTCTTTCTGGTTCTGCACCCCCTTCTCTTCCGAAAATTCGGTTCCGTCCACCGCATTGACTACAGCTACCGAATTCTTCGACGGATCGATTCGAAATTGAGAATTCAGCAGTTCCGCAAAGAAGTTAGGCTGCTTCGCCTTCGCCGGCGATTCCAGGGTCGTCCGGCGCAAAAAACGGCTCTTTGGGTAAACTCCGCAGCGTCCCTTCATGTAAGTGCCTGCCTTTTTCCATCTCAATCCATCCATGAATGCTCGCACGCTTTCCGAATCCTCTCCTCCCTGACACTCGTGAAGGCTCTCCACCACAAAAGGGGGTTCCAAACCCGAGGTAACTGCGGCAAGTATGCTGTATTCACTGAATTCAACAAATAATCCTTTTGATTTCGAAGAAAACATTACGACTTCGGTATAACCGCTTAAAGTTTATCTAATTATGAAAAGGGACGGATCTACGAGAGCAACATTTTACCTTCCCGACATAGAGCGAAGTTCTAAAATGTATTCATCAATAAGTCTTTACAAGAAAAAAATACTCCCCCGATATTTTGATAATAGACTATCAATTAGCATTTTAGGTAACGAGGAGAAGGGAGGCAAATTTGAAGACAACCTCTCTCGACCATCCGGGATAACGTTGGGGCAGGATGGGAAAAAAGAACGGATAAGATTTAGATGTCTCGGCCTTCAAGTAGGGATGCTAACCCCAAGTCCGCTTCTTGTGTCTATTTGACTTGGAGCGCTTCCTCCTTTTGTGTTTGGCAATTTTACGCGCCCGTTTCTTCCTGAGATTTCCCATAAAAGCGATCCGAATTATCTGACAAGAAAGCGGGCAAACTCCGACTTATGGCGATTTGCCTTGTTAGGATGAATGATCCGACGTTTGGCGGCCTTATCGAGTGCCGATGCAAACCGCTGGACGGCCGCCCTGATTTCATCGCCCTTCTCACCATTTGCCACAGCCTCATCGAGGCTCCTACGCACGGTTTTCAGCTCGCTTCGAACCTGCCGGGTGCGAGCCGTGCGTTTTATGATGCGCCGTATGTCCTTTACCGATGACTTGAGATTTGCCATGTCTGCCTCTAAACAGCTGCAGAAAACGGGGAGAGTGGGATTCCGTATTCCCAATGTCAAACCCGAATTTGTACGGAATAAACCGGCTTTCAGGGAGGAGTAAGCCGGATTCTGTTACCCTCGTGAAGAGGGCGCATTTATTTATCTATCGCGCCGAAGCAGCGATTCCCGACAAATCGGGATGCGACACACCCGAGACCATTGCAGGCGGGCCACCCGGTCTCCTATTTGTCTTGCACCGGGTTGGGTTTGTCGTGCCCCCTCCGTTACCTTCGGGGCGGTGAGCTCTTACCTCACCTTTTCACCCTTACCCCACTTCGCCATCTGCTTCCTGGGGTGTGCCTGCCTCGCATTATCTGGAGGCGGGCGGCGCCCGCCGAAGCCTTGGCGGAAGCGGGGCGGTATATTTTCTGCGACACTTTCCGTCACTCGGCATGTAAACACCGAATGCCCCCGTTTTCACGGGGAACCCTGCCCTCTGGTGTCCGGACTTTCCTCTCTACTCTCATAGAACAGAACAAATGCACTCTCCCTGAAAAACCGGTAAGAGCACAACAAACTAGATTCAATTGGCTGTCTTTATCAAGTTCAAAACTTCTCCCTAGTCGTAAAGAATGCGGCCGCAATTATGGCAACGGGTCAACTCCTTGGATTTTCGCGTCGCCACTTCGATATCGGTTGGAAGCTTGATATGACAACCCGTGCACATGTGTTCTACAATCCGGACAACAAGCGGAAAGCGTTTCGTCTGTTTCTTAACATAGTGATATATCCTGGACTCACCATCCTGGAGCCGCTTGACGGCCTCTTTCACCGCCATCTCGGCCTCCCCCAGTTCTCCCTCAAATTCCTTTCGGTGCTCTCCTCGCTGATCGATGTGCCGCCGAAACTCCTCGATTCTCTGTCGTCTCTCGATCTCATCCAATTGAGCGCTCTCCCTCGCCTCGTCGATCTCAATCATCAAAGCGATCTCCTCGTCTTCCAGATCACTGATCTTCGACGACATGGTATCGATTTCGTTTTGAAGGGCTTGATACTCCTCGTTCTTTTTAACCAAAAGCTGCTGATTCTTATATCGGATGATCTGTTCCTCCGCCGCTGCTACCTCGTTATCGAATTCTCTTCTCCGCACTTCCAGATCCATTATTGAGGAGCTCTTCTGATCGATCGAATGCTCGTCCTTTTTGATCTTCTTCTCATAGTCCTCAATCTCGAGAGGAATACGCCGGAGCTGATCCTTTATTCTGTCACATCTCGCATCGCATTCCTGAAGGTAGAGGAGTTTCTCGATCGACGGGTCAGACATGAGTTTTAGTTCATGGTTGGACCTATTTAAATGGCAACACAAAAGACAGTTCGACTTTCGCGCCAACCGGTTTATCGTATCCGGTCTCATAGAAGTGCTGCCTCAGTGTAATTTCCTTTAGGTGACACTGTCCTGGGAATTCATGATAAGCCTGAGAGAGACGATCCACTCCGAACACGAATCCGATCCCACCCTCGATCGGACGGAAGAGATTTTTTGCGAAAGAGGATTGCTCGTCTCCAATCTGAAATTGGAACACCGCCCGGAGCAGGAACAAATGGCATTGGCGAGCGCTCAGGCCTTCAAACTCGCTCATCCGCTATTGTTCGAAGGCGGCACCGGAGTTGGGAAGAGCCTGGCTTACCTGATTCCGGCGATAATAAGCGCGGTCGAGTCAAAACGGCAGTGCCTTGTTTCTACGCACACCATCTCGCTACAGGAACAGATTCAGGAGAAAGACCTACCCCTTTGCCGCACCCTTTTGAGTTCTACGCCGAGCCTGAACAAATACGCCGGCTTTAGATTCGCTCTCCTCGTAGGTCGGGGTAATTACCTCTGCACCACCCGGCTCGCCCGCGCCCTCGAGACGAAACTGGAACTCTTCCATTCCGTCGAACAGGACGAACTCCGACGCATCGCGGATTGGGCCAACGACACGAAAACCGGTCTGCTGCACGATCTCAATCCACCACCACCCGGACAGGTCTGGCAATGGGTCAACGCGGATGCGAGAGCCTGTAATCGGCGCAACTGCAATCCCACATTCTGTTTCTTCCAGCGCGCGCGCGCGCGATTACGCAAAGCCCATCTCATTGTCCTCAATCACAGTCTCCTCTTCTCTCTCATGAACACCGCCTCCGCCCCGCAAGGCGACACACCGGGACTGCTTTTCCCGAATGATTTTGCTGTTCTCGACGAGGGTCATACCGTTCCCTCAGTCGCCACCGAGCAATTCGGTCACCGCATCAGTTCCTACGGCATCGACCGTCTCCTAAAACGCCTTTACAACCCCCGAAACAACAAGGGCATATTTACCCTCCACGGATCCGAGAAGGATTGCCGTGCCGTGGAAAAAGCGATCAGAAAAGCGGAGGAGTTCTTCTCTTCCATACGTCACGAGTTACTGTGCAATCAGGACGTTGCGCGCGTTTACCGACAAGGGTGGTGCGAACCTATTCTAAACCCCTCCCTAGGCAAACTCGTTACACGCCTCTCCGAAAGCGCCAACAAGATCGAGGATGAGCAGGAGCGCGAGGAGCTTCTCGATCTGAGGCAGCAGTTGAGCGGCTATCAGCACGGCATTAACGAGTGCATCACTCTCGATCATGAGGGTCAGGTTTATTGGGTTGAGCGCAGTGGTCGTCAAGGCAGGAACGTCACTCTTCGCACTGCCCCGATAGATGTGGCGCCTCACCTTCGCGAGCGCCTCTTTCTTCGCAAAACCGCCGTCCTGGTGACCAGCGCGACTCTGGCCGAAGGTCCCCGATTCGACGGCTTCTCAGAGAGAATCGGCGCAACCGGCTTTCCCGCCGAACAGGTCCGTTCCCCCTTTGATTTTGCAAATCAGATGCGAGTATTCTGCGCCGGCGATGCGCCCCCTCCCACCCGTGAAAACTCGTCACTCCACCTCGAATACCTCTCCGAGATGATCACATTCTGCTCCCTGCGCGTGCGCGGAGGCAGCCTCGTGCTTTTCACCAGCTATACGGATATGCACGGTGTGGCGCGCCTCGTGGAAAACGCCCTCACCACCGCTGGCAGGACCTTACTTATGCAGGGGCGGGATGGCTCGCGCACCCGCATAGCGACCCGGTTCGCTTCCCTCGGGAATGCTGCACTCTTTGGTACGGACAGCTTCTGGGCCGGCGTCGATGTGCCCGGCCCCGCCCTCTCCCAGGTCATAATAACACGGCTTCCTTTCGAGAATCCCAATCACCCTATCGTGGAGGCGAGAGGGGAATGGATAAGGTCACACGGAGGTAACCCCTTTACCGAAATGACTCTGCCCGACGCCGTCCTGAAATTGCGACAAGGTGTGGGCAGGCTCATTCGCAAAATCTCAGATAAAGGAAACATTACAATCCTCGACTCACGTATCTTAACACGCGAATACGGTCGCCGTTTTCTCGATATGCTGCCAGTGAGAGAGTTCACACGATTCAGCCGGTCAGATCGATCAACACACTTCCTTCCCCTTTAGGATTGAGGTTTGTTAAGAATACCTTATTGTGAATCAGAAAGAATGGTGATGGCACCCTGAATTCGGGTTCTCCATCCTAAGAAACATGCTACTTACCTCCAGGACTCTGTCGGGGCAGATCGTCAATATAGGGCAGTGTCTCCGCAAATCATACGAATTCCGCTTTCAAAGAGGCCTACTTTCAGTTTATTCGTAAGGGCGCTTATGCAGGAAGAAGGGCAGATAGAAGGTTCGGAATTGGATGCGGGTAGAGGCAGCTTCACCTCTCCCTCCACCATTGCCATGAATATTTCGACCTGCGGCCTAACAGATAGAGGCATAGTTAGACAGATTAACGAGGATATGCTTCTCGTCAATGATGAGCGTCAGATCTATGCCGTGGCCGACGGATTGGGAGGCCTTCCCGAGGGCGCCCTGGCCAGCAATCTCGCCATTTCCCATCTCGAAGAGGCGATCTCGGATAATCATCACGTTGCGCAGCTCGACTACGAGAGGCTGTTTAATTATCTTAATCACATTGTTTACGAAGAAGGCAGGAAAGTGAGCCAGGAGATCGGCATTGGATCAACCCTCACCGTCCTTCATCTCAATGGCGACACTGCCACTATCGGGCACGTCGGCGACTGTGCTGTATATCTTTTCCGAGACGGACAATCCGAGAAATTGACTACCGATCACACCATGGCGGCAGAGATGCGTTCCCGCCTGGGGCCAAACGAGGCTGTTTACATACCCGAATATTTTTCTCATACCCTCACGCGGTGTTTGGGACAGCAGGGAACTATTGAAGTCGACGTTTACGAATGCAAGTTGCTCAACGGAGATCGGATTCTCATCTGTAGCGACGGCGTCACAAAAACTCAGTCCGAAGAGGAGCTTCTCGAAGAGGCCTCCAAAGCCGAAACTCCAGAAGCATGCACACGGCAAATTATCGATCTCTCGAATGAACGAGGGGGGCCCGACAATTCGACCGCGATCGCGATTTTCGTCGACTAGGAATTTGTCGGGCGAGCTTTCAAAACATCCCTGAGGTACGGATTCTTGGGCGAGGGATCGAGATTCCGACGGAGTTGGGACCGACAGTTTCCTAGCGCCAGAGGTATTCCGGATACAGCCTCTTCCTGACTTCCTCGTTGATGTGCGCTTTGACTTCTTCGACATCGTCACGGTATGTAATTCCCCGCCATTTCTCCGTCGTGATCAGAACCCGGGTGCGTGCCAGACCGCGGCGCACAGCCTCATCCACAGCAGTGGGGAGAAAGAATTCCGCTTCTTCATCGTCTCGGAATTCATTCAAAAAGGCAATGAATAGGCCCTCCAGAATATTGAGCACCTCCGGCCCGAAACCGAAAAGATTCATCGACACTGTCTCATCCCCATTTAAAGAATGGGAAGTTCCGTCGGTGTCTTCCCATTCCACGCCACTGCCGTCCGTCCTCCGTATTTTTTCTCGTTCCTTTATGTTCAGCAGAAATCCGTCGCTATCGACTTCACATATCCCCCGGGAAACGGGACCATGATCGGAAAGGGTGTTGTTCAAATCATAGCCCAGGAGGCTCCAATGAGGAATTGAATTCTCTGTCAACCGGCTGAGATTTTCGCCCAGAATCGAAAATGCGCTCGGTCCATAATAGTCGTCCGCATTTATTACGGCAAAAGGACCCGCCAGAGCCGGCTGCGCCACCCACACGGCGTGCCCCGTCCCCCACGGCTTTGTGCGCGAGCTATCGAGGGTAAATCCGGAAGGTAATGTATTTAACTCCTGCCGCACGAAGCGAACTTCGATTCTCTCCTCCAGTTTCGAAGTCAACCTACTTCGGATTTCCTCTTCAATGGCGCTCCCAACAATAAATACTACCTTCCCGAAGCCCGCCTGTATCGCATCATACACTGAATACTCCAGAATCGTCTCTCCCGAGGGGCCGACCTCCTTCAATTGTTTGTAGCCGCCATACCTTTTACCCACCCCACCTGCCAGAACAACCAACGCCGGTCTCATATTGCTCTTCAGATAGTCGCTCCCCGCCATATGGCAATCTTATCCAGAATTTCTGAATAAAATACTTGCACTATGTCACGGATTAACCACTCTTACCCTTTGTCGGTGTTTTGCATATTGGGGAAAGGCGTCGTGGCCGATTCGGTCGTGGCGCCTTTCTGCTTACGCAACTCTCGTAGAAAGTTTCGCTCGGGCTTCTCCTGTTTTCAAGTACTCCTGCCCAAACAGCGCAATACTCCATTTTCCCGGCGACCGCTCTCTACTGGATAAGTAGGGTCTTGATCGTTGGAAAACACACAAAGGCACAATTCGACTATGACAGCATCCCTGCTGGTTACTACGACAGGATTTTCGGAAAAAACAGGGGTATCCGAAGTAAGTGGCATCACCTGGAATTCAATCTCATTCTAGAATCTTTCGGTGACCTGTCACCTATTCTCGATATCGGCTGCGGTCCCGGCTCGATGCTTGGAATGGTGGATGGTCGGCTAAGGTGCTTTGGCGTCGATACGTCGATATCTCAGATTGAGTACGCCACAAGCACCTACGGAAGTGCCCAGCGGACCTTTCAAAAGATTGACGGTCCTACGCTCCCATTTGACGATGCAACGTTTGCCGTTGCCTCGCTGGTCGAAGTAATTGAACACCTAACCCCTGAACAGGCACATGAACTCCTCGAGGAAGCGAAACGAGTCCTTCGTCCGCGTGGAAAACTCCTGATTACTACACCCAATTATCGCAGCTTATGGCTATTCCTCGAGTTTCTCGTCAATCGAGTCAGCGAAGTCACCTATGAGGAGCAACACATCCTCTACTTTACCCGTGATAAGCTTTTCGCGTTCCTGGCGGCGGAGGGTTTCTCCTCGGTCTCCGTTGAATCGTTCATGTTCACAGCTCCTTTTCTTGCCTGTTTGAGCTGGAAACTATCCGACGCGTGCAACCAGTGGGAACGCAGATGAATACCGAAACGCTGGGGATTTCTCCTATTCGCTAAGGCACAGCGTCCGGATGACTCTTGAAACCCCGATTGGTGTCCTGAGTTTCTATCAAGCGAGGATTCTTCGAGTCGACTCGAGGGAATCCGTCGAACTTGCTTGATCGAATGGAGGCAATTCGAAATCGTTCGATATTAATCATACCAACCTTCAATGAGGCGAGTAGTCTCGAGATTCTGTTAAAGGAAGTCTTTAGCTTACCACTCGTTGATTTAGACGTCATTGTAATTGATGATAATTCACCGGACGGGACCGCCGAAGTGGTATTGAGACATAAAGAATACAGGAGCAGGCTTTTTCTCATATCAAGGATCAGAAAATCAGGATACGCCAGCGCCGTAAAAGAGGGTATTCTCTGGGGTTTGGATAAGGGATATGACGGTTTTGTGCAGATGGATGCTGATCGTTCTCACGACCCGCAGGATATCGGAGCCCTTTTATCCTGCCTCAAGGATAACGCCGATTCTGTCGTTGGGTCGCGCTATCTCGGTGGTATCAGAGTGATTAACTGGCCCTTTTATCGTCTCCTTTTAAGTATTGGCGCGGGGATTTATACTCGCCTGCTCACCGGTATGCCTTTATCGGATCCGACCAGCGGATTTCGGGCCTTCAAGAGAATAGTATTGGAGGAACTTGATTGGACTCGTATTGAAAGCGATGGATACGGTTTTATTATCGAAACCAATTTCTACGCATATCTTGCAGGGTTCTGTTTTCAGGAGATACCGATCGTCTTTACCGATAGAGTAGGCGGTAAATCCAAGCTCAGAACTCGCTATCATGCGGGTTGGCGGGCAGGGGGCAATCGCAGATACAATTCCCGGCTTTTAAGAGCTAAAGAAAACGGTAGGCTTCATCTTCGAACCATCAAATTCGAAGAAAAATGGAGAAACCTACCGTCAAAGAAGAGACCTTCTTACAGTGCATCCTTGGAGTGGACAAGGGTAATCCCTCGATCACGGTCTATCGGGATCTGAGCGAAGGCAAACTGCACGTCTATTACGGGCATGAGCTTTTTGAAGTCGTAGAGGACGATCGGGAGCAAGTTGAATTCAAGCTATTGGTGGGGCGCCTCTACAATGCGGGGTTGAAGAAAGGGCGCTTAGAGAAGCAATTTGAGGTTGACCCCAAAACGATGAAGCGGTGGGGGGAGGCGCTTCAAAGCGGAGATGCCGAGACCTTAGCGCGAGTGCTGGCGGGACGCAGCGCTCATCGCAAATTGACGAGGGAAATCCGGAGTTTTGGGCGGGTGCGCTTCGGGCAGATCTATGGGGAGAGTCGGTATGGCTACAGCAAGAAGATACGGGGGGAGATCGAGGAGGTGTTCGGAGTTAACCTCAGTGGGGAAACTTTGCGCCCTGTCTTTAAGGAGCTTAAAGAGGCCCGGGCAAAGGAGGCCGAAGCCGAGAGGGCGCAAAATCGGGAGACTCCCTGGGATTGCCCGGAGGACTCGGGGAGGGACGAACAGGAGCAAGAAGCAGAAAATAGCCCCGAAAGCGAAGGGGACAATCGCAAGGAGTCTCCCGATTTTTCGAGGGAGAGCTCCGAAGCGGTGCAATGGTATCGGCACCTGGGAGTACTTCTGTTCAGTGCCGCGCTCAGAGAAGTCGCTCAGATTGATCGCGAAGAGGGCTGGCTTTTGAAACAATGGGTGGCTTGCGGGTTGTTGGCCGCGGTCAATATCGAGCAGAGCAAACTGCTCGATCTCGAAGACCTGCAAAAACTCATCGGGCGAGTCCTGTATACCCCCTATCTGCAACGCCAAAGCCTTAGCGCCCTGGCCGATGAAGGGCTTTTAAGAGAGATCCTCAGAGTGAACGCGAGGGGCCTGAATGCTTCGGATGAAGAGAGCTTTTATTATGATCCGCACACCAAACATTACACCGGAATGAGCAAGGTGCTGGCGGGATGGTGTCCGGGTATCCGTCTGGCCGACAAAGCGCTCCACAGCGATTTTATTCATACCCTCAAGGGCTATCCGATCTATTTTGCGAGTACCGACAACTATGAGGATATAAGGGAACGGTTCATCCCCAACTGCGAAGCGATGCTCGAGCTGGTGCAGTTGCCGGCTGATAAGAAGGTGAGCATTTACGTGGACCGGGCGATCGCCGCGGAGTGGTTTTACGAAGCCATCGTGGAGCATCCTCAACTCGAAATCATTACCTGGGAAAAAGGTTACAAGGCCAGCGCCCAGCCCCTCCAACGGATCGACGGGCAGTTGCGCCTGCAGCGCGCGCGCAACCATGCCGAAGATCTCCAGGAGTATCATCTTCGCTATCAGCGGGGCCCCTGGAAGAAAAATCCTCAACTGGTGCAGTGGATCGTGGAGGCGACCAATCCAAAAAATCGAACCATTACCGTGAGCATCCTGGCGACCGATCAGCAGGCCCGAAATGAAGAGGTAATCAAAGGGATGTTCAGTCGCTGGATTCAGGAGAATGACTTCAAATACCTCGATAAGCACTTTGGGATTAATCAGATCACCTCTTATCGCACCGTCCACTACAAGCGATTAGCCCAACACCTTGAGGACAAGCAGGAGAAAAGCGGTGCCGCCAAAGCCCTCCTGAAGCAAAAACAGCAATGCACCGAAGAATTGAAAAGACTGCTCCTGGCCGAGCATGCCCACCCGGGCAAAAGCGCCTCAAGGGGCGAAAAGATCCGTCGACTCGATCAGGCCCTCAAAGCCCTCCAACTCGAACTGGAGCAAATCGACACCGAATGCTCGAGGCTGCAGCGCCTCATTGATGAAAACTATGTCCGCCTGGACACCGCTAACAAGTCCCTCATGGATGCCTTGAAAATCTTCGCCCGTAACAGCTTCTACAAGCAGCTCGAACCCTTTAAAGCTCGCTACAACAACTATCGTGACGACCACGATCTGTTTCGCAATTTGACTCACAGTGACGGCGTTCTTATAGAGAGGGGCTGTGCGGTCGAAGCGCATTTATTCCCCACCGCAACTTATCCCCCTCGGGTGCAGGCGGTGGTGCTTGAGTATCTGCAAACTCTCAATGAGAAGCCCTTACTGATGCCCGACGGTTCAGGCCGAAGAATCATCTTCCGACTGGGCAAAAAATCGGGATTTAAACTTGCGATTGCATAGTGCCTTTAGAGGGGCAATATAGTGAGGTCTGAAGCTCTCTCTCGCGATCGCCCTTGAGTCAGCTCTCAGGGTTCCTCAGTTATTCTTCGTTCGCCTTTTTCGAAGAAGAAAAAAGAGGAGGGTGTAGGAAGATGTCGGTGGTGGAATCGGCCGCGAACCACGAATGCACCCAAAAAAAACCGCGCACTCCGAAAAATCGCAAAGCGAAATCCGACAGATTCCTAGGCTCTTACCGTCTCATAAAATCGCAGTGGTCCCGGCACTTCTTCACAACCTCCTTGAGATGATCAGATTTAAAAGGTTTGCCTACATAACGGAAGGCTCCGAAAGCCCGTGCCTTACTGATCGTCTCCTGCGCTGGATAAGCCGTTATGATTATTACTTCAGTGAAAGGAGAGATTTCTTTTAGCTCCTTAAGCACCTCAACACCCAACATACCTTCCATCATCATATCGATCAATGCTATCGTAAACGGTTCTTTCCTGGAAACAGGGTAAAAGGATTCCAGGAAGCAACTAGCTGATAAGCAAGAAGATAAAAAAAGAGCTAGACAAACCCGAGGGAATCAGTCATGTTAAGATGGGATGAAAGACAAAAAATCTTACCAACTGAATCCTTCGATAGATCGTTTAACTCTGCGTCTGGTCCTGCCCGAAGAGCAGGAGCGATTCAATGATCTATTGAAACAACATCATTATTTACACAGTGCGGGCAGCGCAGGAGAGACCCTGCGCTATGTGGCGCAGATCGACGGGCAATGGATGGGCCTGCTCTTGTGGGGGGCCGCATCCTACCGGCTGAAGGATCGAGACGAATGGATCGGGTGGGACGGGGCGCAACGGCATGCACGATTGAAACTGGTAGTACAGAACCGGCGTTTTCTGATTTTGCCCGGGGTGGATCTTGCAAATTTGGCCTCCAAGACGTTGGGTATGTGCCTGAGAGTCTTAGCCGATCACTGGCAGGAGGCTTTTGGCTATCGTCCCTTAGTAGCGGAAACGTTCGTGGACCCACAGATTCACCGGGGCACTTGCTACGAAGCGAGCGGGTGGACGCCCTTGGGCTTGAGCGCGGGATATGGCCGCCAACGCGAAGATTTCTATCAACGCCATGAGCGTCCCAAGCAGATCTGGGTCAAACCCCTCAAGGCTAATGCCCTTGAGCTTTTGCGCGCTTCAGGGCCATTGCCCGCGGCACAGAGCCAGGCGCTCAATGAAACCGATAACTCCCATGCGGTCTGCCTCAAAGTGGAACAGATGAGCAGCCTGTGGGAACGCTTCAATCAGATAGAAGACTTCCGTCGTAAAGCGGGCCTTAGATATCGGCTCGCCACGGTCCTGAGCATGATTGTGCTCGGCACGATGTGCGGCAAACAGACCCTCAAGGGCATCGTGCGCCTGGCCCATCATCTCAATCAAGCCCAATTGCGCGCCTTACGCTCCTGGAAAAACCCCAAAACAGGCCGCTATAAGGCCCCTTGCTATGATGTCTTCTATCGGGTCTTGCAAAACGTAAAGGCCGAGCTCTTCGATAAAACCCTCACCGAATTCATCTGCTTACAAGACGGCTGTTTGCCCCGCGATATTGCCGTCGACGGCAAGACCCTCAAAGGCACAAACACCGAAGAATCAAAGGCTCTGCACCTGGTGGCCGCAGTCGATCACCAAAGCGCTCAAACCTTAGCCCAAGTCGCTACCGCCGATAAATCCAACGAGATCACCGCCGCCCAGACTCTCTTGCGAAAGATGCCCATTTTGGACGGCTCCACCTTCACCTTCGACGCCATGCATAATCAAAAAGAAACTGCCCACATCGTCGTCGAAGAACTCAGTGCTGACTATGTTATTCAAATTAAAGACAATCAGCCCAACATGCATCAATACGCTCAGAATCTCTTCAGCTCCACCCCCTTTTTCTCCACCAAACCGTGGACAATGACCATGGGCGACTCGAAATACGTCAAATAGCAACCCATTCTCTAAGCGCTCCCTCTGCCGGCCTGCCCCATGCCCGCCAGTTCGCCTGTGTGCAACGCACCTTCCATTATCCAAACAAAGCTGAACCTTCCTCTGAACGCTCTTACTACGTAAGCAGTCTCGATCCCGCCGATTTGAGCCCTCAACAGTTCCTCTCGAAAATTCGCAACCATTGCTCGATCGAAAATAAAAATCATTACCCCAGGGATCGCTTCTTCGATGAAGATCGATGTATGATCCGTAATCATAACGCAGCCAGAATTCTTGCTGCATGCAGGCAACTGGTTCTCAGCCTCAAGTCTTCCATGGGCGCTGAATCCACTCCCGCACTCTGTGATGATTTCGTCTTTAACTTACATAAGGCCATCAATATCATCACCTAATGCTCCGAGAATCAAAATACCGTGTTCCTGGAAAGGGCGATAGCTTCCTCTCCGGTCGAACATACTTCGATCTCATATTGGTCCTGAAACAGTGCCTTCAGCGACTCCCTCATTGCCTCCTCATCATCGACAATAAGTAAGCGATTATTCGGTTGGTCGGGTTTAGACTCCATTGCTACAATGACAACCCATGATTGAATCCCTGGCAAGGGCAATTGGCGTACTTCGCCAGCCCTCATATCTCAACTCAGACGAAGGATGGTACACCAACCGTAGCCTTGGCGAAGGATGGAGCCGATCGGGATCGAACCGACGACTTCCACAATGCCATTGTGGCGCTCTTCCAACTGAGCTACGGCCCCAATCTTGATACGTGTTTAGCGTGATGGTTACTGCATTAATTCGATGTTTCGAGGAAGGGGTCAAGCCTTAGAAGTGGATTCCGCTGACCCCCCCCCCCACGTTCTTGTCCCGCTCGGCGGGGACGGCTACTGTGCATCGTAAGTCTTAGATATATGTAGCCGCGCTCGCAAGAGAATGGAGAATATCCTAAAGGCCACCCTGCCTGGCGGCTGGTATGTGTTTAGCGTGCCTTTGATTGCTGGCTGCCCTAGCCCGCATATTTCACACACTTCGTCGCGAGACAGCGGAGGTTGCTGCGGATCAAGGGCTTACCAAAGTCCGGCGGATGACGGTGTGTTGGAACACGTGGAAGTCGGCGGACGAGGCAAGTCCTTGAGGTGTCCCGGCGCGCCGGGATCGTAGCAGATGGCTTGTGAAATTTGCGGGCTAGCGGGCTATTCATCAAAAGTATTCAGAAGCTCGACGGTACCGATATTTTCGGCGACGCGGGCGTAGTCGACGGCGGTGCGTCCTTCCTTGTCTTTCAGATCTCGCTTTGCCCCGTGCTCGAGCAATTTTCGCACAATCTTGGTGTCCCCGTAATGGGAAGCTACCATGAGCGGAGTGATTCCACCGTTGTCCGCCAAATTCGGATCGGCATCCGCATTCAGCAAGTAGACAACCCTATTAAATTCCCGCTCTTGCGTCTGGTCCATAAGGGTAGTGGCGCCATCGGCGTCCCGGGCGTTGACATCCGCCCCCCCATCAAGGAGAAGCCGCACCACGGTAAGGCTGTTCCCGTATGCTGCCACCATGAGTGGGGTAATTCCCTCGAGATCCGGGGTGTTCGGATCCGCCTCATGCTCGAGGAGCAGGGCGATAATTGCAAAATTTGCTCCCTGCACCGCCGCCATAAGGACTGTGTTTCCCTCTTCATCGCGCGCATTCCGATCCGGGTCGCCTTCGAGCACCTTGAAAAAGATCTCCGGATTTCCGCTTCGGGCCGCCGCATGGGCCACCGACCAGCCGCTCTTATCTTTATCCTTGGGATTTCCCCCGGCTTCAAGAACGTCGTCAAATATCCTGGCATTGCCACCCGAGGCCGCCGCCATCAGAACACTGTAATTTGAATTGTCGCGAACGGTAAGACTCAAACCCTTCCTCCGGGTATGGTTGAAAATCTCCTCGTTTCCGCCAATAGCCGCGGCCATCGTCAGAGTATATCCTTCGCTGTCTACGAGATTGCCATAGCCTGACGCTTTAAACACTTCCTCGTATATTTTCTTATTCCCACCGGTGGCAGCAGCCATGAGCGCGGTGAATCCGTCGTGGTCCATGGCGCGAGGACTGCCGCCCTTTTTCACAAGCGTCTTGAATGTGGCCCCGTCTCCGTTCGACGCCGCTTCCATCAACACAGTCCACCCTTCCACAGACACGGCATTCGGGTCCGCTCCTTTCTGAATTAACACTCCCACGCGGCCCGCCCTTTTCGCTCGGACGGCATCCCAAAGCTCCGCGTTTAATTCATACAGTCTGGCCGATATCCGGCCTGGACCGCGGGCGCCCAACAACGCTACGGAAAACAGCATCATTGAGCCGGCGATGATACAAGCGAATCCTCCTCTTTTCATCCTGTGAATCTGTCCGACTTTCCTTACAAGTCCGAAAGCTCAACGGAATTCCCTGAATCTCGCAAGGCAAAGAGAACGGGACCATTCGCAATCGCAACACGATCAACATCCTGTCTGAAGCTGGAATCAAAAGCGATTTGACGTTTCGGCATCGGAAACTCGAGACACACATCATCGCCGTCTGTCCATTTTCGGCGGATTGATAGGTAGCCTCTCTCTTCAGGAATGGTCTCTTCGCATCCTCTTACTTTCACCTTCACCGTTTCGCTGCAAGTCTCCCGAAAGCGATAGAGACTGCCCGGAATAGGCCGGGCTCTCGTCCAACCCGGAACACGCAGAGCAAGGGTGAGGCAAACCGGTCTCTGCATTTCCAGGCGAACCGTGATTACTCCGTTCTTCGGGTAAGAAGTCGTCTGAGTAACCACGATCCGGTGACTCTCCCAACGAAGACTCGCTCTACTATCAAAATAGAGGTTCACATAAAGAACCCCATCCGCAAACTCATAGACCTGGCTGGGAAGAGAGGCGAGATATCTGAAACTGTCCATTGATACAGCGGCGGGTCCTTCTTCGCCATCATTGCGCTCTGGGCGCACCGCCGCACTGGGGAGGATACTGTTCAATAAGAGCCACTCCAAAACATCCGCTCCTCCGCTGTCATGACTCAGAAGGGACATTTCCTGACACCAGGTAGCGATCGACACGGACGCATCGAGCTCAGTCGGGCGAAGCGTGATGGGCAAATCCGAAGCCTCGGAAAACTTTCCTCCCCGCATCGAGGGTGCTCCTGTCACATTGATCTTGGAACTAACAAAGTCACTCCAGATGCGTTCTATGGTTCGCCTGAGGTCGGAATCACCGGAAAGAGAGGCCTGTTCAGCCATCGCGGCATACATATAGCCACCCCGCTGCACAAGACCAACAGCATCTCTCTGCTCGAGCAGCGCTCTATTGTCCCGATACAGTTCGCCATGGGAGCGGCGCCCTTTAAACCGGCCATGTTCACCCAGAAAAAAACGGCACTGTTCGAGATACTTCACTTCTCCAGTCAACCGGTAAAGCTTCAGGAGCCCAATTTCGATTTCCTGGTGACCGGGAACTCCGGGTTTACCGGATGGCCCGTAAACGGATGTCACCAGGTCCGCGTTGCGGATAGCAACTTCCAGGAGATCACTCTTGCCCGTAGCAACGAATCGTGCCACCGCCGCTTCGTAGAGGTAGCCGTAAATACCCAGCTCGTGTTTGAATTCCGGGTCGCCCCATGGATTTTCTCCTGCCCATCGAATCGGAAGTGAGAGCCCGGCATGCTTATTGACCGGAATATAACCGTCACTCTCCTGCACTGCCGCAACTTCCCTTACCAGGTAATCCATCAGATCCGGACTTATAAATTCTCCTCCCTGCCAGGCTATCCAGGAAGCTCCCTCCATAAACTTGAAAACGTCGCGGAGATCCCGCTCCAGGAGGTCTTTCAGGGAGCGCCTCAGCATCTCAATGTGATCGAGTCCACCGTCTTCTTCCTCGTTCAATTCACCTTTTCGTATCCCGGATAAGACAGCTTTGAAAAATGGGTCCAGCTTCGATTCGAAAGCGGAATCTTCCATTCTTGCCTTGAGCAATGCGCTTCTTTCTCGCTTCATGAATTCAAATTCACAAATGAAACACTAGGCCCACCTCAACCTATAGTCATCATGGAACTGTTATGAAAGCAATCATGGTAATGTTCGATTCGCTCAACCGGCACATGCTTCCGCCTTATGGCTGTGGCTGGACCCATGCCGCCAATTTTCAACGCCTCGCGGATCGGTGCACAACGTTCGACAACAGCTATATCGGCTCTATGCCCTGTATGCCGGCGAGGCGCGAGCTGCATACCGGTCGTCCCAATTTCCTCCACCGCTCCTGGGGCCCGCTCGAACCGTTTGACGACTCCATGCCACGCATCCTGCACGAAAGCGGGATCAGCAGCCATCTCATCAGCGATCACTATCACTATTGGGAATCCGGAGGTGCTACTTACCATACCCAATACAGCACCTGGCAATTTCATCGTGGCCAGGAGGGCGATCTATGGATGGGCCAGGTCGCCGACCCTCCTGAAATCGACGCCATCGGACAAAACGCTTTGACGGATCACTGGCACCGTCAGGATCAAGTGAACCGGCAGTTCATGCGGCAGATTTCCGATCAGCCTCAAGCCAGAACATTCGCCGCCGGCCTCGATTTTCTCCGCCGCAATTGCAGGGAAGATGGATGGTTTCTCCAAATCGAGACTTTCGACCCCCATGAACCGTTTTTCAGTCAGAAGATTTTCCAGGATCTCTACCCGGAACTCTTGACGGACGCCAATGCTCCCCTTTTTGACTGGCCTTTTTATGGGGAAGTTGAGGAACCCCAGGATTTCATAGATCAGTGCCGCGGCCACTACGCCGCCCTACTCAGTATGTGTGACTCCCACCTCGGCAGAGTCCTTGACCTCATGGATGAACATGAGCTCTGGGACGACACCCTCCTCATTGTCTGGACGGATCATGGGTTTCTTTTGAGCGAACACGGTTGGTGGGGAAAAGGCAGGATGCCCTGGTTCAACCACCTCGCCAATATCCCATTCTTCGTCTGGGATCCACGGTCCGGAGTGGCCGGTCAACGGCGCCAAAGCCTCGTCCAGCCGGCCATCGATTTGGGACCTACCCTACTCAATTTCTTCAATCTCAATACGACTCCCGACATGCGCGGAAGCGACCTTTGCGAAACAATAGCCCAGGACCAGCCGGTTCGTCAGGAGGCGCTCTTCGGCACTCACGGTGGACATGTAAATATCACCGACGGGCGCTACGTCTATATGCGTGCCGCAGCCAATCCTGATAACACTCCCCTCAATAATTATACTCTAATGCCGTCGGGCATGCGCGCTATGTTTCATCCCAATGACCTCCAACATGCGCAGCTCGATGACCCTCTACCCTTTTCAAAAGGCTGTCCCGTCCTGCGAATTCCCTCGCAAGGTTTCAGCTCGTGGAACCAACACCTATTCGGTAACCGCCTCTACGATCTACAATCCGACCCCGAACAGGGCAAAACCATTGAAGATGGGCAAGTCGAAGATGCAATGATCGAAAAGATGAAAGATCTAATGCGCCACTACGATGCTCCCCAGGAGCAGTTTGAACGACTCGGAATCTGACACGAATGGCGCTAAGATAACGGGCATAAACGGTAAGTCCGACTGCGTTCGGTTTCGGCCGCAAGCGGCCTTCCTACAACAATTCTTACAACTCGTAGGAAGCTCGCTTGTCGAAGAACCTGATCCTGCCGATGGGCGAGCGATAGTCCAGTTATCTTAGCGCCCTTCCACTCTCCTACTCTTTACTCGGGCGACAGTTTCATGTGGTAGAGGACACTTCCCTGAACATTGTTGAATGTGACGGTCAGGTATCCTCTTTCATTTATCAGCGCAGCGCCGAAGTTCATCCACTTCTTCGCTTCCTCGTAAGTTTTTACCGAATCTATTGTCTCAGGACCGTAGAAGAATAGACTCTCCGTCCCTAAGCTGGTATCATATTCGCGATTTGGATACAGCCCCGCACTCAAAGGACCGGAGACAAACTCGTATATTTGAAAGTCGGTTTCTTCTTCAAATGGCGTGTAGCGAAATGCAGCCGCGAAATGAACGTCAGTCGTAATAAATATCACGTTTCGCACCCCGTTTTCCCGAACAGAGCCTAGAATATCCAGGAGTTCGTTTTCATACCCGGTATCCTGATCAAAGTTGGCCCAACCGTCCCGGCCGTCTTCGGGAGGCCAACCCGTTGGGATGGAAATGGGAACGCTGGATACGACAAATTTCCAGGTAGCATGCGACTTCTTGAGACTCTCCTTTAACCACTCTCGCTGAGGTTTTCCCAGCATCGTTTTCATTCTATCGGGATTATCGGTCCCACTCTTCGGATCCCGGTACTGCCGATTATCGAGAATAAAAACCTCAAGATGCCTTCCCCACCGAATCGTTCTGTGGAGCCGGTTAAGGAAATTCGGGATTTCTCGAACAGGATTGTAATCGAGAAAGGCCCGGCGACCGAGGGGCATCAAGTGCTGTTCCTTATTGTAGGGGGCAACATCTCGCCGGTCTTCGTATGGCCCGAAGTCGTTGACCACTTCGTGGTCATCCCAAATAGCATAGTAGGGCATCCTCGCCAGAATCTTGCGGTATCCATCATCCTCGCGATTGTACTTCCAGTGCGCCCAGAAGTCATTCATCGAAGCGGATTTTTCAAAATCTCCGGGCACCTGCCTGTTTCCAAACTTTCCAAGTGCTTCACATGTGCCGTCCGCGTATATCATGTCACCGAGACCGATAAAGAAATCCAGATCGAATCGCTCGATCGCTCCAAAGATAGGAAACCCCTCCTCGACATCGCGACATACATTTTGCCCAGCCAGGTCCCCTCCCCAGGCAAACACGACGCTTTTTTCGGCGGCCGCCAGCGGGGCTGTGCGGAATTCCCCTTCCGCCGTCGGCCGCCCTCTGCGAGTGGCAGACTCCGTTTCGCTGAACCATACCTTGTAGGTGTAGCGTGTTTCCGCCTTCAGATCCACCACTTCGATTTTTCCCGTAAAGTCATGCTCGGCATCGACCGTCGCGGTTCGGTGAATCGCCCGATTGCTCCCCTCCCCAACCAGTAGCACGTTCATAACGGCTGCTCGATCCGTGCGCGACCACAACACTGCGCTATTCTCTGATACATCGCCCACCGCTACCCCGTGCGTGGCGTGGATCTTTTCGCTCTCCGCTGCCGCAACTGTTCTTTCCCCAATAAGCAATGCCACAAGAATGACACTAATTCTTAATCCGACGACCGGCATCTGATGCAATTTCCTCATTTCTCTGTTTCCTTCTGTTCAAACCTCTTCTCCACGGACGGACCTCCCATCTAAAGATCTCGAATCAAATAATATAGGCCCCAGATATAGAGTAGGTAGACAAGTAGTATTATCAATGTTACAAAATGGTCCTTGAACGTTTTTCCAGCAAATTTATGGACACTTCGTGGATGTAAAAATCGCGCAAAGTAGATGAAATACATTATTCCGAGGAAAAGAACTTTCAGGAAGAGAATCACCATGCGAACTATCCACTTTTCTGGATTGCTGGAATGTAGGCCGTTGCTCTCGAAGCGTAAGCGGAGACCCTCCCAAGCCTTGGCGAAGGAGGGCACCATTCCAATCTTCCAATCTACCAGCCTGATACACCAATGAAAAGCAATTTTCGAATCACCAAGGCCTACAGGCACCTGCTCGACCTCATCGAGAAGGAACAATGTGTTATCATGAATGGAGGGGTTGCCACCGAACTGGGACGCCTCGCACTCGATGGATACACCGTGGGTGACGATTCGCAATGGGGCACGTGGGCATTATTCCATGCTCCGGATGCGGTATTTGAAGTCCACAAACGCTATGTAACCACCGGATGTGATCTGATTTCAACCGCCACCTGGGGCATTTTAAACACCCGCGAATTCGAATCCGGCAGTATCACGGGAAACTCCCAATTGAGCCACTGGTTTGATTGCGCTCGCCTGGGTGTGCGATTGGCCAGAAAGGCCGTGGCAGAGGAAGGCAGGGAAGCAGACTGCTCCGTCGCCTTTTGCGTCAGCGGCGAGGTAACGTCATCCGAGCAGCTCGAACGCTTCCGCCTCTTACCACGCGTTATCGCGGAAGACCCACCCGATCTTATCTTGATGGAAACGATATCTCTGTTCCGCGATCAATTGACCATTCCAGCCATCGAGGCGATGTTGGAAACTGGGGTTCCGGTATGGCTCAGTTTCCGTCGAAGTCTCGAGGGAGTCTGTGGGATCTATGGGCAACACTGGGGTGGCCCCGAAGGCGACCTCTTCGGTCGCGTCGCCGCAAGATTTGAATCTATGGGAATAGGCGCTCTCATGATCAACAGCATACCCATCAGGCACATTCGTGGGATGCTGCCCTGGCTACGGGATTTCACCGACTTGCCTCTGGGTGTATACCCGAACCTCGGCCATTACCTCGACCCCGGTTGGAAGTTCGACGATACAACGGGACCAGAGGAGTACGCCGACCTCGCGCTACAGTGGCGCGAAGAAGGCGCCCAGATCGTAGGCGGCTGCAACGGGGTTTCGCCCGAACACATCGCTGCCCTGAAGAGACGCGTGGCGAATACGAAACCGGGTCGATGTAAAGACATCGCCTCCCTGGACCCATTGAAATCCATTTCGACACTGACGAATATCCCTGAGCTTTCCAGCGAACCTTCCCGCTGGCGCGACAAGAGAGACCGATCCCTCTACCCTTTGGCTTTCCCAACCATAGAAGTGGATCCTAATGTATTTCGGCCCACCCAGGGAAGTTTCCTGATTTGGAAATTCCTCTTCCAGTCGGGCCTCGGGGAGGGGAAAGAATGTCTTGATGTCGGCTGTGGGACTGGAATCCTAACCGTGCAGCTGGCTCTAAACGGCGCCCGAAATGTCGATGCCACCGATATCCAGGAGGAAGCCATTGCCAACACCATGGCAAACGCTTTTCGCAACGACGTTGCCGCACGCGTAACGGGAAAAGTAATCGATCTTTATACCCAGCTTCCGGACAAGAAATACGACATCATCGTGGCCAGCCTTTATCAACTGCCGGTAGATCCTATGAGTGAGCCATCGACCCATCGTCCAGCCGATTTTTGGGGCAGAAATATGGTTGATCACCTCGTTTCTCTGCTCCCAGACCTTCTCAAGAAGAGTGGTGTCGCCTACATCATGCAGGTTTCGGTTTTGAGTGAGAAGAGAACCACAAATCTTCTTAATGCAGTAGGATTTGACGCCTCTGTGATCGACTTCGGCCTCTTCCACTTTCCTCCTGAATTTCACGAAAATGTCGAGCAGATCGAAACCGTTGAAGAAATCTCAGATGCTTACCATTTAAACTTCAGCGAAGACCGCGTCCTCGTCATGTATCTTCTAGAAGTCACTTGGAGCAAGTAATCAGAGAATTGAATAGTGACGCCGATGCTATCAAGGAGAGAAATGTTCACACAAATCGAATCGGATTGTAGCGGAAAGCGGAAGCTTTTCGTCTTCGTGGACGGGTCTAGCCCGCTTTTCTTAAGCGGGTCGGCGTTACAAACTGCTGGCAGCCGCGATCCAGCCCAGACGCTTCTCTAGACTTCGTGCGAGAAAAGCGGGTTTAATCGATCATTCGAAACATCAACCTCAACGTATAACTCCGACCGTTGGGCGTCGGCCCGATCGAGACCGCATCCGTAAACGCTGCTCGCACGGAGGCGTCGAAAATAACGTTACCCGAGGGATCGATCAACTCGACAGAACCAATCTTACCGACTCCGTCGACACTAAACCGCACGTTCGCCTCCAATCGCCTTCCCGACAAGCTTGCCGGTTTCATCCATGCTAGATTGATACTTTCTCGAAGCCGGTCGATATATAACCGAAGACCCAATTGCAAAGATTCGGATGCGGACTCTGCACGGGTCTCATCTTCGCTTTCGGAAACGATACCCGCCATTTTGGCTATTAATCGATCGATATCAATTTCTTCAACTTCAACTTTCCGCTCTTTCGGGATTCTCGGATGCGCCGTCTTCGGTCTTCCGTGCATTTTTGCGAAATCCTCGTAGGAAATTCTCTTCACTGGTGGGGGCGGTTCCACAGGTTCGCTTTCAGGCTGCCGCCCTGAAGGGGACAGCTCGTCTCTCCCCTCCACCCTGTCTTCCACTCTTGGCACCGGAGCTGCAATTAGAGTAAAAACGTGCGGATCCCGCTCTCGTCTGAACGCTTCTACCAATGTACCCAGCAGCAACAGAAAGAAGAATCCTCCGTGAAGCAGAGCCGAAATTATGAAGGCGCGCTGCGAAGCGGTCTCTTTTCCATACCGCGCATCTGCATCATTTGCTCGCAAATTCACCCCATTGTTTCAAAAATTCGAGAAATGATGGAGTTCATTCAATTCGCGTGTCGAGGCTGATCCGGGAAAGTCCGCTCTGCTTCACAAGGTCAATCACGTTGATGACTCGCTGGTACGGAATACTCCGGTCAGCGCGTATATTGATCACCGGAAGATCCGGAGCCGTCGCCATACTTTCCAGATACTCCGCCAGCTTCTCTTCATCGACCGCCGTGTCGCCCCAGTAGATCTGCCCATCCACCGTGATCGAGATCGTCTGAAATCTGTATTCTCCAGTTGTTTCCTGGACGCTCTGCGATTCCTCCGGCAATTCCAGCGCAATCGATTGCTCGAGAAGAGGCGCCGTGATCATGAATATGATGAGCAGTGCAAAGGCCAGATCGATCAGGGGGGTGACATTGATCTCCGACATCGCCCCCAGACTCTCTCTCCTATGAAATGTCCTCGCCATGCTTAAACGCTACTCCACACTTTTCACTCCTTCTCTCTCATCTCCGTTCTCTTTCCTGCCCTGAGCCTCGTCGAAGGGGTTTCCTTCTGTAAAATCATCTTCTGTTCAACTCTCCAACTCTGAACCTTTTACACTGTTCACTGCTGAGCGCAGCGAAGTCCCGGCTTGCCGGGGATCACTCTCCACTTCTTACTTCCTCCCTTGCCTCCAGTTCAATTCGGTCTGCCAGCGCGCTCGCGAAATTCTCCAATTCCGTGATCATAATTTTCGTCTGAGTGAGGAGGAAATTATAACCGAAAACCGAAGGTATCGCTACGAGTAGACCGGCCACGGTGGTAAGTAGTGCCCCCGAAACCCCAGGGGCAAGCATCTGTATGCTCGCTGTGCTCTTCAGCGCAATGGAACCGAATGCATCCATAACTCCCCACACCGTACCCAGGAGGCCGAGAAACGGAGCTCCCGTCACAATCGATCCCAATAGCACCATCTTGCTTTCATACTGTATCGTCGCCTCCGCTACGCCCCGCTGCAAAGCGTTCTCCACATGACCTATCCGCGACGGTGTCGAAGACGCGCCACCACCGGATCGCCCATACGCCTCCAACGCCGATCGCATGAGATCAGCGTACGGTCCAAGCCCCCAACTCCGCATAGTAGATCCGAATTCGAGGAGCGAACCCTCTGCTTTGATTCTCCTGTCTAAATGATGATTCAGCTCCCTCAACCGCGCCAGGTCGATATACTTACCGATCATTACCGTCCAGGCCAGAAGACTAAATGCCACCAGGAACAACACGATGATCTTGCCCGCCAAATTTGACTGACTGAAATAGGTCATGACGTTAGCAAGGATTACTTGCTTCATTCCGAACTCTGTGATGCTTTCCCAGGCCATATCGAAGTCGACTCCCTCTCTCTTACATTATCGCGCTATAATCAAGGCACTATCCGGAAAATCATCCAGAAATAAAATTGTTGTCTGTCCTCTGTCTCCTTTCATATTATCCCGTTTCAGGGTAGGGATGGATTACAAAAGCAAAACTCTCGAGGAACTTGAGAAAAAAGGAAGCTCCGTAAGCTCGAAGAACGCGTTCGTGGGCTTTGACGGATTCGTCGACAAGATTGTCGCGGCGGTAGACAAACGTTCCGGGCAGGGTGAGAATTATACCCCCATTGATACGATTGACGATTTTGGAACACGTATTCTGGGGGCGTCAGGCAAGAGTACAGCCATTGAACTCTACCCGCGATTGGAAAAGCTTGGCGGGAACGGCCCCATCATGGCAAATGCGCTTCTAAGCGCCGGCCTCAGTGTCAAGTATGTAGGAGCTATCGGTAACGCCAGTCCACACTCCGTCTTCGAGTCGTTCGCGCAAAGGGCCAACGCCACTGCCATCTGCGACCCCGGGGTCACCCACGCCCTCGAATTTAACGATGGCAAAATCATGTTTCCCACCACCGCCAGCCTCGATGACATTACCTATCAGAGAATTGTCGATGTGATGGGCGAAGGGGCGCTATTTGACGCCATATCCCGGGCCGATCTCATCGCCCTCGTAAATTGGACCATGATCCCGAATATGACGGCAATCTTCACAGCTCTCCTGGAGAAGGTGTTTCCTAATCTTGGCCCAAAGGCCGATGGGCGCTATTTCTTTTTCGACCTTTCCGATCCTGAGAAGAGGTCGGAGGGAGATATCGCTTCTGTTTTATCGACTATTTCCCGTTTCCGCTCACACGGTCTGGTCACTCTCGGACTAAACCTGAAGGAGGCGCAATCGGTAAATAAAGTCCTCGGCAACGCCGAAATCGATCCCGATCCTGACGGCCTCAGGAAAATGGCCACCCGCATAAGGCAAAGCCTCGACATCTCCTGCGTGGTCATTCATCCGACCGATTCAGCCGCTTGCGCAACCAAAGATGACACCTGGTGGGTGAAGGGTCCGCACACCGACAGCCCGCTGGTCTCAACAGGAGCGGGAGATCATTTTAACGCGGGATTTAGTACCGCCCAATTGTTGGGGCTCACCCCCCTCGCCTGCCTCACTGTCGCGGTCTGCTGTTCGGGATCATACGTGCGTTCGGCAAAAAGTCCCTCTCTTCTCGATATCAACGCCTTTATTCGAAATTGCGAGTGATTTAAACGACCGACTTCTCAGCTAACCATGGTAACGAACAATAATAGACCAAAGACTTCCGCCAAAGTGTCCCCACCCGCGCGCTCCAGGCGTAAGAGAGCCATGAGCACGCCGAAATCGCGCTCAAAAACTGTCAAAGGGCGAAATAAGCGAGGATTGCTCATTACTTTTGAGGGTCCTCAAGGGAGCGGCAAGACTGCCCAAATAAGCAGGATTTCGGCCCGCTTTGAGGATGCGGGCTACAACGTGGTCGTGACCCGTGAACCTGGCGGCACTGAAATTGGCGAGGAAATTCGCCACCTCCTTAAACACGGCACCTCGAACCGCAACATGACGCCCGAAACCGAGCTTCTTCTCTTTGCCGCCAGCCGGGCGCAGCTCGTTCGCGAGATCTTTATTCCCTCTTTAAAAAAAGGAAAAATCATCCTCTGCGACCGCTTTCTCGACTCCACTACGGTCTACCAGGGGGTCGGTCGCCGGATTTCCGCGGAACCGGTCCATATCATCAACACTTTTGCGGTGGGAAATCTGATTCCGGATATTACGGTCGTGCTGGATGTACCGGCGGAGGTGGGCTTTTCCAGAATCCGGCACCGCGCCACCGATTTGTCCGAACGTATGGAGGAGGAGACAATCGACTTTTACCGCAAAGTGCGCGAGGGCTATCTCATGCTGGCCAAGGCTTTGTCCGAGCGCTTTATCGTGGTCGATGGGACAAAAGAACGGAAATCCGTAGAAGAGAAGATCTGGCATGAGCTTAACCAGCGTATTGTCGGATAATCTGCGCTCCAGCCGCCCCGTCAAAGTCCTCGAACGTTCAATCGAAAAAGGTCGACTTGCCCACGGCATCCTTCTTCACGGCGAAAACCTATCCGCTCTCGAGGAAGTGGCGCTCGCTCTCAGTGGAGCGCTCCTCTCCTCTTCCCGCCATATCGTAACGCACCCGGATCTCTTTACCCTGCGCCCATCCCATAAAGCGCGCCATATCCGCATCGGCGAAACCCGCCGTCTCATAAGGGATATTCAGCACTCGCCATACGAGGCTGATCGCAAAGTCGCGCTCATTTACGAAGCGGATCGCATGAATAATGCGGCTTCCAACGCCTTCCTCAAAACGCTTGAGGAGCCACCCCATAATACTACCATCTTCCTCCTCTCGACCCGACCTTATGATCTCCTTTCCACTATCCGTAGCCGCTGTTTCAATTTTCGGCTGCCCTCCGAGTATACTTCCCTCGACCATGCCGAATGGCAGGCCTGGTTGCGGGATTACCGTAGCTGGCTGAGTTTTCTTTCGCAACGTCCCGCAAACGCCAGGGAACGGGCCGAAGCCGTTATTTCTCTCTACGGCCTCATCTCGCGTTTCCAATCCCTCCTCACGGAATTCAGCAAGACCTCCTGGGAGAGCGAAAAAACTACTCTTCCCGAAGGCATCACGGATGAAGAGAAAGATGCCATCACCAGCGGATTGCGTAAAGGCAGCCGTCAGCAGATGCTCTGCGAAATTGAACTACACACCCGCGCCTTCACCTTCGAATCGGAGGGTGTTGAAATCGATTGGCCCTTCCACCAATTGACTCGCGCGATCACGGATCTCGAACATAACGTCCGCCTCCTCGAAGTAAACCTTAACGAAAACGCTGCTCTCGAGAATTTCTTCCTCAACTCACTGCGAATCTGGAGCCGGCCCTAGCCCGGACATTTCACACACATCGTAGCGAGATCCCGGCGTGCCGGGACTGCGGATCAAGGTCTTTTCGCAGTCCGGCGGGCGACAGTGTGTTGGAACTCTCTGAAGTCGCCGGACAAGAGAAGGCCTTGAGGCGCAGTGACATCCGTGGTCGCAGCAGATGGTTTGTGAAATTTTCGGGCTAGCCCGCCGGATTTTTCCCAGTCGGGTAGCCGCCCTGCCGTACGGCAGGGTGGACCGGAGGAAGTCTTCCACGCTAAGCGAATTCGAGAGCGAAATTAACGCTTGCGACCTCTCTTTTTACATTTTTCCCACGGTGGGCTTCGCCCCATACCACAGTGCTTGTCAGTGACCCTCGCTACCCTGATCGAATAAAGACTGGGTTGAGCTTTCGTCCTTCATCCGTCGGTAACCGTAAGGAACAGTGGTATGGCTACTGCATCAGTGGGCTAACTCTTTACGAATCCTTTTCTTCCTTGCGGCTTCCCAATCGTACCATCGCCCGCACCTAACTCAGTTTGTAGCGGAATTCGGAAGAATTTCGTCGAATCGGCCAAAAAGGACCATATGCAGCGGATCAAAAGGCGACGGATGAGGAGAAGTAGAAAACCTGAAACTGTCCACTGTTCACTGGATACTCTTTCACTCTGAACTCTGAACACTGAACTCCGAACTCTGAACCGCCTCCCACACCTCCTCCGCAATCGCCTCTTCCTCCCGCATTCTTCCATCTTCGGAGAGGCACTCGATCCGCATCCACCGGGAAGGCAGATGTCGATCTATAAGATATTCATATACCTCAAGGCACCGCCTCAGATAATCCTCATTTTCTTCGTGAATATCCCTCTCCTTGTCGGTGTACTCCCGTTCGCCCTTCCTTGAAACAAGACTCATCGATACGTCCGTCGCGACGGAGAAAAAAATGTTCAGATCCGGTCGGGGGAGCCCATAGACTTCATGTTCAATGCCCACCAGCCAACTCAAAAAGGGCCCCCTTTCTTCTTCCGTCTGGCGCGCCCCCTGATAGGCGAGATTGGACGCTGTATAGCGATCCAATATTAGGAGGTCTTTTTCCTTAATCGCCCTCGTGATCAACTCCAGACTTTCAAACCGGTCACCCGCATAGAGCAGTGCGGGAAAGTACGGGGTGACCCTCTCGAGCTCCCCAAACCCTCCGTTCAGATATTCGCCAATTCTCTTCCCGAATCGGGTGTCCCCGTATCGCGGAAAAGAGAGTATCTCAGCCGTCCCTCCCGCCCCTTCCACTCGCGCTTTGAGATGCCGCGCCTGCGTCCTCTTCCCCGACCCATCCAATCCTTCCAAAGCCACTACCATCCTACGCTCCATTAACAATTCTTAGAGCAGCGTAGCCACGATCCCGCTGAGCGGGACGCGAAGAGGAAGAGAAACCACGGATTTCACGGATGGACACGGATAAGAAAAACCATCCGAAGTATTGGCAATGTTTCGCCAAAGCCATGTGTCGGCAAAACTCTAAAAAAGAAGGCATCGAGTCGAAGGTTCGCACGTTTCTACAGCCGCCCTTTCCCACAATCTAAATTCCCATCCGTGTCCATCCGTGAAATCCGTGGTTTCTCTTCTATTGAGTTTAGCATCAATGTCTTATGGATGTCCATGGGCAAAAACTTGCTAGAAAAACAAGATTCTGACGGATTGTAGCACAAATTCAACAGTTCAATGATTAATTATCACCATTCTTCCCTGATGCAGCCCACCGCCGCCTTGCTCCCGCTCAGCGGGTCAAGGCTTACTCTATCCACTCCGCAAGATTGGCCCGGCCACATCATTATACATTTTTGAAAAATGTTAAATAACACCGAAATCTCAATTCTAACTAGACCCCATTCGAAAAGCCTTTCGAGCGGACGGTTTAAGGTTCTCCGCCACGGGCGGACCAGCCTATGGCTGGCAGGTTTCGGGTTTTAGGCTGCCGGCGCTGCCGATGAGCAGGTATTGAGCGGCCATCGGCGTGGCTTGCTGCACAATACGTATATTTGCCGCTGTCTGGAGGCATACTCATCCCGTGGTGCTTTTTTCTCCGAGCTGCAAAGCGGTCAGATTCAGGCCGCCTGTTCCAGTTCCTCCCCTCGGCGTTTCTTCATCAGTATGATGCGGCAGAAGTTGTAGGCCAGAACCTTCTCGAGCAGTTCATCGCCTACCGCATCGATGCCGCGGCGGCCGAGTTCGCCAAAGGCAAATCCATCTTTAATCGTGAACATCAGCGACTCCACTGCGGAGCGATCGCGGCGTGCCTCGCGATACGCCTCGCTCTCCCAGTCCTCGGGGGTGGTCAACTTCTTGCCCTTCGCCCCACTGATACTGATCTGCTTTACCCCCATGCTCAGCACCTCCTTGCGTCCCTTCGCCGAAGCATATCCGTCATCGGTGCTGACCAGTTCAGCAATGACACCGGTGCGCTTGATCGAATCGCCGATGGCCGGCGCCAGCTCAATGGAGTCTGCCGCATTGCCTTGCGGTACGATCAGGCTGGTGACAAAACCGTTTTCGCTGCGAACCAGTTGTGGCTTGTACCCGATCACTGGATTGCGGCTGCCCTTCTTGATGTAGGCCGCCGATCCGTCCGAGAGGCTCAGGACCTTCTGTGTGGACGGTAGCTTCTTTTCGTGAAACACCCGATCATGAGCATACTCAACAACCCGCTTGGCGTCGGCAATATCGCCCCTGATCTGGCTCAATGCCCGCTCCAGAAGCTCCCGGCGAGTGGGAGGCAGTGAATCCATCGACAGGCCCTCTTCAAGATGGCTCAGTTCCCCCGTTAGTGAGTCGGCCGCCTTGCGGCCCCGCTTGAGCAACCGCCGGTAGTGTTTCTTCAGCTTGCCCTTCGACTTCGGTTTGCCCGCGGCCAGACAAATCTGAAACTCCAGCTTGTCCATTTCCTCCAGCCAACGCCCAACCCATCCCTTGCGAAAATCCTCCAGCCCGAAGACATGCAACTTCTGACCCAAACGATTGGCCCGCATCAAAAGACCGCTCAGAATCTTCCCATCGGTGGGCCAGCAGCTGTTTGCTTTCACCGAGGTGCTGTCGATCGTCAGCTTCCCGAAATCGTCCCATTGCTCCTGGAGGATAAACCCAATCTGTTTATCAAAGATCAACTCGCGGGTCGTATGGCTGACCAGGTTCACGTTCTCCAGAATCGTCGTCACCGCCGGCATTCTCAGTCCCCCGCTCTGCAAAAATCCGTACAAGCTCATCGACTCGCGCACAAACCGCCGTGCCGGTTTCGTGGTCAACGAACCCAGAAACCCTCGAATCATCACGAACACGTATACCGCATAAGCCGGCATCCGCGGCCGGCCTGCCCCAAGATTCAATTCAGCAGCCAGAATATTCTCCTCCTCGATGTCCAGCTCCGGCAGCTCCGCTGTGCGCCCTTCAAAGAACCTGCGATCTTCCAATCGAAGTTTCTTCTTCTCACGCGCATGGGCGTCCAGATCCTTCTCGATCGCCTCGATGATTTGCGCCGCGAACCCGGCCAATTCTTCGACTTCATCCAGAAAATCACGGAAATCCGTGTCTGGAACCGGCAGAATGAGGTTGCTAAGGGGCGTCTTATCGCTTTTGTTCTCCTCTGTCGCACATGTTGGCATGTTTAACTCCTTTCTTAATCTTAGGTTGTTAAACACTAGCATGTTGCGACACTTTTTATCAAGCCAAAAAATGATTTTTCTCAAGTTTTTCTTGCGCCTTTTGCGCCTCTTTGCGGCCAATCAGTAGCTTTTCGGATAAGGTCTAACTAGAGTTATCGATGAGGACCTTTTGTTCAGATTTTACCCACGGTGGGCTTCGCCCCATCCCACAGTGCTTGTAAGTGCCCCTTTCTCCACGAATCGAAAACAGACTCGATTGAGCACTCCTCCTTCATCGATTGATCACCGCTAGCCCACATATTTCACACACTTCGTCGCGAGACAGCGGAGGTTGTGGTGGATCAAGGGCTTACCAAAGTCCGGCGGGTGACGGCGTGTTGGAACACGTGGAAGTCGGCGGACGAGGGAAGTCCTTGAGGCGCCGTAAGATCCGCTGTCGTAGCAGATGGCTTGTGAAATGTCCGGGCTAGCAACAGTGGGATGGCTACTGCATCAGCGGGCTAACTCTTTCCCTTCCCATCCGTGGCCCTTCATTTTCCGACCTGCCGGGCTTGCTTCTTCTCTCTTCCCTATCCGTGGTACTGCTGAGTCCCGGCTCGCCGGGATGGGCAGCCTCTTCCAGTACAACTGTCCCAAATGATTCCCCTCCTTCCTTTGCGTCCCTGCTGTACAGCAGAGTCTTCGTCCCTGCGACTTCTCGACAGGGCGTAGTCCCGCTTGCGGGTCGAAGACCGTTGCGTGAGAATTTTTCTCCCCTTTCGCGTATTTCGCGGCCCAATACCTTCTAGCTTGCCGGCCTAACGTCACGAACAATCATGACTTCCTTCCCCCTTTGCGTCCCTGCTGTTCACCAGGCCCTTCGACTTTGCGACTTCGCGTGACAAATCTTTCCCCTCCCCATCCGTTGCTCTTCTTTCATCCGTTGCAAAACCTCTCCCTCTCCCCATCCGTGGTACTGCAGAGCCATCCGTGGGCAAACTCTCTTCCTCAATCAGCCTCCACTATTCACTATCATCCAGCGAGCGGCCCTCCTCAAGCCCCCGGAGCTTTTCCTCGATGAGCTCAAGCCTTTGGACAAAGTCCCGATTTTCTTCCCTGAGTTTGGCGATCTCGGATTCTCTCTCGTCCAGCAACCGCAGGAGGGCCTGGATGGAGGCGAGAGCGACCCCTGCTGTATCCACAGTTGTGATCGCTTTATCACTGCCACCGAGGCCAAACGCCTCGAAGAAATCCTGCGCCATCGGCCCGAGGTGCCGCACGCTGCCGTCCTCCTTCTTGTAATTCCAGGTCTCGATTGGGAGCGCGGCGAGCTTCTCGAGCAGTTCCCGGTAATC
The DNA here is from genome assembly GCA_965215885.1 of Candidatus Moanibacter sp. Taxonomy (GTDB): domain Bacteria; phylum Verrucomicrobiota; class Verrucomicrobiia; order Opitutales; family UBA2987; genus CBDCEW01. The sequence continues at coordinate 43,484 of CBDCEW010000093.1, forward strand.
GATTTCCTCAAAATTCTCCTTCAGGTTCACATCGGAAGCATTCGTCCATGCCCCGCCCGGGGTGACGTGAGCACCGCTCGCCATCTCGAGAGGTTGGTCTGGAGTAGTGATGCCAATGCCCACATCCCCGTCATTCGCCACGAACAGTGCGTCGCTCACACTGCCGTTGGCCGAATCGAGGGAATGGCCGTCCGGGATATCACCGGGATCGATCGCCGTGCTCTGCAGGGTGCCGTCGGGGAAGCGGAAGCCGAGCCTTTTAGAATGGACGGTACCGTCTGTCTCCAGGGTGCCGTTTTCATGAAGGGTGAGGGCGAGCCCGGGTTCGGCATCCTGCATATAAGTCTGAAACCAGAGATCGGAATCTGCCGATATATTACTCCGCCCATTCGGATAGGCGTCACCGCTCGATTGGTAGCGGCCATCCCATTCGTTTCCCGGGCCAACGAGCTGGAATGTGTAAACGAGGCCCGATGTTAGGAAAGGCGCCTCCTCAAAGTCCAAGTCGAGCAATTGCTCTTCTCCATTTATGATATTGAAAGTCACAGTATCCGAAAAGAGGAGGGGGCCTGTGGTTCCCTCGCCGAAATAGACGCGAATGTTGGTCAAGAGAAATTGGAGAGTCTCCACCGGGAATAGCTCGATACCAGTTAGTTTCCCATTCTGGCCGGCCGTAAAGGATTGCCAGACATTAGACATGTCGGTATCGGCGTCATCGGTCATCTGCGACTGATCGACAAATGCCTGACCGGCCAGTATCCTGGACGGCACAAATATTTCGAGTTCGGTGCTATCGGTCGTAACCGCGTTCAACGTGATCTCCTCCGCTACGTTCTCGGCGATCATGGCGTAACCCACCGCCCCGATGCGCTGGTCGGGGGAAAGTTGCAAGAGCCCGTTGCTCGTCCCGTCATCGAACCAGACGCGGATCGATACGTTATCGTTCTCCGTAAAGACCGATGCGGGGATGGAAGTCATATTCAGGATCGATTCATCGCCCAGGAAGACGGAAAACAGCCCGTTCAACACCTCTGATTGCACCGCATTCGCCGGGATTGCCTGCCCCACATCCGTCCCGTCGTTATGCCAGAGAACCGCTTCCGTGCCCAGGGTTACATCCTTGACGAGCGAGAATCGAAACTCGCCCACACCGCCAAAATTCTCCCCGTCCACCACTACCCGGCCCTGGTAGGTGATGAGACTGGGAACCTGCGCCTCAACCGCAATCGGCCAGAGTAGAACCGATAAGCAGAAAGAGAAATAGACAGAGTATTTCATATGAGAGACCGCTCATCCTGTCAGATTGTGCCTCTCCCGTCAGCAGAAATTTTCGCCTTCTAACGGGGTTTACAACTTCCCACGTAGCCGAGCCAGCAACGGCGCGGAAAATGCAACTCGTTCAATCCGCCTCTTATACAGAGTTGGCTACCTCCATACCGAAAAGCTCCCTCTTTCCGCTACAGATAGTGCTGCGAAAGAAAACACCCCACACAATGCTTGTCATTGCGAGGAAGAATGACGAAGCAATCCAGGTACTCGACCTTCCGTAGTCCTTCCGCCAACCTGGATTGCGTAACCGCACCGGCAACGGCGCGGAAACCCCTCGCCCATTCTCCGTTTCGCCGTCTCTCCGTTTCTTCCTCTTCCCCCATCCATTGCTCTCTCCGCCTCTTGTGCAGAGGCGGCTACTAATCCCTATGAAAGACGACCTGGCACACTTCGATTCAGGCGGAAACCAGAGACGCTAAACGCTACTAAAAGATCCATCACTGAGAGGATCAAAGTTCTCATCGAAACAACCCACAAGTTTTCCCGTGCCAAAGCCTGCATCATGTGTGCCGTCCAATAAGGTCGTTGCTATATTGGCGCCGCCGCTCGAATCCACAAATATTGAATTGCTGCTCCCCTTGATGCGACTGCCGAAGATATTCGCGTTTCCACCATCACAGTTTACGCCCGTTCCATTCGTATCGGAAACAACGATATCACTATCAGTAATGGTGGCCGCACCGGACGAAATGAGGACACCGTTATTTGCGCTACCGCCATTCGATACCGTGATAAAAACATCTTTAAGGACCACGAGACCCGTATTATTCAGGATAACCCCAGTCGCCGGGTTTGAGCCGCCCCCATCACCTTGTGCGTCTATATCGGAGTCCTGAAACGTGGCCGTCGCACCATCAATCTCTACGGCTGTGGGTCCATCGCCACTGGCGCTGACCGTGACTTTACAAAAGACCGGATTAGCGCCGCTTTCATTGGCTTGAACGCTCACAGCGACGGGAGTACCGTTTGCGAGGTCGGAGAATATCTCTACTTTATATATCGAAGGGGAGGTCGAATCGATTATCAAGGCTCTACCACCTCCGGTATTGGATACGGTCAAGAAGCGTAACTCTGAGTTCGATGCCCCAGTATTCAATATCGTGGTACCCGTGCCGGTATTACTGCCGGTGATAATCGTAATCCCAATCCCCGACCCCTCGATATCGACATAGTTTTTCATGCTCAAGGTGCTTGTTCCCAGGTCAAAAATTCCCGGCTCTATCTTCAGGAGATAGGGAGTCGAGCTGCCGGCCGAAATGCCGGCCAGCGCCGCGAGCAAGGCCGTCCCGTTTGCCGTATTGCTTCCAACCGGGCTGACCACGACCGTCTGCACCAAGTGAGCCGAGCTATCCCCGTCATGAACGGAGACATCAACTCCGTCGACCAATCCCACCGGCCCGATATCGCCATTGCCGTCGATGACGATATTGTCGGCATCAATCGAGAAATCGCCGTTACCCGAGTCCACATCGATCGCAAAATTTCCACCGCTCGTAAGGGAGCCGTCGGCCAGGACTGTTGATGCCGAGCCCGCCGTAAAGCTTTTCGCCGTGACGTCGCCGCTATTATTCACGACGAATTTGGCAGTCCCCGCGACTTCCAACTCCATGAGATTAGGCGAACTCCCGCTAGTCTCGTTTAAATGCGCCAAGGGCGTTGCGGCGGTCGAAATACTCTGAGCCGATCCCGGCACGACCTGGACATAGTCGCTAAGCCCGCCTCCCCCGGTCGCGTCCGCATGATCGTGGGTGGCGCTGGTAAAGTCCGCGATCGTTGGCTTGCCCAAGGTCTTGTTTGTCAAGGTCTGCGAATCGCTCGTGCCGACGAAGTTGCCGGTCACACCGTGCACACCGGAGCCGGCACCGGCACCGGCATGAGCGGACACATCGACCCCGTCCACCGTGCCGGCCAAAGTTAGGCTTCCCGCCAGATTGACAGAGAAATTGTTCGCCACGACCACAAAATCCTCAATTGAGGCATCGCCCCCCGCCACATCGATGGTAAATGCGGAGCTGTTCGATTTGGTGATGCCGTTTGCATCAAACGTCGTGGAGGAAAAACCTGCCGTATAACTGGTAGCGATCACATTCCCGTCATTTTCAACGACAAATCTGTTTGATGGACCAACTTCCAGCTGGATCAGGTTGGGCGTGTTGCCTCCGTCATTCTCTCTGATATGAATCAAAGATGTGGCGGCGCTGTTGATATTCTACACTGCACCCGGAACGATCTCCACGAATTCGCTGCCGGAATTGAGAGATACCCCACCGACATTCGTTAAGTTGAATCCGTTCAGATCCAAATCGCCGCTGAAACTTCCAGTGCCGTTTACTGATAACCCGTCTGAATATACTATGCCACCGACTTCGAGATCGCCATCCGGGCTCAAAAGAGTCATACGTCGACGCAAAATTCCAGCGTTGTCTCTTACCCAGAAGGTCAGTGTTGAGGCCTCAAGATCTGGGTCCACTTATCGTGGCGACGGACGAAATCCGCCCAATGTCTTCAATCACACCATTGCTGTCCTCCACCTGAAAGAGGATACCGGTGCCGATCTGATCTTCTCCGTTACCTCCGGCGATTGTGTGGGTTACTGTGACCACGTCCGTGTTATCGCCCGACATCGAATCTTCCTCAGTAACACCTAACGTTCCCGAAACCGTCGTGTTTGCGTTGGCATTTATTGTCGAATCGGAGCTGTTCAGGTTAATGTCACCGTTAAGAGCATTGAGGTTCACATCCCGGTCCGAGTTGAGCGCAAGGTCACTGGATCCCCCCGTCGCCGAAACGCTTACGGGTCCGTTACCCGTAATATTGCTTCCGACTCCGGTAATGTCGTTTCCCCCCAAATTGAGATCCCCACTCATCGTGTCGCCATCCAGATTGGCATAGCGGTCATCGACGTCGACGGTATCGAGGTCGCCCTGATCGACCGTCCCCGTCCTTGATATTGTCGCTCAGGATCGTCTCCGAGGCGATCTTGTCGCCCGTGACGGCATCATCCGCGAGTTGATCGGTATCGACGGACCCGTCGGCAAGAAAGTCCGCCCCGAAGGCACCTATCGCGTCCAGGTTCTCATCGATACAACTGTGGCACGGAAAAAGCGCTCCCACCGAGAGGGCCTTCAAACTGCGAGTTGATCCCCACAACATTTGCAGTGTTGTTGATTGAATTCATGTCGCCCACCATGCGGCTGTTTCGAATGGTCGCGGTGCCATTGTTCACAACTTCGATACCGACAGATTTTGTGCCCATAGCAACCGCCTCTACCTGATCGACGAAAATAGAGGCGTCATTAATCCAGATACCAAAAATTCTATTAACTGTATTATCGCCCGACACCTCGATACTGATTCCAAAGAGGTCCGCCGTGGCAGAATTCGTGAGAATTACCCCAAAGGCATCGTTTCCTAAGTCAGCTTCTAAGTCTATAGCTACATCAGTAAGGTCAAACCTTCCTCCATTAGATGAAAATCCAGCAGGAGAAACTCCGTCCACAACTTCGACGTTAACATGAAGCGCGAAAACTTCCTGTCCTGAAGCGGTGCGGAATCCGTTAAGGCCGCCCGCATTGACAACCTTCAGACTTCGGAAGGCACAATTATCTACTGCCTGGGTTTCGGTCGTCTTTCCTATAACATAGATCCCCCGCCCTACGATTCTGGTAAGATCTCTTCCGGAGCCCTCAATATGAACATGTGACTTCAATGGTATGTGCCCATTTACTCCCAAATCGAATGTTCCCGGCTCCAGCTTCACCAGATAGGGCTTTGAAGAACTATTGTCCGTAATTCCATTCAACGCCGCGACAAGGGCGTCACCATTTTGCTCTACCGAGCCGCCCTCCACAGGTCCGACGAAGATCGTCGTAATACCCGGATTCAGGACCTCCTGTGCCACCATCGCGAAGCCCACCGATGTGATGCGCTGGTCCGGCGATAGTTGCTCGAAGGCATTGGCCTGATCGCGGAACCAGACGCGCAAATCGACCTCGCTGTTATCGACAAAGATGCCGGGGGAAATGGGGACCATGAAGTGCGGCGAACTGCTATCGCCGAGGCCCACCGAGTAGAGGCCGTTTGTCACGGCAAGCGATACAAAACCATTGGGTTCGCCGTTTGTCCCCGAACTGTTCCCATTGTGGCTCCAGAGGACAGCTCCAGTACCATCTACGAGCACGAACTTAAAATCGCCGCTCCCGTCGAAGTTGACGCCGTTCTTAACGACACGTCCCTGGACGTTGATAATTTCCGGGACAGCCGCTCGGGCCGTGGAGCCCAAAGCGAAAGCGACAAGAATGAGAGAGATGAATCCACTCTTACGATATTTCATCATTAACTTTCCTTTTCTGTTTATCAATATGCGAAACGCATGGTGCGAAGAGTCAATGTGTTCTCCAACACCCAGATAGTGAGATCAGATCTGACCTATACACGGGCGAGATGCCTGGAGCAATTCAAAACGTAGTGGGTTACTGCGTAGCCGCGTCAGCAACGGCGCGGAACAGGGCCACTCAGGTAAGACGCTCCAAGCCCGGAGATTCATAGAAAAGCCAGCCACAAAGAGGCACAAAAACCGCAAAAAAGAAAGCGAGATGATTCCTCATACACCAACTCTTTCATTACTAACCATTTATCACCCGCCCTTAAGAAGCCGTCTGAAATGATGGGGTTTTAAGCTCTTGATCACCGCGAAGGAACAGTGGGATGGCTACGGCATCAGCGGGCAAATTCTTTGCATTTTCTTATCCAGGGTGGGCTTCCTAATCGTCCTCCGCTGATCGGAGCTTCACTTTTGCTTTCCTCACTGGATGCTGGGCTCTGATTGCTAAACGCTCAGGCCCTCCCTTCGATCCTGCCGAGCGGGACAAGGACAAGACGGACACCGTCATCTTATCCGCCTTTCGAAAAGCTTCCGCTTTCCGCTACTGATAGGGCGCAGATTTCTCAATAATCGTAGCGGAAAGCGGAAGCTTTTCGTATTACTATCCGTCAGAACTTAGTTTTTTGAACACGTCTATTCTGTCAGTGAAGTATAAGAGGCTGGTAATCAAAGTATTGCGATCGACCCGTCGCCGCGTAGATCTGCCGAGGCGAGCAAGGGTCGTGACGAGGTTACCCAAGGGAAGTAGGAGTTTCCTTCTTCATTCGCGTTAATTTGCGGTTCTCTTCTTTTTCCCGCTCAGCGGGATTGCGGCTATGCTGTGCTAGGCTTTCTGCAATCCATTCATTGAGAGCGGTCTGCGAGCGATCCGTATCTGTCTGGCGATTCTCCTATTTCGAGCCCGTTCCATCGGGGGATAAACCCGCTTCCTGGCCTGAGCCTGCCGAAGGCCTACAATCCCTCGCGGGGTGGTCGTTCTGAATTCCTTAATACCGCCAGGCTGTAGGAGAGGCTTCATGCCTCGATCCGTATCCCCTTTTTTCATTGCTGAAGGATGGAGGAAAATTGAACGTGCGCCGGAGCGCCCAGCCTGCCTCGGCGAATCACGCAGTGCGAAGACGGGTCCCACCCTGCCGTACGGCAAGGTTGTCAGCGGTGGACCGGGCCCTCCGGGCACGGTGGTCTCACGCCCGATTCGAAAAGCTCCCGCTTTCCGCTACATACGTCTATTCGCCCTAGGAAAATTCGTAGCGGAAAGCGGCCCAGGAGATGTCGGTGGTGCAATCCCCCCGCATGCCACGAAAGCCCCCGGATGGCTATTTTTTCGGCGAATTCGAAGGGCAAAACCCGACAGATTCCTAAGGGTTCTCCGCCGAAAGTGAATCATCTTCAAATTCCAGAGTCACTGAGACATCCTCGACGACAGATTGCGCGCAATTGCCACAGTCGATCTCGATATCGAGACGTTGCCCGCTGAGGCAGAAGAAGGAGTTGGTAGTATCAGAGCCATCGTTAACTCCCGCACCAAGTGTAACCGTCATATTGGTATCGCTTCCATTGAGTCTGGCAATTATGTCTGCCGATTCCGAAAAGCCGGGCGGCGTTTCTGCATGGACGTACATCTTCGTTACTTCGAGATCAGAATTGCAAACCATGAAGTGAAGTTCGCTGAATTCTGGAAATTGTATTCCCGGACCCGCAAAGATAGAGGACCCTGCTTCCGCCTGTCCATCCAACACAAAGCTCTCGGTAAAGACGGCCTTATGAAAATGCTGATCGAGGTTGATGCCGTCGACCAATCCCACCGGACTGATGTCGCCGTTGCCGTCGATACCGATATTCATGGCATTTACCGTAAAATCATTATTACCGGATCCCGCATCGACTGAGAAATTCCCGCCGCTCGTGAGGGAGCCATCGGCAAAGACAGTTGTGGCACTTCCCGCTGTAAAACTGTTCGCCATGACGTTGCCCTGATTATCGACTGCGAACTTATCCGTCCCCCCAACTTCCAACTCCATTAGATTAGGCGTACTTCCGCTCGTTTCGTTTAAATGCCCCAGGGTCGTTGCCGCGCTCGCAATCGTCTGGGCCGATCCGGGTACGACGAGGACCAAACCGCTGAGTACGCCCCCGCCCGAGTTGCCCGTATGACTGTGCGTGGCATTGGAGAAGTCCCCGATCGTTGGCGTCGTCAGGGTCTTGTTGGTCAGGGTCTGGGAATCGCTGTTACCGACAACGCTGCCGGTGACTCCGTGCACTCCGGAACCGGCGGCGGCGTGGTCCGATAGGTTCACTCCGTCCACAGTGCTCACGTTGATGATCTTGTTGGTTCCCACGTCGAAGTTGCCGCTCATTGCGTCTGAACCGTCCCGTTCGAGATACTGGAGGTGGTCGTCGTCAGCGTTGCCGGTGAGCCCGCCGTGATCGACCGGTGTCCCACCCAGGCCGCCACCGTGGTCATGTCCCTCTATGTCCACCCCATCGACCAATCCCACCGGACTGATATCGCCGTTGCCGTCGATGCTGATATTCATCGCATCAATCGTAAATTCACCGTTCCCCGAATCGACATCGACTGCCAGATCCCCGCTCGTCGACAGCGAGCCGTCGGCCAGAACGGTCGATGCGAAACCCGCCGTAAAACTCGTCGCGGTGACACCCCCGGCATTTTTGACCACGAACTTATCGATACCCCCGACTTCCACTTCGATGAAGTTCGGCGAACTTGGGCTGTTCTCGTTCAAATAAATAACGGAAGTTGCCGCGCTCGTAATGTCCTGGGCTGATCCGGGTACGATCCGCACGGAACCGCCACCGCTCATGTTGTCGGTATGACTGTGGGTAGCGTTCGAGAAGTCCGCGATCGTCGGCGCCGTCAGGGTCTTGTTTTTCAGGGTCTGGCTCCCGTCCGTTCCGACGAAGCTTCCCGCCACAAAGTGCACACCGGAACCGGCGGCAGCGTGGGCCGACACGTTCACACCGTCCACCGTGCCCACGTTGGTCACATTGTTGTCTTTCAGGTCCAGGTCGCCGTCAAACGTCGCCTCTCCGGCGCTCAATGTGCCGCTGATGGTTACGTTCCCTGATGCATCGATCTCGAAATTGTCAGCCGTGACGATCAAGTCTTCTCCCACCGCGTCGCCCCCGGCCACATCGATCGTAAAGGCCGAACTGGTCGATTTTGTTATGCCGTCTTCCCCGAAGAAGGTCGTTGAGGAAAATCCTGCCGTGTAGCTCGTCGCCACGACATCACCGTCATTGTCAACGATAAACCGGGCCGATGGCCCCACTTCACAGGGTAAAAGGATTCCAGGAAGCAACTAGCTGATAAGCAAGAAGATAAAAAAAGAGCTAAACAAACCCGAGGGAATCAGTCATGTTAAGATGGGATGAAAGACAAAAAATCTTACCAACTGAATCCTTCGATAGATCGTTTAACTCTGCGTCTGGTCCTGCCCGAAGAGCAGGAGCGATTCAATGATCTATTGAAACAACATCATTATTTACACAGTGCGGGCAGCGCAGGAGAGACCCTGCGCTATGTGGCGCAGATCGACGGGCAATGGATGGGCCTGCTCTTGTGGGGGGCCGCATCCTACCGGCTGAAGGATCGAGACGAATGGATCGGGTGGGACGGGGCGCAACGGCATGCACGATTGAAACTGGTAGTACAGAACCGGCGTTTTCTGATTTTGCCCGGGGTGGATCTTGCAAATTTGGCCTCCAAGACGTTGGGTATGTGCCTGAGAGTCTTAGCCGATCACTGGCAGGAGGCTTTTGGCTATCGTCCCTTAGTAGCGGAAACGTTCGTGGACCCACAGATTCACCGGGGCACTTGCTACGAAGCGAGCGGGTGGACGCCCTTGGGCTTGAGCGCGGGATATGGCCGCCAACGCGAAGATTTCTATCAACGCCATGAGCGTCCCAAGCAGATCTGGGTCAAACCCCTCAAGGCTAATGCCCTTGAGCTTTTGCGCGCTTCAGGGCCATTGCCCGCGGCACAGAGCCAGGCGCTCAATGAAACCGATAACTCCCATGCGGTCTGCCTCAAAGTGGAACAGATGAGCAGCCTGTGGGAACGCTTCAATCAGATAGAAGACTTCCGTCGTAAAGCGGGCCTTAGATATCGGCTCGCCACGGTCCTGAGCATGATTGTGCTCGGCACGATGTGCGGCAAACAGACCCTCAAGGGCATCGTGCGCCTGGCCCATCATCTCAATCAAGCCCAATTGCGCGCCTTACGCTCCTGGAAAAACCCCAAAACAGGCCGCTATAAGGCCCCTTGCTATGATGTCTTCTATCGGGTCTTGCAAAACGTAAAGGCCGAGCTCTTCGATAAAACCCTCACCGAATTCATCTGCTTACAAGACGGCTGTTTGCCCCGCGATATTGCCGTCGACGGCAAGACCCTCAAAGGCACAAACACCGAAGAATCAAAGGCTCTGCACCTGGTGGCCGCAGTCGATCACCAAAGCGCTCAAACCTTAGCCCAAGTCGCTACCGCCGATAAATCCAACGAGATCACCGCCGCCCAGACTCTCTTGCGAAAGATGCCCATTTTGGACGGCTCCACCTTCACCTTCGACGCCATGCATAATCAAAAAGAAACTGCCCACATCGTCGTCGAAGAACTCAGTGCTGACTATGTTATTCAAATTAAAGACAATCAGCCCAACATGCATCAATACGCTCAGAATCTCTTCAGCTCCACCCCCTTTTTCTCCACCAACCCGTGGACAATGACCATGGGCGACTCGAAATACGTCAAATAGCAACCCATTCTCTAAGCGCTCCCTCTGCCGGCCTGCCCCATGCCCGCCAGTTCGCCTGTGTGCAACGCACCTTCCATTATCCAAACAAAGCTGAACCTTCCTCTGAACGCTCTTACTACGTAAGCAGTCTCGATCCCGCCGATTTGAGCCCTCAACAGTTCCTCTCGAAAATTCGCAACCATTGCTCGATCGAAAATAAAAATCATTACCCCAGGGATCGCTTCTTCGATGAAGATCGATGTATGATCCGTAATCATAACGCAGCCAGAATTCTTGCTGCATGCAGGCAACTGGTTCTCAGCCTCAAGTCTTCCATGGGCGCTGAATCCACTCCCGCACTCTGTGATGATTTCGTCTTTAACTTACATAAGGCCATCAATATCATCACCTAATGCTCCGAGAATCAAAATACCGTGCCCCACTTCAAGCTCGATCAGTTTGGGCGCGTTGCCCCCGTCATTCTCTCTGAGGTGAATCAGGGAAGTTGCGGCGCTGCTGATACTCTGCACCCCACCGGGAACGAGTTTCGCGAATTCACCCCCCGCGTTCTGGCTCAGGCCGCCCACATCCGTCAAATTGAACCCGTTCAGATCCACGTTGCCCCCGAAATCTCCGCCCCCTGAAACTTCCAGCCCTCCGCTCACAAACAGATCTCCTTCCGGGCCCGAAAGTGTCATCCGCCGACGCAGAATTCCACCGTTGTCTCTTACAAGGAATTCGATCTCGGATCCCTCCAGATTCGGTTCATTCCCTAAACCAATTGTCCCTACGGCTCCGACATCTTCAATTACACCATTCCCGTCCTCCACTTGAAAGAGGATGCCCGATCCAATCAGATCTCCTCCCGTATTCCCGGAGATCGTGTGAGTCAGGGTAAGCACGTTGGTCGTATCGCCCAACAGCGTATCCTCCACCGTAACACCCAATGTTCCCGTAATTCGAGTGTTTGCCTTGGCCATTATCGTCGAATCCGAGGCGTTGAGATTGATATCGCCGTTGAGTGCATTCAGGTTGATATCCCGGTCCGAATTTAGATCGAGGTCATTGGTTCCACCTTCCGCCGATACGCTCAATGGACCATCCGCCGCGATACCGGGACCGACACTGTTGATATTGTATCCCCCCATATCGATGGGACCAGCCATCGTGTCCCCATCCCGATTGACATATCGAGTATCGACATCGCCTGAATCGAGCTCGTCGAGATCGACGGATCCGTTCACGATGTTGTTGCCCGTGATCGTCTCAGAGCCGATCTTGTCGCCCGTTACGGCTCCATCCACTAATTGAGCGGTATCTACCGACCCGTCGGCCAGGTTATCCACCTCCCTCGCCACAAGCACCCGGGCAGAAGGAGCGATGCGCTGATCGGGAGAGAGTTGCTGGCTGTTGAACCAGAAACGGAGATAGCGGATCTCGTGATCCAACAGGACGGAGTCCGGTATCGGGTCCATGTTCGTGAGGCCCGTATCGCCCAGCAGAACCGAGACCAGTCCGTTGCTAACCTGGCAGGATATACCCATGTCCGGCACGTCCGCATTGAGCATTGAATTGCTCCAGAGAATCTGGCTGCTGTCGTCGATGATGGCGAAGCGGCAGTCGCCCGGGCCGTCCACGTTCACACCGTTGACTACTACCCGAGCCTGGTAGTTGAAGACGTTATCGCCCGGTGACGATGCCTCTCCTATGCCCGTAAATAACAGCACCGCCATCGCGCTTATGAACAGCGCACCGATCGAATTCGGTCGGGTTCGATTCTTAATTATTCGGCTTCTCATACTCGAAGTGTCAAAGTGCTGTTCCGTTAGTTACAGCGCCACGAGATTTTCCGCCGCGCCGGATTCGAATTCAAAATCCAAAGTCACGGAAATATTATCTGCACTTTCGGCCACGGGGTCCAATAATAGCCTGATACCGATTCGATCCCCCGCCGAGACCGAAAACGATGTACTATCGCTGAAAACCACCCCTTGTGCGGTAACGTTCACAGTCATCAGAGTGGGACTTCCGTTCTTCATGACGGTCACGTTCAATCCAGATGATCCATCTAGCGTTGCCGATTCTACGTAAACAGACATCTTCTTAACAGAACCGGCCGAAAGGCATATCATGTAGTGTTCCTCGCTTCGGTTTTCCGTCTGAATTCCGGGCCCCACGAAACTGGGGATGTTTCCACTTAAGGATCCCTCAACCACGAAACTCTCGGTAGAGCGGGACTTGTGAACATGTTGATCGACGTCGATCCCGTCGACCAATCCCACTGGACTGATGTCACCGTTGCCGTCGATCCCGATGTTCATGGCATTGACCGTAAACGTGTTGTTTCCTGAACCCGCATCGACTGAGAAATTTCCACCGCTCATGAGGGAACCGTCCGCGAAGACGGTTGTTGCATTACCCTCTATGAAACTGGTCGCCATGACATTGCCCTGATTGTCGACTACGAACTGATCCGTCCCCCCAACTTCCAGTTCCATAAGATTGGGGGCATTTCCGCTCGTCTCGTTCAGATGCACCAGGGTCGTTGCGGCGGTCGAAACTGTCTGGGCAGAACCGGGCACGATCCGGACCAAACCGCTGAGTACGCCGCCGCCTGCGTTATTCGTATGACCGTGCGTGGCGTTGGAGAAGTCCGCGATCGTCGGGGTCGTCAAGTTCTTGTTCGTCAGGGTCTGTGAGTCGCTTGTGCCGACGACGCTGCCGGTGACCCCATGCACATCGGAGCCGGCGGCGGTATGAGCGGGCACATCGACTCCGTCCACCGTGCCCACGTTGATGATCTTGTTGGTTCCAACATCGAAGTTGCCGCTCATTGCGTCTGACCCGTCACGTTCGAGATACTGCATGTGATCGTCGTCACCGTTGCCGGAGAGCTCGCCGTGATCGACCTGTGACCCATTGCCGCCGCCGCCGTGGTCATGTCCCGATACGTCCACCCCATCAACCGATCCCACCGGGCTGATATCGCCGTTGCCGTCGATGCCGATATTCATCGCATCAATCGTAAATTCGCCGTTCCCCGAATCCACATCGATTACCAGATCCCCGCTCGATGCAAGCGAGCCGTCGGCCAGTACAGTCGATGCGAATCCAGCCGTAAAACTTGTCGCGGTGACACCCCCGGCATTATCGACCACGAATTTAGCGGTCCCCCCGACTTCCACCTCGATGAGGTTCGGCGAACTTCCGCTGTTCTCGTTCAGATGAACAACGGAAGTTGCAGCGCTCGTAATGTCCTGGGCCGATCCGGGTACGACACCCACAAAACCGCTAAGGCCAAGCGCGCCCCCGCTCGGGTTGTCGGTATGACTGTGGGTAGCGTTCGAGAAGTCCGTCATCTTCGGCTTCGTAAGGGTCTTGTCGGTTAGGGTCTGGCTGCCTTCAGTGCCGACGATGCTTCCCGTGACCCCGTGCACACCGGAGCCGGCGGAAGCGTGAAGGAACACATCCACACCGTCAACCGTGCCCACGTTGGTCACGTTGTTGTTTCTCAGGTTTAAGTCTCCGTTAAACGTCGCCTCTCCGGCGCTCAATGTGCCGCTGATGTTTACGTTCCCTGATCCATCGATCGAAATGTTGTCCGCCATCACGATCAAGTCCTCTCCGGCCGCATTGCCCCCGGCCACATCGATCGTAAAGGCCGAACTGGTTGATTTCGTTATGCCCTCTTCCCCGAAGGTCGTTGAAGAAAATCCCGCCGTGTAGCTCGTCGCCACGACATCCCCGTCATTATCGACGATAAACCGGTCCGATGGCCCTACTTCAAGCTCGATCAGGTTGGGGGTGTTGGCCCCGTCATTCTCTCTGAGGTGAATCAGGGAAGTTGCCGCGCTGTTGATATTCTGTACGGCGCCGGGAACCAGTATTACAAAATCACCTCCCGCACTGAGGCTGAGGACGCCCACTTCCGTCAAATTGAACCCGTTCAGATCCACGTCGCCCCCGAAATCTCCGTCGCGTGATACATCCAGCTGTCCACTCACAAACAGATCTCCTTCCGGACCCGAAAGTGTCATCCGCCGACGCAGAATTCCATCATTGTCTCTTACAAGGAATTCCATCTCGGAATCATCCAGATTCGGTTCATTCCCAATACCGATTGTCCCAATTGCTCCCACATCTTCAATTACACCGTTCCCGTCCTCGACTTGAAAGAGGATGCCCGATCCAATCAGATTTCCTCCCGTATTCCCGGAGATCGTGTGTGTCAGCGTCAGCACATCGGTCGTATCGCCCAACAGCGTATCCTCCACCGTAACACCCAATGTTCCCGAAATCTGAGTGTTGGCGTTGGCCACGATCGTCGAATCCGAGGCGTTGAGATTGATATCGCCGTTGAGTGCATTCAGGTTGATATCCCGGTCCGAGTTCAGAGCGAGGTCATTGGTTGCACCCTCGGCCGATACGCTCAATGGACCCTCCGCCGAAATATTGGGGCCGACACCGTTGATATTGTTTCCGCCCATATCGATGGGGCCGCCCATCGTGTCCCCATCCCGATTGACATATTGAGTATCGACATCGCCCGTATCGAGGTCGTCCAGATCGACCGAGCCGTCCACGATATTGTTGCCTGTGATCGTTTCCATGGCGATCTTGTCGCCTGTAACCGCGCCGTCAGCGAGTTGATCGGTGTCTATCGACCCATCCCGCCAGGTTCTCCACCTCCCTCGCCACCAGCGCCCGGGCAGTTGGAGCGATGCGTTGATCAGGGGTGAGTTGAGCGTTGCCGCCCCCCCACATCATCGTCGAACCAGACCCGCAGAAAGAGAATCTCCTCGCCATTGAAAGTGCCGTCCGGAATCACGCCCATGTTTGCGATGCCAGTGTCTCCAAGCAGCACGGAGAACAGTCCCTTCGTCACAGTCAGACTTACCGGGTCCGTCGGGATGCTGCTGACATCAAGCCCGGAATTGCTCCATAGCACAGCACCCGGTTCATTGTGGATGGCGAACCGAAAGAGTCCCTGCCCGTCGAAGTTCACTCCGTTGACCGCTACGCGGCCCTGGTAATTGAGGACGTTACTGCCCGCCTGCGGTGACGCTGCCTCTCCTATGCACGTGAACAGCAGCGCCGCCATCGCGCTTATGAACAGCGCACCGATCGAATTCGATTGGGTTCGATTTTTGATTATCCAGCTCCTCATACTCGAAGTGTCAAAGTGCTGTTCTGTTCGTTACTGCGATACGATATTTTCCGCCGGGCCGGATTCGAATTGAAATTCCAAAGTCACGGAAATATCATTGACGAAAATTCCGAAGTTGGACTTGGAAAATTGGATGCTGATTCGATCACCCGCATCCACGGAAAATGATGAGGTAGAGGTGAAAACGGTCGGAGCCGACGAGACCGAAACAGCCATTGGAGTGTTTCCACCCATCTTATTTACGGTCACGCTCACGAAATCGCCTTCCCCAAAGCTTCCCCCCTCTGCTCGAACCTTCATCTTCTTAACGGTACCGGCCGAAGTGCATATCATGAAGTGTTCCTCGATAGCATTTTCAAACTGAATCCCCGGCCCTGCGTAACCATCGTCCACGGTGCCCTCAACCACGAAGCTCTCGGTAGAGGTGGATCCGTGAAAATGCTGATCGACGTCGATGCTGTCGACCAGTCCCACTGGACTGATGTCGCCGTTTCCGTCGACCGCGATATTCATGGCATTGACCGTAAACCCGTTACTGCCTGAGTTCGCATCGACTGCAAAATTTCCGCCGCTCGTAAGGGAACCGTCGGCCAGGACGGTAGTAGCATTACCCGCTATAAAACTCGTCGCCATGACATTGCCCTGATTGTCGACCACGAATTGATTCGTACCTCCAACTTCCAGCTCCATCAGATTGGGCGTATTTCCGCTCGTCTCGTTTAAATGCACCAGGGTCGTGCCGGCAGTCGAAACGGTCTGGGCCGATCCGGGCACGATCTGGACGTAATCGCTGAGCGATCCCCCGCTTGCGTTATTCGTATGACCATGGGTAGCGCCGGAGAAGTCCCCGATCGTCGGCGTGGTCAAGGTCTTGTTCGTCAGCGTCTGGGAATCGCTGTTACCGACGACGCTGCCGGTCACCCCATGCACACCGGAGCCGGCGGGGATTTGAGCGGACACGTCGACTCCGTCCACCGTGTCCACATTATTGATACTATTGCCTCCAACATCGAAATTACCGCTCATCATGTCCGAGCCGTCCCGTTCCAGATACTGGGTGTGGTCGTCGTCAGCGTTGCCGGAGAGCCCGCCGTGATCGATCTGCGACCCACTACCGCCGCCGTGATCATGTCCCGATAGGTCCACCTCATCAACCAATCCCACCGGACTGATATCGCCGTTGCCGTCGATGCCGATATTCATCGCATCAATCGTAAATTCGCCGTTCCCCGAATTCGCATCGATAGCAAGATCCCCGCTCGTCGACAGCGAGCCGTCGGCCAGTACAGTCGATGCGAAACCCGCCCTAAAACTCGTCGCGGTGACACCACCGGCATTGTCGACCACGAATTTATCGCTACCCCCGACCTCCACTTCAATGAGTTTCGGTGAACTTTGGCTGTTCTCGTTCAGATGAATAACGGAAGTCGCCTTTTCGAATGGGGCGCTCGTGACACCACCGGCATTGTCGACCACGAATTTATCGCTACCCCCGACCTCCACTTCAATGAGTTTCGGTGAACTTTGGCTGTTCTCGTTCAGATGAATAACGGAAGTCGCCGCGCTCGTAATGTCCTGGGCCGATCCGGGTACCACACTCACGAAATTCCCAGAGCTAAGCGCCCCCCCGCTCATGTTGTCGGTATGACTGTGGGTAGCTCTCGAGAAGTCCGTGATCGTCGGCGTCGTCAGGGTCTTGTTTTTCAGGTTCTGGCTGCCGTCGGTGCTGACGATGCTTCCCGTCGTCACTCCATGCACACCCGAGCTGGCAATGGCGTGAAGGAACACATTCACACCGTCCACCGTTCCCACGTTGGTCACATTGTTGTTTTTCAGGTCCAGGTTGCCGTCAAACGTCGCCTCTCCGGCGCTCAATGTGCCGCTGATGTTTAGGTTCCCTGATGCATCGATCTCAAAATTGTCCGCCATGACGATCAAGTCCTCTCCTGCCATGTCGCCCCCGGCCACATCGATCGTAAAGGCCGTACTGGTCGATTTTGTTATGCCGTCTTCCCCGAAGGTCGTTGAGGAAAATCCTGCCGTGTAGCTCGTCGCCACGACATCCCCGTCATTTTCTACTATAACCCGGTCCGATGACCCCACTTCAAGCTCGATCAGATTGGGCGTGTTGCCCCCGTCATTCTCACTGAGGTGAATCAGGGATGTTGCCGCACTGCTGATACTCTGCACCCCACCGGGAACGAGCTTCGCGAATTCTCCTCCCGCGTTCAGGCTCAGGCCGCCCACTCCCGTCAAATTGAACCCGTTCAGACCCACGTTGCCCCCGAAACCTCCGCCGCCTGAAACATCCAGCCGCCCGCTCACAGACAGATCTCCTTCCAGGCCCGAAAGTGTCATCCGCCGACGCAGAATCCCACTACTGTCTCTTACAAGGAATTCCATCTCGGAATTATCCAGATCCGGTTCATTCCCTGCACCGATCGTCCCTATGGCCCCAACATCTTTAATTGCTCCGTTCCCGTCCTCCACTTGAAAGAGGATGCCCGATCCAATCAGATCTCCTCCCATATTCCCGGAGATCGTGTGGGTCAGCGTCAGCACATTGGTCGTATCGCCCAATAGCGTATCCTCCACCGCAACGCCCAATGTTCCAGCAATCTGAGTGTTTGCCTTGGCCAATATCGTCGAATCCGAGGCGTTGAGATTGATATCGCCGTTGAGTGCATTCAGATTGATATCTCGGTCCGAGTTTAGAGCGAGGTCATTGGATCCACCTTCGGCCGATATGCTCAATGGACCCTCCGCCGAAATCTCGGGGCCGACACCGTTAATATTGTATCCCCCCATATCGATGGGGCCGGCCATGGTGTCGCCATCCTGATTGACATAGCGGTCATCGACATCAACGGTATCGAGGTCGCCCTGATCGACCGAGCCGTCCACAATGTTGTTGCCCGTGATCGTTTCCATCGCGATCTTGTCGCCTGTAACTGCGCCGTCAGCGAGTTGATCGGTGCCCACCGAACCCTCCGCCAGGTTCTCCACCTCCCTCGCCACCAGCGCCCGGGCAGCTGGTGCGATGCGCTGATCGGGTCCGAGTTGAGCGTTGCCGCCCCCCACATTATCGTCGAACCAGACCCGCAGAAAGAGAATCTCCTCGCCATTGAAAGCGCCGTCCGGGATCGCGCCCATGTTCGTGATGCCCGTGTCTCCAAGCAAAACTGAGAACAGGCCCTTCGTCACAGTCAGGCTGACCGGATCCGTCGGGAAGGTGCCTCCATCGAACCCGGAATTGCTCCAGAGCACAACACCCGGTTCATTGAGGATGGCGAATCGGAAGAGTCCTTGTCCCTCGAAGTTGCTCCCGTCACTACTGACGGCGCGCCCCCGGTAGGCGACGACGTTCGCCGGGTCCGGTTGCGGCATCAATTCCTGCACCGTCACAATGGACGCAATCAAGGTGCTTAGCAGAACTGCGCCTGGAATCGTTCGGCGAGTTCGATCTTTCCTAACTAAGCTTCTCATCCTCGTAACGTGAAAGTGCCGTTGTTTCAGAATCAGGTCAGGTATCTGCCGGATCTCGGGACCGGCGAATTAGCGAAGAAATAGTTATCCTGCTATTTCAATTAATCGATTCTACTAGCCCACTCCGGTAGGTAGCGCAACATCAAAGCAGTGAGAATGGATTCTCATCCGGGCCTTTGCAGACCCGACACCATCGAGAAGATTTTCCCCACTATTCAATCCTGAGAAGAGTAGGTCGCAAAGAGGCACAAAAATCGCAGAAAATGTCGTATCGTAACGAAGAGGCGAATTAAGATAGTTCAATGCCAATAGTATTTCAGAAGGACGGTTACAGGTTCTTCTTCTACAGCAACGAACACAGGCCGATTCACGTTCACGTACGCTACGGCGGTGGAGAAGCCGTTTTCTACGTCGAAAGTGCCGTGGAGTTACGGGAATCCCATGGCCTAAAACTCAAGGAGCTATCAAGAGCCCAAAGGCTTGCAAAAGAGCACCAACAGCTTATTATTCAAAAGTGGCATGAACACATTGATTGACACTGCACGCACTGCCTCAGTCCGCGATGGGCAGGTAATCATCTCTATGTGCAGCGGGGCTGAACTTCGGTTTCCAGTGGCGGAGAATCCCCGTCTGGCAAAGGGAACGCCCAAGCAGTTGAACAATCTCGAGCTTTCACCGTTCGGAATTCATTGGCCTGATCTCGATGAGGATCTCTCATTTCGAGGGATAGCTAACGGAGACTACGGGCAACGGAGAGGCCAACGTTCCGACTAGATGAGCCCACCTGACGTGCCGAGTTAAGCCTCTGTTTGAAAGTCCGAATCAGTGCACCCCTTTTGTTCCGCATTGTCAGAGGTGGACCGGGACGGCTCTTTCGAAAAGCCCGGATGTTCATAGAAGTGCCAGCCGTCTTGGCCCCGCCGTACAGCTTCCCTCTTCGTTCCGCTAAAAGCGCAACACAAAGTCGGAATGTGCTACTCAGCCAACGCTCCAAGCCCATTTCATGAGTGCCAGCCACAAAAAGGCACAAAAAGCGCAAAAAAGGAATGTGAAATCATTCCTGAACGCCAACTCTTTCATTACTAACCATTTATCACCCGCCCTTAAGAAGCCGTTTGAAATGATAGGGGTTTTAAACTCCTGATCACCGCCAAGGAACAGTGGGATGGCTACCGCATCAGCCGGCTAATTCTTTGCGATTCCTTTACCACCGGGGGCTTCCCCATCGTCTCGCGCTGAGCGGGACTTCCGCCTTCCTCAGCATCTTGCGGCTTCCTCCCCCATCCGTTACCCTTCTTTAATCCGTAGCCAGAATCCTCCCGTCCCATCGTCACGAACAATCCTGGCTTCCTCTCTTCTCTTTGCGTCTTTGCGACTTTGCGTGAGAAATCTTTCACTTCCTCATCCGTTGCCCTTCATTTCCCGGCTTCCCGGAATTGCCAAACTTCTCCTCGTGAGTATTGAACGGGCAAGCGCAAATCGCTCGCGAGCGAGCTTCCTACCCTCACCGTATACCGGTCTAGACCTTATCCGAAAAGCTACTGATTGGCCGCAAAGAGGCGCAAAAGGCGCAAGAAAAACTTGAGAAAAATCATTTTTTGGCTTGATAAAAAGTGTCGCAACATGCTAGTGTTTAACAACCTAAGATTAAGAAAGGAGTTAAACATGCCAACATGTGCGACAGAGGAGAACAAAAGCGATAAGACGCCCCTTAGCAACCTCATTCTGCCGGTTCCAGACACGGATTTCCGTGATTTTCTGGATGAAGTTGAAGAATTGCCGGGTTCGCGGCGCAAATCATCGAGGCGATCGAGAAGGATCTGGACGCCCATGCGCGTGAGAAGAAGAAACTTCGATTGGAAGATCGAAGGTTCTTTGAAGGGCGCACAGCGGAGCTGCCGGAGCTGGACATCGAGGAGGAGAATATTCTGGCTGCTGAATTGAATCTTGGGGCAGGCCGGCCGCGGATGCCGGCTTATGCGGTATACGTGTTCGTGATGCTTCGAGGGTTTCTGGGTTCGTTGACCACGAAACCGGCACGGCGGTTTGTGCGCGAGTCGATGAGCTTGTACGGATTTTTGCAGAGCGGGGGACTGAGAATGCCGGCGGTGACGACGATTCTGGAGAACGTGAACCTGGTCAGCCATACGACCCGCGAGTTGATCTTTGATAAACAGATTGGGTTTATCCTCCAGGAGCAATGGGACGATTTCGGGAAGCTGACGATCGACAGCACCTCGGTGAAAGCAAACAGCTGCTGGCCCACCGATGGGAAGATTCTGAGCGGTCTTTTGATGCGGGCCAATCGTTTGGGTCAGAAGTTGCATGTCTTCGGGCTGGAGGATTTTCGCAAGGGATGGGTTGGGCGTTGGCTGGAGGAAATGGACAAGCTGGAGTTTCAGATTTGTCTGGCCGCGGGCAAACCGAAGTCGAAGGGCAAGCTGAAGAAACACTACCGGCGGTTGCTCAAGCGGGGCCGCAAGGCGGCCGACTCACTAACGGGGGAACTGAGCCATCTTGAAGAGGGCCTGTCGATGGATTCACTGCCTCCCACTCGCCGGGAGCTTCTGGAGCGGGCATTGAGCCAGATCAGGGGCGATATTGCCGACGCCAAGCGGGTTGTTGAGTATGCTCATGATCGGGTGTTTCACGAAAAGAAGCTACCGTCCACACAGAAGGTCCTGAGCCTCTCGGACGGATCGGCGGCCTACATCAAGAAGGGCAGCCGCAATCCAGTGATCGGGTACAAGCCACAACTGGTTCGCAGCGAAAACGGTTTTGTCACCAGCCTGATCGTACCGCAAGGCAACGCGGCAGACTCCATTGAGCTGGCGCCGGCCATCGGCGATTCGATCAAGCGCACCGGTGTCATTGCTGAACTGGTCAGCACCGATGACGGATATGCTTCGGCGAAGGGACGCAAGGAGGTGCTGAGCATGGGGGTAAAGCAGATCAGTATCAGTGGGGCGAAGGGCAAGAAGTTGACCACCCCCGAGGACTGGGAGAGCGAGGCGTATCGCGAGGCACGCCGCGATCGCTCCGCAGTGGAGTCGCTGATGTTCACGATTAAAGATGGATTTGCCTTTGGCGAACTCGGCCGCCGCGGCATCGATGCGGTAGGCGATGAACTGCTCGAGAAGGTTCTGGCCTACAACTTCTGCCGCATCATACTGATGAAGAAACGCCGAGGGGAGGAACTGGAACAGGCAGCCTGAATCTGACCGCTTTGAAGCTCAGAGAAAAAAGCACCACGGGATGAGTATGCCTCCAGACAGCGGCAAATATACGTATTGTGCAGCAAGCCACGCCGATGGCCGCTCAATACCTGCTCATCGGCAGCGCCGGCAGCCTAAAACCCGAAACCTGCCAGCCATAGGCTGGTCCGCCCGTGGCGGAGAACCTTAAACCGCCCGCTCGAAAGGCTTTTCGAATGGGGTCGGTCTAGGGAGCGCGCCAGGCTTCTCGATCAAAACCAGCCCTGCTCTCTTGTCCGATTAGAAACTCGATTGAGCTTTCCTCCTTCATCGATCGACAACCCCATGGAACAGTGGGATGGCTACTGCATCATTGGGCAATTTTTCCCCGGTTTCTTTTCCACAATGGGCTAATCGTCCTCCGCTGACCGCCGCTTCACTTTCCTCACTGGGTACTGGGCTCTGAATATTGAACACTGCTTACCCATCATTCGCGCCTATCCTTCGATCTTGCTCAGGACAGGCCGGGCATAGTGGTTTTATCCACCTTTCGAAAAGCTCTCGTTTTCCGCTACTGA
The DNA here is from genome assembly GCA_965215885.1 of Candidatus Moanibacter sp. GTDB lineage: Bacteria > Verrucomicrobiota > Verrucomicrobiia > Opitutales > UBA2987 > CBDCEW01. The sequence goes on from CBDCEW010000093.1 coordinate 66,376, forward strand.
TAAGGCGCAGATTTCTCAATGATCGTAGCGGAAAGCGGGAGCTTTTCGTGCATTTCGGATGCAACCATCCTTAGCATCGCGTAGCCGCGCCGGCAACGGCGCGGAACCAGGAATCGGTAGGACCCAAGGTCCGCCGGATTCCTAACGAAGTCGAATCAGTACTTTGGCGAATCCGCCGATTGTACCCTCGATAGTCAAGCCTAGGATGTCCACAGAAGGACAGCCAACGTCTGCATTACCGAAATTTCCGCAGCCCCCCCACATCTTCTCCCGCATCAATATTGCCCTCCGTTTTGGTCATTACTATTCCCGCTATCGCAACAGTTACGGGCAAGTTTCCACCTGCTACATCCTCCACCGTAACGCCGATCGCATCAGTACCAGGATCTGGATCTGTTGCGAACGCCCTCCCTGAAGCATCAATCGCCACTACAGAGCCGGCATTCATTCCTTGAGTGGAGGTCAGAGTCACCGCCACATATCCCTCAGAATTTGCATTTCCGTTACCGAGGAGGACATTCGTCGTAGAGGTCTCCCCGGACACATCCAAATCTTCATCGACCGTAATGACAGTGCCGGAATCTGAATACAAAGTGGGATCGCTAAGCGAGAGGTCAATGGTGAGATCTCGTGGGTTCGAATTCGCGATAAAGGAGAGGGAACTCGTGGACGTCGTGTTGTCGATTTTGATGGCGCCGGCGAGAGAGAGATCGTCTCCAAATCGGATCAAATTCCCCCCATTATCCACGGTACCTTTCAAAGTGATCGAGTTGCTGGGAGTCGTCCCCAACTGCGTGTCGCCGTCGACCACGAGACTTCCATCCGTGGAAAGTCCGACATCGGTCGAATTCGGCATCAGTACATCGACCCCGATCAGGGTGTCGGTACTACTCGCCGTCACCCCCTCGAGATCCACAACGATTCCCGTCGACGTGGTGTCATTATTGCCCGTCGTGTAATTCCCGTTCAGATCGACTTCAATGGCGGTGACCGAACCGGAAGTATTGTGGTCATTGTTTCCAGTAACGACGATGATCGATCGCCCGTTGGCGCCGGTTAATACCGTCGATGAAGTCACCTTAAGGTTGGGAGATGCAGAAGAGCCTCCGTCGTCGTCGATTTCGACCCCGGTATCTTCGAAGGCAGTGATGCTGTTTCCTTTTACAAACGCATCCTGGAGATCCACGGACGACCCAATAGTCACCGAGTCCGAGCCCGAACTGCCCGAAATTGTAATTCCCGACCCCTGCAAAAACGAGAGAATATCACTCGCGCCGTCGGCCACGGGATCGGTCCCAAGGGGTACACTGATCGTTTGAAAGAGGTTCTGTTGCACCGCGGCCGAGGAGATCGCCATGTCGAAGTCATTCAGCACATTCTGCACATCAGTATTAGCGGAATTGTCGAACTCATCCTTCACCCCAATCAGTCCAGCTCCTGTAGTACCTACGGTTGATCCCAGCTCTGTTTCCGTGAAATAGCTGCCGTCATGATGGTGCAGCGCGGAGGCGTCTGTACTACCGGTTAGAGTAGAGACGTCGCTGGCCACGAGGTCGTCGTCGTCGCCGGCGGCGCCGAAATCGACCGTGCCGACGTTGTTGATACCGTTGCCCTCCAAATCGAGATTGTTGGAAAAGACCGACGCTCCAGCGCTGAGAATGCCGCCTATGGTTACGTCCCCGTTCCCCTCGATGGACATCACCTCATTTAACCCGTCCGGATCCCGAGTGAAAAATCTGAGGGTGCTGAACTCTGAACCGGGTGACACCTCATCGAGCGTCGCCACGATCTCCCCAACGGCTTTGTCGCTTCCGGCGCTGTTTTGTGTCATCAGGAGAATTCCAGTCCCGATCCCGTCAGCAGCCATCGGGCCGCCAATTTCATGCGAGAGGGTCAAGACGTCGGTGACACCAGCAGTGTTCATATCATATTCGATCACCTCAAGCGTTCCGTCGATCTCCGAACTGGCGTTGAGCTTGATTGTCGTATTCGAGGCGTTGAGGTTAATGTCGCCATTGAGGGCGTTGAGGTCGAGGTTACCCCCGTCGCCCGCCGAAACTGCGATCCCGGCCGAACCGGTGAGATTGCCGCCGATGTTAAAGATGTCATTGCCGTTCATATCGATATCGCCGTGAAAGATGGAGACACCGGGCATATTGATCCCGACCACGAGCGCCCCGGTGAGGGTGAGGTTTCCGGCCCCGTCCAGGACCATCGCTTCATTAAATCCAAAACCGCCCAGTCGTGTGAAAAAACTCAACTTGCTGTCAATGGAACCAAACGACGCATCGGTCGCCACTGCCTCAATCCGCCCAATGGTCTCACCGGTCCCGAAATCACTCTCCGCATCAAACCGAAGCGCCACGCCGATGCCGTCGTCGCCATTGCCGCTGTCGACCTCGTGACTCAATTGCGCGACATCGACCACGGTATTATTTTCAGCGACACTGGATACCGCCGTGAGAAAAATAGTCGAGCTCGACGTGGCCAGTGTTATCGAGCCGAACGGCGCGTTCACGTTGATATCGTCGTCGGAGCTGAGGGTGAGCGTATTGCCCGACCCTGTCGCTGAGACGCTCAATCCCGCGTTGCCGGTAATATTTTCGCCTGCGTTGGTAATGTCGTTCCCGTTCATATCGAGCTCGCCCATGAGAGACGTGTCAGCGTTCAGGTTGATGGTCGTCACCGAGGCATTGAGATTGATGCTGCCGTCGAGAGCGTTGATGTTCACGTCGGAGAAAGAGGAACTGATCTTGACCTCGCCTTTGGCCGTCACGATGACCTTTCCGTCGGCATCCATCGTGAGGTCACCTCCCTCTCCGTCCCCGGCCATGAGCGCCAGTGAACCGTTCTCCGACTGAACTGATGGAGTCCGGAGTGTTCCTGAAACGCTGACCGTATTGTCAAACGTGTTGATGTTCCCGGTCCAGTTGTTGTCGTCTGCCAGTATTCCGAATTCAGAGGAGTCGAGCCCGTCCAACTCCTCGGCGTCGCCAACGGATCCGTCATCATCCGTGTCGTAAGTCTCCTTATCGAGAAAATCACTCGAAGCGCTGCCTTCCAATGTCGCGGCATCTCCCGCTACCTTGGCGAAGAAGGCACGCCCCAACAATGCGATGCGCTGATCGGGAGCGAGCTGCTCATTTCCCCCACCCAATTTGTCGTCGAACCAGATGCGCAGAAAGAGAATCGGGTAATCGGTAAATACGGAGTCCGAAATCGGATCCTGGCCGGAATCACCCAGAAGGATGGAAAACAAACCTTTCGTCACCTGGAGGGTGACAGCGTTCATCGGAATGAAACTTCCATCGAGCGGTGAATTGCTCCATTGGATGGTCCCGGTATCATCCACCAGGGCAAAACGAAAATCGGCCATACCGTCGAAGTTATTGCCGTCGCTCCCAATTGCCCGCCCCTGATAGGCGATCACGTTTTCCACCGGCGTCGGTGCCTTCAAAACGCCGACAAAAAGCAGCGTTGTGAGACCGACCGGTAAGGCGACTGTCTTTAAACTAACGCATAGCATTGAAGTCTTCATTTTTTCTCTCCTGAGTTGATCTGGTTAATTGTGTACATTAAAAGATGCATGGGATTTCGGACCGGATATTTGCGAATTCGGTAACGCCATAGTTATCAGTCGCTCGCGAGCGAGCTTCCTACTCTCACAGTAACCAAGCGTAGGAAGCGCGCGCGCGCGAATCTTCTTTCTATTCCGACACTCTATACTACTAACTTGAAAATGCTCGTTTTCTTGAGAAGAAATTCCTCAACCGAATATGTAACCCATTGATGCTCAATAGATTTTATTCTGTTCCCAAGAAGAGATTGTAATGGCTAAGAAACCTCAATGGATCGCAGAATTCTCGGATGGCACAGGCAGAGCCCTTCCGATTTATTCCCCTTCTCGTAGAGTCTGCTGTACGGAAGATCCGCGGTTTTCTCAAATACATGTTCAATTCCTCTTCATTCGCGTCCATTCGCGTTCATCTGCGGTTCTCTTCTTCTTTTTGGGCTGCGGCTTCGCTGCGCTAGGGCCCTTTCCGCTTCCTTGGCAAGACGCATCCCGCTCAGCGGGAGGAGACAGCCCGGTGATCTCTGTGGCCCCTCTTCAATCCCAACCTCCTAATTCCCTCTCCTACATCCTCCGAAGCTTTAGCGAAGGAGGACATTCACTCTTCGTGGACCTGGGCCTACTCAGGAACAATCTCATTCTGCAACAGCACCTGCACCCGCATAAAGCGCTTGTCGGCCGATTGCACTGATATGAAGTCCTCGTAGCTCACTTCGACGAATCCATCCATGTCCGGCGTAGTCCCAAGACTTACGGGAGATAAATCTGTCCAGCTGCCTGAAGCCAAATCCCCGTTGACCTCGACAATATACGTAACGGCCGCGGGAAAAGGCCGACGAAGAAAGGTAAGGGTGAGAAAATCCTCTGTCGATGATCCGCTTACTTCCCCCTCCAGACTCATGGTCCCCATCCCGCCAAACATCGGCTGCGGGATCTTATCCCATCCCGAACTCGGAGCTGTCGGATCGCTCCCAAGGGCAAATTCAAATCCATTTGGCAATCCGTCGTTATCGAAATTGATAAAGGGACCGGCGTCAGCCGGGTCGGCCGGAATGCCGAAGAATCCCTCCTGCCAGCTGTTCGGCAAAAAGTCGCCGCCGATTCCACCGGATAGATCGTTCAGGACTTTAACAAGGAGCGAACCGGAGACCATTGCCCCCGATCCATCCGTGTAATCGGCCATCACGACGGCATCCGTGTTCCCGGTCACCGTGCCTGCTACGGCAAGCCCGTCTGCCGTAACACCCAGGATCGGACCCGAATCGACACTCCAGGTCACCGCATCATCGTCCAGAGGCAGGGTCGTATCGTCGTCCATCAGCTGATCCGCCTCGAGTTCCAACGTGTCCTCTTCGTTGACCTCCGGTGGATCCGCCAGCGGGTCGGATGTGATCTTCACACCGGCAAGATCGTAGAGCTGGCCGGCGAAGCCGTTCTTAACAGTGTAAATCGGCGTGCCATCTTCGGAGATGCCGACCGCGGTGTCACCGATCGAGGAGTCGATCGTGTAGGGGCCGCCGGAGCTGGTACCCCCGCTGATCCCTATCCCCTGCACCGTGATTTCGTAGGGGCCGCCCGACGGAAGTTCGCCGAAAGTGGGACTCCAACAAAGCAAAACAATCAGTCCGATTGTGCCTCCCCCGAAAAAGTAACGAATAGTGCGACGTAGCAATCTCCTGTGGTTCATAATAAGCTTGATATCAGATTCAAAGCTGAAACGAAAGCCTTAATTTTGCCTCGATCCCCCGAATCGCCAACCTACTTCTTGCGCCGCAAACAAACTCTTTGATCTTTCCGCGCTGAAAAGATTTGAACAGAAGGAAACCCCTTCGGCGGGGCTCAGGGCACGAGAGAGAAACGAAGAGGGATAAGAGAAGAAGAGTAGCCCATCCCGGCGCCCCGGGACTCCCCAGTACCCTAGCGCAGCAGAGCCGCAAAAAAAAGGAATAAGAGAACCGCAAATGGACGCAAATGAACGCGAATGAAGAGGAAGGCACCACGGATTCGAGAAAACCGCAGATTTGATGAAGAGGGATTCCCAACGGTTCGACAGGCTCACCCCGAACTCATAAACAGTGAGGAGATTCTTGATCGAATCGAGAAGGCAACTCGGAATACCCTGGTAACCTTGTCCCGAACCTTTTCGACCCCACTACCTTGATTACCAACATGTTACACTCCAAAACGAGTTCAAAAAACTAAGTTCTGACGGATAGTACCGCGGATGGGAGAAAATGGAGCCAAGGAAGCGATAATTGGTTAGATCGCAGGAGAGAGCAGAGCGAAGCTCGGTTAACGGGTTTCCTTGCGTTAATCGCAGGCCCTAAAGGCAGGTACTACGACCCTGCTGCGATATCGTAACGGGAGTTTATGACACCCGCAGGATCCGTGGTACTGCGGAGCTCCCGGCGCGCCGGGATGGGCATTTTCGCTAAGCCCGAAGGCCCGTCTGACCACTATTCAAGGGTAGGAGCAATACTTTGCGCCTTCGCGTCTTCTCGACAGGGTGTAGTGCAGCTGCGCGCGTCGAAGCCCGTTACATGAGAGTTTTCCCTCTCTCTCTCGCATCCCGCTCACACTTCCTTCTTCCCCAACTGCTGCTCGTGGAAATAGCGGATACAGGTCACAAAGGCCTCTCGGTTATCCATGTGCACGAAGTGGCCGGCATCGCGAATGGTGGAAAGGACGTAATTGGGAAAATGCACCGCGATGGAGTGACGATCACGATCGAGAATGTAATTGGACAGTGCCCCTCGCACAAAGAGGGTGGGTCCTTTAAACTGTTCATCCAGGTGGAGCGGATTCTTGGAAAATACAGGCACATACTCTTCCAGAACGGCCAGCGGGACTTGCCATTTGAAGCCGCCGTCCGGCTCACGGGCCAGGTTTGTGAGCAGGAATCTTCGCAGGGTCCAGTTTTCTATCCGCGAGGCCAGCGCTGCTTCCGCCTCCGCTCGATTCTCCAGCCCGTCGAGATCGAGAGCGCTGAGGGATGCGAGCACATTTCTGTGGAGAGGAGGATAATCCTTTGGAGCCACGTCGACAACGATGCAGGTATCGATCCAGTGTGGATTACGGCAGCTGTAAAGCATAGCTACCCTCCCGCCCAGGCTGTGTCCCAGGAGGATAATCCGGCCGAGCTTCTGTTTGTCGAGCCAGAGGGCGAGATCATCGACCATGTCCTCAAATGTCATCGACCCGATATGGGGTGAGGCGCCGTGATTACGTAGATCGAGCGCGAAAACCTCGTAGTCTTCAGCCAGCCTCTTTCCCGCTGCCTGCCAATTGCGGGATGAGCCGAGAAGCCCATGCAAGATTACCAGGGGCGGTTTCCCTTCCCCTCCGAAGTAGCGGTATTCCAGTTCAACAGGCATCGAGGATGTGGAGTGTGAGAGTGAAAGCGTAAAGTGAAAGGTGCGCGCAATGCGAGTTTCGGATTTCGAACGGGGACGGGCAAGTAGGTCGTAATAATGGAAGTGGAAATTTAGCTGGGAATAGAAGAATACACAATTGGCAAAGAAAGACAAGCGCAAGGGATCCAAGCCGTCGGATTTCGGGTATCCGGGGCGCAAAGATCAGGGAATGCCCCCTCCTGCGCTAAAGCTACGGAAGGTGTACGCTAAAGAAGCGAAATTCCGCAAAACATTCTTTTCGGAAAGAATCGATGGATTATAGATAATTAGGGACAGGCAATCTATACGATTCAGGTCAATTTGAACAAAACATTTTAAATATGAACAGTGCGACTAGAATTAGTGGACGTAGAGCTATGTATCATTCGGCACCAGCCCGGTACACTGGTTTTCCGCCCTAACAGATCCATCTACCCCCGGCGCACCGCGAAACGGACACTGGATACTGGTCATTTCCATTTCTCCATTCTTCAACTTTTCAACCCTTCTTCCCCACTTTCCTGTTGCCAAAAAAACCCGGAGCTAATCAGATTTCGCCATCCGCGATCGCGGCAGCAGATGGCCAGGAAAAAGAGCAATATCACACCGATGATGGAGCAGTACCTGAAGGTACGGCGAGGGCTGCCGCCCAATACGCTGCTTCTCTTCAGGCTGGGCGATTTCTACGAGCTGTTTCAAGAGGATGCGAAGGAAGGGGCATCGATTCTGGGTATTACCCTGACCCAACGCAACGGCATGCCTATGGCGGGAATTCCCTATCACGCGGCGGACAATTACGTCGGGAAACTTCTGGCGGCCGGGAAGAAGGTCGGTATATGCGACCAGATGGAACCCCCTTCTCCGGGCAGGATCGTTCGGCGCTCCCTGACCCGGATACTCACTCCCGGGACTACCCTCGAAGATCACCAGATCGAATCCCGGAAGAGTCAGTTCATTCTCGCCCTCACGATTGAGAATGCGGGCTTGCAGGCGGCTTGGCTCGATCTCACTACAGGTGAATTCCAGATCGCCTTCGACCCACAACCCGGGAATCTTCTCTCGGTTTTTACGGGCATCGATCCTCGTGAAATCATCCTCCCTGAAATGGGCAGGCAGGAATGGGGTAGAGAAGAAGGATCCGAAAGCTGGTCAGGAAATCTTGAGCAATTCTGCGACAGCCGTCCCGTAACCGAATTACCAGACTATCACTTTGAACAATCGGGTGGCGCACAAACTGTTCTCGAAGCATTGAGAGTGCTTTCCCTGGAAGGATTCGGTATCAGCCGAAGACATCCCGCCCTCGGTTGCGCCGGAGCGCTTATTTACTACGTAACGGAAAACCTGTGTGCCAAACCGGAGAATCTGAAGCAGATCAGGGAATATCGCAGCGATCGCACCCTTCTTCTCGACCCTGCCACGCTCCGAAATCTGGAGATATTTTCCACCGCTCAGAATACGAGAGAGGGCTCCCTCCTCGAGGCCATGAACGCCACTGTGACGGCGACGGGGGCGCGACTCCTGGAGCAATACCTCTCCGAACCTACCCTCGACCTCGAAGAATTGGAACGCCGGCAGAGATGCGTGACGGAGTTCCTGGAAGCGCCGGGATTCGCATCCGAGTTACAGAATTACTTGAAAGGAGTTCGTGACCTGCCTCGCGTTCTCGGCCGTCTTCAAAATCGCATTCGGAATCCTCGCGAGGCGGGCGGAGTGCGCGATACCCTCCGGCAAATTCCCCTCATTCTTCAGGTACTGAACCAGTTCGACGGGCCAGCCATCGGCGGTCTTGCCGCCTGCGTGAACGAATATCCGGCACTCAGTGAACTTCTCGAAATGGGTCTTGAAGAGGGTTTGCCCAACCAACTGCAAGAGGGCGGATACATTCGCGAGGGCTTTGACGCTGAACTCGACAAACTCAAGGCTCTTACCCGCGATAACAAGACCTGGCTTTCCGACTTGGAGAGGACCGAACAGAAGCGTACCGGAATCCGGAATCTGCGTATCAGATATAACAACGCTTTCGGCTACTTCATCGAAGTTACAAAATCGAACCTCCACCTCGTACCGGACAACTATATCCGCAAACAGACAATGACCAATGCGGAGCGCTATTACACCGAGGAATTAAAGGAGAAAGAGCGGGAAATCCTCCACGCCGACGAGAAATCAATCGCTCGGGAGGAGGAGATATTTCGCGATCTCGTCGCAAAGATTCTGGTCGAAGCCGACAGTCTCAACAACACCGCTCAAGCCCTAGCGGAGATCGATCTATACCTGGGCTGGTCAAGAATCGCACGGGAATGGGACTATTGCTGCCCGGCACTCGAGCAGAGCGAATGCCTTTCCATCGAACAGGGTAGACACCCCGTCGTCGAGCAGACGATGCGTCGCGAGCGATATGGCCTCGCCGGGACGCACGCATTTGTCCCGAACGACACCTATCTGAGCGCGGGCGAAGAGCAGATCGGGCTGGTTACCGGTCCTAACATGGCGGGAAAATCGACTTATATCAGGCAAGTCGCCCTCATCACCCTGATGGCCCAGGTCGGTTCCTGGGTGCCGGCCGGGAGATGCCGAATCGGCCTCGTTGATCGCATCTTTTCCCGGGTGGGGGCGAGCGACGATCTCGCAAGGGGAAATTCAACTTTCATGGTGGAGATGAACGAAACTGCCAACATCCTGAACAATGCGACCGGAAAGACGCTCATTATTCTCGACGAAATCGGCCGCGGAACCAGCACCTACGACGGTCTCAGCATTGCCTGGGCTGTGGTGGAACACCTCCATGGCGACAACGAAGAAGGACCCCGCACGCTATTCGCAACGCACTACCACGAGCTTACACAGCTCGAGCAGCAGCTCCCGCGCGTCCGCAATTATTGCGTAGCGGTTAAGGAATGGAACGATGAGATCGTCTTTGTGCGCCAAGTCGTCAAAGGATCGTCCGATCGCAGCTATGGCATACAGGTGGCACGCCTGGCCGGCCTTCCTCAAACTGTCATCGAACGCGCCAAAAAAATACTCGAGAAACTCGAAGCCGATGACTCCAGCCATAACCTCCTCCGCAAACGCATGAAGCGAATAAAGGACGCCCGGAAGAAAGGGGAAGATCTGGGGCAGCTGGAATTGTTCTGAGAAAGGGTTCAGAGTTCGGAGTTCAGTAAACTATCGTCACTCGGTGCCCCGTGTAGGAGCGGATTGATTCCGCGATCGGTAAGACCGACTTCAATTTTGGGTTCTATATCTGGATCGTGGATTGAACCACTCTTTCGCGGCTACAGCAGAGTCCTACAGCTCCGCTACAGTGATGTAGGCCCGCGCTCGCACGGGATCTACCAAGCCGATTGGTCCGTCCAAATTGATCCTCTGCCGTACCGCAGAGTCCCTACATCACTGATCGACAAGGTTCGGGGCCCGCTTTTGAGCATGGATACCCCACCGCAGTTACGCTTCTAATTTCCGCGCAGCGACGCACAGCTGTATCACCGTATTTGCAAATTGGAGTTCTACGAACCGAGCAACTTCCTCTTTGAGAAGAACAGTATCCCGAGGATTCCGATAACCAGCAAAACGCTCGTCGCCGGTTCCGGAACGACCTCGAAGACAATGGCATCGAGGTGGGAGACGGTGTTACCCAATTGGGTGATATTGCCGCTTGATGTATCGATTGTTATAAGCGTTTTCAACGGTACATTGCCGTTGGCCACATTCAATACCCCGAAAAGGTTGTCGAACTCGTCAAACGCCAATGCGTTGATTGAAACACTTAACCCCGTTCCACCGGAAAGATTCGCCGCAAGGGTCGGAAGACCGGTGCCCCTGTCAATCGTCAGCAGCAGCCCATCATCTGTGACTAATCCGCCACCGGCAAATGTATCTCCTCTCGGTGTAAAGAAGATGTTCCCTGAAGCGTCCGACGCCAAACCCGAACCGAACGTGTTTAATCCCGACTCGCCCATCAGCGTGGCCTGCCCAGATCAAGGGCGAGTTCAATAGTGAAGAGGTCATCCGTGCTATTCTCTAACCATCCGAAAAGGACACCCGATGGATTGAAAGTGAGATCCGCCATTGTCTGTGTTGCAATACCTCCAAAAGGGCCGACACTCGCCGCCACAATGAAGCCAAAGTCGCCAACAATCGTTCCCTGACCAGTCTCTTTATTAATCGTGATGAGGTGACCCGGAAAATTTGCATCATTGTTGGAAGTCGATCCGTAAAGCACTCCGGTTGTCGGGTGGATGGCAAGGCCGGTCACGGCAAAGCCGATGGGACCCACGGTTGTGCCAATGGACCCATCCGACTTATCAAGAATGTAAAGTTCCGATGGATTGCCTTGTGACCCGTCGGTACCGTAGAGAATGAATTGGCCATGCAACTGTGCGCCGCTCAACCAAATGCAAACTGCGACGGGTGCAAATATGAAGATTTTCCTGATTATTTTCATATAGGTCAGGATAGGTACCCAAGAAGCGATCCTCGACTCTATTAATGTAGTAGCCTGTAAAGCGTAGAGCAAGAAAAATTTAGCGGGAATTCTCCGAGCACTCCCGAACCTTGTCGACATTTTGGAGAAAATCAAATCAAACCTCGAGTCTGTTAGCCACGCGAACTTGCATGCCCGAATCAAAGGTCTCCGCCACTTGATCATTCAGCATGCGGGAGAAGAACGGGAGCTCGCAGGCCCCGAAAAAGTTGCCTGTAGATCTGATTCCTTGGCGGGCGGATCCGGTTTATGTCAAACGATACCGACTCCACATAGGTGAAGCCGTAACGATAAGAAGCGGCCAGCAGCGGATAAGTGTATCTCCCCTTCCCTTCCAGTCGCTCACTAAGATGTGACAGGTAGAGGATGCCGACCGCGATATTGTCTTCCCAATTCCAGGCCCTTCCATAAGCCGCATCTGTAGAGTCGCTCCAGGCCGCCTCGCTCAATTGCATGATTCCCCTCCCTACCCCGCTGTCAGCACGAGCATTGAGCGAACTCTCAGCCATCGCGATGGCGAAGACGAAAGCCGGGTCAAGATCGTTCTTTCCCGCTTCCCGCTGCACAACACGCCAGACTTCGCTCTCGAGAATGAATTTCGGCCTTTGCTCGACCCGGACAAAAAGCAGTATGAGCAGCACGATGAGGGCGAGGCAGATGGCGATCCCACGTTCAGTCGAGACTCTCACCTTGAAACGTCGCATTAATCAGTCCGATATTAATCGAACGCTATCGAAGCCTTCGTCGAATTTCTATAAAGCTTCTTAAGCGTGTCATCCAATTTCTGATTATGCTACTAGCTATTTTGACCGTGCGACGGAGCGCCCGGTCCACCACTACATCAATCTCGGCGGTGGACCGGGCGCTCCGTCGCACGGTTGGTCCTAATCTAATTCGAGAGCTGTCATAGAGAAGCCTTGCTGATTAACTCCGCTCCCGCAATGCTCCCGACACTTCAATGAAAGAGTACCCTGGGAAACTTTACCACAATGTCCCCTCGTGGGTAAAGCCCGGTGCAGTTTATCATATAAGGATTCGATGCCTCCGTGGCAGCCCAGTAGCACTTACCGATACTTTAATTGCCCCCAATATTCTGGACTCTGTTCGATTCTACCACAAAAAGAAAAGTTGGTTCTGCCGATTGTTTCTACTCATGCCGGACCATATTCACGCAACAATGTCATTCTCACTACTGCATCCTTTTTCAAGAACTGTCGGGAAGTGGAAAGGGTTTCAAAGCGTGAAATTCGGAGTTCAATGGCAAGAGAACTTCTTCGATCACCGAATCAGAAGCGATAGAGAACTGGAAGAAAAAGAGGCCTATATTCGAAGAAATACGGTAGCTAAGGGCTTATGCGCGAGACCTCAAGACTGGCCTTGGGTTATCTCGCCCGCTCAAGAGGAACTCGATGAATTAGAAAGACGCGAAGATTGAGAAACTGAGGCTTCAAAGCCATTTCATGTCTGCTAAGGATTTAAAGTCATCTATGACCGTGCGGCGGAGCGCCCGGTCCACCACTAAAGCAATCTCGGCGGTGGACCGGGCGCTCCGTCGCACGGTCATTTCGGTTCGATTTCCGAGAAAGACCGCTTACGAATACTTCCACCGATACCTTTTAAGCCTTCCGAGCACTAAAATTCAACAACCTCCGAAACTCATCGGTAAATAAACGTAATTCGGATCGCCTGCTCTTGGCCGAGAGTCGCGACCATCTCTTCGGTCCACGCTCCAAATGGGGCCGGAGATTGGATGGCGTCTTCACAGATAAGGGTGGCGGCCCGTCCCGCGGAGGTGAAGATCACGTTCATGTCGCTGATTTGCCCCTCACGTGTAATCTGGTATTCGACAATCACCCGCGTCGAGATCTCCGATTGCGGAGGAATGAGCTTACTCGCGAGCAGTTGGAACTGAAAGCCTATGGCGTCGAACATCCGCTGTAGATAATCACCAAACTCCTCAAACCGGGCGTCGACTGCAATATCACCAATGATAGGCGCCCGGCCCACAGAACGCATGACCGGTCCGGCCAACACACGGGTGGAGAGGCGGGGGCGCGGGCGAGGCTGCTGCGGTTCCGTCAAGGGCTCAACCGGGATTGCCTCTTCTCCCCGCGGCTCCTCAACAATCTCCTGCTCATCGAGGGTGGAATCAAGGCTGGGCAAGACCTGCACCGCAATATTGGGAAATTCGACCGATTCGTCACCGCTATCCGGATCCTCATGCACGCTGGCCAAGCCCTCTTCATCGACCACTTTGTCCCGTTGGAGAAAATCGGGAACAGGGGCGGGCGTAGGAGGCATTGTCTGATTCGCAACCTGTTCGTTCCGGTGATTCGTCTCAGGCTGGGGAGGAGGTGACGGAGGAATTGGATCCTGAATCATATCTCCATCTACGACCTTGCGCGAGTCCTCCTCTTCGCCGTCGATGAACGGGGTATTCTCAGGTCCTTCGGTTGACTCCTCCACCTGCCCCGCCTGCTGATCGCGGGCCGCAATATTCCGAGTCTCATCCGGCTCGTTGGTGGGCACATCAGGATTGGTTTCGACAAATTGCATCGCTTCCGGATCGGGCGGCGGATCGACGATCACATAGTCAACCTCCCGCTGATAATCCGGTATCGCCGAGAGTGCGGGAGTGAGTTCCCATGGAAGCCCCCAAAAAAGAAAAAGATGGAGCAAAGATGAAACCAGAAAGGCACCTGTAACAGCTCTCAGATCGAATTCCAGGTCTCCGGAAATCATAAGGAATTCCTGAGCCCCCCGGCTCGAATAGCCCGCCTGCGAACCTGGCAAAGAGTTGGACATGTATGAATCCGATCAAATGCTACTTATCGACCAATATGGATTGATATCTAATGAAAGATTGGACCACGGATGTCACGGATTTACACGGATGGAAAAGTGAAAAATTGGAAGCGACTAATCCAGAAGGATGCATGCTGCGCGAGACTGGGGACTAAGACAGAGTCGACTTCGCCTCGCGCGCAGCGCGGTTGAAACGGACAGAAGAGCATTCCCAAAAGCGCTTACCGGAGGTTCAGAATGAAGTCGCGCTTTCGGGAATGCTCTTCTGTCCGTTTCTCCACTCGCATAAGCGAGTTGGCGAAGGCGAATCCCAATCCGTGTAATCCGTGCCATCCGTGGTTTCTACATTTTCAAAGCTATGACCCCACTACTAAAGCCTCAGAGGTTCCAAAAGGGCAAACATTTCCAGCAATCGGGCAGTGGCATCGATGGGTAACCCCATAATATTGCTGTGCGAACCCTGCCAGCTCTCTATTATCAGTTCGCTACCCTCCTGAATCCCGTAGGCGCCGGCCTTATCTAACGGGTTTACAAGCTTATAATAGCTTTCCATGCATTCTTGATCGAGAGTCCGAAAAGTTACCCTGCTTGTTTCGCAGATCGACTGAGAAATTTCCCGCTGCCCGAACTTCAGGCATACGCCGGTGTGAACAACATGAGTCTTACCCGATAGTGCCATCAGCATGGTACGCGCTTGAGCCATGTCTGCCGGTTTACTGAGAATCATCCCATTAAGAACGACCGTCGTGTCCGCGGCCAGGACCGGGCATTCGGGATGCTTCAAAGCTACAGCTTCCGCCTTAAGGACGCAGTTTTTCAAGACCAACTCCCGCGGATCGGCGGCTGCTTCTTCCCACTCATTCACATCTGCAGGCATAACACGAAAACGCAGCTTCATCTCCCCAAGCAGTTCCCGTCGCCGCGGCGAGGCCGAAGCCAGGAGCAATGTGAGTTTCTCTTGCACAGCGTAGTTCGAACCTAGCCCGGGTACTTAACTCCGTTTGCGCCAAGGCGGTGTACCGAGCGAAGCGACATCCCCCTATACGCGGGCTACTGATCACTCAACACCATTTTAACATCCCCACCCACCGTAGCGAGGTTCAGTCTGCTGATATTAAAGAGGAAAATCGATTCGAGCAATTCATCATTGGAGCCGGCCAATTCCGCTTGCGCATCGATTACATCCCTGTTATCGGCCACCCCTTCGGTAAAACGAGTGCGTGCCAGTTCCAGCTCTTCCTCACTGAGGCTGACTTTCCTCTCGGAAATTGCGATCTGCTCGTAGCGCGATTCGACATCCTGCACGGCGAGCCTGTAATCTGCACCGACCTGACGCCTGATATCACGTATGGCAATCTCCTGTGCACGCACTACCGCATTTGCCCGCAGTCGATTGGAACGAATACGAAATCCTTCAAATAACGGAATCCGAAAGGCTACACCGGCCAACCATGTGTTCCTTTCCGCCCCATCAAATATCTCAGAAGTTGCATACCCCCATTCTCCAAAGAGACTAACAGCCGGCAACACCTCCAACGAAGCCAGACGAGAAGCAGCCTGATTGCGCTCAAGCTCGCGCGTGGCCTGTTGATAATCGGGTCTGGCGCTGAGAATGTTCTCCAATTCGATATTGAGTCCGAATAGAGGAAATTTCCGAATGTTACTCAATTGTTGCAGCTCCAACTCAGCATCGAGATCGACATTCAAGAGCTTTTTCAATCTCAGCTCGCTCTCCATCACAACCGTGTCCTGCTGGATTCGCTCCTTCTGATCTGATGCCATCTCCACCTCCGCGCGAGTCACATCGATCTGCGTGGCCACCCCCGCACGAAGCTGGTTTTGGGCGAGATCGAGAAGGACTCGATCCCGTTCGATATTGGCATCGAGAAGCTTGATGCGGAAACGGTTTCGCAAGTGAGTGAAGTAGGCCGCCGTGGTTTCATTCAATACCACCTGGAGAACACTATCATAGTTCAACTGAGAAATGTCATAATCAAACTTCGAGAGGCGCCATTTGGCCAGACTGCTCACATCAAACAGGGGTATACTCCCTGTGAATTTAGCGTCGAAACGATTTGACGGCGGCTGATCCGGAAACTCGAAGCCACGTCCTACGTTCGCGAACTTGCTCCGCAGTTGAGTGGCCTGAAAATCAAAACGAGGAAGCAGTTGGGAACGCGCGCCAAAGGCAATCCGTAGCGCCTCTTCCACCGCTTCTCTCCTGATCAGGATCTGATAGTTCTCCGCTTCGATTATCTCGAAAGCATCGCGCAGGGAGAGTTCCACTCTCTCCCCACGGCAGGTAATGGCGCTGACACCTACGCTGAGAGTTACCACAAACAATAATTTATATATAGACTTGTCTTGAGAATTCATTGGCTATTGGAGTCTAGTGAGAATGACGTGCACAAATTTGCGATCGATCCCGATTGTTGCTGCCGAACTTCAATACTTCGGTGACCAGGCCCAACCGTCATTCCATAAAAACTTCCCGGCTTGATATTGAGCAATGAAAATCGGTATCGCCCAGATCAATACCACCGTTGGTGACCTCCAGGGTAATCGAGAGAAAATCGTCCAGGCCTACCGGCAGCTCTGCAAAGATGGCGCCGAGTTGGTCATCTCTCCGGAGTTGGTCGTCACCGGATATCCTCCCAGAGACCTGATTTTCAAGTCACGTTTTGTTCCCGACAACGAAGCCTCCCTCAAGGAGATCGCCACTCAATGCTCGGAGATACCTCTCCTGGCGGGTTTCGTGGCACCCAACGCTTCGTCAACAGGGCGGAGATTCCACAATGCGGCGGCATGGTGTGAGAATGGAGTGGTGAAGAGGATTTTCCGCAAATGCCTTCTTCCAACTTACGATGTATTTGACGAGGATCGTTATTTTCAGGGCGCGGAAGAACCCGGTATTATCGAGTACCGCGACTCGCGTTTGGGAATTACGATCTGCGAAGACATATGGACGGCTTCATTTATCGATACCCGGCATCGCTACGATATCGACCCTGTCGAATTTTTCGCCGCGGCGAAGATTGATCTGCTCCTGAACCTTTCCGCCAGCCCCTGGCATTACGGTAAGGACTGCATTCGGGAGGAGCTTGTCACGAGCGCTGCCACCCGCTGCGGTTGCACCGCCGTCTACTGCAACGCCGTCGGCGGCAACGACGAACTCATTTTTGACGGACACAGCCTGGCAGCCACTCGAGATGGAGAGATTCTCGGCGGTTTGGCCGGATTCGCGGAAGAGTTGCGGGTTGTTGATACGCAGGAGAGGTCTCCCCATCTCTCAGCATCTTTTCGACAGGAGGAGATCGAGGACATCCATGATGCGCTCGTTCTGGGCCTACGCGATTATGCACACAAGTGCGGGTTCAAAAAGGGTTTACTGGGACTCAGTGGAGGAATCGACTCGAGCGTCACGGCCGCTTTGGCCGTAGAGGCTCTCGGCAGCGAGAACGTGATTGGAATCAGTTTGCCCTCGGCCATTTCGAGTCAACACAGCGTGGACGACGCTGACGCCCTCGCGCAAAATCTCGGTATTGAGTATAATACATTGCCCATTGCCGAGATCGTCGCAGCAGCGGAAAAAACCCTGCAACCCCTATTCGAGGGTCTGGCCGCTGATGTCACGGAAGAGAACCTCCAGGCGCGGAGCCGCGGTCTCCTCTTAATGGCCGTCTCCAACAAATTTGGAGCGCTCCTCCTTACGACCGGCAACAAGAGTGAACTGGCCGTGGGTTACTGCACCCTTTACGGCGACATGTGCGGCGGTTTGGCCGTAATTTCGGATCTTCCGAAAATAAAGGTCTACGATCTGGCACGGTGGATTAATCGCGACCGTGAGATAATTCCGATTAATTCTATCGAGAAACCCCCTTCAGCGGAACTGCGGCCAGACCAGAAAGATGAAGATTCCCTGCCCCCCTATGAAGTGCTCGATGAGATCCTGCGCCTCTACGTGGAGGAGGGAAACTCAGCTGCTGAGATTGTCGAGGCGGGCTTTGACTCTACAGTGGTGCGCGAGACCATCCGCAAGGTCGACCTCAATGAAATCAAGCGAAAACAGGCCGCCCCCGGGCTTAAGATTACACCCCTCGCCTTTGGCGTAGGCCGGCGAATCCCAATCGTGCAACGCTATGTGAGCTGATGAGCATTTCCTCCGATCTTTTCGAAAAAGCCCTGCGTCTGATGCCGGGAGGGGTAAATTCGCCGGTGCGCGCATTTAGGTCCGTCGGCGGCGCACCTTTTTTTACAACCAGCGCCAACGGTGCGATTCTGACAACAGCTGATTACACCGAACTGATCGACTTCGTCTCCACCTGGGGGCCCGCCATTCACGGACACAACCATCCCGTTATCCGAACCGCCATCGCGGAAGCTCTCGAACGCGGAACGAGCTTCGGTACCCCGAATCCTTATGAAGTGGAAATGGCCGAATTGATTGTTGATATGGTACCCTCAATCGAGAAGGTGCGAATGTGCAATAGTGGCACGGAGGCAACGATGAGTTGTATCCGATTGGCACGCGGTTACACCAACCGCCCGAAGATAGTAAAATTCGCCGGTTGCTACCATGGACACGTCGATTCCCTCCTCGTAAAAGCGGGATCGGGAGCGCTTACTTTCGGGCATCCCGACAGCGCCGGTATTCCGGAGTCTTTCGCCCGAGAGACGCTCGTCTGCAACCTCAATGATGTGTCCTCTGTGACCACCGCGTTCGAAAATTTCGGACCCCGGATAGCAGGGGTAATCATTGAGCCCTATGCCGCCAATAACTGCCTCATTCTTCCTGATCCAGGCTTCCTGCAGGTACTTCGCGATCGCTGCGCCGAATACGAGTGTGTCCTCATATTCGACGAAGTAATGACTGGTTTCCGGGTGGGGCTGGGAGGAGTGCAGGAAAAGGATGGAGTAGTTCCCGACCTTACTGCGCTTGGAAAGATTATCGGTGGGGGCCTCCCCGTCGGAGCATTCGGAGGAAAGTCGGAAATTCTCGATTTTCTGGCGCCCGATGGGCCAGTATATCAGGCCGGAACTCTGAGTGGGAATCCACTCGCCATGGCCGCGGGGATCGCTGCCCTCAAGTTGCTTCGCGAGACCGACCCTTACGGCCGGCTCGAAGCCATGGGTGAACAAATTGCCGAGAGCGTCGGGGAAGCTGCGCGGATGAAAGGTTTACCCATTCAGGTGCCTCAGGCAGGCTCCATGTTTTCGCTCATTTTCGCGGAAGAACCAGTGCGTGACCTTGAAGGCGCCACCGCCTCGAATACTGAAAATTTCAACGCCCTTTTTCGCTACGCCCTCGACCATGGCGTCTACCTTCCGCCGTCGGCCTTTGAAACCTGCTTCATCAGTACCGCCCACACCCAGGATACGATCGACAAAGCCTCTGAAATCCTGGCTGAGGGTGTGAGGTCGATTTAGCCCGCTTTTCCGCAAATTCGCTAATCGCCCATCGACTACGAGCTAAGAGTTGCCATCCTTGCACAACTTCGTCGTAAGCATTGTCGTAAACTTTGTCGCAAGCTTCGTCGCCCTTTTCGTTCACTTTCGACAAATTTTGCGACGAGGCTTACGACAAGGTTATTTTTCGCAGCTTCACTTCCCTCCCTTTCGCGCATTTTCGCGTGTTTAGCGGGCACTCCTCTTCAAGAACGAGCACGAGCACGAATTCCCCCAATTACTTCCCCCAGCCCCGCAACCTGCCCATCCAAACCCTTTCAATCTCTCCTCGAGCGACGATCGCGTCCTTCCACACATCCGGAAAACAATCCAGGGCGTAACCGGATCCCTTGGGCCCCAGTTCCACGACGGCGTAGAGGGTCTTTCCCGCCCTTGCCCCGGCCAACCAGGCGCCCAGGGCAGGACGCAGAAAATTATCGCGCCACGCCATAAAATCCGCATCCAGCTTACCGCGACCGTTAGTAATGGGAGTCTGACAGTGGCTCCCGGTAAAAGTGCGAAAGTGGATAAGCTCGCTCATCTTAAATAAATCCAGCCGGCGTTCCGACAGGCGCAGCCAGAAATGGGCCGGTGCGAGCTGCTTGATTATAGCCGGGTGGGAATGGTCGAAATTCATGCGCAGCTTCTCCTTGTAGCGCTTCTGATAGGCATCGGCCAAATCCAAGGCCTTCTCCGGAGTTTCGGTGCAGGTGTCCCGGTGCCACTCGATCGCCGGTTGTATTCCCATATTCTTTCCCGCTTCCATCACCATGCGCGCTATCGGCATCGACTTTGCAGTCGGTGTATCGTGATCACAAAGCTGGACGTTCACATGCTTCACCCCTAAATCCCTGAAAGCCTGCAACTTGGGTTCGGCTTCCACCGCTTTGCCAACATCCACCCCGCCGATCAGGGTGAGACCATATTTCACGCATGCCTCCGCGATAGCCGGTTCCGCCCCGGAGCTGAAGCCGTCAAAACCCGCCTCCTTGACGCGTTTTATCTTGGTCTCGATGCTCCACTCCTTTTCAGCAGATGGATAGTTCCTCAGCGTCCAGGCGGCGGCGCAAAGTTTCAGTTGCGGTTTGCTCGAGGCTTCCTTCTTGGCCATTGTATTCCTCTTTCGTTGTCGTTAGTCCAGGTATGAACGAGATTTTCTCGAATTTGAGGAGATTACGCACGGAACGACCTTCGTCAAGACTCCCCAAGTCTTAATCGTCGTTATAATCGTAGTCGAAAATCGAAAGATCGACTGAAGATCACGGCCTGCCATGAGCCTGTCGAATGGATTGAGAGGCACGATGGAAGAGGGGGAACCTGTTCGATCTTCTGTCATGATCGAATTTCGACCTTTGACTACGATTACGACTTTCGAGCGAACCTCTCGCCCAATCCTAATTCGGCGTAGCACCGTCGAACTGCTGCGCGATTCGGACCTTTTCCATGGCTTGGTGAGAAAGTGGCTGCCGAATCAGGTATGCAGATCCCCAGCTAACGATATTTCGACAGAGCTTACGACGAAGTTGACGACAAAGCTCAGGATGTCTCGGTCCTACTTCGGAGACCGACCATCGACTACGATTACGACCACGACCTTCGTGTGAACCTCCATCAAATCCCAATCGTCATCAAGATCGATTCCGAATCCTCATCAAGAGATTTCAAAATGCCTACCCTGAACGCAGGTGATGCCGTCCGGCTCCTGTCCGTAGTAACAACAGAATAGCTTTCCCGGTTCATATTCAATCGTTGTGGGATAACCCAGATCCCCATTAGGAAGATCGTCGCGAATGATGATTTCTTCATCGAGTTCCCAACTTCGACCTCCATCTTCCGAAAGGCAGGCACGAATTCCGAAGGGCTCCACACGTCGGCCATAAGTACAAAGGAGCCTGCCGTCCCGAAGGACGAGCAGCTGCCCGGGATGACCAAAAATGGCGGTTTTTTCGTAACCGCTCCAACTCTCTCCTCCGTTGTGGGAGCGGCAATCGTGAAGGTAGCCCGTATCGTTGCGAAGGATACAGAAAATCTCCCCGGGTGAAACTTCGGCAATATCGGGTTCACCGAAGAGAAGATCCGGGCAATCGCAAATCACTTTCGGTTCCGTCCACGATACTCCGCCGTCGGAGGAAAAGACGATGTATGTATGGCGACTGGTGGGAGGATGGTGCTCAGTCGCCGCATATGCCAGTCGTCCGTCAGCCAGTTCGATGACCCCGGTCCTCGTGTAACCATCGCGAAAAGGATCCGTGTCAATCTTGATTGTTTCATCAAAGAGGTATCCGCCATCCCTGCTCAAGTGATGGTAAAGTCCATGATAACCACGCGCCCACGGGTAGCATGCTTCCTCCCACTCTTCATCGGAAAATTCCTCTGTCCAACCCCGGTTCGGGAGATTGATCGAGATCGGTTCACCCTCTGCCCGTCTTTTCTTTGCAAGGGGGAGCGGATACCAGCCGAAGCGGAACTGAGAAAGTATGATTGTGCCGTTATTAATCTGAGCAATTCCCGGACACTCGGTTCCGTACCAGTCGAAGTCGGGCGCGAAGACCGGTTCCTGCCAGGTTTCCCCGCGATCGGTCGATCGGCAGAGAAGGGTTCGAAAAAGGGGATCGCTTGGCGGATGCATCCTCCGCTCTCGCCGCCTGGAATGATTGAATGCGGCAAGCCAATCTCCATTCTTCAAGCCCGTTATGGACGGATGCGAAATATAGGCATAAGGATCCTTATGAACGATCCGATTTTGGCCAATTGTATGATCTTTCATGCAAAGTTCTAAGCTATTCGCAGAATATCGGGCTGATGTTCAAACAATTTCGCTCCGTTCTTCAATTAAGAATGTCTCGCTCTCTTATTATACATTTTTAAGAAATGTTAAATAATAATGAATTCTCAATTATAAATCTCACGAATCAGCCACCAGCGCCCCCCTTCCATCTTCGCCCGGAAGGATGTTCATACACCCAAACTTTCGTTATCGGCTCACTGAATTTGCGGTTTTCAATTTCCTCACTCCTAATCCGTTGCTCTTCTTTATTCCTCTGCTCACTCTCCCCATCCGTGGTACTGCGGAGCTCCCGGCTCGCCGGGATGGGAGCATATCTCTTCTCTAAATCGCTGCTAACTGTTGGACCATCGTCCTCCCGGCAATCGCAGCTAAAAGAGGTTTGGCCAGTATTAACTTGACCAAATGGACAAGCAGAGGAGAAAATTCGAGTTCAGCCAATGCAGCCGCAACTGGATGTCGATCGATACTTTTCCTGCCTGCCGGTGGATACTTTTCCTGCCTGCCGGTGGAACCGGCACATCCGGGTCACCTCGAGACGACGTTGTGCAAAGGAGCGGGGGATGACGTCTATCTTATCTATTACACCCCGCCGAGTTCCAGGATAACCTACGCCGGGCAGATTAATGTCAGGACCTCGGCCGATCGGGGGCGCACCTGGAGCATCGATCGGGTCCTGGTGGACAAAGCGGGGGAGCTGATCCTGGGCAGTCACATCACCATGTTGCGCCTCAAGTCCGGCCGCCTTGCACTGGTTTATGCTTCGGACGCGGCGCCGCTGGCACGAACCGGCCGCGATGGCGGGACCCTCTTCCGCACCAGCGAGGACGAGGGCAACAGCTGGTCAGAGGCCGTGCCTGTCGAGCCGCGTTTCGGCATCTGCTGCAGCGGACATGCTCTCGTCCTGGCCAGTGGACGCATCGTTGTGCCCCTCTTCCGCTGGGTCAGCCCCGATCCGGGCGGGGATGCCGAAAACTGGTCTGTCAACGGTTGGGACGACGACGATTCCGGAGGAACATTATCCTACGTCTATTCCTACGTATCAGACGATGAGGGCAAAAGCTGGCAGATCAGCCTGAGCGAGCTCTTCATAAGCCGGCAGCGCGCCGCCTTCGACCTCGAGGAGCCCACCGTCGTGGAACTGAACGATGGGCGTTTGTTGATGCACATGCGCAGCCAAGTGGGACGCATCTACCGGTCTATCTCCGCCGACGGCGGGATCTGTTGGTCGAACCCACAGCCGTTGCACATTGCCAGTGCTTACACGCCGCAATTTCTTAGTCGCATGCCCGGCGGCGAACTCTTGATGATCTGGAATCAGGCTTCGCGGCAGGAAATTCTCTCGGGGTTGCACCGTACGCGCCTGAGCTGTGCCGTGTCCAGGGACGAGGGCGAGACATGGACCAACTTCAAGAATCTGGAATCCCTCGACGATCGCATCGAAATACGACCGCCTCCCAGTAGCCTCGTTCAGGTCTACGAACAGTTCGAAGCCTACGGTTACAAGCAACCAAATGACACAGAGCGTTACCACCGCGCTCCGGGAGTCCTTCGGATCTGTTATCCCAATGTCCTGTTCGTCGATGGAGAAGCGATCATCGTCTACGATTGGGGTTACGGTTCACTGGGCGACAAGCTCGGCTCCAAATTGCGGGTCGTGCCCCTTGACTGGTTACTCGAATCACCAGAAGGAAGTCCTGACCAGACACGCCAGTCGGGCGAAATCCCCCACCCGAACCACACTCTTCCGAGAGCTTGATGATCTCCCCTTTCGATCTTAGATCACGAGTATGATGCACGACACAATATCCATCAGCTTCCATTCCCCCATCGTGACTCTCAATCGTGATCTCCAGTCGATCTTCTCCTCTTTCGATTTTAAATCCCATAGATGAGCTATCTTGAGCAACTGTTTTCCCTGGTAGGCAAAATCGGGGTCGTAACCGGTGCCATTCGCGGCATTGGCCGGGGGCTGGCCGAGGCCCTGCTCAGGGCGGGCGCAAGGGTGATCCTGGTCGCAACCAATGAGGAGCGCCTCGAGGAAACGACGCGCTCGTTTGTGGAACAGGGTCTCGATGCCTCGGCCCGTCGCTGCGATCTGGAAGATGCGCAGCAAATCGATGAATTGGTCGAGTGGGTGGAACATGAATGCGGCAGAATAGACGTTCTGGTAAATGCCGCCGGCGTGACCTATACTCACCACCTGTTGGATTATCCGGATGAACAGTGGGAAAAGACCCTCCGAATCGACCTAGATGCGCCTTTCCGATTGTCCAGGGGTTTTGGCAGGATGATGAAGGAGCAGGGCGGCGGTTCAATCGTCAACATCACCAGCGTCTGGGCTGAGCTGGGCGGTGGAGACAACCCTGCCTACGGCGCGGCCAAGGGCGCCCTGCGGCAGCTGACCAAAGCCATGGCCGTGGACCTGGGCCCTTTCGGCATCCGGGTAAACAATATCGGCCCGGGCTACTTCCGCACGGACATGACTCGGGGCAGCTGGAGCGATCCTGAAATGAGACAGCAGCGAATCGGGCGGACGATTCTGAACCGGGGGGGCGAAGTAGAGGATATGGCCGGAATGGTAGTCCTCCTTGCCTCTGACGCTTCCAGCTACATCACCGGCCAGGATTTCTATGTCGACGGCGGTTGGGTGGTCAAATTGGTGTAGGAATTCCTTTCTCAACTTCGTCGTAAGCATTGTCGTAAGCTTCGTCGCTTCAACGATCTCGTTCCGTATCGCGGCATGATGGCTCATCACCGGCCTGAAGGAAGACCTTGTAGCATGAGCTTTCGGCTGCGCACGGCCGCAGGTTTAGTCTTCGGGTTACGCCCTCACGACTTTCGCGCAGCCGTCACTTTCATGCGCAAGATGTTTGCAAAGGATATTATCTTTATCCGGATTTTAAGATTTGTCCATTGGACGGCGAGGCAAGTCTTCATAATCATTCCTGAAGCCATGACCACGGTCAGTTTCGGTAGAGAGATCTCGCGCACCCCGATTTGGCTTATTGAGGAGAATCCCCTGGCTGATATACCATGGTCAAAACAACCCAAGGCAATCCTTCCAGACGATAGTGAAGTGGTCGTGATTGGCGCCGGATTTACTGGAGCAGGTTGTGCCTACTTCTGGTCGAAACATGATGCCAAGCCCATGGTCATTCTGGAAATGGACGATCCGGCATCCGGAGCCAGCGGCCGCAACGGTGGCGAAATCGTCATGGGTCGATACTATGCTTTGGTTAAGAATACAGTGAGACCTTATCTCGATAAAGTCCGCGCGGATTTGACCGGGGAACAGCGGGACCAACTCAGTTCTCAATTTTCAACAGCTTATGTTAGAAGCGCTTACAAGAATGCGGCGATGATTGAAGAAACGGTCAACGATGAGGGCATAGAATGTAATTACAGGAGAAAGGGGTGGATCCAGGCCCGCGATAGGGAGGAGCAAACAGCTCTCAAGGAATCGGTTCGCCTTGGGCTGGAAGCCGGTTTTGACGACTGGACCGAGATATCCCCTGAAGAAGTCCGGCAACGGGGCGGAATGAAAGTCGACTGCCCAGCCGGATTTTCGCGGGGCACGGCAACCTTTCATCCGGCCAAATGGGTGTGGTCACTAATTGAGATCGCTCTCCGGAGTCCTCGGGTCGAACTTTATACGCGGACACGAGTCACGCAAGTCGAAGATGCCGGTGACTATTATATTGTAGGAACCAATCGTGGTAAAATCAAAGCGCGTTATGTGATCAACGCCACCGAGTCCTACACCGCTCTTATTCACCGTCACTACCGCGACTTAATCCAGGCGGTGCAGACACAAAGTTCTTTCGGGCAAGGTGGACCACGGGATATGCAACCCCATATCGGGCTCAGCAATAATCGCGGATTTTTCGGTCGAGTAGAAGGGGGAACCACTTTGGGTTCAGATGAAACGCCTCTACCCTATCACCGGGCCGGTTGTAACAATCCTTCACGGTTTATTACCAAATTCCTCATTGGTGAACTCCATCGATATTTCGGGCAGAGTGAAATTCACATGACTCATGAATGGAGCGGCACCGCCGGTTTTACCGTCGATGAATATCCTGTTGTCGGCCTGCTCGACGGTAAACGACAGTATATCGTCGGTGGAATGTGTGGATCCGGCACCGCGGTCTCGTTTAATGGAGCGCGCCATGTCGTGCAGCAGATACTTGGCCTCGAAGGACCCGACGATTACCCCCAGGCCTACTTTGCCCCCTCTCGCCTGCTCGATCCCACCAACCATCCCTGGCCCTCAGTCGAGTAGTCGGATTCTTTGTAAAACAGACATGCAAGCACTCGCATATTATTGCCTCCCAAACTTCGTCGCAAGCCTCGTCGTAGGCTTAGTCGAGAGAGCGACCGAATTCCACGACAAAGCTCGCGACAAAGAAACCCTGACGGGGAGAGAAGCTTCCTCTATCCTTCATTGTAAGCCTCCTCGAGAGAGCAAAAAAATGGCGATCCCGCTCAGCGGGATTGACGACGAAGCCCTTCGACAAGCTCAGGGCCCCGAGCAGAGTCGAGGGGCTTACGACAAAGGTTCGGCGAAGATCGAAAAGCTACCACTTTCCGCTACGTTCCGAATCGAAGTGTGTAGCGGAAAGCGGGAGCTTTTCGTTCTGCCACCTCGGCAAGTATCACACCCGTTTGATTCGGCGGCCCGCCGGGGCTCCGCTGAGCGGGATTCTAGTTCTCAAAATCGCGTCTTAACGACTACGGTTCCCACGTCTTCGCGATTTCGGCGTATTTGCGGGCCTGGTCAATGATATCGACTCCAACCTCCTCAGACCACGCCGCCAGCAGCTTCCCATAGAGTGGTCCCGGTTTGCCGTCGCCGATCGGATAGAAGTTAAACCGGGTGATAGGCATCATACAGACCGTGGTGCTGGTCCACCAGGCTTCATCAGCTTCCCGCACGTCATAGGGTCCAATATCCGCTTCGCAAACGGCAATGCCGAGACGAGAGGCCAGTTCCATACAGGCTCCCCTCGATACGCCGCGAAGTATATCATGTGGTTTGGGTGTATAGATTACCCCGTCTCGAGCCATAAAAAAGTTGTTGCCGGTGCCTTCTGTAATAAACCCGCGTTCGTCGGTGAGCAACGCGTTGGCTCCTTCCTCCAAACGGGCCGCATAAAGCTCCGCTATTTTGTAAAAAATGCGGCTTCGATTTTTCGTCTTGGGGTCGATATACCGGGCCGGCACGGATTGCTGCGGCGTGGTCACAAAGTGCGATCCGGCCTCGTAAGTCTCGATCTGGTTACCCGTATGCCGGATAAGCGGAAAGACATTGATCGAGACAATGGGTCGAGTTCCCTCCTTAACAATACCCCTGTAAAGGGATAACCCGCCCCGGGTGACGTCGTGCATGATCTGAAAATCCACGCCATCGAGGGCGGGAAGGTTCCGCTCGATGGTCTCATGGGTGGCGGCTTCCATTTCATCGATCGTCAGGCCACAGTCAATTTCCACATAGCGCATGGAGGCGTAGAGCCGATCCAGGTGCTCGCGTAATCGATAGGGTTTCTGATTAAACGAGCGGGTCATCTCAAAGATCATATCGCCGTACATAAGCGCGCAATCGAATATTGATATTCGCGCTTCCTGCTCGGGGATGAATTCTCCGTTAAAATAGACCAGACGGTGTGACATAAATTGAACTTTCCAGTTATGCAGTCATCTGACAAGCACTTAACTCAAAACTTGTCTGCCCTGGGCTGGGTTACTGTCACGTCCAGTCCCGCTCTACCACTCCGATGCCCGGTCGATCCGGCAAAATAAGTCTGCCCTCTTTCTCTTCCACACCCGCAAAACGGTCATTGGCGATGAGGAGGTGTCCGTCGAGGTCGGCGTAATCAACGAGCGGTGAAAGGTGTGCCGCCGCCGTTATGCTCAGGCTTGTTTCGATAAAGCAGCCGAGCATGATCTTCATTCCCTGGGTCCGAGCAAGATGAACCATCTTCAGCGCCTCATTCAGTCCGCCGCATTTGGACAACTTAATATTGATCCCATGCACGCAGCCTCTAAGGCGAAGAACATCCTTCGCGGTGCGGGCGCTTTCATCGGCAATGATCGGAAGCGAACTCAAATCGGTGAGCCGCTTCAAGCCTTCCAGATCTTGAGCCGGGAGCGGCTGTTCCACCAACTCGACGCCTTCGTCCGCGAGCCATTTTACTTTTTCCCGTGCCTCCTCGAAACCCCAGGCGGCATTGGCATCGACCCATATCGGAACGGAAGTAACGCCGCGAACTGCTGAGACGATCTCCCTGTCTCTCTCGGTCCCAAGCTTCAACTTCAAAACAGGATAATCCCTGGCCTCTTCGAGTTTTCCGCAAAGCTCCTCGCCTTCGGCCAGCCCGATCGTGAACGAGGTTAGCGGAGTCTCCGCCGGATTGAGACCGAAAAGGCGATAAAGAGGAACGCCCAGACGCTTTCCCAACCAATCGTACAGAGCCATATCCACCGCCGCGAGAGCGGAACGCTGCTCGCCCAAAATTCCCTCCGCCCGTTCCAGAATCTTCTCTCGTAAAAAGGGCTCCACGAAATCGGACTCGCTCATCCCTCGCAGGCGCTCCTGGACAGATTCTGCCGTCTGGTTATAGTAAACACTCGGGGCGGCCTCTCCCAATCCGCAAATCCCGTCCTCATCGGTCAGTTTTAGGAGGACATTTTTTCTCTTGTCGCTGGCTTCGCGAGCAATGCGAAAGGTATGCCTCAAGGTCAGGGGAATTGACGATACTTCTACCTTCATAGGGCGAAATATTCGGTCAGGGCGTCCATCAGGCGGCCTGCTCCAAAGCGAACGCTATCGGTTGCAGGAAGGCCCGTCTCTTCCTCGACCCTCTCGATTTCGCGCTTCGCTTCCTGCTCCGAAAGATCGGCGCAATTCAAACTAATCCCGACTACCTTCGAAGGTGAGATGGGACTCAGAAGCGCTTCGTGCATGGACACCGTATCGCTCAAGGGCGGCACGGGGATCCGTGTGTGCCGGAGATACGACCGCCCCGGCTGGTGACAAAGGATCATGGCCTTGGGACAAGCGCCATGCATCAGCCCGAGCGTAACCCCGGAGAAGGAGGGATGGAAAATTGCACCCTGCCCTTCGATAAAAACCCACTCGCTCTCTCTGCATTCAAGAACCATTCGTTCAACCACGCCGGAAAGAAAATCCGATATGACTCGGTCAATCGCAATTCCCCGGCCGCAAATCATGACCCCCGTTTGGCCGGTCGGGAGAAATATTGCCTCTCCTCCGCGGCGCCGGCACTCATTTTTCAGTTCGATCGCGCAGATTTTCTTCCCAATATTACAGTCAGTCCCCACCGTAAGGACTGTTTTGACGCCTAAATCGCGTGCCAGCGCCATCCCCACGGAGCCTTCTTCCGGCGGACGTCGAACGTCCCAAATGGGAACGCTCTTCTTGCGGGCGAGAGCCGAAAGCACAGGATCGTCGCCCAGCATCGTGTGCAGACCGCTCACGATTGCCATGCCGCGCTCGATGGCCTCGCTCACGTGCTCTTTCAGTCTATCCGGCAACCGTCCCCCGGGTGTGGCAATCCCAATGATGGCCGTGTCCGGTTCATATTTATCGAGTTCCGAAAAGCTCGCTGCAATCGGTATCCCCGCTCCCACCCCGATCAGCTCTTCCAATCGCTGTCCGGCATGGCCAGGATCCAGCACACCGATCACTTCATCCCGCCGGTACCGAATGATCCCCACCGCCGTCTTGGCCGTAAACGGATCTAACCTTCCCTCCGTCAGGATTATGATACGTCTCTTTTCCGATAAAGATCTCAGCCCGGTCATTTTATTCTGCTAAGAAAGTCGTCGTTTTGGGGTTCACGGCCACTTTCTCACGAATTCGGCTACAATTTTCAACAACTTATAAAGTGTCGTAGTCCCTCCAGGAGATATGCGGGCTAAATCACCCGCACTCGAAGCCCAGTAACAGCGCCTGGAACCTGCAGGACATCAGCGACCAGTCGATGCTTACACCATTACCCTCTACATATCCCCCTCCCACTTTCTTATTATACATTTAACAAAAATGTTAAATGAAGACTCCTAGCCTTTTCAATCCGTTGCCAGTCTCGCTTTGCAAAGTTCTTTTTTGGCGGTTCGGGCTCTCGCGTGTTGAGACCAGCCTGAAGGAGCGGGAGCGTTTTCATGAGGATCGCAGAACCGCTACGCGCCGTCACACCATAGGTAGACCCCATTCGAAAAGCCTTTCGAGATTCTCGGAGCATTAGGTGATGATATTGATGGCCTTATGTAAGTTAAAGACGAAATCATCACAGAGTGCGGGAGTGGATTCAGCGCCTATGGAAGACTTGAGGCTGAGAACCAGTTGCCTGCATGCAGCAAGAATTTTAGGCTGCGTTATGATTACGGATCATACATCGATCTGCATCGATGAAGCGATCCTTGGGGTAATGATTTTTATTTTCGATCGCCCAATGGCGAATTTTCGAGAGGAACTGTTGAGGGCTCAAATCGGCTGCATCGAGACTGCTTACGTAGTAAGATTTGCCGAAAAGCTACTGATTGGCCGCAAAGAGGCGCAAAAGGCGCAAGAAAAACTTGAGAAAAATCATTTTTTGGCTTGATAAAAAGTGTCGCAACATGCTAGTGTTTAACAACTTAAGATTAAGAAAGGAGTTAAACATGCCAACATGTGCGACAGAGGAGAACAAAAGCGATAAGACGCCCCTTAGCAACCTCATTCTGCCGGTTCCAGACACGGATTTCCGTGATTTTCTGGATGAAGTTGAAGAATTGGCCGGGTTCGCGCCGCAAATCATCGAGGCGATCGAGAAGGATCTGGACGCCCATGCGCGTGAGAAGAAGAAACTTCGATTGGAAGATCGCAGGTTCTTTGAAGGGCGCACAGCGGAGCTGCCGGAGCTGGACATCGAGGAGGAGAATATTCTGGCTGCTGAATTGAATCTTGGGGCAGGCAGGCCGCGGATGCCGGCTTATGCGGTATACGTGTTCGTGATGATTCGAGGGTTTCTGGGTTCGTTGACCACGAAACCGGCACGGCGGTTTGTGCGCGAGTCGATGAGCTTGTACGGATTTTTGCAGAGCGGGGGACTGAGAATGCCGGCGGTGACGACGATTCTGGAGAACGTGAACCTGGTCAGCCATACGACCCGCGAGTTGATCTTTGATAAACAGATTGGGTTTATCCTCCAGGAGCAATGGGACGATTTCGGGAAGCTGACGATCGACAGCACCTCGGTGAAAGCAAACAGCTGCTGGCCCACCGATGGGAAGATTCTGAGCGGTCTTTTGATGCGGGCCAATCGTTTGGGTCAGAAGTTGCATGTCTTCGGGCTGGAGGATTTTCGCAAGGGATGGGTTGGGCGTTGGCTGGAGGAAATGGACAAGCTGGAGTTTCAGATTTGTCTGGCCGCGGGCAAACCGAAGTCGAAGGGCAAGCTGAAGAAACACTACCGGCGGTTGCTCAAGCGGGGCCGCAAGGCGGCCGACTCACTAACGGGGGAACTGAGCCATCTTGAAGAGGGCCTGTCGATGGATTCACTGCCTCCCACTCGCCGGGAGCTTCTGGAGCGGGCATTGAGCCAGATCAGGGGTGATATTGCCGACGCCAAGCGGGTTGTTGAGTATGCTCATGATCGGGTGTTTCACGAAAAGAAGCTACCGTCCACACAGAAGGTCCTGAGCCTCTCGGACGGATCGGCGGCCTACATCAAGAAGGGCAGCCGCAATCCAGTGATCGGGTACAAGCCACAACTGGTTCGCAGCGAAAACGGTTTTGTCACCAGCCTGATCGTACCGCAAGGCAATGCGGCAGACTCCATTGAGCTGGCGCCGGCCATCGGCGATTCGATCAAGCGCACCGGTGTCATTGCTGAACTGGTCAGCACCGATGACGGATATGCTTCGGCGAAGGGACGCAAGGAGGTGCTGAGCATGGGGGTAAAGCAGATCAGTATCAGTGGGGCGAAGGGCAAGAAGTTGACCACCCCGTTAGGACTCGAGCGAGGCGTATCGCGAGGCACGCCGCGATCGCTCCGCAGTGGAGTTTCTGATGTTCACGATTAAAGATGGATTTGCCTTTGGGTTCGGCCGCCGCGGCATCGATGCGGAGGCGATGAATCGAGAAGGTTCTGGCCTACAACTTCTGCCGCATCATACTGATGAAGAAACGCCGATCCCTTGGAACTGGATCAGGCAGCCTGAATCTGACCGCTTTGAAGCTCAGAGAAAAAAGCACCACGGGATGAGTATGCCTCCAGACAGCGGCAAATATACGTATTGTGCAGCAAGCCACGCCGATGGCCGCTCAATACCTGCTCATCGGCAGCGCCGGCAGCCTAAAACCCGAAACCTGCCAGCCATAGGCTGGTCCGCCCGTGGCGGAGAACCTTAAACCGCCCGCTCGAAAGGCTTTTCGAATGGGGTCTAGTAAGAGCGTTCAGAGGAAGGTTCAGCTTTGTTTGGATAATGGAAGGTGCGTTGCACACAGGCGAACTGGCGGGCATGGGGCAGGCCGGCAGAGGGAGCGCTTAGAGAATGGGTTGCTATTTGACGTATTTCGAGTCGCCCATGGTCATTGTCCACGGTTTGGTGGAGAAAAAGGGGGTGGAGCTGAAGAGATTCTGAGCGTATTGATGCATGTTGGGCTGATTGTCTTTAATTTGAATAACATAGTCAGCACTGAGTTCTTCGACGACGATGTGGGCAGTTTCTTTTTGATTATGCATGGCGTCGAAGGTGAAAGCCGTCCAAAATGGGCATCTTTCGCAAGAGAGTCTGGGCGGCGGTGATCGCGTTGGATTTATCGGCGGTAGCGACTTGGGCTAAGGTTTGAGCGCTTTGGTGATCGACTGCGGCCACCAGGTGCAGAGCCTTTGATTCTTCGGTGTTTGTGCCTTTGAGGGTCTTGCCGTCGACGGCAATATCGCGGGGCAAACAGCCGTCTTGTAAGCAGATGAATTCGGTGAGGGTTTTATCGAAGAGCTCGGCCTTTACGTTTTGCAAGACCCGATAGAAGACATCATAGCAAGGGGCCTTATAGCGGCCTGTTTTGGGGTTTTCCAGGAGCGTAAGGCGCGCAATTGGGCTTGATTGAGATGATGGGCCAGGCGCACGATGCCCTTGAGGGTCTGTTTGCCGCACATCGTGCCGAGCACAATCATGCTCAGGACCGTGGCGAGCCGATATCTAAGGCCCGCTTTACGACGGAAGTCTTCTATCTGATTGAAGCGTTCCCACAGGCTGCTCATCTGTTCCACTTTGAGGCAGACCGCATGGGAGTTATCGGTTTCATTGAGCGCCTGGATCTGTGCCGCGGGCAATGGCCCTGAAGCGCGCAAAAGCTCAAGGGCATTAGCCTTGAGGGGTTTGACCCAGATCTGCTTGGGACGCTCATGGCGTTGATAGAAATCTTCGCGTTGGCGGCCATATCCCGCGCTCAAGCCCAAGGGCGTCCACCCGCTCGCTTCGTAGCAAGTGCCCCGGTGAATCTGTGGGTCCACGAACGTTTCCGCTACTAAGGGACGATAGCCAAAAGCCTCCTGCCAGTGATCGGCTAAGACTCTCAGGCACATACCCAACGTCTTGGAGGCCAAATTTGCAAGATCCACCCCGGGCAAAATCAGAAAACGCCGGTTTTGTACTACCAGTTCTCTGTCGCACCGTTGGCCCGTTTAACTCCATTCGTCTCGATCCTTCAGCCGGTTGCGGCCCCCCACAAGAGCAGGCCCATCCATTGCATGATCTGCGCCACATACAGGGTCTCTTGCGCTGCAAGCACAAAAAATGATGTTGTTCTCAAGTAGATCATTGAATCGCTCCTGCTCTTCGGGCGACCAGACGCAGAGTTAAACGATCCGAAGGATTCAGTTGGTAAGATTTTTGCTTTCATCGGATCTTAACATGACTGATTCCCTCGGGTGTTTAGCTCTTTTTTTATCTTCTTGCAAGCTAGTTCCTTCCTGGAACTTTTAGCCCTGTTCGCGCTGTATGCATCGCTCATCCTTTCTTGACTTTCCCGTGTTCAGCCATACCCTAATGGCGCGTGGCATGAAACCTTCCCAACAGTACTAGTACATGCACATGCACCACACTGAAAATGTTCTCTTTGTTATTGTCTTCGTGCTCGCGATGCTGCCGTTGATCGGTGTGGTGCTGCGCCGTGCCAGCGTTAGGATTCGGGTCCTCCTCCTGGCATTGGCGGGCGCTGCCATGATGGCAGCAATCCCGCGCCCGATGGAGGATATCTCGCTGGAGCGGGCACTGCCCATGCCCACAGTCGAGAACGGTATGCGATCATCGAGCTCGTGTATGGGTTGTCACCCGGGACAATACAAGACCTGGCACGGCAGCTTCCACCGCACGATGACTCAGGCAGCCAGCCCGAAATCTGTTGTCGGAAAATTTGAAGGACAGCGACTTGAGTGGAACGGCCAGGCCTTCGTTCTCGCTCGCCGCGACGACGAGTTCTGGATCACCGAGGTGGAGGCTGCAGATAACTCACAGGTGCCTGTTGCAGAGCCGCAACGGGTCATGATGACGACGGGCTCGCGCCATCAGCAGATCTATTGGACGTCCGACGACGGTGGCGGGCTCAAGCAGTTGCCGTGGGTCTACGAAATCGCTATGGCTCGCTGGATTCCGTCGGAACATACGTTTCTTCGGCCGGACGATTGGAAACAGTACCAACCGACGTGGAATCACGACTGTATACGCTGTCACTCGGTCGGGCCCCACCCGAACTTCAACGCGCAGGGCAAAAAGTGGGAGACAAGGGTGACCGAACTCGGGATTGCCTGCGCCGGCTGCCATGGGCCCGCCGCCGAACACATTCGTGCGCATCGCAACCCGCTGCACCGCCACTCCGTCCGCGCGTCGGGAGAGGCGGATCCCACCATCATCAATCCCGCCCGTCTTAATAAGGAGCGCTCCACCGAAGTTTGCGGCCAATGCCATTCCTTCATGTCGTTTTATGACGACAAGGCTCACAACGACGACTTCCATAGCGACCGCTGGCGGCAGTACCGCCCCGGGGGGAAGCTGGAGGAATACTTCAAACTTTACAAAGGTGCCAACCACAAGAACAGCTACTGGCCGGACGGCAGCGCCCGCATCGGTGGCCGCGAGTTCAACGCCATGATTCTGTCCCGTTGCTACACCCAAGGCCAGATGACCTGCCTGTCGTGCCATACCATGCACGGCGACGATCCCTATGACCAGATGAAGCCTGTGATGAAGAGCGACGAAGGCTGTCTGCAATGCCACGGGAACTTCCGCAATGACATCAAGGCCCACACGCACCATCCGGTTGGCAGCGACGGCAGCCGCTGTTACAACTGCCACATGCCGTATACCGGCTACGCCCTTCTTGGCGCCGTGCGCATGCATCGCGTCGATTCTGCTACCACGTCCAGGCGATCGACTCGCGACCGGCCCAACGCCTGTAATCTCTGTCATCTCGACAAAACGCTGGCATGGACGGCCAAGCACCTGACGGACTGGTATGACACTCCATCAAGCCCTATGTCCACAGATCACGCCGAAGTTCAGAACTCGCTATCATGCGGGTTGGCGGGCAGGGGGCAATCGCAGATACAATTCCCGGCTTTTAAGAGCTAAAGAAAACGGTAGGCTTCATCTTCGAACCATCAAATTCGAAGAAAAATGGAGAAACCTACCGTCAAAGAAGAGACCTTCTTACAGTGCATCCTTGGAGTGGACAAGGGTAATCCCTCGATCACGGTCTATCGGGATCTGAGGGAAGGCAAACTGCACGTCTATTACGGGCATGAGCTTTTTGAAGTCGTAGAGGACGATCGGGAGCAAGTTGAATTCAAGCTATTGGAGGGGCGCCTCTACAATGCGGGGTTGAAGAAAGGGCGCTTAGAGAAGCAATTTGAGGTTGACCCCAAAACGATGAAGCGGTGGGGGGAGGCGCTTCAAAGCGGAGATGCCGAGACCTTAGCGCGAGTGCTGGCGGGACGCAGCGCTCATCGCAAATTGACGAGGGAAATCCGGAGTTTTGTGCGGGTGCGCTTCGGGCAGATCTATGGGGAGAGTCGGTATGGCTACAGCAAGAAGATACGGGGGGAGATCGAGGAGGTGTTCGGAGT
Organism: Candidatus Moanibacter sp.; assembly: GCA_965215885.1. GTDB lineage: Bacteria > Verrucomicrobiota > Verrucomicrobiia > Opitutales > UBA2987 > CBDCEW01. Next base: position 102,992 of record CBDCEW010000093.1, read on the forward strand.
TAACCTCAGTGGGGAAACTTTGCGCCCTGTCTTTAAGGAGCTTAAAGAGGCCCGGGCAAAGGAGGCCGAAGCCGAGAGGGCGCAAAATCGGGAGACTCCCTGGGATTGCCCGGAGGACTCGGGGAGGGACGAACAGGAGCAAGAAGCAGAAAATAGCCCCGAAAGCGAAGGGGACAATCGCAAGGGGTCTCCCGATTTTTCGAGGGAGAGCTCCGAAGCGGTGCAATGGTATCGGCACCTGGGAGTACTTCTGTTCAGTGCCGCGCTCAGAGAAGTCGCTCAGATTGATCGCGAAGAGGGCTGGCTTTTGAAACAATGGGTGGCTTGCGGGTTGTTGGCCGCGGTCAATATCGAGCAGAGCAAACTGCTCGATCTCGAAGACCTGCAAAAACTCATCGGGCGAGTCCTGTATACCCCCTATCTGCAACGCCAAAGCCTTAGCGCCCTGGCCGATGAAGGGCTTTTAAGAGAGATCCTCAGAGTGAACGCGAGGGGCCTGAATGCTTCGGATGAAGAGAGCTTTTATTATGATCCGCACACCAAACATTACACCGGAATGAGCAAGGTGCTGGCGGGATGGTGTCCGGGTATCCGTCTGGCCGACAAAGCGCTCCACAGCGATTTTATTCATACCCTCAAGGGCTATCCGGTCTATTTTGCGAGCACTGACAACTATGAGGATATAAGGGAACGGTTTATCCCCAACTGCGAAGCGATGCTCGAGCTGGTGCAGTTGCCGGCTGATAAAAAGGTGAGTATTTACGTGGACCGGGCGATCGCCGCGGAGTGGTTTTACGAAGCCATCGTGGAGCATCCTCAACTCGAAATCATTACCTGGGAAAAAGGTTACAAGGCCAGCGCCCAGCCCCTCCAACGGATCGACGGGCAGTTGCGCCTGCAGCGCGCGCGCAACCATGCCGAAGATCTCCAGGAGTATCATCTTCGCTATCAGCGGGGCCCCTGGAAGAAAAATCCTCAACTGGTGCAGTGGATCGTGGAGGCGACCAATCCAAAAAATCGAACCATTACCGTGAGCATCCTGGCGACCGATCAGCAGGCCCGAAATGAAGAGGTAATCAAAGGGATGTTCAGTCGCTGGATTCAGGAGAATGACTTCAAATACCTCGATAAGCACTTTGGGATTAATCAGATCACCTCTTATCGCACCGTCCACTACAAGCGATTAGCCCAACACCTTGAGGACAAGCAGGAGAAAAGCGGTGCCGCCAAAGCCCTCCTGAAGCAAAAACAGCAATGCACCGAAGAATTGAAAAGACTGCTCCTGGCCGAGCATGCCCACCCGGGCAAAAGCGCCTCAAGGGGCGAAAAGATCCGTCGACTCGATCAGGCCCTCAAAGCCCTCCAACTCGAACTGGAGCAAATCGACACCGAATGCTCGAGGCTGCAGCGCCTCATTGATGAAAACTATGTCCGCCTGGACACCGCTAACAAGTCCCTCATGGATGCCTTGAAAATCTTCGCCCGTAACAGCTTCTACAAGCAGCTCGAACCCTTTAAAGCTCGCTACAACAACTATCGTGACGACCACGATCTGTTTCGCAATTTGACTCACAGTGACGGCGTTCTTATAGAGAGGGGCTGTGCGGTCGAAGCGCATTTATTCCCCACCGCAACTTATCCCCCTCGGGTGCAGGCGGTGGTGCTTGAGTATCTGCAAACTCTCAATCAGAAGCCCTTACTGATGCCCGACGGTTCAGGCCGAAGAATCATCTTCCGACTGGGCAAAAAATCGGGATTTAAACTTGCGATTGCATAGTGCCTTTAGAGGGGCAATATAGTGAGGTCTGAAGTTGATCTCCAACCGCATTGTTGGGCCGCACCGTGCGTCTCGCGGTCGTCGCTCGTGCTTGAGGCCTGAAGCTCGTAGTATGTAGAGATCTACAGCCGCTCCAGCCATGGACTGTCGGGGTTGGCGATCTCCAGAGCCGACCGCAGCCAGGCGCAGGCAGCTGCGTCGAGCGAGGGGATTACTACCGAGAAATCGGCGTTGTCTTTGGGGCGGTTGCCCTTAGCCTTCAAGTGCAGCACCATCTCAGGCCTCAGGTACCGGATGCCGTCTTCGGCATTGAACACGGAGTCTATATACCGGCGTCGGATTCGCTCATCGCGCACGGAGATCCAGGTATCGGACTCGTGTGGCGTCAATAACAGATCGAACAGCCACGGGTTCACGGAGTCCCGGCGAACCCAAAGCTGACGGCACCCCTCCGGAAGCTCATCAGGAACACGGAGTGGGCGCAGGGCGCCGCTGAGGTTGGACCACACGCAGTAGTTCGGGAGCAGATGGTCGAGGACGGCTGGCAGATCGCCCCGGAAAATCGCAACGTCAGTGTCATCATGCTCGCGTGAATGGCCAGTGAACGCCTCAATCGCCCATCCGCCGACGATCCACCAGGAAGACGACATCCCGGCCATTATTTGGGCGATGTCAGGCGGCGAAGGTTGTAACCACGGGCCGTACCAACGAAAGAATTCGGCATCATCCGATTCTGGAGTCCTCTCAAGCGCCATGATGAGCGGTGGTATTATGAGGGAATGCGGCCCAACGTTAAGGCTGTGGAACGACGGCGTCAGCCGTCGTTTCTACGAGCCGCTTGTTAGCTGGTAGGTTAACCCTTCAGTTTCTCTAGAAGCTTCTCCAGGCTGTCGAGATAGGAGAGCAAAATACTCCGCCAAGCATGGCTGTGATCCGAAACGGGGTAAGTGAGGCCAAAATACTTGTGTGCGCGAAGTACTCCGTCAGAACGGTCACCGTGGACCGGATAACCTTGGCGTAGGTTATTGATAGCTTGCAATGTTTCAACAACCTTCCGATTTTGCATAGAATTCTGTGCCAGGTATGTTTCCAAGAGCTTTATCGACTTCACCTGGGTATCCGTGATTCCAGTGAGCTTTCGAAGCTTCGGAACGTTGAGTCCGGTGGCAGCATTTGCCAGCGCACAAACCCGGTAGAAGAACTCCTCAGGGGATGTAGCGTCTCGAAAAAGCTGAAGTAGATCCCTCTCCTCTCGGACAGCAATCAACTTGTCGCCATGCTTTTCGTGGAACAGAGCATTGATATTGTCTCGGGTGTCGATGATGCGAGAGGCAAGTTGGAGGAACATAGTATCTTCCATAAGCGGCTTACCTTTTTGCTCGATCTCCAAAGTCGCACCAGAGGGGTCTTCTATTCGGTCAGGATCGAAGGGGCACCGAGTCTCGGTATTTACTGTGTGCAGAAGCAATTCCTCAGACTGGGATAAAGTCTTATCGAGGACTTTCTGTTTGAGGTATCGCTGGGATAAAGTCGACCGTATTCGAAAAGGATCCGTGGTAATAGGTGCTTGGGGAGTTGCCAACATGCTTCAAGAGGCCCGCTCACGCCAACGATAAGGGTGTGCTGAGTACTTTTTGCAATTTCCTCCGGTGCACCGACGAAGTTCGAATCAACCATCCGGAATGGATAGCGATATTCCGTGGCGTCCCGCCTGATAGGCAGCTCCCGCGGTGTTTCAAATGTAAGGATTTTACCCATTTCCACTTCAATCTATAGGTTGTTGACAGCTAACAGGTATTATTCGTCATGACACTTCTGTCGGGTGTCAATGACTGAGTTCGTTGAAGTTAAGTTGCGATTTATCAAGATGTTAAGCCGATTTAAGGGTCATTTTGAATCATTTTCGCTAATCAAGCTACCACCCCTGGACAGGCCGTCGGAATTTTGAAACCGGTCCACGGCTGCCGGAGAGTTAACTGATTCGTCACACGGAAATGGCATCTCTGTGCGCGTCTGCGCCGCCGTTCTCCGAAAGCAGTCGCTTTGGCCGGTCGCGCCAGCGGCTCGCTTGCCGAGGCCCTGCGCAACTTGGGGCGGCTGAACATCGACGAGGCGAAAATTCGGCATCTCAAGGAAAACCTTTCGCTGCGGGCGCGGAAGGAGTTGGTCGAGGATATTCGTTACGTTCCAGCTTGGATGCGCCCGATCTTTCTGCAGGTTGCCAGCAATGAGTGAAGACTCGATCCTCTCCGTAAAGCCGCGGGAGCGCGAACAACTTTTTCAGGAAACTGCAGGTACCAAGGGTCTGAGCGCTTTGATGGTCGAAAAGGACTTTTGGGTGTGCTGGACGTTGAGGCGATTACTTTCAATGCTTTACGAATGATCGTGTTGGAAAACCTGCTTACCTGCTCGAAAAATAAGAGATTGAAGGATAGTAGTACCGAAGAGCTATCCTTAGATTGCTTAGATCGGAGATTCCCAACCAGAGCACTAAGAGTGCTGGAAGGCTTTGAGATTAATCCTTGCAGTGCCGAATTTAGGACAGGTTCTAATAATCTTGTTAAACTTCACAGTATTAAAGATTAGTTGAGCCACGCCTATGAAAATCACATCGATCGAGGTATCCTGTTTTGAACTTCCGGATGGACCGCGCACATTTCGGCTGTCGGGGAAGGCAGAGCCGCGCGGCACGCGATGGAAATTGACGCGTTTCGAGACCGGACCGGTGCCGATCCAGGTGATGCGGGTAAAGACGGACGCGGAACTTGAAGGGGTCTGCACGGTGGGGGACTGGCGATATACGACGATCGCGGAGGCACATTTGCGGCAGCTGCGGGAACTTGCGGTGGGGGAGGACCCGCTGCACCGTGAGGAGCTTTTGAGCAAACTGAAATACGGGACGCGGTTTCTCTATGCCGAACCGGGTTGGTACGGATGTTTTGACAACTGTCTCTGGGATATCGCGGGAAAGGCAGCCGGCCTTCCGGTGGCCGCCCTTATTGGCGGGGCGGGCGAGAGTTGTCCGGCCTACCACAACGTTATGGGCGAAGACGGCGCTGCGCTGCTGAAGGACGCGGAGGCGGCGCTGTCGCAGGGATATCGCTCCTTGAAAGATCACTTGAGCCACAGTCCGGGCGAGAATATGCGAATCTTCCGGGAGCTGAGGAAAACCGTCGGCGAGGATGTCGCGCTGATGCACGACGCCGCGCTGGCCAACTATGATTTTGTGGAAGCCTACGAGGTCGGGAAAGCACTGGAGGAACTTAAATTTCTTTTTTACGAAGAGCCGTTACCGGACCGGCAGTTGGATGACTACCTGCGCTTGGCGGGGAAACTGGCCATTCCGCTGGCCGGGCCCGAGACCTTTATGCACGATGCGGACTTAAGCGCGCTCTGGCTGAAGATGGGAGCGGTGAAGGTGCTGCGGGTAAACGCGCGCCACGGACTGACTCCGGTGCTCAAGCTGGCACATTTCGCGGAATTGCTGCACACCCACGCCGAGCCGAACACGATCGGTCCACTCTTTGGCCTGGTGCACGCCCATACCGTTTGCGGCGTGGCCAACATCCGTATGTATGAAGTATTCCCGCCCCTCGCTTTCACCCACTTGGCAAAAGAGATCGGGTTGTTGAATCCGGTCATACCCGAGGACGGCTCAGTGCGATACCCGGCGGACCGGCCCGGGTGGGGAGCGGAGTGGGATTGGGATTATTTCGAAAAAGCGCGGATCGGAACGCTATGATTTCGTCGGTCCGCGAGGGCGCCGCGAGCGCCCTGTCCGCTTGGGACCGTGCGAAGAAGGACCGGTTCGGCGGCAGCACGTTTCAGAAACGCGAAGCGACGGGATTCTTCCGCCTTGAGCGCTTCGACGGGAAATGGTGGTTCATCACCCCGGATGGGCACCCCTTTATCGCCTTCGGGGCGCTCCATTGCCATCTCAACACCATCATGAAGCCCTACAACCGCGAGCACTGGCTGGAGAAACTGGGGTGCGCAGGGGAGGTGGGCGAGGAGGAGGTGGCGCGTGCCCACGCGCTATGCGTTCGTGACCAGTTCAATGAGTTGGAGTTGAACTGGACGGGTATCGGCTGGTATCCGGAACCGAACAGCGACCTCCTGAATTACATCTACACGGTGAGGATGGCGGCGGTCGATTACTACCGCTGGCCGAAAGCGGAGGATTTTCCCGATGTCTTTTCTCCGGAGTACGAGAGCCACTGCGATGCCTTCGCGCGGCGAGAAGTTTTGCCGCGGGCCGGCGATCCACGCGCCATCGCTTTTGCGCTGGGGGATTGCCCCGTGCTCATCGAGCAGGAGGGCCGGCCCCACGAGCGGATGATTCACCGCTCCGCCGGCCCGGAGAGCCCGACCTGGCCGCGAGTGCTGCGCAACCTGCCCGGCAGGGCACCGGGCAAGGCGGCGTATGTCGAAGCCATGCGGGAGGTTTATGGCGGATCCATAGAGTCATTCAACCACACCTATAAGACCGCCTTCGGCTCCTGGAGCGAACTCCTGGCGGCGGAGAGGTGGCGGGAGGACGTCGACTACCGGTCGAACAGCCGGGAGGTGCGGGACAATCTTTTCTTTCTCAAAAAGGTCCTGGAGCGCCGCTACACAGTGGAAGTGGCAGCGGTCCGGAAATATGCCCCAAACCATTTGATCTGCGGGGAGAAATTTCATCAGAACGCACCGGTTCCGGACGAAATGTTCTATTTGTGGGACAAGCATTTCGATTTCATCTGGGTTCAGTTCTACGGAGACTGGTACGATCTCGAAAAAATCCTTGACCGGCTGTCCCGCCTGACCGACAAACCGCTCTTCCAGGCCGATGCCTGCTGGTCGGTCCAGCGGCCGCCCCACCAACCGTTCCCGAGGGGTCCGCACTGCGCGAACGATGGCATCATGGCTCGCATGGCACGGGAGGCGTTCGAGGGTTCCTTCGCCCGTCCTGAATTTATCGGCTGGGGCTGGTGTGGTTGGGTGGACGTCCGCCGAACGCCGAAAGATCCCACAACCCACCCGGGATACCAGGACGAATTCGGAAACTACCACCGGCCCTTGACGGATGAATTCAAACGCTTTTCCGGCCGCATCTACGGCTTGCACGCTGGGGAGGGATGATGGGGGGTCTACATGGTTTGGTGTGGGATTTCCTAGTGAGGTCCCGTCTACTCGGCCCTTTGGCGCGAGCCTTGGCGATCTTTCATCATGAGCTTTAATCACGAAAATCTGAAATTCCACGCGAAATCCGGAAGAACCGATGGTGATATGAACAACGAAACAGACCTCGACCGGTTCGGCGGATGGACCGGATTGCGATTCGACGCGACCGGGTTCTTTCGCCTGGAGGAAAGGGAGGGCGTCAGCTGGTTCGTGTCACCGGAAGGCAATGCTTTCCTCGCCAACCAAATGGATCACGTGGCACCGCACTATCTCCTCGGCGATTACAACCGGGAATACTGGGCCCGCGAATTCGGCCTTTCCGCTGACGCTGATCCGGAAGCTTTTGTCCCGGGGTTCTGGGAGAAGGTGAAACGGGACCGGGAGGTGATCGGGTTCAATTCGATTTACCACTGCCTGCCCCCCGATCCGGAGAACGGATTCATCCCCTATGTCGGGACATTTCGCAACATCGAGATCAGTTACTGGATGCGGCACCCGGAGCCGGAGATGTACAAGGATGTTTTTTCGGATGAATTCGTCCGGGAGTGTGAAGAAGCCTCAGCCGAAATCGTCGCTCCCCGCAAGGACGATCCGTGGCTGCTGGCCTGGTATTTCACCGACAGCCCGGTCTTAAGCGAATTTGAGGGCCGGCGATTGGATTCCGGCTACCACCACGCGAAACTGTACGACACCGTCACCTACCCGCAGCGGCTCCGCAACCTCGGCCCGGAGGATGCGGGCAAACGGGCATACGTCGAGCTGATGCGCGAGCGATACGCCGGCATCGGGGATTTTAACGACGCCTACGCGACGAACTTCGATTCCTTCGAGGCCCTGCTGAGGGCGAGGGACTGGAAGAAATCGAACGACTATTACGGGGATGTCGGCAAGGAAGCGGACAATCTCGCTTTTCTCCTCAAGATTCTGGATCGCGCTTTCACCGTGCAGGTGGACGCGGTGCGCAAACACGATCCCAACCATTTGATCTTCGGCGACACCTTGAACTGCAATGCTCCGTTATACAAGGAACGACAGCACGACGACGTGCTGCGGTTGTTTGGGAGGCATTTCGACGTGATGTACTTTCAATTCTACGGAACCTGGGAGAGCTTTGCGCCGCTCATCGAGCGCCTCCACGGAGAGAGCGGATTGCCGGTTTTCAGCGCCGACAGTTGCTTCAGCGTGCCGAATGGGAACATGCCCTACCCGGTCGGGGTGCATTGCGCCGACCAGGAGGTGCGCGCCCGGCAATTTGAGAAGATGTACGGGAATGCCTTCGCTTTGCCCTGCTTTGTCGGATGGGGGTGGTGCGGCTGGGTGGACAGTTGGCCGTCGCGAGAACCCGTCACGCAGCACTCCGGGGTGCAGGATCCCTTCGGAAATTTCAATCAACCGATCGTCCGGGCCATGAAGGAATTTTCCGAGAGAATTTACCAGGTGCATGCCGGTATCGGTCGTCCCTCATCCCTTTGAGTCAACGCGGGATGCTTTGGCAGGGTTGAAGGAAGCAGTCACGCTCTGCGATGTTTAGTCGGGAAATTTTACAGCCGTCTTCGTCTTGCCTAGCGAGACTTCCGTCTTCGTTCTGCGTTGGGCGGCTATCCGGAAGCAAGGAGACATCTCAGAACACACTTGGACGCTCATGTTGGACATCTACAACCTGGGCGTCGCATCGAGAAAGCCGGGTGTAGCCATGCTCTGGCGCCACCTCGCCCACTGGCCCGGATTGCTGGCGCTGATCTATTTCCTTACGAATTCGAGTCACGATGAGAGTTCGGGGAGAATCTCCTCGTTGTAAGTTTCCCAGAATGCGTCGATCTCCGCCATGGCCATGACCATATCCGCGCCGTACTGCTGCGCGTGTTTTGCGAGTTAAACTACAAAATCATGCATCCTTTAACGAGGACAGAGAGTCAAAATATTTGTGATATTAAACGAAATCTTTGACAATTTTGGGGGAACTGCGTTTCCTCACATCAGAGACACTCCGGCCTGTTAGGTAGCACCTATCGCAATCCAATGTTTAAGAGACCAAGAGATGATGCACGAGAGGCAACCTCGATCCAAGTTTCGAGGAAATGAGCTCCGAAGACAGTGACAAACTCCGATTGCCACTTACCGCCGCGGAAAGGATCGAATGGCAGGAGAAGGGCTTTTTTGTTCGGGCGGGTGTCTATAGCGAAAGCGAGATGACGGCAATGGGCCGTCGTGCGGCCGAGTGCGCGTTGGGGAAAGTTCCGTATCCGGCTCCTGAAATTTCCGTCAATGCAAAGATGGCGGCGGGTGAGCTGGAGAAGCGGGAGGGGCTTGCGGCAATGCACGGGGTTTACCACCCACATCTTTACAATCGTTATTTCTGCGATGCCCATCGCGATCCTCGCATTACGGATCCGCTGGTGGGATTGATTGGCCCGGACATCCTTGCGATCGACGCCATGATCATATTCAAGCCGCCACAGGTCGGCATGGGCTTCCCCTGGCACCAGGATCTGTATTATTTTCGGCAGCGCTACGATACGGGCGAGACGGTGGGTACCTGGACGGCTATCGATCAAGCGAGGATCGACAATGGGTGCATTTGGGTGATCCCGGGCAGCCATCGCGGGGAGATTGTGGCGCATGACCTTCCGCCCGGTCCCCAGCAGAGGGAGTTTCGCCTGGCGCGCGGGGCCGACGACAGCCTTGCGGTGCCGTGCGAGATGGAGCCGGGATCGGTTTTATTTTTCCATAGCCACCTGCTGCACAAAAGCACACAAAACGTATCGCTGGAGTTCAGGCGCAGTTATGTGAGGCAGTACCTGAGTGCGCGCGCGACCTGGGCGAACGACGAGGTTCGCAACAGTGAGAGGCGAAAGCCGGTCATGTGGATACGTGGCGAGACCTTTGAGGGCTGCGTGCAAGCGGAAGCTCGCGATGTCTTACCGGTGCCGGCGGCCTAGCGTTTTTCACCGTTCGCGTCGGTTCACGCGCCGCCTTGACCGGTACCGTCGCCGCGGTGCTTCTCGTCGCGGTCTGAGTGTTCCTAACGACCGATTCGGGCAAGGAGCTTCTCCCCGCCCTTTCTAGCCCGGACGTTTCACAAACCTTCTACTGCGACGACGGATCTCACCGCGTGTCAATGCCTTACCTTGCCCGGCGACCTCAGAGGGTTTCAACACACAGTCGCCCGCCGTGCTTCGAAAAGGCATTGACACGCAACGATCTACGCCGTCTCGCTACGAAGTGTGTGAAACATCCGGGCTAGTCTCGTGCCGAGCGGGTTCTGGATCGCGGTGATTCCGAACCTTTGTCGTAAGCTTCGTCGTCAACTTAGTCGCCTTTTTTTGCTCTCTCGAGGAAGCTTACGATGAAGGATAGAGGAAGCTTCTCTGCCCGTCAGGGTTTCTTTGTCGCGAGCCTTGTCGTGAGCTTTGTCGCGAAATTCGGTCGCTCTCTCGACGAAGCTTACGATGAAGTTTGGGAGGTAATAATGAGATTTCTCCAAAACTTATGATTCAATCGCAATTGATTGGACGCCAGTATCTTCTGTCAAAACTTTGTTCGAAAAACAAGAAGTTGAAGGATTGTAACATGGATGCGTGGATTAGGTGCAGGCAGAGATTACGCGAACGCTGCGACTCATTTTTATCCGCGTTAATCCGTGGTTTCTTCTCCTCTTCGTCCTCGAGTCGTTTCGAATTGATCTTTGTTTCTTAGATTTCGTTCGATCGTGACAGGCGCACCGTGTGCTCGCGCCGTCCGTTTTCCAACAGGGGAACGCGAACGGTTTCATACCCGGGCGCCACAACCTCGTAGTGCCCCCAGAAGCCGCAGAAGGAGATCTTCCCCTTGCGGGTCTTGCCCGACCACTGCGTCGACCAGTCTTCCTGGAGCAGTTTCTTCAAGGCGTAATAACTCGCTTTCTTCTCACCGGCAAGGGTTACCAAACCGGCGTCCACGCCGCCTCGTCCGCCGACATCGTCAACGATAAACCAGCGGGTGATCTCCTTGATGTAGGGCTTCGAAAAGGCCATGGTGTAAAAGTTGGTCGACCAGGCGGCGACTTCCTCATCGGTCAGGCCGTCCTGATTCGCCGGGTCACCCATCCACCGGGTCCGCGATGGAGGACCGAATTCGGTGATGTGGATTGGTTTACCGAGTTTAGCTGCCATGTGGTCGAGCCCTTTCTCAACCGCCTTGATAACGAAAGCATCGGCACCGCCCCTCTGGTTGCCCTCCGGAAACGGAGTTTGATCCATGTGGAAGTGCCCCTGGTAACCAATGGCATCGAGCGGGGCCCCCAGTTCGATCAGCGCGGAACAGTAATCCAGGTACTGCTGGAAGTCTTTATCCCCCTCCCAGAGGATTGGGTAGAATTGTTCCAGGGGCATCAGGGTCGATTCGGGCAGATACTTGCGTGCGATTTTGAAAATGCGCGCACCGGTAGCCGGGTCGTCGTAAGCGGGGAAAAGCGGCGCTTCCTTCTCGCAGAACTGGGTTTGGAAACGGGTCTCATTGATGACATCGTAGGCGATGTAGCGCCGACCGTAACGCCCCGCCACGGCGGCGATTCGTTTCTCGATCAGGTCCCACCACGCTTCGGTAGACACGACCTCGTCCCTCCACTTGGGCATATAGAAGGGCGTCATATAGACGAGCGCGTGCATGTGGGCCTGGAGCCCTGCCTTCTCCGCCCAAGCGAAAATTTCGTCGGGTTCGGACCATTCGAAGGTATCGATCTCCGGTTCGGTGGGACCCCAGTGACAATTGATGGTCACCACGTTGAATAGCTCTTCGGCGACTTCCCGCGCGACGGCGGAGGTCGCCGACGTCGCGCCGAACCCGGGCTTGAAGGCCATCGATATGGCTCCCCCAAAGAGAAACTCGTGGCGGACGTGATTGACCTGGACCTTGCCTTTGATCGGTTTCCCTTCGGCATCGATGAGTTTGAGGGAAAAATCCCCCTTGCGGATCCGCTCGATCCGTTCCCGGGCCTCTTTCATGAGCCGTTCCCCTTCTTCATCCCAGACGCCGTCGAATAACGGAGGATTTTCGGGAAGGCTATATCCGATTTGCAAGGCCTTTAGGTTGATTTCGCGCAGGCGGGGCATGATTCCGTCATGGACCTTCCCATATTTGTCGAGGAGCCCCTCCTTAATCTTGGTCGGGTCCATGAATAATATGTTGTCCTGGTACTGGCAACGGTTGTAGCCCACGATTTGGGGATGCGCCATGGCGGCTGTAAGGTGTCGCTCATAGTAATCCAGATGCTCTTTGGCGCCTTTCGCGATCGACTGGAAGGCGCCGACGATCATATCGCCCAGGTATATCGGTTTGCCGAACTTGGCGTAGAGCCCGTCGAAATACCTCTTATCGAACTCCTTGGTCCGCATTTCGAGGGTAAGTCCGTCCACGAAAAGTAGTGCTTCATTCACGACATAGTCCGGCATGTCCCGTTCGTGGTAACGGGTGCCGAAGGTCAGGTGATTGGGATCGTGTTTGCGAATGATACGGTGGGCCGTTCCGTAAAGCTGGCGGGCGACCAGGGCTAAAAATCGGTTCCTGTCCGCGGCGGGATGTTCTTTTCGCCACGCATCATACTTTTTCCTTCCGGGAGCGTCCTCGGGAAGCTCTGCGTAAAAATCGATCCAGGCTTTGCCGTCGTTTGCCCAGAGTAGGTGTGCGTTCTGGTCCGGGTTGGGATTGGCCAGGATGGGGACGTCCGTAAAGAAATAGCAGATCAGCCGCGGATCGTCCTTTACCGGAAGGACGGCGCTCTCGATGGTGTTTTCCAGCCGTTCCAGGTAGTCAAGATCGAACACGTCCTCGAACCTGAAGGCGTGACCTCCCGGACTGCGCGGTTTTCGCGGCCGCCAGTAAGAGGACAGGAGCATTTCGGTAATGCCCAGACTGTAGGGAATCTTATCCCGCATCCATTTCGGGCCATTGTAGTCTCCCGAATTGTAGCCCCACTCATGAAGATTCCGGATTACTTCCTCGTGGATGTCCTCGCGGGTAGTAGGTTCCAGACGGTTCTGGTAGATATTTTCGTGATAATGGTTGACACCCAGGCTGCGGTAGGCGTGGCCGTCGGGCGTGACGAAATAGTGGCGGCCGGCGATTTCCTCCAGCCGGAAGAAGCCGGTGGCGTCTCGTTTGATACTTTTAATTCCGCCGTAATGATCAAATTCATCGGCCGATCAGGCGAGTCCTGAGAATGTTGAAAGCAGCAGCGGGACGGTTTTCTTCTTTTTTCGTAACGATTTCATAGTATTGTGTTGTTATAGCCCCAACCCATCCGCCAGTTCCTCGAGATCATGTACCACCAGGTCGGACGCAAAGGTGCCGTGAGCCGCCGCTCGCGCGGTCAATTTGGAATCCGGTCCAAACTCCATCGGACGGTCCAGAAAGGCGGTGCGAAAACCCACCTTGCCGGCCGCCTCGAGATCGTGGTAATGAGCCGCCACCATCATCACCTCTGCGGGCGCGCATCCCAGCAGTTCCGCGGTCCGTTCATAGGCTGCCGGGTGGAACTTGTAGTGTTCGAACATCTCGCACGAGATGATGCAGTCCCAGTGAAACCCGCCCAGTTTGGCGGTTCTGATCATTCCCGCGGTGCTGAGAATCGTCATCGTGGCCACGATAAACCGTTCCTGCAGGCGCTTGATTCCCTCTGCAACATCAAGCCAGGGCGGTATCGTGTGCCAGGCGCGGCAGAGCTCGTCCTTGTCTTCCTTGGAGAATCCGGTGAGCCCTTTTTCCCGCAGGACTTCGTCCAGTGTGACGCGGTTGGCCCCGTCCATCGATCCGCTCGGAATGTCCGCCGTTTTCGAGTTGATGACCAGCTTCGCGGCCCGCTGCCGCCAGGCGTTTGCCAGCGCGGCCCAGTCGGTGTCCATGCTACGCGCCGTGCCCAGCTCCCGCAACCGTCCGGCGATCGTATCATGCCAGTTGAGGATCGTTCCCCCAACATCGAAGGTGAGGGCTTTGATGTGCGAAGGGTCCATTAGAAATCTATTTCACTGGATTCCATAAGTTATTCGCCTTGAGATGATGCGAAGAAAACCAGGGAGATTCTAGGGCAACAAAGCCGCAACCTAAGGTATGAGTTAGCAACGAATGGGGAAGAGGATTGAACAGAAGGAAACTCCTTCGACGGGGCTCTGGGCAAGAGAGAGAAACGAAGAGGATTAAGAGAAGAATATTTGGCCCACGGATGGCTCCGCAGTACCACGGATAGGAGGGGAAGGAAATCGCAGCAAGGAAGTGATAATTAGGGCAATTACCGTTAGACATAGTTTTTTTACCTTACAGGGCATTCGTTGTCATCAGTTCTTCGATCCGTTAAAACATAAATGCTGCGCAAACATGATGGGATTTGATAAGTGAGGTACTAAATCTCATTGTAGCGGGCGTTGATTTCGCCGGATTTCCCTATCATGGAATGCCGGGCCAGTGTTTCTTCATCCACCGCGATGCCCAACCCGGGGCCTTCCGGAACCTCGATAAAAGGAAGCTGGTAGGTAAACGGTTTCGAAATTAAGGAATCGTCCAGGCCGATGTGGTGGGCGAGGGACAGATTCGGGGTGGAGGCGGCGAGGTGGAGCCAGGCGGCCGTGCCGATCCCGCCGTCGCCCGTCCAGTGCAGGACCACCGGGATGCCTGCTGCTTCCGCGATGGCGCAGGCTTTCTTAAAATAGCTGATTCCGCCCATCCGGACGGGATCAAAGCTGATCATATCTACCGCTTCCTTCTTTACCGCTTCAAGGACCCGATAGATCGTTGTAGCTCCTTCATCCATCATGATGGGCGTGCTGACGGCCTGCCGCAGTTGCGCGAGTCCATCCATGTCCCAGCGAAAGATCGGCTGTTCGATGCATTCCAGGTCATACGCCTCGAGCTTTCTCAATGTGCGCTTCGCGGTGGGCAGGGACCAGGCCTGGTTGGGGTCCACGCGCAGTTGGATACCGTTGCCCACTGCTTCGCGGATGGCGGCGATGTAGGCCACCGCCAATTCGGGCGAGGCCTCCTTCAGGATAAGCGTCCGGTAACCCTCATCCACGGCGGCGCGGGCATCCGTGGCGACTTGCGCTTCATCTGTTCGCTGCCTGTAGCGAAGGGTTGCGGCCGTTTCGATTCGATCGCGGACTTTCCCGCCGAGGAGCTTGTAGAGCGGCGCGTTTAGCGATTTGCCGATGATATCCCAGCATGCAATCTCGACCCCGGCGACCGCCATGGTGGTTGTCTCGAGTGTCCATTTGGCGGGAAACGTCTCGAGGTAGCTGCCGACAATCTTTTCCACATCATAAGGACTCCGGCCGAGGAGCAGGGGCTGGATTTCCGTTTCGAGCATTGTCACAACCCGGGGCGGCGGGGGCAGATTGGGTCCGACATAACCCCATCCGGTCAGTCCGGTGTCGGTCGTCAGTTTGACGACGGTGGAGAAGACGGTGGTGTCGACGCCCAGATCCCATAGCGCTGCCCGGTGACGAATGACCGTGGGTATCGCTTCGAGCCGAGCGATTTTCATAACTCTGGTACGATAACGTCGTTGTAGAATCTCCAGAAATCGTCGATTTCTTCCATCGCACGCGTGCTCAACGAATGCGCCGAACTGCGCACGCGATGCGATTTGAAGATGCCCCGCCGGACCATGATCTCCTTGTCGAAGGCGAAACCGTAGCGCAATTCCAGGATGATGCCGCGGAGGAATTTGTTGAAGAGGGCGTGCCCTTTCATCAACTCGTCCTCTTCGAAGAGACGCCAGATGGTGGAGATGACGTCGCAGAACTGGCAGGCATGGACGGTGCCCGCTGCGCCGAGTTGGAAGTCATAGGGCAGGTAGAGTCCGCCCAGGCCGGACATCGTGCCCTCAAATCCAGGGATCTGGCGGTCCATGATGTCCGCGATGGCGACCACCTGGGGATTCAGCTCCTGCTTGATCCAGGTAATTTTCGGCACTTCACGGCAAAGCGTTTCCACCTGTTCGAGGCTCAGCGGGCTTACGCCGAAGGGCGCGTTCTGCAGCATGATCGGAAGGTCGACCGCGGCTGAGATCCGTTCGTAATACTTGATCACCTGGGGGAACTGCAAGGGCACGATGTAGGGTTGCATGGCCATGATCATGTCCGCTCCTTGCTCCTGCGCGCACTCCGCCAGTTCGATCGCCACTTGGGTGTTTTGCGCCGCCACGTTGGCGATGAACGGCAACCGGCCGGCGTTGACCTCGAGGGGTACCCGGAGCATGAGCTTGCGTTCCGCTTCCGAAAGGTGCTCGAATTCGCTTACCATCGCCGGCGCGCACAAGCCGTCGGCACCGTTCTCGATGCAGAACTCGATTTCCTTGACCAGTATCTCCTCGTCGATCCGGTCGTCCTCGGTGAACGGCGTCATCGGAATCGAGTAGGCGCCGCGGTGGTTTCTCAGGTCTTTTGGAGCCATATTCTGTGTTCGGTTTAAAGGATTAATGTCGTTTCGAAGTAAGGAAAGTCGTTAGACCTTGGGTCATAGAATTGGTATCGGAAGGAGACCACGGTGAGCCGGGGCAGAAGAGCTGCAACCAAAAAAGAAGAAGAGAACCGCAGATGCATCCCGGCATGCCGGGACGAATGAAGAAAGATTGACCACGGATTCGAGAAAACCGCGGATTTGAATAAGAGGGATTGGCAACGGATTGGAGAAGGCAGAACATCGAATCCCGGCTTGCCGGGAAACGTCCAACATCGAAGTAATGACCTTCGGCGTTCGATGTTCGATGTCGAATGTTCGACATTTTCCACTGCAACAGCTTCCACCGCAATCTTTTGAATACCAGACTCTTATAATTTACCAAAAGAAAAAACGTGTTCAATAAACTAAGTTCTGACGGATAGTAATACGGATTGGGGAGAGAGTGGATCAGCGCACGAGTCGCTTGCGCTGGTGCGCATCCAACACACCCATCGCTTAAGCATTGTATCCGCACGCAAACCCTCGTGGTTCACACCCACAGCTTTCTGAAAAATCCGTTTCTTATCCGTGTAAATCCGTATTACAATCCTTCAGTTTCTTGTTTTTCGAGTAAAGTTCTGACAGAAGATACTGGTGTCCAAAGAATTGCGATTGAAGCATAAGTTGTGGAGAAATCTCATTATTACCTCCTAAACTTCATCGTAAGCCTCGTCGTAAGCTTCGTCGAGAGAGCGACCCAATTCCGCGACAAAGCTCACGACAAGGCTCGCGACAAAGATACCCTGACGAGTAGAGAAGCTTCCTCTATCCTTCATCGTAAGCCTCCTCGAGAGAGCAAAAAAAGGCGACTAAGTTGACGACGAAGCTTACGACAAAGGTTCGGTTGCATCCCCGTGTCTCCCCGTCTCCGTTTCTCCCTCTCCGCTTCTTTGCTCGCGGGATGGCTGTTCAGGGCCATCCGTGGTCAAATTCATTCCGCTTGTTGAATTCGATTGCGGTCGAAATTTCAGGTCGACAGGCGCTCCACGCAGCATTTCTCCAGGACGCTTTCGTTCACCTCGACACCGAATCCCGGACCTTCGGGCAGTTCGATGAACCCGTCCTTTTGTTCAAAGACAGGGTCGCACAGTTCATCCCGGATCGGGTTTGGGGTGCGGTCGAACTCCACGACCGGCTCCTGCTCGTAGGGCCTCGGTGTGTGGCTGAATGGACAGGGTGGCAGGGTGGAGGCAATGCTGAGGGTGGCAGAGGTCATCAGCGGGGTGCCCCAGAGGTGGGGGTTGACGCGGATGCCGAAGGTGTGCGCCATCATGGCGGTGTTCCTGAATTCGGTAATGCCGCCCGCCAGATTGACATCCGGTTGCAGGATATCGATCGCCCGCCTGGCGATAAAATCCCTCGCCTCGAACCGGTTGCGCATGATCTCTCCCCCTGCCACTGGGATCGGTTGTGCCTGTTTTACCCGGAGGTAGGCATCGACGTCGTTGGAATAGACCGGTTCCTCAAACCAATGAATATCCAACTCCGCCAATCGCTGCCCCATGGTGCTGGCGGTGGCGGCGTTGTAGGCCTTGTTCGCATCCACCGCGAGAAACAGGTCATCGCCAATCGTCTCGCGGATCTTCGCCACGCGGGCTACGTCCTCCTTCATGCTGAGACCGCCTATCTTGGTCTTCATTCCCGCGAATCCCGCTTCCGCATAGGAGGCTGCTTCCTCCTGCAGTTTGCCGGACATTTCGTCGCGGCGGTAGTAGAGTCCGGTTGCGTAGACCGCCACCTTTTCCCGCAATGCGCCGCCGAGCAATTCGACGACGCTTTTTCCCGCCGCCTTGCCGGCGATGTCCCAGAGCGCGAGGTCAACGCTGCTGATCGCGTCGCCGCCGAACCCACCGGCCGCATCGCCGTTGTATAGCGAGGCGAACATGCGGTTCCAATGGCAGTTGATGTTCAGGGGGTCCTTACCCACGAGTTGTGGCGCGAAAATGTCCCTGACCACCACGGCGGTTGCCCGGGATCCGTAGCCTTCGCCCCATCCGATGATCCCCTCGTCGGTCGTAATGGAAGCATGCCGCTTGTCCGTCCAGCCCTGCGACCAGCCGAACGGTTCCGGGATATCGCAGACCAGTAGATAGACCTCAATTTTTGTGATTTTCATATCTTTGCTTCGAGTTGATCGTTCGACCGGCACTTCGGCGCGTCTGCCGCAGTATCCAATGCTTTCGGATTCGGTCGCGCAATGGCGTACATCTCTTTCCCGAATTGACTGAACCGGTCCGCCAGGGGTTGGTGCCAGTTGCCGTAGGCGTCCTGCAGGCCTCCGTGCTGCACCACCGGCTCGGCGGATTCCCACTGGTCCATCCATCCGCACCACCCCCAGCCAAGGAAATCCGGACGGGCGAAAGCGGCCCGGTAGGATTCCTCCATGCGGTCGGCCGCGACCGCTACCGTAATGGGCGCATTGCGGGCCGAGCGTGTCCGGCATCTGCGGCGGCTGGGAGACGCTCCAGCAGCTGTCGGCGCTGAAGACCGGCATGCCCCCGGTGACCCGGCGCAGCCGGTCGAGCACGCTCCGGTGGTCTTCCCAGGTGGCGCCGTAGTACTGATAAACGATGACCGGAAAATGTTTCGCATAGACCTCGATGATGCCGTCGGGGAGGGGCGAGTTCACGTTCAGAGTGTCTCCGAATATGAGGTGGTTAGGGTCGTATTCGCGCAGGACTTTAACCTGGGTGCCCCAGGCGCGGTCAAGGATCCGCAGGAGAAATGCCTCATGGTCGCGCTCCTCGCCAATGTTTCCGGACGGGTCGGTGCGCCGTCGCCAGTTCTCCGTCTGCGCCAGGTCTTCCCACGAATCAAAGGCCGTGTTGTAAGTAGCGTTGAAACCCTTGATCTCATTATTGTAGCGGTCGCGCATCAAGTCCACGTAAGCCCTCTTGCCGGGCGCCTCGGCTCCCAGATTGCGCAGCCGGACCGGCCACGTCGTGGTACCCGGCAAGGGTTTGTGGTAGAAACCGGCCTTCATCGGCTGCGCCTCCAACGGAACGAGGATGGGACAGTCCGTCAGGCCGTAGGCGACCAGCCAGGGATCCTCCACCCGTCCCTCCTGCACCAGCCGGCGCCCCGTCTCATGGCAGGCCGCAACGAACGAGTCCGCGAAGACATCGAGGAAATTCTCATCGGTCCATTCCTGGACGCGCGCCCGCAGATTGTGTGTCCGCCAATATTCAATATTCAGGGTGCGGGCGCGGGGAATATAGGGAGCCGCATTTACCCCCACCGGAGCTTCGTGGCTGTAGAGGCAGTTGAACCCCAGGTATTCACGGTCCGGAACCACCTTTTTCGAATAGAACGCGTTGAGACGATCGCTTGGATCGGCGCCTTCGCTCAGCCCGAACTCTCGCTCCCAGTGCTCCCGGTTATACGGCTGGGCGATGATGTGGCGGTCCACATGGTCCAGCCCGTGGATGAGAAACGCGTTCCCTTTCGGGGTAAATAGCCACCAACGGCCCCCCGTTTCCTCCAGGCGGAAGAATCCTGCGCCCTCAACCCGGAACGCTGTGGTGCCGCCGAATTCGTCTCGAGGCGCACCGTGCCATGCCAGCGTGTTGGTTCGTTTTTCTCCCATCTCTTGTCCCGTCGGACCCTCGTTCCGGGTAGCGAGCATAGGCTCCTCAGGAAGAGGCCGCTTTAGTCCGCTTATTTCGCAGAATAAGCGGACTAGAAAGCGAAACCGATTTGTAATTTACTGAAATTCAATAATTTGAAAGTTTGGGTCTACAGCAGAATCTGTGGGTGGGTAACGTCGCTTACAAGAGGAAATAGAGTCGGTGAGCACAAGGAGAAGTCAGGGCGCTGCCCTGAATCCCGCTCCTCCACAGCCGGAGGGGCTGGTCGGTGTTTTCTTTGCATATGGGATTGAAAGGTTGAAGCACCGGGCCGTTCCGAGGATGAAAGTAGTACCGAAAATACATCCTGAACACGGAGGACCCAGTGCTCATCAAAACGCTACTGAATCGGTGCTATTGGCTCAAGAGCTTTGTTTACGCAAAGGCGAGTATGGAAATGGTGAAATCGGTGGAGGCGATTGTGGTGCAGATTGAGCCGCGCAAGAATAGTCGGGTGTGCTGTTCGGGGTGTGGCCGGACGGCCAGCGGCTACGACCACATGAGCGAGGCGAGGCATTTTGAATTTGTGCCCTTGTGGGGGATGAAGGTGTATTTTCGTTACCGCATGCGGCGGGTCAATTGCCGGCGGTGCGGGGTGAAGGTCGAAGAGGTGCCCTGGGCCAAGGGCAAGAGTCATCTGAGTTGGCCAATGCAATGGTTTCTGGCCCAGTGGGCGAGGCGCTTGAGCTGGGAAGAGACGGCAAGGGTTTTTCGCACGAACTGGCGCAACGTCTTCGAGTCGGTCGAGGCGATGGTGCGTTGGGGGCTCAAACGGCGCGATATGAGCGGGATTGAGGCGATCGGAGTCGATGAGGTGCAGTATCATCGAGGCCATCACTATCTCACCGTGGTCTACCAGCTTGACGAGGGGCGGCGGCGGCTATTGGGCGTATTCAATAAGCGCAACGTAAAATCGCTCTTGCGTTTTTTCTGGGAATTGGGAGCGCAAAAGAGCAGCCAGATCCTCTACGTCTGCTCGGATCTGTGGAAGCCTTACCTCAAAGTGATCAAGAAAAAGGCACCCCAGGCGCTGCACATCCTCGATCGCTTCCACTTGGTAGCCAACCTGAACAAGGCCCTCAATGAGATTCGTGCTGCGGAAGCCAGGCGATTGCAACGGGACGGCTACATCAACGTGCTGGTCAAAAGCAAATACTGTTTCTTCAAAAATCCGCAAAATCTCACCCCCACCCAACAGATCCGCCTCAAGGAGGTGCTCCAATACGATCTGAAGAGCGTGCGGGCCTATCTACTAAAGGAGAGCTTTCAGCTCTTGTGGCATTATAAAAGTCCCTACTGGGCCCAATGGTATCTGAAAAAATGGTGCACGCGCGCCATGCGTTCGCGCCTCAAACCGATCAAAAGGTTCGTGCGCTCGGTGCGCAAACACGAGCCGCTCATCCTCAACTGGTTTCGGGCCAAAAAGGCCTTTTCCTGCGGCATTGTGGAGGGCTTTAACCGCAATATAAATCTCACTATCAGAAAAGCATACGGCTTTAAGAGCTTCGAAGTGCTTAAGATCGCCCTATTTCATACCATGGGCGACTTGCCTGAACCCGAAATAACCCACAGATTTCTGCTGACGAGGCGAAAGTTTAAATATTTATTCTTCGAACGGTTTGATATCAAACAGTCTGTCGAAATTAATTTCCTTGAAGGCATCTTTAAATAGACTTAATTGCCTGATTTTCAGTAAATTACAAATCGGTTTCGCCATTAACCCGAAAATTGCAAGATGTCTCCCCGCTGCGCGCATTTGCGTTAACCTAAGGAGAAGAAACAAGAGAGGAAATCAAGACGAGAACGCTTTTCATAGGTGCAGTGTTTGGGGATTTGTTTGAGCCATCGGGGGATGATCTGATCTTTGGGAAGGTGAGAGAGGATGAAGAAGTAGGGAGCAAAGAAGCCAAACCAGTAGGAGAATTTAAGGATACTCAGAGGAGAGGACAAACTGGTATTCGAATAGTGTCTAAGGGGACCATAGACGAAGTTGAGTAAGTGGGTAATGAGGATGAGACGGGCGTAGATAAGAAGCTCAACCTGGTAGGGAGTAGTCTCTTTGACCTGACCGAGATTAAGATGTTGCTTAAAGGCCTTAAAGAAAATTTCGATGCGCCAGCGAAGCCCGTAAAAGCTCAGAATCTGCTTAGGGCTAAAGTCTTTCTGATGGAGGTTGGTAATAAAGATTTGGAAACCGAGAAGGAAGCTGGTGCGGCTGGTATATCGAAGTCTATTGTCGCGGTTTTGTCTATGCTCGCGGCGGCGTTTATGGGCCACCTTCTGAGGGAGTTTGACGGCGATCAGACGAACCGGAAGCTTGGCTTTTTTACCCACCCGAACGGGCATATCGAGAAGCTTTTGGCCACGTAAAAGTTTGCGTAGATCGAGCTCTTCATCGCCTTCGTTGGCTAAAAGGCAAGTGCCGGTTTTCAAACGACTCACAAAGAAGCAGCCGCGCTGATCGAGTTGCTTAAAGACATCGAGGACAAAATAGCCTAAGTCGCGCAGGATCAAGTCGTTGGGTTGAGCGAGAGCGAGAATGTCTTTGGAAGCAGCCTGATCGTTTTTTCGGAAGCTACTGAGGCTGAAGTCAACGAAGGATTCATTGCGCAGATCGTAATAGGCCTGAATCTTCAGTTGAGCCTGTTTGGAGCCTGTCTGATTGGACGCTCCGGGGAAGAAGGGGGCCAGGACCTTAGGCAAGCCAATCGAAGTGCTGTCGGCAATGAGAACCCGTTCAAAGCTCCTCATGCAATTTGGAACAGCTCTGCCCACAGGCCCATAAGCTTTAAGTTCTAAAAGCCTCAGGAGCACTAAGGTCATAAAAGCGGTGGCTTTTTTGGCGCACTTTTGGACCGCTTGTCTGGAAATGGTGCGGTTGGCTAAGAATCCAATAAGCTCGGCTTCTTTGCCAAGGGACAAGGCCCCCTTAGAAGCCATCGCCAGCAAAGCCAAAACAAAGTTCAGAGGGGAGATCTTGCGCGATTTCCTCTCTCTAAAACCACTCTGTTTAGCGAGGGCTGTGAGGTTCAACTTACGGAAGGTTTGACGGATACAATCAGCTTTTTTTATACTTTGCATCCGAAGGATAAATCCTATATATGAACGAATGTACAGTATAAAATGCTGCCAAAGTGAAAAAAATGGGGTAGACGGTAAAAGTAGAGAAGATAACCCGGCCAAAATGCACTCGCTCAACTGCGAATTTCCTCACCGCTGTGGTCGAAACGAAGCAAATAGAAAAGGGCGAACAAATGGAGTGGAACCTCGAGGATAGAGACACCCTCATACTCCGCCGCAAAATACCTCGCAAGTCTTTGAATCTGACTAAGTTGCGAAAATAAGGTTTACGCGTATGCGCCGAGCGGGATCGGTAGTGAGATTTTCGGGTTAGACCCTTTATGGTGGTCGCAATTTTGCATATTGTCCGGCTGCCCGTGTGAAGCCAAACAGAAAACTAAAGAATTGTTAGAAGTGTCAGATTAATAGTTATTTCGTGCCGCTGGCATAGTCCCGGAGGGAGAATACGGAAAAATGCCTAGCGCAGTATAGCCGCAACCAAGAAAGAAGAAGAGAACCGCAGATGCACGCAGATGGACGCGAATGAAGAAGAATTGACCACGGATTCGAGAAAACCGCGGATTAATCAAAGAGAAAGTAACCAACGGGTCCGACAAAACTCACCGCAGAAGAATTGAGAACAGAAACATCGAACACTGAACGTCTAACATCGAAGTAAAGACCTTCGGTATTCGAATTTCCACCGCCAGAGCTT
>CBDCEW010000094.1:0-129415 GCA_965215885.1 Candidatus Moanibacter sp.
GATAAGTGATGTTTTCGTGGTGTGGTATTTGAGCTCCCAACCTAAGTTGTCAGGGATGTCCCTATTTCCAGTCGTAAGACCGAGAAGACTTTCCAGGTATAGACCGGGCGCTCCCGTTCCCCGGTAAGAATCGGGCATGATATAAGACCCGTGCTGGATTATATCTAGACCCCATTCGAAAAGCCTTTCGAGCGGGCGGTTTAAGGTTCTCCGCCACGGGCGGACCAGCCTATGGCTGGCAGGTTTCGGGTTTTAGGCTGCCGGCGCTGCCGATGAGCAGGTATTGAGCGGCCATCGGCGTGGCTTGCTGCACAATACGTATATTTGCCGCTGTCTGGAGGCATACTCATCCCGTGGTGCTTTTTTCTCTGAGCTTCAAAGCGGTCAGATTCAGGCTGCCTGTTCCAGTTCCTCCCCTCGGCGTTTCTTCATCAGTATGATGCGGCAGAAGTTGTAGGCCAGAACCTTCTCGAGCAGTTCATCGCCTACCGCATCGATGCCGCGGCGGCCGAGTTCGCCAAAGGCAAATCCATCTTTAATCGTGAACATCAGCGACTCCACTGCGGAGCGATCGCGGCGTGCCTCGCGATACGCCTCGCTCTCCCAGTCCTCGGGGGTGGTCAACTTCTTGCCCTTCGCCCCACTGATACTGATCTGCTTTACCCCCATGCTCAGCACCTCCTTGCGTCCCTTCGCCGAAGCATATCCGTCATCGGTGCTGACCAGTTCAGCAATGACACCGGTGCGCTTGATCGAATCGCCGATGGCCGGCGCCAGCTCAATGGAGTCTGCCGCGTTGCCTTGCGGTACGATCAGGCTGGTGACAAAACCGTTTTCGCTGCGAACCAGTTGTGGCTTGTACCCGATCACTGGATTGCGGCTGCCCTTCTTGATGTAGGCCGCCGATCCGTCCGAGAGGCTCAGGACCTTCTGTGTGGACGGTAGCTTCTTTTCGTGAAACACCCGATCATGAGCATACTCAACAACCCGCTTGGCGTCGGCAATATCACCCCTGATCTGGCTCAATGCCCGCTCCAGAAGCTCCCGGCGAGTGGGAGGCAGTGAATCCATCGACAGGCCCTCTTCAAGATGGCTCAGTTCCCCCGTTAGTGAGTCGGCCGCCTTGCGGCCCCGCTTGAGCAACCGCCGGTAGTGTTTCTTCAGCTTGCCCTTCGACTTCGGTTTGCCCGCGGCCAGACAAATCTGAAACTCCAGCTTGTCCATTTCCTCCAGCCAACGCCCAACCCATCCCTTGCGAAAATCCTCCAGCCCGAAGACATGCAACTTCTGACCCAAACGATTGGCCCGCATCAAAAGACCGCTCAGAATCTTCCCATCGGTGGGCCAGCAGCTGTTTGCTTTCACCGAGGTGCTGTCGATCGTCAGCTTCCCGAAATCGTCCCATTGCTCCTGGAGGATAAACCCAATCTGTTTATCAAAGATCAACTCGCGGGTCGTATGGCTGACCAGGTTCACGTTCTCCAGAATCGTCGTCACCGCCGGCATTCTCAGTCCCCCGCTCTGCAAAAATCCGTACAAGCTCATCGACTCGCGCACAAACCGCCGTGCCGGTTTCGTGGTCAACGAACCCAGAAACCCTCGAATCATCACGAACACGTATACCGCATAAGCCGGCATCCGCGGCCGGCCTGCCCCAAGATTCAATTCAGCAGCCAGAATATTCTCCTCCTCGATGTCCAGCTCCGGCAGCTCCGCTGTGCGCCCTTCAAAGAACCTGCGATCTTCCAATCGAAGTTTCTTCTTCTCACGCGCATGGGCGTCCAGATCCTTCTCGATCGCCTCGATGATTTGCGGCGCGAACCCGGCCAATTCTTCAACTTCATCCAGAAAATCACGGAAATCCGTGTCTGGAACCGGCAGAATGAGGTTGCTAAGGGGCGTCTTATCGCTTTTGTTCTCCTCTGTCGCACATGTTGGCATGTTTAACTCCTTTCTTAATCTTAGGTTGTTAAACACTAGCATGTTGCGACACTTTTTATCAAGCCAAAAAATGATTTTTCTCAAGTTTTTCTTGCGCCTTTTGCGCCTCTTTGCGGCCAATCAGTAGCTTTTCGGATAAGGTCTAGCTTCATATTAATCTAGTAATTTGATTTCTGCCGATCAAGATGGCGATCAGCCTGGAATAATTGAATAATGGAAATCTGGAATATTGAAAGGATGGATTTTGTAATTCTCGCCCTTGTTTCTTTGCCATCGAATGCCTTATTCCGATATTCCATGATTCCATGATTCCGAATAAATCTGAGCGGACTTCATAATCATGACTGAACCCATTCTCCTCACCGACGAGCAGGTACGCTCGTATATCGTTGACGGTTTCATCCTCCTGAAGCCATCCGTGCCGGATGAGATCCACGCGACGATAAACAAAAAGCTCACGGCATATCTGGAGTCGTCGCCGAACCCGGGCAACAACGTTCTGCCGGTTGTGCCGGAGATGCGCCACATCCTCAACAGCCCGGAAGTGCGCGGCGCACTGATCAGCGTCGTCGGAGAGGGTTACGTTGAACATCCCCACCGTTACTGCCACAGCATGCCGCCGGCAGAGAAACGCGCGGGAAAGGCGGAGATAAGGGAATTGCTGGCTCGGAAATGCCACCAGGACGGTTACACCCCCCTCGCCCAGCAGCAGCGGCACTATTCCCGCCTCGCCCGGATCATCTACTACCCGCAAAATACACCGCTTTCCATTGGCCCCACCCACGTCATCCCTGGAACCCAATACAACGGCATTCTTTCCGATGAAGACCGCGCCCGCGCTATCCCCGTGGATGGTCCGGCGGGAACGGTCGCATTGACCCATTTCGACATCGGCCACGCAGCCGGGGTCAACCTTCTCAAACGGCGCCGCCACATGATCAAATTCATGTTCATGCGCACAGCGGAGCCGACAGGGCCTTCCTGGAACTGCCGGAGCGAACGATGGCGACGTCCTCGCAGATCGCAATCCCCGCACAACTTGAACGTCACCTGGTCCGTGATGTGGGATTGGATGTGCGGCAAGAAGGATCGTTACGCAAGTCTCGGTGACACGTTTCACTCGGCGAACAAAACACGGATTTCCCGGCTTCTCGCCAATCTTGATGCAAAGCGGGATCTCAGAAATCGGCTCGCCGCGGCAAACGAACTCGCAAAGATGCGATCAAGATCGGTGGAGGCGATTCCCGCGCTCAGCGATATGCTGGACGATGACCACCAGGCGGCCCGTATAGCCGCAGCCTACGCCTTGGGCGCAATCGGCAAAAAAGCGGTCGGCCCTCTCGCCGCCCACCTGCGCCAATCCGGGATTAACGAGGCAGAGGATCCGGCTTCGACTGCCTGGAACGAGGGCAAAATCGCGATGGAGCCGACGGCGCACGCCCTCGCCGCGATCGGCAAACCGGCAATTCCGGCGCTGCGCGACCTTCTCGCCAACGGAAGCGAATGGACCCGCATCAATGCCGCATTTTCTCTCGGCGAAATGGACTCCGTTGCGGCGGTGGCTGTCCCGGGCCTGGTGGCCTGCTTGGGTGATCGGTCCCACAGGTTAGTCCGAACTGTGTTGGAATCCTTGGGCATCATCCGCAAGAATGTGGCAGCAACCGATGTCAGTCCCTTGTTGAGCAACGGACACGAATCGTGGAACAGATTGCTGCAGCGCGACTGGTCGGCACGGGACCAGGTGCGCACCAACGCCGCCATGTCGTGTGTGCGACTGGGGAAAGCCGCCTTACCCGCCGAAGTCGCGCTGGTGGAAGCGCTCGACGACCCGTGCGGGTATGTCGGCGCCTATGCGATGTACGCGCTCCAGAATGTGGGCACGCCATCTGCGGCCGCCGCGGTTCAGGATTACCTGCTGTCGCAGCGGTGGGATCCGTCGCTGCGGGAAGGCCGTTGGTTTTAGCCGGGTTGGCCGCGTCTGCATTCGTACTGGAGATTCGATCGGGATGTTGTCAGCGGCCACCTTTGTCGCGTCAGTATGATGAGCTTTAGCCACGAAGATGAAAGGTCTTCTATCACGGGTATCGGCAATGTTTACCAAACCAACGTCGCGATAAGGAATCGACAAGGCTCGCGACAAATAGGTTTCTTCATCCGCGACCATCCGCATTACAATCCGACAGAATCTTCTTTTTTGGTTGCGGCTCGGCTACTCCAAGTAATCCGTGGTTAACAATTCGCGGTACTTGCGCCTTACTTTTGCCGCGACGTTTCACTCAGTTTACGCAGATCCGTTCCGCGATCGTGTCCTTCAGCTCCTGCTGGTAGGAATGGGTATCCTCCACCAATCCCAGCCACAGGGTTTCCCCCACCAAACCGCACAGGTCAACAGCGGTGGACACCCCGGAAGTGATAAGTCCCAAGCCCATGGCATCGCCCTGCGGCAGCTTCGGCGCCATGTCAAACCCGACCCATGACTGCTGGCAGGAATCCGGAAGGAAACTGAGCCCGCCGTCCGGTTTGGTGTAGGTGTCAAGGACTCTCGTAATCCGATAGGCGGCCATCTTCTCAACCTCCTCACGCCGGTAATCGTCGGCTTCGGGGAGGGCGTGATGGATGACATACCAGTTGTCGAATTCATCACAGCCGCTGCATCGTTCTTCGAAGGCCGGGTCGTAGAAGCGCTCGAACACGCGGTCGATCATCTTCTCGGCGTGGCGCAGCGGCAGGTCCAGCTGGGCCCGCATGAAGTGGAAGAGCTTAAAGGTCCCGTTTATCCGGTTCTGCAGCGCCAGCGACGGATCCCCCCACAGACCCGACTCCGGGTCGTGGATGCTGTAAACGTGGTTCAGTGCTTCGATAACCGGGTCGAGAGAAAGGTGCCCATCGAGGTGCCAATCCAGCAGGTATTTCATCATTTTCGCGGTCCAACTGCCCGAACCCCAGGCGTTTTCCGACCAGGGACGCTCGCGGATCCACTGCAGCGCTTTTTCCGGCCCGTCCTTCAATTGGGGCCAGCCGGGCGGCGGCGGGCTGGGAGAGTCCTCCGGTTCCCCGTAAAGCGCAAGGATGGTCTGGGCGTAGCGGTTGTTGCACTCCAGCATGCCGGAATCCGGCCAGGGCTTGTCAGTCGGCCAGCCCGGGGATCGTCGATCCACCAGCGCGGATCGCGATACTCCCCGTTTCCCACCGCCATGGACCGGATCCACGCAATCCCCTCCCGCTTATCCGCCTCGGAGACAATCCTGTCGAACAAACCCATCTTCCGAATACCCGAGAGCGCATACGCGGTGCCGGCGACATTCGCCTCACGCGTCGTCTCAATCGCCCACTGGATCCGACCCGGTCGCGCATCGCGCACATCATTCATCCAGCGAATGATCCCCTCCCCGCTACTGAGGAGTTTCTCCACCGCTTCACCCTGCAAGGCTTCAAGTGAAGCTTCGTGGATGGGGTGGTTGGGTGTGGTTTTAAGAGTATCCATTTGGCAACATTTCTTTATTGGGAATCTACGCCGCATCTCGCAACCACAAAAAGTCGTTCCTACACCCCACATCTGTAGGAGGGGCTTTACGCCCCGATGGCGGCTTTAGCAGGATATAATACGACGGCCGGCATGCGGATTGAAGGGACGAATCCCGGCGCGCCGGGATCCGTCGGCAATGTCCTTTGATGCCTTTCTAATCCATGCAACGGCTGCATCAAGATCTCGAACCTAAGGACTCGACATAAACCTCGTCGAGAGAAAGCGCGAACCACGATGCCGCGCCGCGGGACTCGCGACAAAGAACGCCTCAATCGTGGATACTCTCACCGCATCCCCCGTCACCGTGTCTCCGCATCTCTCCGCCCTCCCCGATCTCCCTTTGACCCTTCACGCCTCTTTTTCACATCCGCTCCTACCGCGTTACGGAATAAATCGCTGCGGCGTCGTAGGTTCTGCCGAGGCCGTCGAACCGCCCATGAATGTATCCCCGGCTGGCCAGGTAAGGCGGCATTTCATCCAACCGGTTCCGCAGGGCCGCTTCGACGGCCAGGATCGCGAGCGGGTCCACTTCGTTGAAATTGGCATGAACATGGTTTGCCGAAGGCAGGAAAAATCCGTTGTGAAATCGCTGTTCGACAATGTTGTCAGCTATACGGCGGGCCAGTTCAAGATACGCGGGATCAGGATCCGCTCGATAGATTTCCAGGACGGCGAAAATCGCCTCAGGATCCGAGCCGGTCGCGTCGCGATTCACCGCTGGCTTTTTCCCCGGCTCCTCGCTCAGGTCCCCAAGGCCGTTGCCCCGGGCTATTGACCGCAGGATTTCCCACAGTTCAGGATCACGGGTAAGACGGAAGGCGCGCGCATAGGAAGCCAGGAAGGGCGGCCCCGCGTCTGAAGGATGCAGCGTCGTTCCCGCTGATCCGTAGTACCCCAATCGGGGAAAGACGAACCCGGTCAAGTCCGTGCCGTCGGCCCACATGGGGCGAAACTGATTCGTTTCCGGCAGGTACCCGTATTTCACGTAGGCCTTCATTCCGTCGATCGTCCACCGCAGGAATTTCCCGCCGTCGTCGCCCAGGGTTTCGGCCAGGTGCAGCTGCACAAGTGCGTTGATACCGTAAATGCTCCGGCCGTGGCTGGAAAAGAGTGCATACCCCTCCCGTGCCACCTCCCCGAATTCCGGGTGGAACTGATTTTCCGCCCGGTCGCCGTAACTTGATATTGTGTGACGCTTACCCTCGATCATGATCTCCGGAGGTTGGTTTTCTCGGAGAGGTTTGCTGTACTGGTAAACACCCAGACCGGTCTCGGGATGGCGCGCGCCTACATACTGTCTCGCCAGGCGTTTCGCCCAGGCAAGGGCGCCTTCCTCTCCGGACAGTTTGTAGAGCATGGCGCCGGCGTAGATCAGGTCGGTGCCGCAGTTGATGAAGGTCAGGCCGTGGCCGTCAAAAAAGGGTTCGGGGTCGTCAAAGGTGCTGTCCCAAAGCTCGCCCGAGGGGCGGCCGTAAGCGCCGTGCCGGTTCATGTCGAGATTCCCCCAGTCGAGAACGTGCGCGTTCCAGAACGCGCGGACGAATTTCGCGGTCGCTTCCGGGTTCACCCGCCACATCAGTTCGTAATAGGGGATACTCAACTTGAATTCGTGGCAGTCGGCGTCGAACCGGCCCACCGGTTTGACGGTGGTAAGATCGACAAATTGGTGTCCGCCCCACCGCAGCAGCCCGCAATCGCTGGCCAGATGATCGAAATGGTACCGGACAGCCGCTTCCGCGGCGTCCCGGTATTTGCCATCCCCCGTTATCTGTGAAAGCGCGTCAAAAGTGCGAAACAGGTTCTGCTGACTGGCCAGGTTCGAGAGTGTGAAGCGCTCCTCCTCGAACACCCATTGCACCGGCTCCTCCGTGTCCACATTGATGCCGTCGGCAAAGAGCGGCGTATCCTGCCCGCTGAAGCGGTCGCAGCCTGCCTTCAGCACATTGTCTGCAAACATTCTCACCACCTGAAGACGTGCGTCGTCCGCGGGATCGCGGGAGGGTGGATCGGGGGTGTTGAATTGAGAAAGGATCATGGCAAACCTTGTCGCCAACCTTGACGCGAACCTCGTCGAGAGAAAACCCTAATCTCAGACCTCACTATATTGCCCCTCTAAAGGCACTATGCAATCGCAAGTTTAAATCCCGATTTTTTGCCCAGTCGGAAGATGATTCTTCGGCCTGAACCGTCGGGCATCAGTAAGGGCTTCTCATTGAGAGTTTGCAGATACTCAAGCACCACCGCCTGCACCCGAGGGGGATAAGTTGCGGTGGGGAATAAATGCGCTTCGACCGCACAGCCCCTCTCTATAAGAACGCCGTCACTGTGAGTCAAATTGCGAAACAGATCGTGGTCGTCACGATAGTTGTTGTAGCGAGCTTTAAAGGGTTCGAGCTGCTTGTAGAAGCTGTTACGGGCGAAGATTTTCAAGGCATCCATGAGGGACTTGTTAGCGGTGTCCAGGCGGACATAGTTTTCATCAATGAGGCGCTGCAGCCTCGAGCATTCGGTGTCGATTTGCTCCAGTTCGAGTTGGAGGGCTTTGAGGGCCTGATCGAGTCGACGGATCTTTTCGCCCCTTGAGGCGCTTTTGCCCGGGTGGGCATGCTCGGCCAGGAGCAGTCTTTTCAATTCTTCGGTGCATTGCTGTTTTTGCTTCAGGAGGGCTTTGGCGGCACCGCTTTTCTCCTGCTTGTCCTCAAGGTGTTGGGCTAATCGCTTGTAGTGGACGGTGCGATAAGAGGTGATCTGATTAATCCCAAAGTGCTTATCGAGGTATTTGAAGTCATTCTCCTGAATCCAGCGACTGAACATCCCTTTGATTACCTCTTCATTTCGGGCCTGCTGATCGGTCGCCAGGATGCTCACGGTAATGGTTCGATTTTTTGGATTGGTCGCCTCCACGATCCACTGCACCAGTTGAGGATTTTTCTTCCAGGGGCCCCGCTGATAGCGAAGATGATACTCCTGGAGATCTTCGGCATGGTTGCGCGCGCGCTGCAGGCGCAACTGCCCGTCGATCCGTTGGAGGGGCTGGGCGCTGGCCTTGTAACCTTTTTCCCAGGTAATGATTTCGAGTTGAGGATGCTCCACGATGGCTTCGTAAAACCACTCCGCGGCGATCGCCCGGTCCACGTAAATGCTCACCTTCTTATCAGCCGGCAACTGCACCAGCTCGAGCATCGCTTCGCAGTTGGGGATAAACCGTTCCCTTATATCCTCATAGTTGTCGGTACTCGCAAAATAGACCGGATAGCCCTTGAGGGTATGAATAAAATCGCTGTGGAGCGCTTTGTCGGCCAGACGGATACCCGGACACCATCCCGCCAGCACCTTGCTCATTCCGGTGTAATGTTTGGTGTGCGGATCATAATAAAAGCTCTCTTCATCCGAAGCATTCAGGCCCCTCGCGTTCACTCTGAGGATCTCTCTTAAAAGCCCTTCATCGGCCAGGGCGCTAAGGCTTTGGCGTTGCAGATAGGGGGTATACAGGACTCGCCCGATGAGTTTTTGCAGGTCTTCGAGATCGAGCAGTTTGCTCTGCTCGATATTGACCGCGGCCAACAACCCGCAAGCCACCCATTGTTTCAAAAGCCAGCCCTCTTCGCGATCAATCTGAGCGACTTCTCTGAGCGCGGCACTGAACAGAAGTACTCCCAGGTGCCGATACCATTGCACCGCTTCGGAGCTCTCCCTCGAAAAATCGGGAGACCCCTTGCGATTGTCCCCTTCGCTTTCGGGGCTATTTTCTGCTTCTTGCTCCTGTTCGTCCCTCCCCGAGTCCTCCGGGCAATCCCAGGGAGTCTCCCGATTTTGCGCCCTCTCGGCTTCGGCCTCCTTTGCCCGGGCCTCTTTAAGCTCCTTAAAGACAGGGCGCAAAGTTTCCCCACTGAGGTTAACTCCGAACACCTCCTCGATCTCCCCCCGTATCTTCTTGCTGTAGCCATACCGACTCTCCCCATAGATCTGCCCGAAGCGCACCCGCACAAAACTCCGGATTTCCCTCGTCAATTTGCGATGAGCGCTGCGTCCCGCCAGCACTCGCGCTAAGGTCTCGGCATCTCCGCTTTGAAGCGCCTCCCCCCACCGCTTCATCGTTTTGGGGTCAACCTCAAATTGCTTCTCTAAGCGCCCTTTCTTCAACCCCGCATTGTAGAGGCGCCCCACCAATAGCTTGAATTCAACTTGCTCCCGATCGTCCTCTACGACTTCAAAAAGCTCATGCCCGTAATAGACGTGCAGTTTGCCTTCGCTCAGATCCCGATAGACCGTGATCGAGGGATTACCCTTGTCCACTCCAAGGATGCACTGTAAGAAGGTCTCTTCTTTGACGGTAGGTTTCTCCATTTTTCTTCGAATTTGATGGTTCGAAGATGAAGCCTACCGTTTTCTTTAGCTCTTAAAAGCCGGGAATTGTATCTGCGATTGCCCCCTGCCCGCCAACCCGCATGATAGCGAGTTCTGAATCTCGACAAAGCTTACGACGAAGCTCGCGACAAGGATCTCCACATTCGTTGCCGTTCTTGCATTCGCAGCTCTGTCGATTCCCTTTGCCGTATCTCTCCCGTCTAGCCCCACTATCCGCGTGAATCCGTATTACTATCCGTCAGAACGTGGTTTTCTTGACACGTTTTGGTGTACAAAAGTCTGGTACTCAAAGGGTTGATGTCGAAGCTCCGGCGGTGGAAATTCGAACCCCGAAGGTCTTTACTTCGATGTTGGACGTTCAGTGTTCGATGGTGCCTTCTCCAATCCCTTAAGTATCCCTCTTCTTTAAATCCGCGGTTTTCACGAATCCGTGGTCAATTCGTTTTCATCCGCGTCCATTTGCGTGCATCTGCGGTTCTCTTCTTCTTTTTTGGTTGCGGCGCACTGCGCCCGGACTTCCGAAATTCATCTAACTGTGTCTCTAATTCGTCGACAATATCAGGGTGCTCGAAATACAAATTCGTGGTTTCACCCGGATCGGTCTCCAGATTATAAAGTTGCCCCGGTGCATTCTGGGCCATTTCAGGAAGCGCATAGGGTTTGAGTGTACCCTTATCGTAGTCGTTTCCTCCCGACCCCTGGTGGTCGAGAAACTTCCACTTGCCGCGCCGTATCGCGAGATCGAGCCGGACCGTCTGATGCAATGTGTGACGGCGAACCGGCTCCCCTTCCATTGTCTTACCGAAGATGGCGGGCGAAATATCAAAACTGTCTTCGGCTGCATCATTTGGCAATTGCACGCCTGTGATTCCCGCACAAGTCGCCATGATATCACAGAGACATACCGTCTGATCGCTTGTGCTCCCCGCTTCGATCTGCCCAGGCCACCGCACAACAAAAGGCACACGGTGCCCGCCCTCCCACTGGTCCCGTTTCATCCCACGCCATGGTCTCGCCCCATCGTGACGGTAATCTTTACGCATATTCACAACACTGGTCACCTCGGGACCGTTATCGCTGGTCACCATCACAATGGTATTCTCAGCCATTCCCAGGCGATCGAGAGTATTGAGAAGTTCGCCCACAACGTGATCGAATTCGAAAATAAAATCGCCGTGCGGCCCAGCGTTGGTTTTGCCCAGAAAGTCTTTACCTGGAAAAGAAGGCAAGTGAACACCTTGTGCAGAGTGGAAAAGGAAGAAGGGCTTTCCGGGAGATTCCTCCGCGTGGTTTTCAAGGAATCTCACGCTCTTATCCAAAAATATCATATCGATCTCTTCGAAATCAAAGTCGGGAGCGACCCAGCCGATGCGATTGTCTTTGGAATAGGGATGGTCAGGAAGAGGCGCGGTGTCGTGCAGCTTGGTGGGCGGCACGGGAATCTGATCGCCGTCGATGAAAGCATAAAGAAAGTCGGTCGTGGGACAACAAGCAGTGCCGTAAAAGTGATCGAAACCACGATGAATCGGTGCGTCGGAAATGGCGCGCGTGTAGTCGATTCGCTCAATCGGATCAAAACCCTTCTCATTGATCGGCTGGCCATCCTTATCCAGAAAGGTTAGACCGACATGCCACTTGCCGAATAACGTCGTGGTGTAGCCCTGCTGACGAAGCATTCCCGGCAATGTGAGCCGTGATTCCTCAATCAGGCAAGGTCCACCCGCTCCCGTGAACACTCCGGGAAAGCCCGTGCGAAATTCCATTCTTCCGGTCAAGATGCTGTAGCGACTGGGCGTGCAGACCGTGGATGGACTGTGCGCGTCCGAGAAAAGCATACCCTCGGTCGCGAGCCGATCGATATTCGGTGTAGGGACCTGCGACTCTGGATTGTAACAGGCGATGTCACCATAGCCGAGGTCGTCAGCGAGAATGAAAAGAATGTTAGGCAGGTTCATTTGTTTGCATCGCTCACACCATCGCGCGCCTCTGCGATTCGGTCATAAGGAAGGCGCAACCCGTGCGCCGGCCTCGTCGGCATTTTGCAGAAGATCGACAGGCAAGTAGGCGTTGGCGGTATCCGGCAGTTCCGGTATGAAACAGTAGGAGGGGTCCCGCTTTTGATGCCTCAAAGTGGTAAAGATTTCACGCCAGGTGGCAAGGAGCCCATGGGAAGCGATCGGGAGGTCGCCCTCGATGGCCTTCCGCAGCTTTGGAAGGTTGTAGAAGGGAATCGCTGCGTACATGTGGTGCTCTACATGGTAGTTCATATTCCAGTAGAAAAAGCGCACGATCGGGCCGCCGAGATAGGTCCTCGTGCTCTGCCGCCAATCCGCCACATCCGATCGCATTCCCGCGTGCTGCGGCATGTGGGTCAAAATTACAAACCACCTGGCGGTAAACGGAGCAAAGGTGACGAGGAACAGTAGAATCCAGTTGCCCGAGAGGACATAGAGAAGGGCGAGCGCCGTATGGCCCGCCAGCATGACTCTTGCCCAGTTGACGAGCTTTCTTACCTCCGCCGGATCCGTCTCGGGGAAAATCCGTTTATCCCATTTCCCATGGAGTATGGTATCGCGGTCACGCCCGAAGGCCTGTCTGGCCAACGTGGAAAAGACGCGTTTGATGGCCTCGATATTGATGGTGAAGCCCTGCACCCATCGGGGCCAGCTCAGGTCCTGAGGAAGGATGACCTCCAGGTCGAGGTCGTCGTGAAGGGTGTATTTGTGGTGACCCGCGTGACTGTGCCTGAAATGGATGAAGTTGAACCAAGTCAGGAAACCGTTGAGACGGATGAAGAACTCGTTTAAGGCCTTCGTCTTGAACACCGTCCGGTGGGATAACTCATGCCCTCCTGTGCCGCTACCGAAGAACCCGTAAAAAGAGCAGTGGAAATAGACCGCCGCCGCAACCCAGGGCCATGATAGATGATGAAACGCCCAAAGGGCGAAGGCTCCGGTCGCAGCCGAGAAACCAAGCTGCCCTACGGTGTGCATAAGGGGCAGCAAATCCTTCTTCTTGGAGAGTTCGGCAAGAAGCCGGTTATCGATCGGGGAACGGTGCCAATCCAGGCGTTTTAGCGCGTTTGCCATATGCGATTAAATGGACTGCATGCCTGCTTTCTATGGTCGATCGTGCGGATACCTCAAGCCAATTTGTGGATCCTGGTCTGTCGCGCCCCCGGCGCGCTGTCCTTTGCGGGTTCGACAGGCTCACCGCAGGCCGGATCAAACAGGAGTGAAACTACTACGGCATCCAAGATCGAACTCTCGTTGCACTTTAGACGCAAGACATTGAGCTACAGGCACTAAACCAATTGACAGAACGTCTAACGTGGCGAGTCCAGATTCGGGTTTCTCGCATTCGGAAATCCCCCGGCCTCGCGCCGGGGATTCTTAGGTTCCCGGCTACAATGCCTGGGCCCTCCCTTGGGAGATCCTCCGGGCTTGACCCGGAGAGCCTCAGGTTTCCCGCTCGTTCGCTTCCCGAAAAGGATACGTTGCGAACGGCGCGCAAACCTGTAAGTACATTGAAATTTCACACGGGCATAAATCTGGAAGGAGTGAATGACAATGGGAATTAACAATCTCCTGTTCATCTATACCGACGAACAGGCGCCTGACACGCTGGCGGCCTACGGCAACCGGCTCATTCAAATGCCGAATCTTAATCGTCTTGCCGAAAAGGGAACGGTATTCGAAAAGGCCTACGTCAGTCAACCGGTCTGCACCCCGAGCCGTTCCACCCTGCTTACCGGACTCTGGCCGCACCAGAGCGGGGTGACGGAAAACAACATTCCCCTTGACCCGGAGATCCCCTGCTTGCCCGAGATGCTCGACACGGACCGCCACGCGACGGCGCACTACGGCAAGTGGCACCTCGGCGATGAGATATTCGCACAGCACGGGTTTGAGGAATGGCGGGGAATCGACGATGGCTACGCGAAGCGCTACCGCGATCCTGAAAGACAGAACGAGGTTTCGGAATACCATCGCTGGCTGGTCGGCCGCGGCCGGACGCCGTCAAACGGTAAACGGTTCGGGCGAGACCAGGCCGCGCGCTTTCCCGAATACCTCGGCAAGCCCGCCTATCTCGCCAACGAAGCCTGTGACTTTCTGCGCCGCAACCGCGACAACCCGTTTATTCTCTACGTGAATTTTCTGGAGCCGCATATGCCCTATTTTGGCCCTCGAGACGGTCAGCACGATCCCGAGCAGATCCCGTTGCCGGCAAACTTTCATAACCCGCCGGGTGCAGACCAACCGCTGAAGCTCCGCGTTTTTTGCGAGGCCTATCGCGATAAAGGCCACAGCGGGTACCCTCTAAAAACGGAAAGCGACTGGCGGGAGATGATCGCCCGCTATTGGGGTCTGTGCAGCCTCGTCGATACTCATGTCGGCCGAATTTTGTCCACGCTGGAGGAACTGGGATTGGACGAGAATACGATCGTGGTCTTCACCTCAGACCATGGCGACATGATGGGCAGCCAT
Organism: Candidatus Moanibacter sp.; assembly: GCA_965215885.1. Classification (GTDB taxonomy): domain Bacteria; phylum Verrucomicrobiota; class Verrucomicrobiia; order Opitutales; family UBA2987; genus CBDCEW01. Next base: position 14,323 of record CBDCEW010000094.1, read on the forward strand.
CAGTTACTGGCCAAATGCGTCATGTACGAAGAGGCCGTGAGGGTGCCGTGGATCGTCCGCCTGCCCGGACAGAACGAGGGGCGCCGGGTGCGTGGTCCGGTCAGTCAGATCGATATGGTTCCAACGCTCCTTGACTTGCTTGGGGCCGATGTGCCGGAGCGCCTGCCGGGCCGGAGCCGGGCTGCATGGTTGCGCGATGATGGACCGACGGAGCTGGATGAGGATGTGTTCATTGAATGGAATGGACCGAATACGGGTATCGTGGGAGAGGCGCCGGAGCGATTCGTCGTGCCCGAATCCCTCCTGGAGGAAGTGACCCCGGAAGAATTGAGGAATTCCGTAACCGATCCGATCCGCACCCTCGTCACGCCGGATGGATGGAAATTCAATCGGAGCAGCCGTGGCGATCACGAACTCTTCAACTTGACCGACGATCCGGGCGAAACGCGAAACCTCGCCTCCGATCCCGCGCACGGTGAACGCATGCGCGAGCTGAGCGCTCGTATTGATGTTTGGGAAGCTGGTGTGAGGTAATGGAGCTCCTAGCCCGCAAATTTCACAAGCCATCTGCTCCAACTGCGGATGTCACAGCGCCTCAAGGACTTCCCTCGTCCGCCGACTTCCACGTATTCCAACACGCCGTCACCCGCCGGACTTTGGTAAGCCCTTGATCCGCGGCAACCTCCGCAGTCTCGCTACGAAGTGTGTGAAATATGCGGGCTAGCGCAGCCGAGCCGCCCTGCGACTGGCTCAGGGCCCTGAGGCTCTCGAACGGGCAACCAAAAAAGAAGAAGAGAACCGGTCTGCCGTACGGCAGACCACTGGAGTTTGGCCTTTTACTAGATATATTGCTCCCTTATTCCCCTTTTTTCTTCAAAAGCAAGTATTTAGCTTGACTGTGATCTAGTTATGTAACTAGATCATGGCCCAAGGGATTCCCAACTAAAGTTCAACTCATCAGGCGCAAGCGTAGCGAACAGTGGTATATCAATCTGCCTTCGGCGGTAGCTCAGGCGATGGAGTTTGGCAAAGGAGAGATGGTGGAGTGGATTATTGCCGACAAAGGCCATATGATCCTGGCCCGATCCAATGCCCCTCCCAATCCGGTGGGTGTAAAAAAACGGCTCCTCACTTCTAGAAGCCTTGGAAGGTATCATTGGATCGTGTGCCAAAGCCTGCTCCACAACAAGCTGCTTCAATCGCTTCAGAGAGCACACCTTGTGCACCCTTCTGTGCCTGGGCAGGCGTACTGTCACTGGAATCATCACGACGGGCGGACGCCAATACGAGGATTGGAGCGCACACTACAGGATGTATTCGAAGAGCAGAGTCGACCCTGATGAGTGCTTCGCGGTTATCCGTGAGAAGATCGAGCGATGCTTCCGCCCGATAGGCCCATGGTCGTAGCACTTGACGACACCCTACGGCAAAAAAGTGGAACTCGTATCCACGGAGTGGGCTGGCGCAGAGATCCCCTCGGTCCCAAATTCCAAGTTAACCTCGTGCTCGCCCAGCGATTCATCCAACTTTCCGCCGCCCTTGCCGCAGAGGACGGTTCGGCCCGCATGATTCCTATTGATCTGACCCATGCGCCCTCCGCGCGCAAGCCGGGGGCAAAAGCCACACAGGAGCAGGTCCAATGCTATAAAGAGAGCAAAAAGCAGCTCAAACTCAATCGACAGGCAATAGAGCGCGTTGCACTGCTCAGAGACTCTATGGAGGTCGAACGCGAACTGATCGTCGTGGCCGACGGCAGCTATACCAATGGAGACTTCCTCAAGGCTCTGCCCGAACGCACCACCATGACCGGGCGCATCCGCAAGGACGCTACGCTTTGCAAAATGCCCGGGCAGGCGCCCAAAACCGGACGCCGACCAAGCTACGGGCCAGAGATTCCCACGCCCGAACAGATTCGCAAGGACCAGGAAGTGCCGTGGGAATATGTGGAGGCCTTCGCGGCCGGTAAGCGCCACCGCTTTAAGGTCAAGAGGGTGAAGGATCTTTTGTGGCGCAAGAGCGGAGCAAAACGCCCTTTGCAGCTTTTGATCATTGCTCCGCTCCGATACCGGCTTCAGAAGAAGGCAAAGTTGCTCTACAGAAAGCCCGCTTACCTGATTTGCACCGATCCCCAATTAGCGCTTGAAGAGTTTCTCCAATACTATCTTTGGCGCTGGCAGATAGAGCCCAACTTCCGCGATGAGAAGACCCTCTTAGGCATGGGCGAGGCCCAGGTCAGGACCGAAGCGTCCAACAGAAACCTTCCCGCCCTCAACGTGGCAGCCTACTCGATGTTGTGGCTGGCCTCCTACCAATCCGATCCCAAGCGCCATCAACAAGGCATCTTCGAGCCGGCCAAGTGGCGCACCGATAAACGTTCCATGCAGGGCCCAACCACATCAGACTTACTGCAGCAACTCAGATACGAGACTTGGGCGGGCAGTCTGCGACCATCGAGTTTCTCCCACTTCGTTGATCCTAAAAGTGGTACCCACAAGTCGGAGAAACTCAGCCCCCATCTTGCCAGCTCCCTCTTTCAAGCCGCTTAAGAATTAACTCGTAGTTTCTACGTGACTCGAAACGGGCCAAACTCCAGCGGTCTGCCGTACGGCAGACCACGCAGATGGACGCGAATGCAGGAGGAAACTCCTACTTCCCTTGGGTAACCTCGTCGCGAATCCCGCCGAGCGGGATCCCAAACCTTGCCTGCCTCGGCAAAGCGCAGCGACGACGGGTCGACTGCAGTTTATTGAATACCAAACTCTTCTACGCAAAAACTTGCTAGAAAAACAAGGTTCTGCCGGATTGTAATACAAATTCAATTACTATCAAATCGGCAATTGAGTAGTAGCCCCTTGTCACCGCGAGCCGACCGAAGGGAGGCGCTGCGATCCAGGTAAAGGCAACGGCACACTTTCCAAATTCTCGGTCTGCCGTACGGCAGACCCGTGCGGCAGACCTCGCAATGACAGTTTGTTAGTATTCGGTGTCCGGCGCCGTAGACGCGCCCAATGAGCGCTGACCCTTACCGGATCTTGCAGCAGTGAAAAACTGACTCAACCTACCCCTGTCCCCTCCCAGGAGGGGATCTTTTCGCTCAGGAGTTCGTTCACGAAGTTCCCCTCCTGGGAGGGGACAGGGGTGGGTTTGTTCCAAGACGGCTTCTACGTCCATTAAACGTTAGCCCATCGCCGCAAACCCGCTCTGTCATACGGCCGATACGTGTCACATCTAAGCTTCGAGGAAAGTCCGATGGACGGTTTGCTGAGCGGACTAACGCAGATGACTATTCGCCGCGTGCGGCGCGCCCAATCCATTCGTCATCCGCATAAGCTGCTTTTGACGGTCGGTCAGTTCATCGAACCACTCTTCCGGAAAACCGTCGTGCGGATCCAACTGGAAGATACACATTTCCTTGCGGTAGTGGCCGAATAAAGCGTGGCGACTTTTTTTGCCGGTATTCTTCCCGCCACCGTGCCAGGTCTGGCCGTTGAATACCAGAACGCTGCCGATCGGCGCGACTGCCTCCACCATATATTTCAGTTCCAGCCCCTCCGGCGGCAGCGCCCAGCCTGACTTATGGCTCCCGGGAACGCAACGCGTGGCACCGATCTCGGAGGTAAACTCGTCCAGCATCCAGACGGTATTCATCATAACCGGGGAATCCCTGTTCAGCATCACCTTGGGAATGTCGCCGTGCAATTCCTGGTAACCGTCGCCGGGCCGCACGATTCGGGAGTTTAAACTGCCCAGGATCATTGATTCACCCAGAAAGTGCTCCAGGATTGGGAGCGTGCGCGGGTGATCGATGGTCTTGTGGAAGACCCGATCGAGCACCGGAAGGTTGGAGACGTGACGGGCTGATCCGCGATGCGTATGTGCTTCGCCGACCTCCCGCTCGCAGCGGATCAGGGCTTCCCGCATTGCGTCCGCTTCGACTTCGGTCAGGACACGTTCCAGAATTGTGAAACCGTAGACATCGATTTCCAGGATTGCTTTTTCTTTTTCTGTCATGGGAAGCCGCTTCAAAGACGCGAAGAAAATGTAAGATAGATTCGCATGGTTTCGCAAGTGGCTGTTTCATGATTTGCAGTTTTTTCGATCGCGGGATAAACCCACTCCTACAACCCCTCGCGGGTGGCCGGGCTGGTTTGGAACACTTGGTGACCACCAGGCTGTAGGAGCGGCTTTATGCCGCGATGTAGACTATTCAGGGGGCTAAAGATCTCCTGAGAATCTCTCGAATTCCGCTTCGATGTACGCGTCCCCAGGATCCGTATCAGTGAGAAGGATACCATAGCGAAGACGCAGAGTATCGTTCTCAGGCACCTCGAGATCCTCTTCCATCAGGAATGCCGCGCCTAGGAGATTTTTTCGGGTGAACCATTGCGCGGGGTGGCGGGGGTTCGAGGGGTGGTCGAGCATCGCCACGGCTCCGCCGTTGTCACCGTTGGCGATGCACCAGCGGCCGCGGGATTTCATGGTTTTCTCGTGATGCTCAATACCTTCGCTGGTGCGATGATGGGCCTCGGAGAATTCCGGCCCCATTCTCAATTCAAGTCCGCTGTAGCGAGCGGCTCGGGATGCGCCGAGTATTAAGTCTGTTGCTTCGGGCGTGATATCTGATCGCAAGGTCCAGATCGATCCGGGTCTGTCGGTAAGCTTCTTGAATCGCATCGTTCTGACTTCGGTGGCCATGACTTTGTCGTCGCCGTCGCGCCAGGTCAGTCGTTCAACAACTTCGATTCCGTCATCTGCACTCGATATCCTCTCGAATTTCTCATGCGCCTGTCTGCCGTGAGTTCCCGGATAGTATTCATATTTGTCGACATCAGGATAATACCAGGGTCCGCCCCAGAGATTAGCGTCCTTGACGTGGACCCAGCCGTAATAAAGACCGGTATGCCAGGCGTGATCCGCCGGACGGTACTCTGTGACCAGACCCCCCGACGGTGTGTAAATAGGCGCAAAACAGGGTTTGGGTGACTCAGTGCGCGGCAATTCCTCTCGTGCCCGATATAGAGTCACCAATTGATTCCCATCGTGGATTTCGAAACCGAGACAATTCTCCTGCAGTTCCAGCGTAGTCATATTCTTAAGTTTTCCTCACATCACACTACTGATTGATGCATAGTCAGGTTAGAATGACCGACAGTTTGGATATATGGCAGCCATTGTCAAAATCTAGGAATCTGTCGGTCCAAGCATTCGGAATTCGCGGATATAATTCGCTATCCGTGAGTGATTTTGCATTTCGGGAGATTCGACCACCGACATATTCCTAGTCGCTCTGCCGAGCGGCAGAGCGGGGATTCAATCGAATCGAGCGAAAGCTCCTCCCAGTTCATCTTTATGCCACTTTCACTACCCAATTTGTTAAACAGACGCTTGAAGCTCCGATGAGGGCTTGTTCGTTCGCGGTCCCGTTTGGCGGGACGCTCCTACATCTCTCGATGGAGTTCCGCCTGTAACGGTATGTCCGAGACGGAAGGCTCCATGGCTGACCTGTCTACCCGTCCATAACTTGATGGTACACTGCACTACGCTCCACTATCTCCATTCTAGAGTTTTATATGGGAATCGTAGGGGGTCGGGAATCGTAGGGGGCAGACTGCGAGGTCTTTGATTTTCGTCACCGCTCATGGAGCTTTGCATTCTGCCATTGCGGAATCGATCCGCGTGCCAGTCATCTCACGATGCAGGAGAAGTGAAGCTGGACCTGTCACGGCGAAGGAAAAGCGAGACCGGTTCGGCATCGTCCCTCTAGCCCGCTTTTCTCACAAATATACGAGAACGCGATCACGACGGAACGATATCTCTCGACTCGCAGTTACTGAACGGCCAGGAAAAGCGGGCTAGGCGGGATCGGACAACGGAGTCGGGTCGGTGCTTTCGATAGGTGGTTTGGGCGCTATCGCAGATCTGCCGTTGGAAGGCACGGAAGAGTTCCAAAAGACGCATCTTAGGACAACAATCCGCCTGGCGGGTAAATGGCTTATTGAGCACGTCGCTTTTATCCAGTGGCCTCAAGGCCCTTTCCCAATCAAAGAAATCGCAGTCTGACCCTATACGCCCCCTATTGATCGTCGCGCTCAAGGAGTATGCATCATTACTTCCGACGAAATATCGAGTACTAAGGGCGTGTCTTCTCATGTATGATCTGGGTGGCGAGAATCCTTTCCAAAAGCTGCAGGCGGATCCTCGTTTCCACTTCGGCGAGGTCTGGGTGAGCGGCCAGGTTGTGGAGTTCCTGGGGGTCCTCTTCACGATTGAATAGAAGATAGAGCTCGCCCTCCTTGTTGAGCGCCGCTTTCCAATGGTGGTCCAGATACATGACCTCCCTCTGGATTTCCGAGATGACGAAAGGGCGATGGGTTTTCGTCGGGTCGTCGAGAGACTGTACCAGAGACTGGGCGGACTGGGGATAATCCACTCTACCGCCGGCCAGCTCGAGGAGGGTGGGGCCGACGTCGAACCACTCTACCAGGGCTTGGCTGCGACGGCCGCTGTGGTTCGCCGTTTCGGGGGTACGGATGATCAGAGGTACGTGCACGGCAGCGTCGTAAAATGTGGACTTGTAGATGAGGCCGTGGTCGCCGTTATGCTCCCCATGGTCGGACGTGAAGGCGATAATGGTGTTATCCCATTCGCCGCGCTCTCTGACGACTTCGAGAATTTGGCCAATCTGTTCGTCGATCAGAGTGATATTTCCCGCATAGTTGGCGCGCATGGCTGCAATTTCCCCTTGGGTCAGATCTTTGGGGCGCTCGGCCAGGCGTTGGTCCAGGAGGCCTTTGGGCCGATTGGTATTACATTCGACGGGTTCAGCCGGAATGGGCTCCGGCATCAAAGCGGCACCGTAGCTGCTGGCGTAAGGCTCGGGCGTATCCCAAGGCTCATGCGGTCCTCCGAAAGAGATGCAGCACATCCAAGGCTCCACACGGTCGTATTCCTGTAGATAGGTCTTGGCCCTTTGACCGACGTAGACGTCGTAGTATTCATTCAGAGGGAGAGGTGTGGGACGGACGACATGAGGTTTCGTGGCGAAGCGGTCTTTAACGTCCGCGCGATAGGCATCCCACAGGCCTAGCTTGTCCCAGCGGGCGGTTAAGTGGGAGAGACCGTTGGCGCATGCCCGAGGGCCGTTGGTCTCATCCACGTCGTTCCAACCGTATTCGCACAGAAGGTCTTCCCAATCGCGCAGGTCCCGCGAATCATCATGGAGATGAGTCTTTCCAAAGAGGCTGGTGTGGTAGCCCCGATCCCGGATGGATTTCATCCATGTGGGAATGTCTGAGGCCAGGGTGTGTTTGCCGTTGTTCCAGACCGTAGTGGTGTGAGGGTACCTTCCCGTTGCCAGACTGAGGCGAGCCGGTACACAGACCGGCGATGTGGTTACACAGTTCTCGAATAGAACGCCTTCTTCGGCGATCCGGTCCAGATTCGGAGTCTCGACCCAACCTCCGGTGCAGCCCAGTGCATCCGATCGCTGCTGGTCGGTCATGATGAAGAGAATGTTGGGTTGATTCATTTAAATGACGGTCGAACCGAGCGGCAGGATGATGTTACAGATTGGACCGGGATGACAAGGGAGGAGTTTCTCATGGCGTGGGAGGGTCCTGTCGCCGCATGGGCCGCGCTGTGTGACCGGAAGTGCATCGTTACGTTCCTAGCGCAGCGAAGCCGCAACCAAAAAAGAATAAGAGAACCGCAGATGAACGCAGATGGACGCGAATGCAGAAGGAAACTCCTACTTCCCTTGGGTAACCTCTTCTTCGCGTTTCAGGCTCTGCCCTACAACAGAGAGGTCCCGCTCAGCTGGATCGACTCCTGCCTCGGCGTATGGAATAGGCAATTTCCTGCTTTCCTTATACAAATGTCAATCTGTGGTCTAAGGAAATTTTCCTGGTGAGACATTCTATTCTGAGAGACAGAACGATATTTCCCGAACAACAACGAGTTGTATTTGCGGCTAGAAATTTCCTTCTTAAGCAAACAAGCCCTGTCGAGTTAGTAGTAGAGGGGACTTCAGCGGGATCGATGTCGGAAGGGCCTCGAGCTGAGCTCCGTCGCAGGACTATTTCCTTTCACTTCCCGCTTCCGGCTCACGTGTGGTGGTTCATTGTTCCAACGGCCAGATTTATATCTTCGAATTTGCCGAACTGGGTACTAGGAATCTTATAGTAGCTCCAGGTTATTCATCCAAGGGGCCGAGTGGAGCCGCAGGAAAAACTCGGCGAGGCCCCTTTGTGAATAACTTGGCCGATCAGTGGTTGGCGATGGGTCAAAGAGTTTGTTTGGCTAAGGGTGAAAATATTCAAAGGCAGCCGTCCACTACGAACTTAGGAATCAGTCCGAAGAGGACTTCCGACAGAATTTCGAGTGGACGGCCTGCCTGGATGACCGAAAACGAACACTCAGTTTACATCCTCATAACAGGATCCAACTATAAGGACTTCGCCTGGACATCCAGTGCCTTTGAAAAAAGCAAAAAGACAAACTAAAGGAACAAAGGGATGCAGAAAAGGGAAAAAACAAATCGATATAGTGTGGTGATAGGAATTGATTGGGCGGATCAGAAAAACGATCTGTGGATCATAGAGAGCGAAACGGGAAAAGGGACCCATCGACAGGTGGCGCAGGATGCGGTCAGCTTGCACGAATTTGCCGTAGAGATGAGAGAAAAGTATGCCAGCGTGGGCAAGCGCATGGCCATGGTGGTGGACCAGAAGCGAGGAGGGTTGATCAACTTTCTGATGGGCTTGGAGTTTGTCGATATCTATCCAGTGCATGCGGCCAGGGCGAAGGATTATCGCCGGGCGCTGTATCCATCAGGGGCCAAGAGCGACCCGGTCGATGCGCAAATACACGCGGAGTTTTTCCTCAAACATCCCGAGCTTTTTACCAAATGTTTCATACCTGACACGGCCCAAACACGGGAGCTGAACCTGTTGTGCGAGGACCGCCGTGGATTCGTCGATCAGGCTACCAGCCTCGAACAGCAGTTGGGCAGTTGTCTGAAGCAATATAACCCTTTGGTCTTGAAATTGTTCGATGATCTAGGCAGTGGCCTGTGCCTGCACTTTATATTGCGTTGGCCGACCCTCAAGAAGCTGCACAGAGCATCGGAGGGTGTCTTGCGAAAGTTCTTCTATAAGCACAACTGTCGCAGTGACGCCAAAATCCAGGAGCGTCTCGAATTGATCGGTAACGCACGAGCCTTGACCGAAGATGCAGCCATCATTGAAGCATCCAGCAGAAAAGCACAGACGTTGGCCGGACAGCTTTTGACCCTGTGCCCGCAGATCAAAGCGTATGAGAAGCGTATCAGGGAGCTATTCAGAAGCCATCCCGATGCAGCCGTGTTCAGTGGCATTCCCGGAGCCGGCGAGGTCATGAGTCCCCGGTTGCTGTGCGCGTTCGGGACCGATCGTTCGCACTTCGAAACGGCCCAGAACATGACCCAGTGGAATGGATCCGCTCCGGTCACGATCAACAGCGGGCAGGACAAAAGAACCGGACAACCGAAACGAATGGTCAACTGGCGGTGGGCGGCTCCTACCTTCGTGCGGCAAAGTTTCGTTGAATTTGCCGAACATTCGATCCGAAACTGTGCCTGGGCAAAGGCCTTTTACCAGATCAAAAAAGAACAGGGCAAACCCCGCCAAACCATTCTTCGTGCCCTCGCTCTCAAGTGGACCCGCATTCTGTTTCGCTGTTGGCAAAATAGCGAACGCTACGATGAGCAAAAGTATCTCCAATCGCTCCAACGCACCGGTTCACCGGTGTGGAAAAGACTTCAGCAAGCAAATGCCAACGCCTTGTAAACACAACATGAGAAAAAACTCAAAAAATCCCTTGACGGACTACCTCAGTTTTCTGTCGGACTTAGCAATCCTGACATTTCCGAAGTGCAAATTTCAAGGTGAGGACTCGACATTCCGATCCAGATGAGACCGACAGATTCCTTGGAAGAAAATGAACCTGAGATTTGAGAAATATTTTCATATCAATTCCTTTCTCGAATACAGATCTCATGATTAAAGATTGTCGCTTTCGGGTTGATCGTGTCAATATGGTCCATAGCGAAACCGATGAGCAAGATTTTGTACGCTTTCCCACAAATCTCAGATTCATTTTCTCAATTCTAGCAGCTTGTCGGAATGAACCCGAGTAATCTCTTCGAAAGGGGCATAAAGTCCGACAAGCTGCTAGCATGGGCTACCGGCGGTGAACCGAACGCCGCTGAACTCTAATCGTGCGCACACGAAAATCTCTCCTCGAGACCGCGAAGCTACTGTCCACTGCGATCGGGCTTCTGCTCTGTTGCTGTCTCGGCGGTCTGCTTTTTCGCGGCGACCTGGAGGCGCCCATTCCGGTCTACACGACCGAGGAACTTGACGCTTACGCCGCGGCGCGCGACACGTCTTTCGATCCAGACAGACCGCTGACCGTCCACCGGGAAGTCGACTACAGCGAAGGGGCAGACGCGGCGTGGTGGCCCAAGGGACAATCGCCGGTGCTCGATAAACCGGTGGGGGAGGGGAAACTCCCGCCGGTCTACGAGCGTACCGGTCCCGAACCAGCCGTCCTCGAAGGAGTCGATGGCACCGGCACCTATGGCGGCACCTGGTACCGCGTCGCCAACGCGACCGGCGACGCGGGGGTGATCAGCTGGCGCATGGCGGGCGCGACGCTGGTACGCTGGTCGCCCTTCGGCTATCCGGTATTGCCGCACGCCGCCAAAGCCGTTGAGCAGAGCGCCGACGGCCGGGAATTCACTTTTCATCTGCGCCGGGGCATGCGCTGGTCGGACGGGCATCCGGTTACAGCGCGAGACCTCGAATACTATTTTAACAGCCAGTACGTCTGGTGGGACAAGCTGCCCAACTGGATGTATGTGGGGATCGAACGGCAAGCGGGAACTCTGGAGATTATCGATGACTTCACCGTCAAGTTTTCCTTCCCCCAACCGCACGGCGTCTTTCTGGAGAGAATGTGCAATGTGTCGCAGTTCTTCCTGCCGCGGCACTACCTCGCGGAATATCATCCCAAGACCGGAAACCCAGCGAAGATTGAGCCGGAGATGGAGAAGCGCGGCCACACCGAGGCGATTGGCGTCTACAATGAACTTATGGGCTGGAACAATCCGGAATGCCCAAGGATCTGGCCGTGGATATACCGCACCCACACCGCGACAGCGCCTTTCACCTTCGTGCGGAACCCCTATTTCTGGGCCGTCGACCCGGAGGGAAACCAGTTGCCCTACATCGACCAGGTGCAAATCGACGTCAAAAGCAACGAGATGATCGCATTCGCCGCGGCGACGGGGGAGATCACCTTCCAGCGCCGCCACATCCGCCCCGAGGACTACACCCTGCTGATGTCGAGCCGGGAGGGCCACGGCTACGACATCTACCACTGGTATCCGACGTTTACCAGCAACTACACGGTCTTTCCGAACATGAACCGCCGGATCGAGCCCGGGGATCCGGTGACGCGCAACAAGCACGCGGTGCTCAACGACCTGCGCTTCCGCAAGGCCTTGAGCCTCGCCATCGATCGGGAAACCATCATCGAGACCGAATATTACGGGCTTACCGAACCGGCCCAGATCGATCCGGGCCCGCCTTCGCCCTTCCGCTACCCGAAGCTCCGCAAAGCGTTTATCGACTACGACCCGGACCGCGCCATTGCCCTGCTGGACGAAATGGGGCTGAGCAACCGCGACCGCGAAGGCTACCGCAACTTTGCCGATGGCACGCGCATGCAGTTTTACATCCATACGAGCGAATGGACGGGTCCCGGTCCGGCGCAATTTCTGATCGACGACTGGAAGGCGGTGGGCATCCGCGTGGTGTTGCGCGACCGCACGCGGAGGTTGTTCGGCACCGAGCAGGGAACCCTCGTCCACGATCTGTCTGTATGGTCGTCTATGAGCGAGTATGTCCCTCTTCTCAGTCCCCGAAATTTTGTCCCCTATGGCAGATCCAGCTTCTACGCTCCAGGATACGGCACCTGGTACGCCTTGGGCGGATTGGCAGACCCGGATTCGCAGAGAATCAAGGATAGCCCCTTGGCCATGGAGCCGCCGGTTGGCTCAGTGTTCCGCCAATCCCAGGTACTCTATTCCCAGGCCCTGGCAACTGCCGATCGCGAAGAGCAAATAGCAATCATGCACCAGGTCTTCGATATCGCCGCCGAGAACCTCTGGACCATCAGCATCTGCACCAGCCCGCCGCAACCGATCGTGGTGTCCAAACGGCTGCGCAACGTTCCCCGCACCGCAATCGCCGGCACGATCTTCTTCACGCCGGCCAACGCCGGTATTGAAACCTTCTACTTCATCGACGACGACAACGATAACCAGACGCAGGCCGAGATTACGCGATCGATGACAGAGGTCCGCTCCCGTTTCGACGACGCGGGCTCGATCTTCGGGGCCATCCTGGGCGCAATTGTTAAGTGGCTCATCATCGGGAGTGTGGCTGCATTCCTGTTCCTTATGGCGGTGCGCCATCCCTTTGTTGCGCGGCGCCTCGTGATCATGGTGCCGACCCTGTTCATCATCTCGGTTGTGTCCTTCATCATCATCCAACTGCCGCCAGGTGATTTCCTCACCACCCGGATCACCCAGTTGCGCATGGCGGGAGACGAGGCCGCCGTTGAACAGGCCCAGCAAATGGCGGCGCTGTTTCACGTCGAAGAGAACAGTTTCCAGCGCTACTTGAGGTGGATGGGGCTCCACTGGTTCGCAAGCTTTAACTCCACCGACGCCGGCTTGCTGCAGGGCAGCCTCGGACTGTCCATGGAGGACGGCAAGCCGGTGAACGAAAAAGTCGGCGACCGCGTGCTCCTCACCGCCCTGATCAGCCTGCTGGGCATTCTCGTCACCTGGAGCCTGGCGTTGCCCATCGGCATATACTCCGCCGTGCGGCAGTACTCGATTCCCGACTACCTCTTTACCCTGCTCGGTTTCATCGGCATGAGTGTGCCTCCGTTTCTCTTCGCCCTGGTGTTGATGTACCTGGTAGACGCGTGGTTCGGGGTTTCCGCCTCGGGCCTCTTCGCCCCCGAGTACGCGGGCAAGCCCTGGAGCTGGGCGAAATTCGTCGATCTGATGCAACATATCTGGCTGCCGGTCATCGTCATCGGGATCGGCGGCACGGCGGGGATGATCCGCGTGATGCGCGGCAACCTCCTCGATGAACTCGGCAAGCCCTACGTGACTACAGCCCGCGCCAAGGGCGTGCGCTCGCCGAAACTGCTCCTCAAGTACCCCGTGCGCGTCGCCCTCAACCCTTTCATCTCGACCATCGGGGGCATCTTCCCGGCGCTGGTGTCGGGCAGCGCCATCGTCGCCATCGTGCTCAGCCTGCCCACCGTGGGCCCGCAGTTGCTGACCTCCCTGATGACCGAGGACATGTATTTCGCCGGGTCCATGCTCATGGTCCTCAGCCTCCTCGGCATCTTCGGCACCCTCGTCTCCGACCTGCTCCTCCTCTGGCTGGATCCGCGGATACGGATGGAAGGGAGCGCCCGCTAACGGGCGCGAGTTTCGAGTTGCGAGTTTCGAGTGACGAGTTAACAAAACCAAAAAAGACGATTCAAAATCGAGAGAAAGGGCAGAATGGCACAGAAAGATTTGGACAATTTTCGAGGCTACCAAAGGGCATTGGAGCTGTTTGACCTGGTGGCTGAAGACATGAGCAGCTTGCAGGAAAACCCTATGTGTTGGCGGCTCATTTCCCAGCAAGTCGCGAGCGCCGATTCCATTCCCGCGAATATCGAAGAGGGATATGGACGTGAATCTCAAAAGGAATACCGGCACTTCCTCATTATTTCTCGCGGTTCCGCTCGTGAAACCCGAGGTCGATATCTGCGTATGAAACACTGGCTAGCATCAGACCTGACCGCCGACAGGGTGAATCGGTGTGACGAGATTATCGGAATCCTGACGAAAGTGATCAACCAGATGGGCCGCCGGATACATAGCGGCGGCTGAACTGAAACACGCTTACCTTCTGCATCGCCCCATGATGGCACACTCGCAACCCGAAACTCGCCACTCGCAACTCAGCGAAAGCGACCCGGAGTCGCTATCGCAGTGGCAATTGATTCGGGCGCGGTTTGCGCGGCACCGCATGGCGATGATCGCGATGCGGGTGCTCATCATCCTGGTGGTAGTGGCGCTGGGGTGTGAGTTTTTCGCGCCGGTCCCGTCGACCTGGCGTAACCCACCCTACACCTATTGCCCGCCGCAGTTGCCGTCGTTCTCGCTGGGGGACGGGCTGAACACCCGGGCGCTGATCCGCCATACCGATCCAGAGACCTTTCAGCGCACCTACCATTACGTTTCGGGTACCGTTATCCCGCTCGGGTTTTTTGTGGCGGGAGAGCCTTACCGCCTTTTCGGATTAATTCCCTGCGAGACTCACTTCTTTGGGGTGAACCGGGAGGCATGGCGGGAGGCGCATCCGGATCAGCCGGACCCGCCCTGGTATTTCCTAGGAGCGGACCGCTATGGCCACGACCTGTTCTCGCGGATGATTTACGGGGCGCGCATCAGCCTCTTTATCGGCGTCGTCGCCATCGGCATCACGTTTATTCTCGGCGTGACCATCGGCGGAATCTCGGGGTATCTCGGCGGCCGCACCGATATCGTGATCCAACGCGGCATTGAGATCATTAATGGCTTCCCGCAATTGCCTCTGTGGCTTGCGCTGGCCGCCGCCATGCCGGGCGAATGGTCGCCGCTGGGAATCTACTTCGCAATCACCATCGTACTCAGCTTGTTAGGCTGGACGGGCCTCGCTCGGCAGGTCAGGGGTAAAATTCTGGCGCTTCGCGAGGAGGATTATGTAACCGCCGCTTACCTCGTCGGAGCCGGCCACGGGCGCATCCTCTTTCGTCACCTCATTCCGGGATTTACGAGCCACATTATCGTCAGCCTTACTCTGGCGGTACCCGGCATGATTCTCGGGGAAACCGCCCTCAGTTTTCTCGGCCTCGGGTTGCGCCCTCCGATCGTGAGCTGGGGCGTGCTTATCCAGGACTGCATGAGCCTGCAGATCGTGAGCGCCTACCCGTGGCTGCTGATGCCGGTTGTGCCGATCGTGGTCACGGTGCTCGCTTACAATTTCATGGGCGACGGCCTGCGGGATGCCGCCGATCCCTACTCGGCCGCGCAATGAGCGACGAAGTCGACCTGCGACAAGCACGATTTCCCGGTCGAGCACATTTTTAAAGGCACAGAAGCCCAAGGACATGAGTTGCTTCCGTTTCTCTATCGCGGCAACAGCCCCTAATCCGCCGACCGGAATTTGAAATTTCTCAGTCGTCAAAAAATCGGGGCAGCCATTCCCGGTTTGCTTGCAGCAGATCGTCAGCAAGTCGCGGCAGTTGCGAAAAGTCCGCCAGTCCACACGCGGGATCAAGGCTGAGCGCCTGAACCAGTTTGTCGCGGTTGCCTTCCAGGGCTGCCTGAAGCGTCAAATCCGCTACGTCGGCTTGCAAACGATTCCATGAGCCGACAACACCCGGCAATTCACCCGCCGGCAACGGCTCGATCCGGTCGCTGTGCACGATACCGAGCGTCTCGACGGGAAACCCTTCCGGCATGTTGGAAACCTGTCCAGTGTTCGGGACGATCACCACCGTTTTAACCGGCTCCTCGACGGCTATGCCGCGCATGATCATGGTCATTTCTTCGCCCGAGGCGGTCCAATCGACCTCGTCCTCCTCCGCCGCAATGCGGCGGATCTGCTCGAGCTGGTCGACTTTTCCGAGCCGGCGTGCGTGGACAAAGGTTTTCTGCGTCCAGCGCATGCCAAAGCCGTTGATCTGATTGCACAGCCCGGGCCAAAACTCGACGGTGTGGCGGTCGTTATTGATGGGGATGTATCCGATCTGGTCGCAGATGATGCGGGCGGCGGCGTGGGGAGGTTTTAGATCGGATAGGGTCTCCCTCGACCACTTGCGAATGCGGGGCAACATGTCCTCGCCGGTTTGGTTTGCGCGCACGAGGAAGATGAAGTGGTTGATGCCCGCGAAAGCGTAGTCCAAACGCTGTTCTCCGAGCCACGAGTAGAGATACTCGCGAATGTTCATGCCCTCCGGTAGCGGGAGATCGAGGGCGGGTCCGAGGATCCCGGGTAGGGCGTGAACACCGTGGCACAGGCCCAACACGTGTGTTTTCGTCGCGGCGGCGTTTAGCGCCGCAGTTACGACGGTCATGGGATTGGTCTCATTAAGCATCCAGGCGCCGGGACAGAGCTCCTCCATCTCGCTGACGATTTCGTAGGCAATCGGTGCGGTGCGGAGCGCAGCGGAGATGCCGGAGGGCCCGCAGGTCATGCTGACGGGCAGGCGGATACCGTACTTAACCGGTATCTCAAGGTCGTTCTGAAACGCGTCCATTTGTCCGGGGCTAAACGTGCACATCACGAAGTCGGCACCCGTAAGTGCCTCAGCCCGCTCCTCGCAGATAAGGATGTTGTAGTCCTTGTTTCGAAGCCGGTTAAAGGTTCGCAGCATGTCCGCCACCGCCTCGGTGTGCTCCGTATTCGGGTCTACCAGCCGGATTTCGCCGCCCTCGATTTCATCAATCAGGTAGACGTCGCGCATCAGTTTGCGCATCCAGTTGACGCTACCGCCGCCAATTACTGCCAGTTTCATATAGGATGATTATTGTTTAGAACTTGTTTGATAAGGGTGGATGACCTCTGTTGTGAGCGCAGGGACCAATCCGCAATCGCCCGCCCGCGCTCCAACCCACCTGTATATTGAAGTATCTCGTGAATGATCTTTACCTCTCAAACTTGATCGTGAGCTTCGTCGTAAGCTTTGTCAAGAGAGTGACCGAATTCCGCGACAAAGGTTCCCTTACGGGGTGAAAAGCCCCTCGAAACTTAATCGTAATTCTTGACGTAAACTGCGCCGAAAAATCAGCCAAAAACGTCGACGAAGTTGACGACAAAGCTTACGACAAAGAATCGGTTGAGTCACCGCGTCTCCCTCTCTTCCCTTTGGTTGCCCGATCGAGAACCTCAGGGCCCTGAGCTTGCTCGCCTCGGCGAAGCATTGCGAAGACGGGTCGCAGGGCGGCTGCGTTGCTCCAGGCAATCCGTGGTCAGAAATTAGTGCAGATCAATCCGCGGAAACCTCCCCGAGTCTTAAATAATTCAACTTCAACTTCCCGTACAATCTCCAGTTACCCGGCCGGTAGCCGAGGCAGAGCCGGGTGACCGCTCCACCGAGTGGCCGGTTGAGGTAAATCGTGTCCATCAGGTGTCCGTCGAGAGTGATCGTGAGTTCCCCCGGCGAGCGCCAGCGCAGCAGGACGTGGTGCCACTCGTCAAAACCCCAATCGAGGATCTTCTCTTCGGCCGGACGTCCCGCTCTTCCGACTTCCGTGTCCTTGATCCACGTATCGGCTACGTTGATTACCCGGGCGTTCTCGTCAAACGTCCGCACCACCAGATTACGGCTGTAAAGGGTGAGGACACACAGCCCGCTCTGGTTATAGAGATCGCCGGAAATGTGGAAATAGGTCTTGAAATTGATGGTCGGGACGCGCGCATGGGGCAGGTTGTTTTCCGCCGGAAAAACATGGAGCGATACCTCGCCGCAGTCACCGTTGACCGGCTCCCGGAATCGTCCGTCGATAAATGAGGTCACCGAACTGATGAGCGCATCCCCGTCGTATTCCGGTTTACCTTTCATCAATTGGACCTCTCCCGACTCCACCAGCTCGTGGATGGTTCCCTCCCAATTAAAACTTCGAGCACTCGACCGCGAACAACCGTCGATGTAGCACTGATCGTCCTTCCGCCGCCATTCGTCGAGGTAAGCGACGAACCCACCTAAAGAGCGGGATAGTTGGGCGAAATTCTTTCCGCCCGCGCCTTCACCGATCTCCAGCGTGGGTATACAGCCGTAAAAACCGGTTGTGGCGACGTCGCGGTATTTCCGGTCACCCGTCTGCTCATAGATGAAGGCGAAACCGCGAATGAACAGGCAGGCGAGGAACTGGTTGTACTGGTCGATATTCTTGCTGTAGACATTCCATTCGTAAATAAAGGCGCCGCGGTTGAAATCCCACATCCTGTCGATGATGAAATCGCAGGCCTTCTGAGCGGGTTCGATGACCCGCTCGTCGCCCGTGTTGAAGTGGTAGCGCTCCAACGATTCCAGAATAATGCCGAGCATGAAGGGTTTGCAGCCATCCATGAGGGCGGAGCGGTAGAACTCGGAAGGCTCCCCTTTGAAATAATTCTCGTCCTCATAAAACGAGCGTGGGGCGTTGAAGAAATCGATCATGAAATCGACGAGGAATTTCGCCCCTTCGAGAATCGACTCATCCCGCAGCGCTTCGTAACCGGCCACCAGCACCATCAGCGGCCATCCGGTGTAACGCTCGGCAAAGCAGAAGCCATGGATCAGCTGTTCCCGGCTCACACACATTTCGGCGATGATGCGCCGGCAGAGCCGCTCCCCCCCCTCCTTCGCCCAGATGTCCCCGAAAAAGAAATAGTTCAGCCAGCACCCGTCGTTCCACACATGGCCCATCTCCGATTCAAACTTGCAATGGTGGTGCTGTGTCCCGTGGCACTTCATGTCCCCGGTGACCGAGCTGATGTCCATGTCCGTCATGTGGGCCGAGTGCCAGTAGGCCTTGTCGAGAAAACGCGGATCCCCGTACATGGCGTATCCGCGGTAGTAGCCGAAACCAGTGTCGTATTCGTTGTCCCAGTAAAACACCGGCTTCCCCTCCCGCCGGTATTCCGGCAGCGGGGCGGGAAAATCGCCGTAATGCTCCAAGCCGAAAAAGTGCGGGTGCTGCTTTTCCTCCTCGTCGATGTCGGCCGGGTGCGTCCCCTCGCCATATAGATCGTTTTTGGAAAGGTAGAGGATTTTCTTTTTGATGTCCTCATATTCCTTGAAGTGGCCCTCCGGCAGATAGATTTTTTCGCAGGCGAGGGAATCCATCAACTGGGTCTGGTCGATCACGAATTGCACGGTTTCTCCCAGCCCGGCGAGGCCGGCGGCGCTGCAGGCGACATGCAAGCTGTGTCGGTAGGACATTCCGCCGCTGACTGGTAGCGGCTTTGCGTCTCGCGGGAAAAACTCGACCACCGCTTCGTTGCCATCCTGCTCAACTGCGGCGGGAAAGCGCTGCCAGAATTTTTCGATGGCGAGTCCGGCGTCTTCGCCCGCGAAAACGCCGTCTGGATGCTCCGATTTTTCCGCTCCGTTTTCAACGCATTTCCCGGTTTCGAAGACCGCCGTCCGCCCCTTGCCGACGTTTCCGGAAAAACACAGGCTCGCCGAAGCGCTCTTCAGGTGGAAATATCCGTCCTCGAGAACCGTCATCCGACGCTGCACCAGCATCCGTTCGTTTTGTGGATCCAGACGGATGAAGAAGTCCCGGTGAAAACCCTTTTCCTTTTCCCTGATCCGGAGCAACGGCGCAATCGGGCTGGCCTCGACCAGGCTGATCTCCGCTTCCCCTGGATTGAACGGCGCCGACGCGAGATCGGATTCAATCGCGTCGGCGCTGTAGGAAACGCTGCCGTTTGGAGTCTCGAAGGTGAAGCCTTCCGCCGTCACAGCAAACCGGCAACCGTCGAGGGAAACTGAGTGATCCAATATTTCGACCGACTCTTGTTCTCGCGCCTGTCCCTTCAGGATCAAAAGGGATAACGTGCTCTCCCCCGCGGGCAGGCGTGTATGCATGAAAATCCAGCGGATGCTTCCGTCTTTCCACACGTTTCGCACTGTGTACCAGAGGGATATTTTCCTTTCGCCGATCTTGAGTTCGAGTCCGTCGCCCTCATGAAACGTGGCCTCCACAAAGGGAACGCCAATGAGCAGAAGATGGTTTTCGGAGGGGCTGATTACGTCGATTTGGATTTTCTTCATGGTGAGCTTTTGATGAGAAGAATGGAAGGGGAATCACCGGGGAACTGCAAACCATCGTTGGAATCTGCAGATTGATCCACCACTGATAAGGATGTAGAGATGGTCCTCCGGACACGGTTCTCTTGAAGGTGATAGAGCAGAAGATCGTGCGGCGGAGCGCCCGATCCACCGCTGAAAGGTTGTAAGAGGTAGAGCGGACCCTCCGGACACGGTTGTTTGAAGGAGGCAGGGCAGAAGATCGTGCGGCGGAGCGCCCGATCCACCACTGAAAGGTTGCAAGAGGTGGACCGGGTCCTCCGGACACGGTTGTATTATGAGTCGGAAGGGCAGAATCGCCGGAAAACACCAAGATATCCCTGATTCTGTTTAAAACTCGTCGATAAGGCGTTTCAACACCCGCGCGTCCTCCAGAAACTGCTCGGGACTTTCGTCGCGGACGAACTCGAGGAGCACAAACCGATCGCCCTCGAGATCGGCGACCGCGTCAAGGTAAGCACGCCAGGCGCCGATGCCCGCGCTCAAGGGACATCGGACAAGATTGCCCTCCAACATATCCCAGTAAAACGCATGCAGATGGGAAAGGTGGCGACGCACCCGTTTGAGCCCGTCGAGCCGTTCTTCAGTCGACTGGTCGTGCGGGGCCTGCCAGTAAAGCTTCACATTCGGATGATCCACTTCGTCCATCAGTGTGAGCGCCGATTCCACCGTATCGGTCAACGTGTTTCCGTGAAACTCGAGCGCGACGAGAACATCGCTCCGGTTCGCGGTCTCCCCGATCTCTCGCAAGTTCGCGGACACTGCCGCACGGTAAGCCGCATCCGCCGCAGCGGAACCGCGCCGCCCCGGCCATACGCGAATGACGGGTGCTCCCAGGGCGAGGGCGGATTCGAGCACGGGTTCGAATGTCAAACCGTCCGCTTCGTTGTCCACTGCCCGGTAGTAGGAGCCGTAAGCGCAAACCCGCAATCCGGCGTCCTCGGTGCGCTTCCGAACCTCAACGGCCGTGCTGAGATCTCCGTGCGGCACGTGAATGTCTCCACCCCATTCGATGCCGGTCAACCCTGCCTGTCGAACGAGGTCAATAATCTGCTCGGGGGACAGCTTGCGAAAAGTGACGGATACAAGGCCGGGTTGGAGCATGTTAGAAGCGCCTCCCTGTAATACCAATGCTCACGGACAGTAACGGATGCCGACGTTACCGTGGCCCCGCTTGTTCAATTCTCTCGCAAAGCCGCAAAGACCGCCAAGAAAGTCTGCTTTAAGCGACTTCTTTACCCTTTCGACAGATCCATTCTTCATCATCGATTCCCTCGCATTCCAAAGAGAATCATAAGCTCAGATTGTGTGAGCAGTTTATTGAATTCTTTGCGTTCTTTTCGCCTTTGCGAGAGTCAATTCTTCGCCTTCGAACTAATCGGTCGCGCCGCGTAGCAGGTGGCGGGCGTTCCATCCTTTTCCACAAAAATGCTTTTGTACGCCTCCGGCTTGATGCGCGGGTTGTCGGCGGCGCGGTAGTGAAACTGCAGGGCGCGCCGGCGCTGCGACGACTCGTTGATCGGCGTCTGGTGCGGCAGGTTACTGTGGAAAACGAGGATGCCCCCGGCTTTAATTTCGATTGGCACCGCTTCCGATAGGTCGAAGCGCTCCCCCTCGATCTCGCAATCGAACGTATGGTGATGCCGCAAGGGACCCATTTTATGCCCGCAGGGCAAGATATGCATGCACCCGTTTTCCGCCGTGGCATCATCGAGGGCGATCCAGATGCCGAAAACCCGGTCGAGGTTTTCGGTCGCGAAATAGGCGTTGTCCTGGTGCCAGGGTTTTTCCACTCCGCCATGGGGCGGCTTGATCAGGGCCATCGTCTGGTAGATGACGGATCCCGGACCGAGGATGGCGTCGCGAATGCCTTTAATTTTCGGGTGTGGGCCCGTCAGCGCGCGAAAGATCGGCTCCTCCCTGGCGTAACCGGCCAGCTTGCGCAGGTGGAATTCAAGCCCGTTCACGCGCGCCGGGTCCGGCTCGTAACCGGGCTCCGTCATAAACGAAAAACTGCTCGATTTGCTTCGAAAGGTCGTGCCGCTGTAATTCGATTTTTGGGAGGTATCCGCGCTCATCTCGCAGAGCTCGTCGTTAAATGCGTAGCGCCGGACCAGCTCGCTGATCCCATCCCGCGCCTCCCGGACCTCTTCCGGGGTCAGCGCCTTCTCGTAGGCGAGATAGCCTTGCTCCCGGTAGGTTGCCAGTTGATCATTGCTGAGTTGGTCGGGACAGTCCGGAAACTGCTGAACTTCGATGTCGGGAAAAGTCTTTGAGTGAAGAGTCATTTCTATTCTCCCCATAATGTGTCGGAAGCCAGCATATTTGAGAAATCAGTGAAGGCAAGAATCTCTATACTATCTTCGGTCTTTAGCCGAGGTCCTCTGGGATACACGAGGATTCGCCGCCGCAGTCCCTTCAGTGCACTGATCGCCCGCAGGCCTTTGCACCATGTTTCTGAGAATGTATTGCCGGATTTTACTTCGATCGCAATGAATTGTTCTCCCCGGTTGAGAAGGAAGTCGACTTCAATACCGCTTTTCGCCGCGGTTTTCCAATAGTAGAAATCTTCGAAGAGCCTGCGGTAGTCTCGGTAAGCCCGGAGCACCTGAGCTACGAGCCCTTCGAAGAGGAAACCCCGTTCCTCCGGAACAACAGGACCGGAACTCCCTTTGAGGGCTCTTACGAGTCCGGCATCGCACCAATACCACTTAGGCAATTTGCGTTCACGCACTAAGTTCCTTCGCGATCAACCCAGGATTCGTCAGCAGTCGATGGTAGGTCTCTTCGGACAAGAGATCAATGACGTAGGCATCGGGATAAACATGACGCAGCCAACCGCTTTTTCCGTTCCCACGAGGACCCATTAGAAAGAAGCTCATTGAAGGTGCTTTGAGAATTCGGAGTATACGTGGTTGCATAGGTCGTCGTCATTTAGCGTTGAAAATTGACGACAGAATATGCTGATCTCAGCCAATATCAATAGAGGCGAACAGCCTTTGATGCGCACTGATGAACCACCGCGATATCATTCTCGACCGCGGCGAAGGGGATACCGACGAGATGATCGAATACGTGTGCCGCTGGCTGGACTACGGGCATGATCCAAAGACCGGCCGCTGGCTGGCCTGAGGTGATCACGCTGGGGGGAACGAATCCGAAAGAGTCGGTGCGTCGGGGGTGCGACTGACCAGAAGGTATGTTTGCTGGGTGATCGGGTGGCTGAACCCAAACCTGAAGTCGAGAAGGAATTTCGCCATTGAACAATTCACCCAGCGCCTCACTATTCCAACGTTCCATCATTCCAATGAGCCAACCCTCATGACCGAACAATCCGTCAAAGAACCCGCAGAAACCGTTGTCGACCGTGTCCAGGCGCAGGACCTGGAATCGCTCAAGGAAAACACCGTCAACCGGTTGATCACCGCCAACGAGGGGATTGTCCGGTGGTGCGACCGGGTGCGGGACCCGGAAGCGCCGTTCCGGTTCCGCTGGGCGGTCGAATCCCTGCGCGACGCCGATGTCGCCAGCTCGAATTACATCCTCGGTGCGCTGGACGGCGCCGGCCTTCTTGACAACGTGCTCACGGGGGACCAAAAGCGCGCCGGAGAGGCATGGATCGAGTCCCTCGAGGTCGCTGAAAACAGCTTTGAAGACCCCGCCCTCCTCGCCTACAAGCCGCCGATCTGGGATGACGAAGCGGAGTCATGGCCCCCCACCGGTGCGCACAAGGAGGCGTTAAACCAGTACTCGCGCGGCTGTTTGCGCTACTACACGCCCGATCCCGTCGACCAGCTGGCGGGTCCCCCGCCCCCGGATTGGCCGCAAATGGACGAAGCGGACCGGGTGCTGGACTGGATCAAGACGATCGAGCCTAATTGGAGCTGGATCGGGCGGATGATTCGCCGCCTGATGGACTGGCACATCGCGGGGGATATCCCCGTCGATCCGCTCATCGACTGTGTCAAGTACGCCTACGAGCGGCAGGATCCCGAAACCGGGTTCTGGGCTAACGGCATCCAGACCAGCTTCAAGATCCTCATCACCGTCTTCGAGCCGATGAATCTTCCGGTCAACCACACCGACAAGCTGATCGACTCGGTCATGGCCAGGATGTACCAGCCGGACTACGACGACAACCTGTTCCCCTGTGAGGAGTTTGACGCCTTTTACGACATCGCAGTGGCCTGGGACCATGCCAAGGGACACCGGGAGGCGGAGGTGCTCAAATGGGCCGCTCACCGCGTAGCCTACATCCTCGAAACTCACGCCCAACCCGATGAGGGCATCGCCAGCTACCCCGAACGCTGCATCCCCACCTGGTTGAAATTCGACATGGCGCCGACCCTGCCCCAGGGCGACGCCTTCGGATTCGCCATCTACGGCGCCGGATTCAACATCTGCATCGACATGCTCGGGATCGCCGACCGCACCGGATGGAAACCCAAATGGCGCTACGGCCATACCCTCGACGACGGGCCGTATTTGGAGCTGGGGGAGAAGGTTAAGGGGTTGTTGTAGAGGGGGCCGGGATATCGTCTTCTTCGGCGTAAGCTTCGTCGTAATCTTTGTCGCGAGCTTTGTCGAGCTGGCTCGAATATCAGATTTTCGCTCAGGGAGGTGCTGAGGTCCTAGCGCAGCGAAGCCGCAACCAAAAAAGAAGAAGAGAACCGCAGATGCACGCAGATGGACGCGAATGCAGAAGGAAACTCCTACTTCCCTTGGAAACCTCGTCCCAAACCTTGTCGACTGCAATACATTGAATATCAGTCTCTTCTACGCCAAACTTTGCTAGAAAAACAAAGATTATACGGATTGTAGCACGGAGGTCTCTTTCTCAGTTTCTCTAGGAGATCTCTTCTCTGCCGTTTCACGGCGCAGGCCAGATGCTCCGCATCTGCCACACAGTCAGGGAAACCAACCTGGCCTCGCCGCCCCTCGCAAACACCGAAACGCCGGAGCTGTCATCCCGGCTCGGGTATGCCCGGAGGGTGAGGCACTGCCGACCGTTGGCGAAGACCTCGACGACACTATGGTCGACGAATACCCGCAACTGCAACGGCTCACCGTCCTCAAGGTGGAGCAGCCCGATTTCCGGTGAGCGGGACTGCACCGCCGGGTCGAGCGAGGCGTGGGATACATCCAGCATCAATGTGCGTGTGCCCGAACCGCGTCTCTCGCGCATGAAGAGCGTTATATCCGTCCGCTCCTCGCCGTCAGGCGAGCGCAGGACCCGCAAACCAACTTCGCGTGCGTCCATGGGGTCGATTTCGGCGACGAGTTCCAATGACTTTCCGTCTACGCCCGGCGCGATGTACTCACTGTTGCCTGGCACCTCGACGTCTTTGATATGCACCGGATCGCAACGCAGATTTTCAAGTTCCGCGACCGGCTCGATCCTCAGCGGGTGCGCCGCCCGCGCTTTCTCCGACACTTCTGTATTGAGCGACAAGTGCCGCGGCAGAGACATCAGTTGCTCCCACCCCTCCTGCGTGCGGTTCTCCTTCACGTTCCAGATGGCGATACAGCGACCGTTGGGGTCAACGAATCCCGAAGGCGCGTGGACACTCCCGCGCCCGAGTGGCCCGTAATTCAACCGACCGCGAGACTCTATCCGGTAGCGGCCCTTCTCGGAATCAAACGTGCCGACGTAATACAATGCATTCTGACGTTTATGGCTGAAGAAGAGCAGCAGATGCTTTCCATCCCCGATCGGCAGGAAATTGTTGCACGAACAGTCTCCTCCCGCTTCTTCAAAGTGGACATCCTCGAAAAGGATGCCCATGGAATCCCAGGCCGCGAGGTCTCTTGATCGATACAACTCCAACGTTCCCCTTCCATTGGGAAACTCGACGGTCGACCGGAACTCGGAAGTTCTTACCGTCATGTAAAAACTCCCATCCTGACTCCAGATAAAATTGTCGTTACCCGGCTGAAGGACCGGATTATCAGGATGCTCAACCCAGTCCAGCAGGTCCGGGTCCGATGCGGTGGCCAGGCTGACGGCGCCGTGTTCGTGGGTGGCATACCCCATGACCGCGCGGTTGCCGCCCGCCCACACCTGCCCGGTGCCCCCGTGGATCGTAGGACTCGCGATCGGCTGATCGCACCAGTGCACAAGATCGTCGCTGACTGCGTGCCCCCGCGCCCACTTCATCGTCGGTGTGATGAAGAGGTAGAACAGGTGGAAATTCCCCTTCCAGAAGCACAATCCCGCCGGGTCGTGGAGCCCGGCGCCGGGAGGGGAGAAATGGTAGCGCGGACGGTAAGGGTCGTCCGCCAGGGACTCCCGGGAGCGCCGGAAAAGGTCCACCTGGTCCTCGCGGGAAAGAGAGGAAAAATCGGTTGTGGCCCAGTCGATGTTTTCTCGTTTCATCTTGTGCACCCTACCTGGTATCCATAGAAGAGAGAGTGAATTCCAATCGCTGACAACGAACACGACAAGGATCAAAATAGCCACCAATGAAATTGAAAACCAAGGTTGCCCCCTTATCCCACATGGAAATCCCCCATGCCCAGTGGCCGGGGGAAAAGATCTACTTCTACTGCCCGGACTGTGACGAAGTATTCGGGCTGCGCAAATTCGCTGACAACCGCTGCGGCACTTGTGGACGCGAAGGGCTGAAGGATATTTTCCGAGAGCTCTCTGAGCGCTTGGCGAAGTCGTGGTTGTTTTACGAGCGGACGCGCTACGAGGAGAACAAGTGGCTGTTTCGCTACAAACCCGGCAGTGAAGTATCCTTTTTCGCCACCATGCTCGCGCTGGCGTTGTACGGGGCTCTCCGGTCGCTGGGGTTTGCGTGTCCCTGGGAAGGAACCGACGACGAGATCATAGACGAGTGGGTCGACGCATTGCTCGCCTACCGCGACCCGGAGACCGGTCTGATCGATTGCTCGGAGATCGGCGGATACCTCTGGTACTCGCAAGGCCCGGACACCACCATCGAGCAGTATGTCAGCTTCGGCCTGTCGCGGACCATCGAAATGGGCCTCTTTGAGCCGGGCCGGTACACGGTAGCGCCGGGCAAAATGAAGAAGGAGGATGCGCTGGAAAGCGTCGATAAATTCCACGAGCTGGTCAAGATTCTACCCAACTCCTACGGCGGCGGATCCTGGATCTGGTGGGCCCTGATGAACCACCGCGATATCATTCGCGACCGCGGCGAAGGGGAGTCCGACGAGATGATCGAGTACGTCCACCGCTGGCTCGACGAGGGGCAGGATCCCGAGACGGGACGCTGGCTGGCGTGCGCGGACAAGGAGTTTAATCCTGAGATAATCGCCAACGGGATGTTCAAGGTGATCTGTTCCTACACGGCGTTCGGCTGGGAGATTCACTACAAGGAGCAGATGATCGATTTCCTCCTCGACGTGCGGGCGGACCCGAAAAAGGGATTCGACGGCGACGGCACCTGCTCGATATTCGATCCCATGATGGTGGCCTGGACCCTGCGCCAGCAGGGGTGCGATCACCGTCAGGAGGAAGTCAAGGAGGCGGTGGCGAAGTCGTTCATCGCTATCAACGACCGCTGGGACGACGATGCCGGCTGGTACAAGCTAGGCACCTGGCAGGAAAAGCACAACATCGGAGTGCCCTTTTACATGGTGGCCGTAATCTTGGAACTGCCGATCATGATCGAGTCCGGTTCCTATAACTGGCGCCGGAACCCCCTCATCACCCGCAATGAGGACGGGTCGGTGACGGTGAATGACGTGAGTTACGAGGCGGAAGGAGTTGGGGGTGTGGGTTGACAGCGGCGGATTACGAGAAGGGCGAGTGTCCCAACGGATTCGAGAAGACAACGGATGGAGTTTGAAATATTGGTCTGGGTTGAAAGTTGGCCAATCAGTGGAATACTGGATTGCTTCGTCATTCTTCCTCGCAATGACAAGCATGGCGTGATCAAGTCACGCCTCGAACCAATTCTCGAGACTGAGTTTCGGAACATTCTCAAAATGTCGCACATTTCGTGTGATTAGAAGCAAATCTCTCGATAGCGCGTGGGCCGCCAGTAGCAAATCATTCTCCGAAATACCAACACCGTTTTGCCGCAGTTCAGCGGAAAGGTCGCTGGCTCGCAGAGCGTCACGGGGTTCGAAAGAGAGCACTTCGCCGAGGACTAAACAGCGGGTCTCAATAGTTCGCCACAGTTGCTCAAAGTCAGGGCGCAAGGCGGCACCATAACGCAACTCGCGATACGTTATAACGCTCAGATAGCATTGTCCGAGAGTAACCTCCTTGAGTCTTCTCTGCACCTCCGGATGAGGGCTTCTTTTGAGTGGCTCGCTTACAATGTTTGTGTCGAGGAGGTACACGAACAAGGATCAGCGCAGTGCCAAATTGGATGGCTCGGTCATGGCCGGATTCCGAGAGGCAACCCGAAGCTCGTCCATTGTTTGGAAAAATGGGTCATCATCGTCCAACAAGACAAGCTTGTCCGTTGTCTCTCCCTTCGTCCCTATCGCACCAACGGGCACCAGTTTGGCCAGAGGCTTCCCCCTCCGCGTAATCAACACTTCCGCCTTGCCATAGGCGACTTCTCCGAGGAGATCAGATAAGCGATTACGGGCATCGGACGCTGTCACGATCTTCATAATTTAGCAATTTGTACAATTTACACACTTTGTCAAATTAGATTTATGCGCTGCCCACACTTTCCACTTTCGTAAGCGGCGCGGATAATGGCGATGTCTTGAGCAAAATCCTCGGCCGTGGGACCGTGTGTCTGCTCGCCCCGGATACCTCGCAGCCAATCTTCATAAACGGGCTTGTAGACGTGCTCGATGGGGGAATGGGATTCGTCTGATTGGTGGCCTTCACGCCAGGTAATCTCGAGAGAGTCACCGGAAAAGCCGATAAATGCCTCTTCAAAGACCATATAGTGATCGCCTCTCCAGCGCTGAGGCGGCGCGAAATGACCGATCTGTTCGAATTGCATAACGCCGCCTTCCCGGTAGCCCAGTCGGGCAGAGACAAACGCCTCAACCGGTTGTTTGGGGAGCGTGACGACCTGTGCATCGACCCATTCGGGGGTGAGGTTGGGGAGGCAAGTGCGGACAATTCCGAGGCGGTGCGGACCCAGATTCATAAACATCCCGCCGCCACTCAACGCGGGATCTAGAAACCAGCGGGGGCGGTGAGGTGTGAAGTATGGGCGCATCTGCTGGATACGACCGGTAAGAAACCGTCCCAGGCGATCCGATGCGAATAGTTCGCCGACTCGAAGGGGCCCTGGAGCAAAGACGGCGGTCTCGGCTACTTTCAGGCAGCGACCCGCCTTTTGAGCGGCGGCAATCATTACTCTACACTCATCGAAAGTGACAGCCATCGGCTTCTCGACTAGGACATGGCAGCCGCTTTCCAGCGCACTCACGGCGATCTCGGCGTGGAGGGCATGTGGAACGCAGATCGACACCGCATCGAAATCGTCCTGCAACATGGACCGCCACTCGGTATATGCTTCTGCGTTGGCTTCCTTTGCCATAGCCTGCGATCGCTCCGGGTCAACGTCGCAGATTCCCTCAATCCTGAATGCGGCGACGCCGGCCATGCCTTTGAGGTGGTGTTTGGCTATGGCGCCGGCCCCGATAATTGCGGTGCGCAGATTCATTTTTCGGTAATCAGTGACCGAAAGTAATCCGCGTTTTCGCGGGCTACATTCTCTCGCTCTTCAACGGGCCATCCGTTCTCGATCACGGTAATCCATCCATTGTATCCGCACTCTTTGAAACGTGCCACGATAGCGGGCCAATCCTGTGAACCTGCTGTACCTGGTAGAACGCGTTGGGGCGTTCCGTTCGCGTCGATTTTACGGGATTGCGCAAGCACGTTGGCGGTGATGGGAGCAAATTCGGGGATGCAGTCGAGATAGTCCTCGCCCTTCTGCATCAGGTGCAAAGAATCGTAAAGCAAGCGGAAGTTGGAATGGTTCACGGAGGCGAAAAAGGCCCACGTGCCCGCGACAGTTTCCAACGGTGAATTGATATGGTTGTTACTAGCCACGGTTACGCCTGCGGTCTTCGCCTGTTCCGCCGCTGCGCGCGCCCATTCCGTTTCACCGGAGGTCTTAAGAAGGGTGCACTCGAGATCGACACACAGCTCCAGGTAACGATCGAAGAATTCATCCCGTGCCGGGCCTTCCGCGGGCATCCCTCGCGTCGTGAGGCAGAGGACGCTCAAACCATGGTCTCGGACAATGCGGAGCAGTTGCATGCGTTCCCGCCTGGGCGTGCGTGGAGATACCTGGGTGCGGCGCAATTCCACGCCTTCATATCCCCAGTTGCCGGCATTGGCGCAAAACGCGGCGAACGAAAGCGACTGTGAATCGTACCGGTCTTCAAAAAGGAAGCCGCTAAGCGCGAGTTTCATACGCTCCTCCTTGCGGCGATTAAACACCCGGCATTCCGCAATTTCGGTAGGAAAAGATACCCGTCGCGCGCCATTCTTTAATTTTTTCCTTTCCCCGTCCCGAAGTCGCTG
Source organism: Candidatus Moanibacter sp. (assembly GCA_965215885.1). Taxonomy (GTDB): domain Bacteria; phylum Verrucomicrobiota; class Verrucomicrobiia; order Opitutales; family UBA2987; genus CBDCEW01. The sequence continues at coordinate 44,759 of CBDCEW010000094.1, forward strand.
ACTTTCTCAAGCATCATCGTGCGCAGCCTACCCTGAGCAAGGCCGAAGGGGAGCGCCCGATTCATGCATAGGAAGGTATTTATTAATCCAGCAATTGAATAGTAGCACTTTGTCATCGCGAGCCGCCCGAAGGAAGGCGTGGCGATCCAGGTATAGGAAACACTCCACCTGTCTTTTTCTGGATTGCCACGGCCTGCCGTAAGGCAGACCTCGCAATGACATTGAGGTGGCAGAGCAAGGTGTAGGTTGAGTCCATCTGCATTCCTGTTTCACAGCAATCTAAACAAGAGCTTTCTCCGTCAACTTACGACCACCACAGAAGGTGCGGGCGAGTTTACAAGAATTGTCACTATGTGTTGGCTGGAGTAAGGGTAGTGGAACGGCACCTCCGGTGGCGTCTGTTTTCAAACAGGTAATGACCAAATGCAATTACAAGCCCAATAGGTAGAGATTCAGATATTCCGCTGCTTCTTGCAGGGAGAAATCATTGCTGCCGCCATGACCCAGAACGGCTTGCTTCCGACATTGTAGTCCTTAATTGGCTCGAGGTGACCCGTGTCTTGGGCGACTTTGTAGGCGGTCAAACGACCGGCTGATTCACCGGCACAGTAACAGTAACGTCCGGTAGGATCGATGTTGAAGGAGCGCGGGTCGGAGGGCACGGGGAAATGCCCGAAGGGACTCAACCTACCATCGTGGGCGATATTGAATCCGATGATGCTGTCGTGCCCGCGATTGGATGCGTAGGCCCATTTTCCGTTGGGATGGATTTCGATATGCGCAGTGGCACCGCCTTTTGTGTAGTCGGGCGGAAGCGTCGAAATATTCTGAAAGATCTCCAGCGTGCCGCGATTCGAGTCGAAGCGAAGGGCGGTCACGGTATTCCCCTGCTCGTTGACGATGTAAGCGACATCCCCCTTGGGGCGAAAACAGATGTGGCGAGGTCCCGTTTCGCTGTCGGGCGGCGCCAGTTCCGGTGGGTTGTTGGGTGACAGATGTCCAGTCCTGGTATCAAAAAGAAACTGGCAGGTTTTGTTGGTAGGGCACACATGCGGGACAAACACGAAGCGATCGGAGGCATCGGTAAGGATCGCGTGTGCTTTTATCCCGGTATCGATCCGTTGCAGGAGATTCTGAATGCTGCCATCGTCGCCGAGCCGATGCACGGTCAGACCGCCGCCTCCGTAATATGCCGTAAGGAGAAAGCGGCCGGTCTGGTCTGTGATGAGGTGGGCCGGGATTTCGATACCTGTGTCGACCCGGTTGATCAGGCTGAGGGCGCCCGATTCAGTGTCGAGCCGATAGCTGGCCAGTGTTGTCGACTCCACGTGCGCGGCCAGCATGAACCGGCCGGTGGGGTGCAGAAAGAGTGCTCCGGTGGGGCCGTGGGCGTCACTCATAGACCGCAGTTCCAGCGCGCCCGTCTCTGTGTCCAATGCGTAGGCTTTGATTGTCTGGTCGCCGGTCAGGGAGACGAAGAGGAAATGGCGCGAAGAATCATTCATTCATTGGACTCTTCGATATGCACACTTCTTCTGTATCACGCAATCCTATCTTTCGCGAAGGCTTCAATTCGCTCGGGCCTTCTGTCTCCACTGCGCCGTGAAAAGTGTCATCCACACTTCTGAAAAGTGTGAAAACGTCGGGTAAGTCATTTTCTGCTGGTTCCCCAACTTCCCAGGAGTAAGATAAGCATCATTCGTGAAACTAACAGATCGTGTTTATCTCGCAGGTAGCGGAGCTCAAGGCTTTGGTCTGAGCGACGACTATGACTGCCACGTCTATCTGATAGATGGCGGCGAAGAATTGGCTCTCGTGGATGCCGGAGGGGGTAGGGATGTCGATCGGATCCTCGAGAACATCAGGGCCGATGGGTTTGAGCCCTCAAAGGTTAGGCATATGTTCTTGACTCACGCGCATGGCGATCATGCGGGCGGAGCAGCGGGTTTGCGCGCCGCTTTGAGTGTGCCCCGCGTCTACATACACCGAGATTCCGCTCCCTATTTGCGCGAAGGTGATGAAAAGGCGATTTGCCTGGACGAAGCAAAGCGGGTCGGCCTTTATCCCCCTGACTACTGTTTTCAACCCTGTCCTGTAGACGTTGAGCTGCGCGAAGGGGATATGGTTGAGGTCGGCGACTTGTCGCTCGAAGTGATCGAAACGCCGGGACACTGCGGCGGACACGTGTCCTTTCTCATGCAGCACGGAGGTAAGATGGCTTTTTTCGGGGGAGACCTGGTATTTTTCGGCGGCAAAATATTGCTCCAGAACATCTGGGACTGCGACCTCCAGGCACAGATCGCGAGTCTTAAGAAAGTTCGCGATCGGGAAATTGATATGTTCTTTCCCGGTCACCTCACTTTTTCGCTTCGCGATGGCCAGCGGCATATTGATGCCGCCTTGAAAGTCGTCGATGGTTTGCTGGTCCCGCCCAATTTGACGTATGGCTGGTAAGTCCGCAGAGAGGCTAACACAGCTAACCGTGACAGATCGCAGGAATACTCGGAAACGCAAATACCCGAAGTGGATGGGTAAGATGCGGGGTTTGACCAGGAAAGAGATCAAGGAATTTCTCGCCGGCCCGGTTGTGGCCAGAGTGGCCACGGTGAAACCTGAAGGAAGTCCCTACGTCACGCCGGTTTGGCAGCATTACAATGGTAAAGCCATCTACTTTATACCGCGAAAGCGATCGGTGTTTGTGAAGTATATTGAGGCCAATCCGCACATCTGCATCTCCTGCGCCCTGGATGGAGCACCCAGCACCCGCGTGATATTCGAAGGCAAGGCGGAGATCCTTGAAGGGCCGACGCTTATGAGAGGACGGACGCTGCGGATGGCCCGGAGGATGGCAACACGCTACCTTGGAAAGCGCGGCCCGGAGTATCTCGAGCCAACGCGCGACCGACAGCGCTACCTTGTGCGTCTGATTCCGGACAAGGTAACCTCGTGGGAAGGCGTTGAGTGGGCGGCTAAATACTTAGAGTGACGAACCCGAAAATCCGGGCTAGGAATCTGTCGGACTTTGTGATTCGATCGCTTTACAAACACCAAATTCCGTCCGACAGATTCCTATAAAGAAAATGAAACTGAATTTTGGGACCAAATGACTCACTTAATCCTCTTCAAATGATTAACCGGCAAGGAAAGCGAATGCTTTTCCATGTCGCTGTGAAAGTTTGGCCCTGATTTTCGCATCTCGAGCACACTTCCACCAAAATTCAGTTTCATTTTCTTGTTTCTAGCAGCCTGTCGGAATGAATTCGAATGATCATTTTGAAAGAATTACAAAGTCCGACAGGCTGCTAGCAGATCATTCCCCGTTTGGCGCGAATGCCGTGACCCGGAGGGTCCTCGCCGATCCACCGTTCGTCTGCCGGCTCATCGGCTCGCTGGTAGCGGGAATCGGACGAGATGCGGATGGCGTCAGTGTGATTGTCCAGACTGGCATGCATCGTGTACATGCTCAGGACGAGAAGATCACCCATGCGATATTCAGCCGACAGCCAGCGCCCTCCCAGTTCGGAACGAGCATCGATGGCGTCGCCTGGATAGTTTCCGGTTGAATTCCATCGGATCAGTTCCCTTTCTTCCGGCTTCAGATTGCGATTCTCGGCGCGCGCGCGTGCCACGATTTCGGCCGCCTCTCCTTCATTCTCGCAGTAGAGATCCACGTCGGTCTGGCCATAGGTTTCCTTGAGCTGCTTTTGCATATGCGAATTTTCCAAGACGACGAGGCCGCCCATTCCATAGGGCATATCTCCTAATGGGGTCCACGATGTATAGAGACTCGTTGTCCCGCGACCCATAAAAACGATGTCGTAGTGGGGTGGGGTCGCGTTGGAAGTCCCCGGTGTCTTCACTCGAAACCATGTAAAGTCGAAGGGACGAACTTCATCGCCCAGGAAAAATTCGTAGAAGCTCATCATCGGACCCGTGTAGAGCAGTTTGTGCAACTCTGGGTTGTCCTTTGCGAGGCTCGCATCGAAAGACAATTCCTGCGCATCTGCTCGAACCCTTCCGTCCATCAGGGGGGCCGTCTCGTCAAGGGCGCCCCGCTTCGCCAGCTTTTGCAGCACGGTTCGACGGGCGGCGTCGACATCGTCCAAGTCTAATAAACCGGGAAGGAAGAGATAACCGTCTCGGGACATCCGGCGATGCAGCTCCTCGCGGTCGTCGAGGGTATCCGAAGCGGAATTGAGTTCCCCGAAACAGTCTGCCGACAGATCGACCGGTTTCCCACAGTGGGTCATCGGCAATTTGGCGATTGTTTCCATACGTTTAGTAGTCTTTATCGACGATGCTTCACTGAATAGGACTCGATCTCATTGAAACTACGAACAGCGCGAATGAAAGTGAAGAGGAATGATCGTTTCAAGCATGAAGGTGTCTGAAGAACGGAAAGTACACTCAGTGGGATCGATGTCGAAGGAGGGTAAATTCTCCACGGATTCGAGAAAAACGCGGATTTGAGAGATTACTGCCCATCCGTGGTACTGCGGAGCCATCCGTGGGTAACTCTCCCTCTTCGTTCTCTCTGTTTCCTTCTGTTAAATCTTCATAAGCAATGAACTACCACTTGTTGTTAATCCGCGGGGAACACCACCTACATCCAGGGCGAGAGATCGAAGCGCTGACCGGTTTCGGCGGCTACGTAGGCGCCGTAGCAGACCGCCACGATGTCGCGTGCCAATCCGATGGAGCTCTTGGGGGGCCGATCGTGAGCAATCGCCTCGCAGAAATCCTGAAGTTCGTGAGGGAAGCCGTTCATCCAGTCTTCATCCGGATTCGTAAGCTGCCAGCCGGCTCGAGTTTCAACCTTTTCGCGGATGTAGGCATCACCCAGGACTTTATCGTCCGGTACGTAGGTCATCATGCCCGAATTGGGATTCAGGTTGCACTGCACGACTGCTTTACTCGAGTAAACGGTGAGAACGTTCTGGATTCCGCCCAGGACCATATCGGCGGCGGTGATCTGGGCTACGGCGCCGTCTTCGAAAGTGAGAATCATCGAACCCCAGTCTTCACAATCCTTCCATCCCGTCTTTATCCATTTTTCTTTTTCTTGGCAGAAGCTCTCCATCTCGGTGAGGTTGGCCACTTCCGCGACGACACTTTTGGGTTTGATAGGTTTGCCGAATTTCCGCTGCCCTTCGCTGTATTTAAGGTAGAGGATAGCTCCGAGCGGGTGACAGCCCTTGTTGAAAAGACTACCGCCGCCGGCAAAGCGCCAGATCCTGGCGTATTCGGAGTGTGTGCCGCTATGGGATTCTTCGCCCACAAAGCGCAGTATGGTATTATCGCTCTGCGAGAGGATGTAGTCAGCCTTTTGGACGTTGGGAGCGTAGACCCAGTTCTCTCCGTAGCAAAGGGTGACACCGTTAGTTTCCACCGCGGCCATCATTTCATCAGCAGACACAAGCGCGGTCTCAAACATCTCTTTGCGGGGCGTCTCTTTTCCAACAAGCGTATCCCCGTCACCACCGAAATAGCCGGTAAGAGGCTTCTCGCAAATAACGTTCTTACCGGCGGTGGCGGCTTGCACCGTGAGCGGATGATGGAGGTAATTCGGAATACACAAATCCACCAGGTTGATCTCCGGATCGGCAAGTAAATCCTCTACCGAAGGATAAACCTTTTCCAGCTCGTGCTCCCGGGCGAATTTTGAAGCGTTCTCGGACTCCTTCGAAGTCACGCCTTTGATGCGAACGTCGATTCCGTGCACGCGTCTGTAATTTTCCAGATGGAAGGACGCCGCGAAGCGCGCCCCCACCATACCGATTACGACGGGTTTTGGTTTCATCGGTTAATACTAGATTCGCGAAGGAGATAGGGTCAACCGCGTTCGGCAGAGTTTGCTACGAACCCGCTCAGCCGGAGACGATTTTGAAGGGACCGTTGGAAAATAATGCGCAGACAGTTAGCTCACTGATGCAGTAGCAATCCGGTGTCCAGACTCGTCGGAATACTGAATTGCTTCGCCATGCTTCCTCGCAAAGACAAGCCTCGATGCGAGTTGGTTCGACCGGGGTCCGGCTAATCGGGACGCTCCTACATCCCTCGCGGGTAGTCGGGCAGGGTCGAAACACCTCATCACCGTCAGGCTGTAGGAGCGGCTTTATGCCGCGAGGCGAGCTGTTTCATCGCAGTCCCGCTGAGCAGTACGCTTCTACAATCTCTGGCGGGTGGGTCACCGGGAACCAGCTGTAGGACCGAGTCTCAATTGCTCTTTGCCGCCGAACACTTTGGCCAGGGCTTGTATGATCGACCGGAGCATCTCCTCGTCGGCGAGGAGCGTATTCTGAGTCAACCACAGGGCTTGCTCCGAACAGGCACTCTCCACATTGCGAAGGTGAAAGCGACGGAAGTCGGGTAATTCCTGATCAAAAAATGCGGTTGGACCACCCTTTGCTCCAAAGTTTCGATCCGTGAAAAGGGGTTGCTTGTAGACGGGAAGAGAATAACCGGGACTCACGGGAATGCCTTCGGCCAGAATCGCCTCAACGATCTGCTCTTTCCCGATTTCGCCCCAGCACGCTGTGTCGATCCTGAAGACAAAGAGATGCCAGGATGATCGCGATTCCACGTCCATCGGTGTGAGGGTTTTGAAGCCCTCTATCCCCTCGATTCCGTCCCTCAGGAAACTCGCCGATTCCTCCCTCTGCCTCTGCAGAGACGGATAGCGATTCAGCTGCGCTTTCAAAACGGCTCCTTGAAATTCCGTTAGACGATAGTTCCCGCCGTAGCTGTGGTGATCATACCAGGGACCCTCATCTGCCCGTCCACAATTCGCTATAGAGCGGCTCGCAGCCGCGAAATCTGGATTATTCGTGATAATCATTCCGCCTTCCCCGGCCGTGATGTTCTTGGAAGATTGAAAACTGAAACATCCTGCATCACCGAGCGTTCCGACATGCCTGCCTTTGTATACACTGCCCCAGGCCTGGCAGGCGTCTTCAATAATCCGCAGATTGTGCTCTCTTGCGAGATGCCTCAACGCATCCATCTCCGCCGGCCTTCCCCCAAAATGGACGGGGAGAATTGCTTTGCTTCGAGGCGTAAGCGCTTTCAGGACGCTTCTCGGATCAATGTTGAAAGTCTCCGGCTCGATATCCACAAAGACCGGCTTTGCATAAGCGTCCAGGATCGCCGTCGCGGATGCCACAAACGTGTAACTCGGCAGAATAACCTCATCGCCGGGCCCTATGCCTGCAGCTCTCATGGCGATGGCAAGCGCAGTCGTCCCACTCGTCGTGGCTATGCCGTATTTCGCGTTGTGGAAGTCCGCGAAGCGCTGCTCGAATTCACTGACTTCCTCTCCATTAGTCGATCCCCACTTTCCGCTTTCGAGCACGCGTATAAGTCCCTCTTTCTCCTCGTCGCCAAACACCGGCCACGCAGGAAAGGGGTTCCGGTTTGTCGGGGATCCTCCCGTTAGCGCCAACCGCTCCATCGTTTTTAACTTGGCAATCTCCCGTACCGGCAAGCCGGGACGGGGTCGCTGATTTTCTCAAGCATCATCGTGCGCGGAGCACCCGATCCAACTGTTGGAAAGATGCCCGTGGTGGAACCCGTCTTGGTTGCGCAAGCGCAACGCCGAGGCAGGCGGCCCCCTTGCCACGCCGTAGCTCTAACCAGCGGGATTCAGGACGGTGCGTAGGCGCGGGTCCGGGGACGTTTGTTTCATTCAGAATCTCACACAATTTCCGGGGCTTTGCAAATCCAAGGTTAAAGAAAATATGGGTTCCGCCTTGCTCGACGTCAAGATAACGGGCCTGTCGCATGCAACCGCCGCCGCCCACGCATTGCGGGGCTGTGGCGTGTCAAGAGCGAGCTTCCCATCCCGGTGGGCCAGGACCTTGACTGCTGTGGGCAGGCGTCTCTCGGTCGAGCTCGAATGTGGATGCGCGTTTGATATGGCCTATGTTCGTATTTCGGCGAAATACGAACATAGGCCAGTGTTTGGGCATCCATGGAAACGACGAGTACTATTTGGGTTCTCGTGAGGAAGTGTGTGAGATTTCTTGGAGCCTGACGGACTCGGCCGAAAGGCTTCTGCCCGTTAGCCGATCTCTCGCTTCGGTGAAGAGTTCCTGGCGGTTGTCGGGGCTGAGAGCGCGCCAGTGGAGGAAATGCTGCCGGATCTGCGAGACGAAGTCTTTGTTAAGCCGGAGCCAGGAATCGCGAGTGCCGGAAAGGCGTTGGATTTCAATGCGGACTTTGTATTCCCGCGCTTCTTCATCGGGCGGCATCGCGATGGCCAGTTTCTGGGAGACGCCGAGGTCGAAGGGTTTGAGCCCGATTGTGGCCGTGATGGAAGGCACGTAGGAAGAACCACCTTGTGGATTCGGTTCAGGATCGAGAGAGAGCTCCGGTTTCTCGGAGAAAAAGCGCCCCGCGCCTCCCTCGCCGTGGTCGAGAAGCTTTCGATCAAAGAATGCAAGGATGCCTATGTGCCCGCGAAAGTTGAAGGTAAAGGGGAGATGGAAGCGCAGGTAGTCACCCTCCGGCTCCGGCAGGCCCCAGCCCGCATCCTCGGTAGGCGCGGCGATCTCCATGGCCGATCGGGCGGGGAAGTAAGTCGAAACCAGGACGGTGCCGAAGAGTGCGAGGGAAGCGTAAACAGTGGTGAGTGAGGTGAAGGTCATGTTGAGGCCGCCGGTCAGGTCGAGAGCGGTGAGAATACGGCCTGTGCCCTGACTCAGAGTGTATCCCAGAATCGATCCCACGACGGCATAGACGAAAGCTTCGGTAAGAAACATGAAAAAGACGTAGCGGGGAGCGATACCGAGCGAGTTGTAGACGTAAATCTCGTCGCGCCGTTCGTAAACGGATCCGCGCATCGTGTTGAGGACGGTGAAAGCGGCGATTAGCAAAGGTATGGCAAGTTCGAGAAGATCACCCAGGTCGGCCTCTCGCGTGCGCCGCGCCCAATAAGCTACACCATCGAGGCCGTATGAAAGCGGTTTGGCGGTCTGTTCGAGGTAACTCTCGACCACCTGTCTCACTTCCTTGTGCCCGGCTTCGGGTATACCGATGGCCACGGAGATGAACCGCCCCCCTCCCTGATTGGTCATGAATCGGTGGTCGCTGTAGGGCGCAAGAATGACATTTTTGGGCGGGATCTTGGGATCGTCTTCGTTGGCCACGACACCGGTTCCCCATCCTTTGGTGGTCAACACATCGATAGCGGTAACGTCGAAGGGCAGGAGTCGGTAGCCGTCCAGATCGGTCATGGCATCGTAAGCTTCCGAGTCGAAGATACCTCGCACGAGGCATTCCTCGCCGTTAATCCAAACCGTCACGGCCTCCCTGTTGACCTCGTTGACCGAGATATTCAACCGCTCGGCCATGGTGTCGGGAATGAAAACTGGGATGAGGCTGTCGGATTCGATCTCGTCGTTCTCAGTGAACCAGGTCTCTTCGGTGAGGAAACGGATCTTGTGCCGCATCGGCTCATTGTGTTTCAAACGGATGACGGATTCGAATTCCACCTTACGCAGTCCCCCCTCTCCTTTGTAACTGATTGTAAGATCGGGATTCTTACGTCTGCGGTCCCGGAAGTCTTCGTAGCCAATCATCATGTAGCGCGGGCAAATGTCGTATCGATCACCGTATTTTTCGTGAATTGCCTGGATTTCGCCGGCATGGAATGGCGCCATCTGCTCGTGCTTGAGGAGCAGGCCCTGGTAAGGCGCCTTTCCCACCGCGAAATTCTCCTCCACGAGGTCATCCTGAACGGAGGTGAAGCAGATAATAACGAAGGTGATCAGCGTAAGGGTGGCGCAGGTGAGACCGGTGCGGACTTTGCGGCGGTGCATATTGTTAAGGCCGAGCATGAAGGCTGAAATCATGACACCCAGCTTGTTGACCTCGGCCGCACTCACCCTTCCTCGTTTCTTCATCAGCTCGCGGAAGTTCTCCTGAAACTTTCCCGAGAAGAGAATGGTAATCGTGATGGAGATGAGAATAATGATGAAACCCAGCAGAATCATGAGGGAAGACCGCACCATCGTGAAGGCCGGGTGGAGGAAGCGCAGGAGAGCGAACACAACGATGAAAATAACGGTCTGGGCGATGATCTGCTTGCGAACGTCGGAAAAACAGAAGAGGAGTTTTTCGAAGAAAAAGATGAAGGGGACGAGAAGAGCCAGGTACCAGAGTATACCCGCTACGGCTTCGAAAATGGACTCCCGCAGCTCGGGATGATTGAGGGTGGCGTAGGTCACCGCCTGGCGCGCTTCCTGGATCGACGCCTTCTTACTCAGGGAAGGGTCCCGGCTCTGCTCGAGGTGGGTGAGAACCTTATCGTGGTAGTCGTTTGTTCGCTCATCGGCCATGCCGTAGGCGTTCTGTAGATCGAGCCGGCGGCCATTGACATAGGCCATGGAGTGGGCCACTTCGGAAGGGAGATCGCGCAGATAAGGATGATCGCTGACGAGGTAGCCGCCGCCGTCAATTTCCCGTTTCAGGCTTTCCTTGGAAGATTCATCGACGTTTGTCATGAAGGCGCGGGTGACCTTGGCGCGTTCGTGCTCTTGAGCCCCTGACTGCAACTCCACATAACAGCGTTGGTCCGGTTCCAGAAAGGTGGCCACAAGCCCCGTGCTCTCAAAGAGACAGAATCGATCCGGAGGTACCAGCCCCTGGCTCCGGATCATCTTGACCCCCGTATACTCTTTGAGGGTCTGCGGATTGGTCAGGTCCAGAAGGGTCATGGGGGAGGCCGGGAAAAGGACGAGGGTCAGATCCTGCGCCCGCCACCACGGAACCTTGATCGACTTGAAGACCCGTTGGTTCGCATCCCCTTCGTCTTTTATATGGGATATGAAACCATCTGCTCCGATCTTTGCGGCGAGCGGAGCGATTGTGCCCCCATCTCTCCCCACATTCCAGAATACGGGAAAATCGTTGTAGTTTTTCGATGCCTCGTAACGTCCATAGACGTCGGACATGAGGATGGGATGGCGGTAGTAGCCGGGATAGGCCCACATGTTGCTGTCGGGACGGGAGCGGCAAGCGACAAGGGCATCTTTCACGGTATAATTCGGCACGATGGATTGGCCGATCTGAGCGGCGAGAACGCGGCCGCCAAAATCCCTCCCCTGGTGGCCGTGCCAGATCTGTGTCGGTTCGAGGCTGCCGTTCCCGTGGGCCAGGGAAAGAAAGGACTCTCCGATCACCTTGAAGGTATTGGATAGCGTGCCCAATTCATGCATAAAAGGGAGGTCGACGGGAGAGGCGTAGTAAGAGTAGCTTTTCTTTCTTTCGAAGTTGTAAATGAAAATGGTGGGGTAGCCGATGTTTCCCCAGATTCGCGGCGCTTGGCGAGAGACGTTGAGGCCGATATGCCGGCCAACGGTTCGATCCTGCCACTCACCCGGGGGCGGCACTTCCAGAGCTTCCCCAATGTCCAACCGGCGCTTGGCCCGATTCATGAGACGGATGATCGTTTTGACCGACGAATGCGAGTAGGCGGCGCCGGATCCGCTGCTCACGATCTCTGTCTCACCATTGCTGTCGGGCGGAGCGGGTGCCAGACGCATCGAAAAGAGCCCGATTCTTTGGTATTGGCTGAAAAGGTTGAGGAGGACCACCTCCTGCTCCATCTCACGGCGATGTCGATCGTGATGGAGCACAAGTTCCTTCATACGCTCCCGGAACCGATTCCTCAGGTCATATCGCGCCACCGTCTCCGGCTTCGTCTTGAGCAAGTTAGTCATCCGGTAGCCTGTGGCGGCAAGCGCTTCGTCATATATCTGCTTTGCATGGAGATAGCCGCGTAAGGCCTCACTGCCGGCGACCTCTAGACCGCGCTCCCGTTCGATCGCGACTTTTGCTTCCGTGAGCGGCCCGCTCAGCTCGAAGGCCCGCGTCTTCACTACGTAACTAAACTGCTCTTCAGCGAGGTCGCGGATATCTCCATCCAGGCCCTTGAGGACCTTCCTGGTCGAAACCGAATCCGCCGCGAAGCCCTCTTCCTCGAACAATTCCAGAATCCTGCCAACGCGGTAACGCTGGCGTTCGTTCTCCTCCCAGCGCTCTTCCAGGTAGACCTGCCGGCGGTCGCCCGCATCCATCGTCGTGCCCACGATGCGATCGCGGTCCGGATCGAATTTACCCAATTGCAGCGTTCGTTCCGGCTGAAAGTCCTGATTCTTCTTCCCGATGACACGCAGGAGGTTGTTGTGCCCCCCTTCGGCCAGGGCGCTGGAACCCAGGCTCGCGAAAATGATGTCCCGCCGCCGTGTCTCTTCGTAAGGCAAGAGGCCCTCGAGGAGGCGGAGTTGGACTACCGGAGCGAGCGCCGAAAGGACACCCGGTGCCCGGTCGGGAAGAATGGATGGGGTGTCGTATGGGACCGTGAAGAGGATTGCTTCTTTGGACGGCTCGGGAGCCTTGAGGACTCCGAACAGACTGACGTTGTTGACTCTCCGGAAGTCGACCCGAACGCGAAGACGGATGGTTTCACCGATGTAGCGGAAAATACCCTCCGTAGCCGCCAATCGTACGTAGTTGATGGGAACGCTGGAGACCATGGCCCAGGTCCCACGACTCGGGGAAAACTTCACCCAGGGGGCTTCGTTAAGACCTTCTGAATGGGAGACGAGGAGGGCTTCCATTCCCAGGTTGGCATAGCGGGTCCAGTCGAAAAGGTATTCCCTGGGCACTCTTTCTTCGAGGCTGTCAATGAGCCCGATGCATCCGTCGAAGCTTCGCCGGGTATTGAGCGTCTCCTCGTCCAGGAGAACGAGTTCTCCCGTGATTCCGCCGGGTGGCGTCACTACCGGCTGCAGGAAATTCGGCATGAAAGGGTAAATCGAGACGTCCTCGATCGGTTCCAGCCCTGGCGCCTGAGCGGTGCTGTCGTTACGCACCCGATAGATCTCCCGGTAGGCCGTCTGTGGAGCGACGGTTTGAAACTCCTGGGTATAGATCTCGAGACCGGCTCGCTCGAATGCGGCACGGATGTAATCGGCGGTCCGATAATATCCGGGCTGGCCGGCGAAACGCGAACCGAGATCGAGAAATGCTCGGTGTTCCCTGTCTACTCGATCTACCTGGATCGCCTTCTGCATTGGTGCGGTAGGATACTCCTCGTAGGCAACGAAGCGTTCAAAGAGCTGTTCCGGTGCGGCGAAGCGAGAATAGACCAGGATCAGAATCAGAAAGAGAACAAGACATAGCGCTGCTGCCCCTATCCGACTCGGAAGGGATCTACCGCGAAGCCTTGACCCTCCATCAGACATCACAAAAGCCCGTGTTGAAACATGCTGCTGTCGGTAAAGTAGAAGAGAAGGAAATCGATGGCAAAGAAGAGTCCCTGGGCGGTTACGGCAGCGAGGAAGATTCCCGCGGCAAAGGGGAGCAGCTTTTCTCGAACGGTGGCCGCGCCTCCGAGTTTGAGCACGGTAAACCGTACCACCCAGGCCACCAGCAGGCTGCCCCATAGGCGGTAGAGTGCCCCCATCGACCCGATGATTATGCCGACCGGATGAAACCAGAAACCGGTAAAGGTCTGGCGCAATGCAGTAACCACAAAGGTGAGCGTGCCGGAATAGAGAATGGCCCAGGTTCGGGGGTCGACATTCCGGCGCTCCTCCTCTTCCACGGGTGTTACTGAATCCATCGTTGCCTCGGTGTGATAGAGACCGTAATAGCGACCCCAACCGATGATGCCCCGATAATCCCCTGAATTGGGGAAACTGTTCATGCCTTTAGCGTAGGCGCCGGAAAGAAAGATCCAGCCGCCGATGAGAAAGCCGCCCGTTATCGCCACTCCATTGACGAGAAATATGACCCTGCGCTTGAGCCGGAAGTGCCGGCCGAGTTCCAGAAACTCCAATTGCAGACCTGGAATCAGAAAAAAGGCGTGGTAGCCTATGATGGCCGAGACGAAGACCGCGAACATCGTACCCTGAGTGCCGAAGACGGACATGCCCCCTGCGAACCCGACAATGAGAATCAGATGGGGGAAATAAGTGTAGGAAGGCACGCCGCACTCAGCCCGCAGTTTCATAGCCACAAAACCAATGCTCAGAAGGGTTGCGAATATGATGAGCATGGCGCCGAGGGGCATACCCACCACTTGCGCCCAGACCGCGACGCCGGCTATTGAAGTGATGAGCAGAAGAACCGCTCCTCTGCTCGAGAGGACTTCATCCCCCCGATCCTGACCGCGGATGGCGGCACGAAGAAGGCGATAAAAGTACTTCCGGGAAAAGAACAGGAGAAGGGCTGCGTAGACGAGGTATGCAGCCATTCGCTGATGAGTGATCTCTGGATAACCGCGCTGGTAGGTCAGCCCGTAAAATTCCCCGACGAGATATTGAGTTCTGAAGAGGAGAAAACCGATGAGCAAACTCATGAGCACATTGAGCTCGAGAAACATTGCCAGGCCGAGGAAAAGAGCGAGGACTTGGAAATGGATTCCTCTCAACATACGCTCGAGGTAGGGGTTGCTGATGTAGGCATTCAGGCGCAGGTTAATGTTGAGATCGGGTATGCCGGCGTGAAAATCATGTAAGCCGCGAAGGAGACACCAGATAAAGGCGACGGTAAAACCTGCCCACATAAAACGGCTCCGCCATCCTTCCGGAAGGAATCGGTCTGGACCCTCACCCCTGGACTTGCTCCCCAGAAAAAAGAGAACAACCTGGGCCAGGGGTAGGGGAAGACGCTGGTTGTCAATCCATTCCCGGCGCATGATGACGGCGATGGAAAAAGTTCCCAGGAGGATGAGGACGAGGTAGGCGCCCCATGTTGACAGCGGCCGGAGCCAATCCCTCCACGGAATATAGCCGGCAAGCAGATACCGCATCCCGGCAATGCTAAGGAGGCGGTCCGGCTCAACCAGGAGCCCTGCCCGCTCCTGCTCAGGCAATTGCGCGAAGTCCTTTTCACGGATTACCATGCGCCCCCTGAAAGCGCTCTCGATGGCTTCGACATTCATGAATTGCAAATCGCGAAAGACGACGCGACCGGCGCCCTCGAGGCCTAGCTCCAGAGTGACGGAGTCCTTCACAGTATTCGGAAAGACGACACCATAGGTCCCGACCCGCAGGAAACCTTCCCTCTGCGCGAAATTCGGTTCCGCCTCCTTCGTCGAGGTGAACGCATCCTGCAGGAAAATCTCTTCGGCATCGTGGTAGATTCGGCAGTAATAGGTGGAGTCGAGACCGAGGTCCTCGGCTTTAGCGAGCACGCTGAGGAGGTAGGGTTGGCCAGGGATGACGGCGCCCTCCAGGCCCGGTACGGCGGGAAGGCGCACGCGTAGACTCGAAGCGGCCGTTTCGTTCTCGTGCTCGATTACGGGCGCCTGCACCGTGCCACCTTTGAAGAGGGAGAGGGTTTCCCATCGGACACTGCCATGCGTATCGACTCCGGGTCCGGCCGGCTGGGCGAGGATACCATCGGTCAGGTTCGGTCCGTGGGGCCAGAGACTTGGATTCACCGCATCGAGGAGATCGAATTCCTCGCCGCGGGGAAACGTAGCCACCGCCGGAACCAGGTAGCGCCAGAACCCCACCGTCATGATGGGCGCTGCCAGAAGCCCGGCGAAGAGGATACAGAGTAATTCCGCCCGCGTCAGTAGCTCGTATCGCGCGAGGGCCCTTAAGATAGCCGAAAGAAAAAGAAGCGCCAGAAAGACCCAAAACACGGGGATCGCCAGGGCATTGGCCCCGAGTTCCTTACCGCCTTGAGAAACCGTTCCCATGAGCACCCCGCCCAACTGGATAAAGGCGCCCGTCAGCAGAATAGCAAAGAGCGAAAAAGCCGTGATACGGAATGCGGATACGTTCATTTCGATTCGCCAGGAATCTGTCGGACTAAATACCTCTCACTCAGATGAAGGGTCAAACTAAACAGTCTGCTTTCTGCTTAATTCTGGTTGCCAACATGGGCAAAAAAACAGGAGGGGACAATGCGTCACTTTCACACGCCTCGTTCCGGGCTCCCTGATCTGGCGACCGCGGGAGGACTAGGATTCGCAAAGAGTTAACCCGCTGATGCAGTAGCCATACCACTGTTCCTTGCGGTGATCGAGCGATCAAGGAGGAAAGCTAAACCCAGGCTCTATTCGATCAGGGTAGCGAGGTTCACTGACAAGCACGGTGGTATGGGGCGAAGCCCACCGTGGGAAAAATCTTAAAACAGAGTCCTGAAGCGTTAACTTCGCTTCCAACTTCGCCCTCCGACTACGATTGGCATGCAGTGCAGGCTCTTCGACTCGGCTCAGTGCAGGCAGTGCGACTGTTTTCCAAGCGCGCTCCCCGCCTGCTGATCCCGCTCAGCAGAAGAAGGTAGGCAGGACGTAGTGCGGAAGAGAAATCCTTGCTCCGGTAGGCGATGAAATTGCTATTGTTTTACCCCGGCCTTGACCGAGGAGCGCATTGTTCGAATATTTCCCATGGATGACCGCGATGTCGAATTCCTCCTCAAGCAACATCCTTTTACAGAGCAGGAGCTAAATGAGCTGTTTGAAGAGGCCGTCGTGCCGGACATCAATGAAATTAAGGAAGCCTTTCGAAGAAACCAGGAGTTCGTCCTTGGTATCTTTCGGACTTGAGTCACCATGAGCACCTTGGCGGAAAAGCTTGGTTCCACACGTCACTTGTCGGCTCTGCGCCACAGGCTCTTACGGTTGGGTTTGAATGACGAGAACACATGGATGCAAGTGGCTGACCCTGGAAGTCCTTTCCCGAAGGGGTCTTGCCTCATTGGAGCCGTTTCGTCATTCAGAGCGGTAAGATGAGACCGGGGAGGTGTGCTGAACAGGTCCGATGGCTTCGCCCGATAGATCAATGAATGTGGATTCCCCTAATTCATGACCTCGAAATTCTCACCACGCCGTGGGAAACGTCCGAATCGCGCAGCGATCCGGCTACCCTTATCAACGAGCTAATTTTTCTTCGTAGCCGGACCGCTCTTGAACCTCGTAGTATTGCTCATCGAGATCGAAGTGCATTCCGGATCAGCTCTTTTGGCAAAGACCGGCAAGAACTTGGGGTTTCTCATATATTACTCATTGCAGGTCAGCGTAGGGTTCCCCACCAGTGAGATTGCCGCTGGCATAGACGTCGCGGAATAATGTCTGCCGTTTGGGCGGCATGGCGGCGATTTGGTCGGGATGTGGGCGCGACCGCGACCAACGGGTGTTGACGTTGTTGTAGGCGTTAAAAATGGCCACGCGGTCGATATCGGGGTTCATCCAGGTTTGTCCGCTGTGAGTAGTGGATTCCGTAAAGATAATGACCGAGCCGGCGGGGCACGAATAGGTCTCCCAGAGCGGCGATTCCGGATGATAAGCGGATTCCGGACCGGTGTATGCGGACTTGTGGCTGCCGGTGATGAAGAGTGTGCCTCCATCTCCCTTTTCAACAGGATTCAACTCCCAGACGACACGGGTGAGGCCGGCGTTGGCCTTGCCGGGGATGCAGTTGTAGGTATGAGAATCGCCCGGCATGCGAAACATGCCGTTTCCGTTGTGTGCATGAAAGAGATTCGGTTCCTCATCCGTAGACGTACGCAGGGCGAGGAAGCTCATCTCCATCCGAAATCCGTAGCACTCTTCGTTCGCGACATACGGACTTGCGAGAAATTCCCGTGCGAAACCGACCACCACCGGATGATCGGTCAGCCTTTCAAGGGGACCGCCGTAGGTTCTCCGGTGGGGTTCCGGAATCGATTCGGGGTCGCGCTTAAGGCGATAACAGAAATCGCGCATCTCCTCGATGTCGGCATCACTGAGCACGCTCGGAATCAATAGCCATCCCCAGGTATCAAACACATATTTCTGCTCCTGCGTAAGGGGTACGACCGGCTCGCCGTCGGCGTTCGTGTACGGCGGCAAGTCGGACATCGGCCGGAGCGGTTGGCCCAGGTTCTTGTTGAAGAGTAGCGGTTCTGCGGTTGGAATGGTCGTGGCTTCTTTCATGACATTATACTAACAAGTGGCTTGGAAGCAGTGTCAAGCGGGTTAGGCCTTAGTACTCGAGTACTTCGATTCCCAACTCCAACTGAACAATCGGTTGTCTGCTTTGGCAAGGATGGATGAGAAGCCGAAAGCGTAGCCGCGGCCGCGGCTACAGAGGTCTTTCATTCTGATATCCACCAAAGCGGGACGAAGAGGGACGAGTCGCGACGGAGGAAGGGTGTATTTCCACGGAGCCGAATGTACACGACACTACGACTATTTACCTATAATCTAAACTTATACAATTTAAACAGCAATAGTAGGGTAGAGGGTAGTGATTTTATCGGTATAGATAGTCTGTCCCTACGGATTCCCTGTCCTTAAGGGTCTACAGCAGATCTGTGGGTGGGTAATTACAAGAGGAAATACGGTGACGCACAAGGAGAAGTCAGGGTGCTGCCCTGAATCCCGCTCCTCCACAGCCGGAGGGGCTGGTCGGTGTTTTCTTTGCATATGGGATTGAAAGGTTGAAGCACCGGGCCGTTCCGAGGATGAAAGTAGTACCGAAAATACATTAGTGCTCATCAAAACGCTACCGGTGCTATTGGCTAGCTTTGTTTCGAGTATGGAAATGGTGAAATCGGTAGGCGATTGTGGTGCAGATTGAGCCGCGCAAGAAACGGGGTGTGGCCGGACGGCCAGCGGCTACAACATGAGCGAGGCGTAGGCATTTTGAATTTGTGCCCTTGTGGGGGATGAAGGGTATAAATTCGTTACCGCATGCGGCGGGTCAATTGCCGGCGGTGCGGGGTGAAGGTCGAAGAGGTGCCCTGGGCCAAGGGCAAGAGTCATCTGAGTTGGCCAATGCCTGGCCCAGTGGGCGAGGCGCTTGAGCTGGGAAGAGACGGCAAGGGTTTTTCGCACGAACTGGCGCAACGTCTTCGAGTCGGTCGAGGCGATGGTGCGTTGGGGGCTTTCGGGATTCGATCGGATCCAGTATCCGAGGCTCACCGTGGTCTACCAGCTTGACGAGGGGCGGCGGCGGCTAGTATTCAATAAGCGCAACGGCTCTTGCGTTTTTTCTGGGAATTGGGAGCGCAAAAGAGCAGCCAGATCGCTACGGATCTGTGGAAGCCTTACCTCAAAGTGGAAAAAGGCACCCCAGGCGCTGCACATCCTCGATCGCTTCCACTTGGTAGCCAACCTGAACAAGGCCCTCAGATACACGCGGAAGCCAGGCTGCAACGGGGGACTTTTACCTATAATCTAAAGCTTATACAATTCTGAAAAAAACGCGCGCCAGCAAGGTTCGTGCGCTAGTAGGGTAGTGCGGCATTTTTATCGGTATAAGATAGTGCTGTCCCTAATAATTCCCTGTCCTGATAATAATTCCTAATAATTGCGTTTCTCAGATCCTCCGGGCTTGTCCCGGAGAGTTTCAGGGTTTCCTTCCTACTTGGGGATTGACGGGAAACCTAACAATCCCCAGGGCAAGCGCTGGGGGATTCTTTCTGGAACGAGTCTGGCTGCGCGTAGCGGGAATCCTCAAATTACCCCACGGCAACCGTCGACGCCCTTTGGTTTGTTACGTGCCAAGAGCGTGGGGGATGCCCAATTTGGGCGCTGAACTTATCTCGGCGAAAATATAGAATCTGGCAATCCGAGTGTCTTCGCGTGTTTGCGCAGGCGGGCCCTGTTCCAAGGCTTCATCCGCGCATCCCACGGCTCTTCGATGGCCAGGCGCTTTCGCCGCAACGCGCGGTAGAGGTCCGGCAGGTCAAAATGGGGGAGCGGCTTCCATGGAAGCGATGACGCCGGCCAGTCGTATACGTCTGTCTGCGTGAGCTCGTGAAAGGAAAGCAGCGCGTTTTTCAGCGTAACGCGCTTGACCAGTGGATGGAGCACTCCCGCGAAGGCGGCGACGATTGAGCCGAGACCCCGGCCGACCAGATGGACGCGCCGCGCGCCTTGCGCTTCTAGCAGGTCGAGGGCGGCGAGCACGTCGTGGGTACGGCGCGCGACATAGCTGACGCCGAGCATCTGCCCATGTGAGGCGTAAAAGTAATCGACACCGTATGGCTCGAAGAAGTCGCGGCTTCCGCAGGTCAGCGCGGTCATGCGCCCGATACCACGGGCTTCCACGGCAAAGAAGCCGCCGTCTGGATCGCCGGCGGGCGCTTTCCCATCGAGCAAATCCTTTCGTGTGGAGGTATGCGGGATATAGACTGTCAGATCTCGCGGGGGCGAAGGATGTGCGAGATAGGAAGGTCGCGGGGGGCCGGACTGCGGATCGATGTGAAGGAGTATGGCCGTAATGCCATCGTGTTGCGGTTCGGTTTCGAGGCCGTAAAGCCAAAGCCGTCGAAAGCGCGAAGGGTCGAGCGCCGCTTCGCCGACCGCGCGCAGGGTTCGGAAATGGGGTGGGCGGTTGCGCGCGGGAAGATTCAGCACCTTCGGCAGCAGGCCTGACAGTTGGGCCGCGGGAACCCGGGAACGCAGCTTCGCCAGGCCGCGCGCGGACTCCGCGATGAAATCGCATGCGCGCCTGGCGCCTGGCAGCTTTAATACGTCGCCGACCGGCGTAGCGTAGAGCGTTTCGTCCTTTTCCGCGCGGTCGGTCGGTTCCTTTGCCGCAATCTCCACGCCGGCGTGCTTGGCGAAGAATCCGTAACAGGCCTCCCGAGCCTGGCGTTCGAGACTGTGCGAGTGACGGCCGGCGTAGAGTTGAATCGCATCGGGAGCGCCAAGCAGGCGGTAGACTTTCTGCAAACGGGCAAAGGTCCGGCGTGTGCCGCGGTTGTCGAAGTAATCGTGCTCCTCGGACAGCAGGATCGTTGGACGTGGCGCATAGGCGATCATGAAATCGGCCATGTCCAACCCTTCCGCGAGCATGCGCGGCGGCATCTGCTCGGCGTCGGCCGGAATCTCGTTTTCCAGGTTCGACAGATAGTCGGTCACGAAGCAGTCCGGCGCGGCGAAAGCGAAGCGATCATCCACCGCGGTGAGGTAAACGGTCATGGTGCCCCCTCCGGAGCAACCGGTGACACCGACGCGCTTTTTATCGACTTCGGGGCGTGACAGGAGCAGGTCCATGGCGCGAATCCCGTCCCAGAGACGCCACCGACCGAAGAAATCGCCGAGCAGAGTCATTTGATTGCCGGCCATGTTGTGCTCGCGGCAGGAGTTGCCATCGCAGGCCTCCCCGTATTGATTGGACCGCTCGCCCTGGCTGACCGGATCGAAGACGAGCGAGACAAAACCCTTGCGCGCAAACACCCGGGCGAGGGTCTGATATTCCAGCCGCGCCTTGCCATTGGCGGAATGGCCGCATGGCTCGAGAACGGCTGGGAAGGGGCCGTCGCCCTTGGGTAGGTAGAGGTTGGCCGTGACGAAATAGCCAGGGCGGCTCTCGAAGATCAGCTTTTCAACGGTGTGGTCCACACGCTCGAGTGTGCCGGTCTGCCGCACGTTCAGCGGCGTGCGCTCCGGCGACGGCCCGAATATTCGGCGCAACTTTCGGCGCGAAGAGCTGCGCAACCGTTCGGCATCGCGCCGTGTGCGCAGCTTCGCGATCCTCCGATCGTATGCATCCGCCAGATCACGCAAGCGGCGCAGGAAGAGATCCTGCACGGCGTGTGGAAATACATGCTCGTTGAATTGCATGAGAAAGTAAGGAAAATACTGTTACGTTCTTCATTATTATTGAACGAGTCCCCGAGTAAAGGGATATACCGGGAGAAGATCGACTGAGGATCGCAGCAAACAGTGATCTAAAGTCGAAATGGATTCGACAAGGTTCGGGACGAGGTTCGGGAGAAGGTTTCCCTCTCGGGTGGTCCGGATTGAAGGGAAGGGGAAACTCAGAGGAGGAGTTCGAATCACCTATGTTCAAACCTCGTCGCAAACCTTGTCCCGAACCTTGTCGATATCGCGCTGCCGATTTGTAAAAGCACTCCGCCTCCTTCGCTTGAGCAGCTTCGGAGGGCAGGCGCGTTCCTCTAAGGGGCGTACGCTCATCTTAGCCCATTTCGTCAGGAATTTGACTATGTAGCCGGCTTCGCAAGAAGGGGGGGGCGAAGCTCGAAACGCCTAACCAGGTAATCACGGCCGCTTTAGGGATCGACCGTAAGACCGAACGCTTGCGCGTCCGGCTACCTCGTGATATAAAATCGAAAGAAGGGAAGATCGACTGGGGATCACGATTGAGAGGCACGATGGGAGAACAACGAAAAGAGGCTAGCAACGAATGAATGAAGGGCAACGAATAGAAATGAAACCGGATGGATCTTTTGTCGTCGTCATAATCATAATCGTAATCGAAATTCGAGAAACAGAAATCGACAATCGACTACGATTACGACGACGACATTCGAGTGGATATTCAATGAATCCGTAATCGCGATCTAAAACGAAAATGGATTCGACCCGTCGTCGCTCCTTCCGGTATTAATATTTTCTTTCAAATCTAAAGCGAAGCACGAAAAGGCTATCCGGATGTCAAAACCTTCCGCTCAACTGAGTCTCGATAAAGTTGAGGAGCGCCATGTAATCGTGGCGCGAAGCGACGAGCTCTACGAAGCTTTTCCGGACCTTTGCCTGATGCCTTCGGGGAAGCTCTATTGCCTTTATCGCGAGTCGGACCTGCATGCCGCCAATTGGACACGGACCGTGCTGATCGAAAGCGATGACCGTGGACGGACATGGAAGAATAAGCAGGTGATTTCCGACTTGAAGTTCAACTTGCCGCGAATCACGCGTCTTTCGAATGGGCGCTTAGTGATCAATGGCGATGTCGGCGACACTAACTACCTCTTCTGGTCGGATGACGGTGGCGAGACATGGAGCAAACCGCAACGAGTCTCGATCAGCGGGCAATGTCCGGACCGGATTGTTGAATTGCGCGACGGCAGTTTGCTTTGTAGCGCTGAGCGCCAGCGCGGCGGCGACCAGACACGAGTTTACCGTCCCGCGGCTCAAAATCTCTATCAGTACCGCAGCGCCGACGGCGGCAAGACGTGGCACGATGCGGGCCTGATGTTCGAGGACCGGATCTGGGGAGGTTGCGGTGAAGGCGCGACGGTGGAGTTAATGGACGGAACGTTGAGTTGCCATATCCGCAACTCGGCTGGTTACGCGTATCCATCACTCAAGATCATATCCCGAGATGGTGGCAGGACGTGGTCTGACTAGAATGGCGCTAAGATAAGCCCGATTAACGACGATTTTTGCCTTTGTTTCTGCGCGAGCGCGAGACTTTCATTTTCCCTCGCGGCTTCGTTAGTAATTGGTAAGGTTTCGGTCTTCGTTTGACCGCTCGTGGTTCGCTGCGGTGTTCTCGTAGTGGAACAGTCTCCTCGGCAATAATCAGAACCATCTCGTCAATGATGCGTTGTTGCTTTCGAGGTTGCTTGCGGGTGGCGTTCAGAGCGGTGCAGTACTGCCGAACGGTGTCGACCGTGCTCTTGAAGCTGAGCCGATGCAGGTCACGCTGATAGAGGGTGGCGGGGTGTTGCATGAGGGCGCGGATGAGATTATAGGCGATAAAGAACAGCTGGATTTCCTTACGCACCATTTCGGGAGTAAGGCAGCGTACCGTTTCCATCTTCATAGTCGTTTTAATGTCGCGAAAAAACAGTTCCACTGACCAGCGGCGGAAGTAGAGATCGGCCAGATCCTCTACGGTGTATTGGAGGGGGTCGGTAAAGGTGGTCACAAGATCGATCTTTCGGGTACGGAATCCTTTGATCTGAACGAAGAAACGCACCATTCGCAGAGTCAGTTCGGCCGGTAATTGAGCCCATTCTTCCGGGCTGAACCCGTGCTGTCTCTGCGGTTTTTTCCAGGTCACCAGCCGATCGTATCGGCCCAGTGTTTGGCCGCTACGGAAGTCGCATTTGCGCCTTTGGTGCAGGCGCATGACCGCGTCCATTTGATGGTTTAGAAGCAGCCCCAGATTGGCATAAGAGCAATAACCGCGGTCGCACAGAACCACCTCTGCTTTTTTCAAATACCCAACGAATTTGCGCAAAATGCCGCTTTCATGGTTTTTTAAGGTGGTCTCGACACAGTGCAGCAAGGCCCCGCTGGCCAAACAGAAACAGCCCACCAGAAGCATGACGGGAAATCCGCACCCCTCTTTCTGCCCCCCGGGTTGGGGAAAGGCCCTCTGGTTCTGCTCGGTATCGGGCATACTGATCCCAGTACCGTCTATCACTCTGACCTCGTGCCCCTTCCACCGCTGCGCTTGCCTTACCTCCTTGTGTATCTGCTCGCTGACCTCTTCACCGATCTTTTGTAAGTCCTCTATACCTATGCGCTGACGTGCCTGGCAATAGGCCGAGGTGGAGGAACTGGGCAGGTTCAACTCCCGCTCACTACAGTAGCTCTGCACCTTTCTGACGACCTCCCGGCAGGCTGTCTGCGGGGAGAGCACCTGGAACAGAAAGCCCCAGAAGGTCGTTCTGAGTGAGTAGACTCGTTCCCGGCTGTTTTCTTTTTCGCTCTTGGGTTGCAAAACTCCCAGAGGAATCCACCGATCAAACAGATCCGACAACTCCGATAGAGTTGACTCTCTTAGATGAGCCAGTTTTTGCTTTAATCGCTTCGGGTTTAATCGCGGGTTTAATTCCCCGAAGCTTGCTTCGGGCCTTTAATTCCCCGAAGCTTGCTTCGTTTCTAATTCATAAAGTCTAATATCAAATGCCTCGGGGCTTGCCCCGAGGATCTTTACTTGTGCCAGGGCCGACTTAGGCGGGCGACCGCATAGAATGTGATTAAACCCAGGCAGGAATCTTGTCATATTTTTCATACAACAAGATTAGCCTACTAACGGTCATAGTACAAGCTTTTTTACATATTTTTTACAATTATTTTTGGCTTATCTTAGCGCCATTCTGGTCTGACTATCGATTATCCGGCACCTTTGGCGGCATGCATCGCGCTGGACTTCTACGGGACGGCAGGATGCTCATTACCTACAGGCAGATGGCAGGTAACAGTTCCCTTTCGGCCTGGTGCGGCGACCCGATTGAGGAAGTCGGCTACTGCGTTCCGTCGCGTTGGGGCGACGACGACGGCGCTCTCCTCATGGAAGATGCGTTGCGCATAGGAACGACGGGAGACGGTTCGACATTCACCATGAGGGAGACCAGGCATGGCGATGCGGTGGTGGATTGGAAATCGGATCAGGAAGCCGTCGTGCCGCCCGTATACTTTCTGCCTCCTCCGGAATTCGACGACAGTATCGTGACGATCGATGCTACCTTGCGGGTTGTTCGCAATGACACCGGTCTGGCTTCGACAGTTAACGTTACCTGTGCCGCGGAGGTTCTCTTTTATCCGGATCGTGTGGAGGTTTTGGGCGCGCCTGATGCATCCTATCAACTCGACGCGACGAGATTTCATGATTACCGAATCAGGCGAAACGCCGACAGCCTGACGATCGAGGTCGATGGCATCGAGCGCATCCGCACGAACAAACTAGTGCGCACTTGCGGACTTCACCGCGATCGGGTGAACTGGGGACAAGATCGCACAACCTTCGGCACTACGTTCCGCGCCTGGGACCACCTGGACATGAAGAAGTGGAAAGGTAGCGTTTGGCGCTGGGATAATTTTGAGCGAGCCAGGCAGGTTGGAATTGGCGAGAGCTACTGGAAATCAGTCAAGATTACGGTTAGTAATCAAAGCACCATGGATCTATCATGGTCATGGGACGCCGCCGGCGGCACCTATCCTGACCAATACCAGCGGGATCACGTGGTGGAAGTGGACTGGGATCCGCAAGCCGATTATGGCGGCAGCGATTGGGTGCAATTTCCCGACGGTGAGATATTTGTCGCCTACTTCACCGCGGAAGAGACACACCATCAGCGTCCCTACATCAAAGGCTGCTATCTGTATCCCGGCGACTTCAGGTATCCTGTGGAATTATCCTGACGGGTCCAAACAGTCCGCTCGGCAACGTCTCCTTTTCGAAGTTCATCATCGGTTCCACATAGAAGGTGCTGATGTTCGACTTTTTCACCGTCTCCGGATAGATAGGATTCGCGAACGCGTTGCTCAGGGTGTTGGCCACACGGACTCGGATCTCGTTATCCGTAGGCCGAAGTCCATCCTCGTCCTGAAAAATGAAGGGACCCCAGGCTTTGCGCCCCAGCGAGCGGCCGTTCAGGGAGGCTTCACAGGCATATTTGACCGATCCGAGGTCAATCGTTATCGGAACGCCGGTGAAGCGGTCGGCGCCGTCAAACAGAATTCGATATTCCACTTCGCCGGAAAAGTGTGGGCCAAGCACGGCTCTCCAGTCGCCCAGTGCAGTTTGCCTCCAGTCCACGCTTTCGTGCTCGTAGGATAGAAAGTGTCCGTCCTTCAGCTGAATCTCCAGAATTGGCCGCAGTTGCCATCGGTCGTGTGACAGGGAGAAGCCCCGGGCGTGTGAAATCTGTCGGGGCAAAGACGCTTCTTCGGCTTCCACATCGCCAAAGAGAAGGAGTTTCGATTCCCACGGATCGAAGGACATAGGGAGGGAGATTCCTTCATCGTTCCTTTTCGCGCCGAGACGATACAGCCTGCCATGGATCGGATCGCAGGCGACAGGATGGCTGGTTTCACTGAAAATAACCGTCGTTTCGACGGCACGATCTTCTTCATTGACGAGGAAGTAGATCCGATGGTCGCGTGTCGCGCGTTTGGTGGCGCGGATGCTTCCCTCAGGCGATGTCAGACGAACAACCGGCTCCAACTCCCGAACATACGCATGGTCGCTGAAGAATCGCACATTGGGTGCCTCTTCCATTTGGTCCGCCCAATCGTTGCGAGAGGGATCGTCTTGACGAGACTGGCGGATGACGTAAATGCGACCTCCCTCATGTGTTAAACGCACGATGTTTTTCCGGGCCTCCTCGACCATCCACCGCGTTTCAGGAACGATGAGCGTGTCGTATTGCATCGGGCCGATCCGGACTGAACCTCCCGGGGTGAAATGATTGCTATCCGCAAGGATATCGTCGTCGACGAAATCGAAGTCACACTGCGCCCGGAGAAGATTCCGACAGATATCATTCTGAAGGCGAATGGCCGATTTCTGATCATCTCCGCCCGCCCAGATGCTCCGCATATCGAAGTAAACAGCGGTGTGGCAGATCGCATTCCCGCGAGACAGAGCGTAACTGAGTCGCGAAATGTAGCGATTGACCTGATCCTGGTAACGCCAGAGTGGAGCCCAGGGGCCGAGAACCGGTCGATGAAATTGCTGTGTGAAGTCGCTCGATGCGGAATAAACCGAAAACGTGCTCAGGTTAAGGCCCCGGACAAACTGATGATCGATTGTCCACTTTATAATGTGTGGGGTCACGGAGGAGCCGCTGGCCCCGAAGGGCATCGTGCTGGCGAATGGACGGTCGAGCTGGCGGGCAACGCTCGAGGCATACTTGGCAAAGTGGTGACTCCTTTTTCCCGGGAACGTTTCCTGGTAGATGGTATCGACGCCGGGAATATGTAAGTGTCGCATTGAACGGAGAAGATGGCCGTGACCTCCCTCCTCAAAGCGAGCGGGGTCGTGGTCCATGAGGAAATGGCCTCCACAACTCATTTGGTTTTCAGCGCACCACCTGAAAATGGGATCGAGGTAGTTGCGGACAAAGAGGGTGCTGAGCAGGTCGTGGTAGTCGACCCTGGCGCGCGTCACAGCAAGAGCTTCCCCTTCGGCCGGAGGGGCCATTAAATCCTGGAGATAGGGCTCGAGACGATAGCCTTTTTCTTTGGAAAAGGTCTCTTCGAGCTTGTCGGTCCAGCGAAAGCTCTCAATGGGGTCGTGTCGAATGCCCCCGTAGGTGGGCTCGTTCTGGTAGATCCAGCTGACGGTGTCGTAACAAAATTGCTTGAGCTTCTCCCGATAGGCACGATATGCGAGCTTGATAAAACGCTGCGCGACCAGGGGATTGAGCAGGTCAGGATAAGGATTATCCGGTGCAATGGGGCCCTTTTCCTGGCCTTCGATTCTGTAGAGGAGCAGTTCGGCGGATTCCTTGAAGGGTCCGGTGGTTTCGTTGGGTTTGAAGGTGCCGCGAGTGCCCCCACGGTCGCATACGGCAAACTCGTAGCACCCAGGAACGTTAAAGCATTCGCCAGGGCAAAGATGCTTCTTTTCGCAGGTAAGGATCGACCTTAGAAACCGGTCTCTATGGTCCGAGAGCAGAGTTCCACCCGCCATGCCCGACGGCCAACCGGGCTCGTCGGGGATTACGCAAGTCATTCCGAGCGCGTTGCATTCGCTGACGATCGTATGCAACAGGTTCCAGAACTCATCGCTGCCGTAGGGAGCATCGAGGGTTGAGCCCAGGTAGTCGCCATACAAGGCACGCGGGAGGATGAAGATGTGAACGTGTTGGACGTTCTTCGACTTGCAATCGTGAAGAATTTGGGCGATCTCGCCTCTCTCGAGCGGGTTGAGGATGGCGAGGATATAGGCGGGTGAGTAGATGGCCGCGGGGGCGCGATAGGCCGACGCCTGAAACAAGCGTTCAGATGATTGCAGAAGCGAATTGGTGGGTGTGGGTTTCAACTTCGTAATGAGCAAAGGCAACCTTGGGCTTATTGCCCGAAGAGTCAAATACCCCGTCCGGGGAGAAAATTGAGCCCCGGGGCGTCTTCGCGAGAGACCTTCAGCTACCTCCTGACAACGCGCGCCCAAATCTTGTTCTTAAAGGTCGTGCTCTGGATTGACTTTCTCCTAGCCCGGCGATTACGGTAGCAAAGTCTGCTGAATGTGGGCGGGGAATCGAATCTGGTAGGAAAATGGAATTTGGTCGGCCTTTCTTGCGGTGAAAAAACAAAGGGGAAGTAAGGCAACGATGGGAAGCACACGGAACGGTGCCACCATCCTTGGTAGATTGCTCGCCGTTCTGTTGGCTCTTGCGGTGCTGTCGCCTGCGCTTATTGGGGACCAGAGCAAGAGTACGCCTCCGCGGGCGGTGATCCAGGTGAGGCCGGTGCTCCCGGACGATGCGGAAACTTTGCCGGAAGGGGGGCGGGCTGTGATCCGTTGTACGGTTGATGCGTCGGGCCGTGTAAAGGATCCCGAGATTAAGTCGGCGAGCAACGAAGACTACGGTCGGGCTGCCGTTGAGGCAGTCGTGAAGTGGGAATTTGTACCGGCCACGAAGGGGGGCGAGCCGGTTGCTATGCGAGTCCAAATTCCCTTCAATTTCCATCCAGTGTCGAAAACTGCTCAAGAAAGAAAGGGACCCGACAAAGCGATTATCGAAGCTGCCAAAGATTCATTAAAGCGGGAATTCGGGCGAGAGATTTTTACAAGGCTTGAGGAGCCTATCGTTTCGGCAGCGGAATTGGGGAGGCGCCCCCGCCCGAAGGGTAAAGTGCGTGTTCTCTATCCCAAAGAACTGCTGGGCAGCGGCAAGACGGCAGAAGTGATGGTGGACATTATTATCGACAAAGAGGGTAGAGTGATCAACCCGCGCATCCTTAGAGCCAGCGATTCCGCTTTCTCCTATCACGCCCTCAAAGCTGCGCTTGAACTGGAATTCAAGCCCGTCAAGCAAAAAGGTGAAGCCGTTTACCTGAGGATGATGGTTACGTTCTACTTCTCTGAGAAAAAGAGTCGCATGGTGGAGATGCCGAGCCGTCCGTCGGGTGGTGGCGGTCGTGGCGCGGGAGGAAGAAGAGGCGCCGGAGACGGTGGCGCGGCCGGGAGGTAGGACCAATAATCTTTGTCGTAAACCTCGTCGCAAGCTTAGTCGATTCCTCGTCTCTACTACTTGCTTCTCTGGCCGCCGGAAGGAGCCGGACTCCTGCTTAGGGCATTTCGACGAAGCTCGCGACGAAGTTTTGGAGATATCCTACTGCGAGCAACCTCCTTTCCTTCATCGTAAGCTTAGTCGATTCTTCGTTTCTGCTACTTGCTTCTCAGCCGGCTGGAAGGAGCCGGACTCCTACTGGGCACGTTTCGACAAAGCTGACGACAAAGCTCGCGACAAAGTTCCGGAGAGGTCGTACGGGCGAGCAATCTTCTTTTCTTCATCGTAAGCCTCGTCGTAAACTTGGTCGATTCATCGTTTCTTCTACTTGCTTCTCAGGCCGTTGGAAGGAGGAGGACTGCTACCGGGTAGATTTCGACGAAGCTGACGACAAAGCTCGCGACGAAGTTCCCTTGCGGGTAGAAGATGCTCGCTCTCGATTACTTGATTCTCAGGCCGCTGGAGGGAGCCGGACCCCTACTGAGGGAATTTGACGAAGTTGACGACAAAGGTTTACCCTCCGAACCTTTGTCGCGAGCCTTGTCGCGAACTTTGTCGAAAGAGAATGGTAAGCACGACAAAGCTCGCGACGAAGTTTGTGAAATAGGCGGGTTAGGAATCTGTCGGTATCATATTCGTCGGAATCTACATCTCTCACTCATAAATCCGCACTTCAGGAATGTCTAGAAAGCTAAGTCCGACAGATTCCTAGGGGAGATCGGGCTTTGGGAAGGTATCCCGGTAGGCTGGCCGGCGCATCAAATACTTGAGCCAGCTACCTTCCTGAGCTTCGTCGAAGAGGCGATCGTAATCCGTTTCTTCGGCAAACCACCAGCGCGTGATTCCGCAAAAGTTATAGGCTAGATGCAGCACCCTCCGTGCCCCGTCGTTCTCAGTGAGAGAAGCGTGGAGGATGTCGTGCGTGAATACCACCGCCGAACCGGCCTTGACGGGCAGTTCGACGAGAGGCGAGGTCACTGAGGGCATCGTCGAGTTCTCCCAATCGGCCCTGGGCGGGCCATGAGAAATTGGCCTTGTGACTGCCGGGTACGACCTGGAGCCCGCCGTCGCCCGGGCCGATGTCGTTCATGGCATACATTACCCGCAGGTGGTTGTTGTAGATGCGATCCTGGGAAACGTGATAGAAGTTGAGCGGCTGATGGGGCATGTGGCCCCCGTGTATCGTGCTCTGTCCGCCCTTCCAGCGAAAATTGACACCGAACTGCTCAAGGATCGGGCTTTCCACGAGGGCGTCGACATAGGGCAGGATAACGGGATTTGCCACCAGGTCCAACATTGACGACTCTTCATTCAGGAGGTTAAAGAATCCGATCGTGGGACCCCTGGTACTCTTTTCCGGAGGCCTTACCGCCAACTCCTGCCGGGCCTTTTCCTCCCAGACATCCAGCCGGCTGTTGAGGAGGTCCAGGTAGTCCGGCGCGATCGCGTTTTCGATAATCAAGTAGCCCCGAACGTCAAAAGTATATCTCTCCTCGGGTGTCATTGCGATTGAGACGATAGATCGCCCAGATGAATAGTGCAACCCATGATGTAAGGATTACTAAAACCATCTTCGCCTTTTTCCGATTCGGCGGCCGTATGGTAGACACAGTATATTCCGCCGTCGGGAAATTCGATGGTATGGGGTTCGCCGGGGTCCCCCATCGGATCGTAAGCGATCTCCAGAATGTGATCGCGTTCATATTGATTGGGGTAATGGCCCGATGATGCATGCCAGTTGTACTGATACTCGGGAAGCGTCGGATTGGTCACACGGAGTCTAACGTATTGCCAGTAACTCTCGCCCTTTGTCTCCTGCGGCACTACGGGGCTCCGCAGGTGTATTTGTCCGGGAATGTGCGGTGAGGTCCCAAAGCAGTTGAGGTCGTGCATTCCAGCTCCGTATCGTACCGGCCTTGTCTCCATGAGCTTCTTTGTCTTGAGTCTCTGCACATTGTCGACACTCACTGTCAATGTCCTGTCCGGCGTGCGGACAATGCGATAGGTGTGCAGTTCTGTAGCGTCCATTTTGAAGGATTCGGCGACCCTGATATCCCTTCCCCAGCAAAAGTCCCGGCCGGGTTTCTTTGGAATCAGATCGTGCACGAGGTCGACGCGGTCGGGATAGAACCGCAGTTCACCGGCCTCGATGATATTTATGATACAGGCGTCACCGGTTTCGTTTTCGATGCATTTGAGCCTTGCCTCAAAGATGATGGTGGACTTGTCGGTCTCGGCGGGAAGCAGTAAGAAGAAAGGGGGGCGGGACTCAGGATCTCCGGTCGTTTTTATCCGCAGGCCATCCGGCTCAAGGGTTACGCAGCCGTCACTCCTCCAGCGGGCAGAGGCTTGAACCCCGGTGGCATCATAACCGTCACCGCACCAGGCGTAAGCGCCACAATTTCCGCCTACGTTGCAATAGGTAAAGAGCACCCTGCCATCCTTCAGGACCGTCGCATTGGGCTGGAAGGCGTAGAGTCCGGTGACCTCAGGTTCCGTCCAGGTCTTACCGTTATCATAGGAATAGTTTTTATAAGTGGGGTGATGTAAACAGGAATTCTCCCGAAAATAACAGACCAGGGTTCCGTCGTGCAATTGCACTATTGGCGCTTCACAAAGGGCAAGCACATCGCTCTCCGCTACAACGGATAGGAAACTCCAGCTTGTGCCGCTATCGGTCGATTGGTAAAGAACAGTTCTGTTGTTGTTTCGCCAATGATTCTTTCGCGGGAACTCCTGAGAGACAGTCTGAAGGAGCGTGCCGTTATGAAGTTCGATTAATCGGCGTGGACCGATTCCATCTACATCAATTTCCTGCGGCTCGCTCCAGGTCTCACCATCATCCTCACTCCAGAACAGATAGCCTTCGCCACCTTGCGAACACGCATTAATCACCAGCCGGCCATCTTTCAGACGCAGGATGTTCGACAATAGCCAGTGGATCTCGGAACTGTCGGCAAGAATTATGCGGTCGGACCAGGTTTTGCCCATGTCCAGACTTTGCTTCATGACGAGGCGCGCCCACGTGCCCGCGGCATGTGCGGCGGTCTCCCGCCAGACGCATACCAGCTTGCCGGAATTGGTCAGAGCGACGTCCACATAAGCCTGGTAGACATCGTCATCCCGGTCTATGACGACATGTCGAGCGGTCTCGTCCGATATACTTTTCATTGTTGGTGGGAGCTTCAGGTTGATAGTGGTAACTGTAATCGTTCCCGACTCCAACCTTAAATAGCGAGGATCATGAATGTTTGGTCCAGCTCCCCATCGAATATTCCGTACGTCGTAGCAAGGAAATCCCTAAGAGGGAGACTGTCCCACGGATGCAGTAGCCATACCACTGTTCCTTGCGGTGATCGACAGATGAAGGATGAAGGCTCAACCGAGTCTATTTGATAACGGTGATCCTCAAAGGGAGAAATGCTTTCGCATTCCTTTACAGAAACCGGGCAATTTGTTAAGGCGGCTGACCCCGAGAAGCAGACAATTCTGATTTCTGTGATAAACCTCCACGTTCTTGCGAACTACAGTGCTCCGTAAGTCGTTGATATATGTAGCCGCGTTCGCAAGAACGTGGGGACGTTCGCTTCAGCTTCATGATTAGTAAAGGCGAATACGGACCTATTGCCGAAAGAGTTGGATCAGCGGGACGGAGAATTTTCATTGTATGGACCTTTCCTCCCTGCCTTCGGTATAGTGTTCAATCCAAGCGGAGACACGACGGTGGAAATCGATGCGGTGGCTGGGCCGTCCGCTGACAATGTAACCGTGGTAGCCTTCCGGGTAGCGGACAAACTCAACCGGCGTTCGCCCGGCGGCGACGAGTCCGATAAAAAGCTCCTCTCCCTGCCCAATGGGGCAACGATCATCGTTTTCCCCGTGCAGGATCAGGGTTGGAGTCGTGACGTTCTCTATATAGTTGATCGGCGACAGGCGGCGGTAGGTTTTACGCTGATTGATAAGAGCGTCCTTCATTTGCCAGAGGCCAAACCACATACCGATATCCGAGGTGCCGTAAAATGACTCCAGATTTGAAACCGGCGCGTCGATAGCGGCGGCTTTGAATCGGTCAGTGTGGCCGATAATCCAGGCCGACATATACCCGCCGTAGGAAGCGCCGGCCACGGCCAATCGTTCGCTATCCGCGATGCCTTCGGCTATCAGCGCCTCGACGGCGGCTATATGCTCGGGCATATCATACTCGCCCCATCGGCCCCTGATGCTGTGGGCAAAGATTCTACCGTATGATCCGGAGCCGGCGGAGTTGAGCATGAGGACGGCCCATCCTCGAGCGGCGAGCAGATAGCGGTAAAAATAGGTGGTCGAGAAGGCGTTGCCCACATAGCTGTGCGGTCCGCCGTGAATGTCCAGCAGCAGTGGAGCGGATGTCGCGCCGGTGTTCGGCATCATCAACCAGCCTTCAATCATGCCACCGTGGGGACTTTCAAAGGTGCGCCGCTCTACCCGGGGCAGAATTCTCTGGTCCAGCAGAGACCGATTGACATGGGTTAATTGTCGCTCCTCTGCGCCATCTCCGGTGCGGATAAAAACGTCGCCCGGATTGTTCAAGTCGGCAGCCGAAAATGCGATTTGTCTGGTCGTGCTGTTTAGACTGAAGCTGGTCACCTGGCGCTCGCCGTTGACGACCGGGCGGACCGAAGCATCGGCTACGTTGGCCTGAACGACCTGGACGTTTCCGGCATCGGCGAGAAGAAACGTCACCGCCGTGCCGTCACTGGACCAGACGGGCGCTGGCGTCTCTAGTGGCCAGCGTAGCAACTGCACCGGGCGATCATACTCAAGAGAAGAATAAAGCGCGGTCAGGCAGCGGAGTGGTCCACTTCCGGCCGGCACGAGCCAGACCAGATTTTCCAGGTCACCCCAGCTCAGTTCCTGCTCGGCAGTGCCAAGACAGGCAATCAACCTGCCATCTGGTGACCAGGAAGGTGAGATGGCCCGACCTAATGTCGTCGTAAGTTGCCGGGTATTTGTGGCATCGGCGTCCATGACCCAGATATCGGAGACATAAAAGTCCGCCACTCCAGAGCGCATTCGGCTGAAAGCAATGCGCCGACCGTCGGGGGACCAGGATGGGGCCAGGTCGTCCGTTTGGTTATCGCTCAGCTGTCGGACCTCTCCGGTGGCCACAGACACAACAGACAACTGGTTACGCTCACCAAAGGTGTAGCCCCGGCTATCCATTTTGTATTGCGCCCGCGTAATTACTTTGGGGCGCTTTTCCCAGCGGGCGCGAGCCGAGGCGTCTGCCGGAGGAGACTCCTTCAGAACGCGTGCCGAAAAAAGGATGTGACTCCCATTCGGTGACCACACGGCAGGGCCGGCCCCATTTTGAAGCGATGTCAGCTGGCGGGCCTCGCCGCCATGGGCCGAAATAAGGTAGAGTTGAGCCGGCTTGCCTGCTCGGTCGGACAGAAAGGCCAGCCGGCGCCCGTCCGGTGACCAACGCGGGGCAGTATCTTGCCCGGGGCCATGGGTGAACTGCCTCGGAGTGCCGCCGTCTGACGGCACAATCCAGATGTTGCTCCGGTATTCGTCCTGCTCAGCGGCGATTTCCGTCAGTGTATAGGCGATAAATTCGCCGTCAGGGGCAAGCTGCACTTCGCCCACACTCTTGATAAGCAGTAAGTCCTCAGCCTGGATGGTCCTCATTTCAGGCGTGTTGCACGCTGCGTGTTTCCTCGGACCATTCGCGCCACATGTCTTCATAAGGACGTTGTCCCGCCAACTCCTCATTTTCCTTCTTGTCATAGTCGGCCAGGACAGCTTCCCGAAGCTGGATCTGCTCGGATCGATTGCGTCCGGCCGAATGAGCTAGAAGATTATGCCAGAAAAAAATGTCACCGGCTTCACCGTGGCTTTCCACGCGGGGTCGATCTCGAAATTTGATGATATGCTCCTTGTAGACCTCGATACGTTCGCGCCCCTCAAAATTGGAAAAAATGTCATAGACAATCCGATGAGTTCCCGGCCACACGGTAAAGGCGCCACCACTCGGAGGAATGGGCGCAATTAGCCCAACAAAACCCACACGAGGCGCCATGAGCCTTATCACAGTTTCCGTATCCAGTTTATCGGGTGCGAAAGCGTCACAGTGACATCCTATCGGCTCCTCGGGTTCTTCACTCATGGGCAACCTGCAGTATATGCCGCGGATTCTCTCCGGAAGTTCCACTTCCCCTTCGCCCAGAAGCTGCTCCGTCCAACCCAAAATTGTGGGATCCGCCGCCGACATCCGAACGATCCACTCTTCTGATCTGGGTTCACAGTACTTCCACATGTAGCCAATGCGCCGGTTTCCCGGCCCCTCGTCCTCCTCATCGGCACGAAAGGGCCCCATCCAGGTGCTGGGATCGTCCCTTTTCATGCGGGGCGGAGCCCCTTTCCATAATCGGTCGCGGGCACGAGCCATCAAGTCGGGGTCCATGACACCACGCTTAAACAGGTATCCTTCGCGTTTAAAAAAACTGATTTCTTCCTGCGTTAGTTTGTTCATGCTTCAATTTCGACTTCAGTTTGAATTGATGCTCTCCACATTGTCGACAAGGTTCGCGAGTGAGGTTCGCGACAAGGTTACCAGGGAAGTAGGAGTTACCTTCGCAATCCGGTCAAGAATGTCCTGACAGTTAACCTACTTGACAACCAATCAAGCAAACCTCGTCCCGAACCTTGTCCCGAACCTTGTCGAATCGTGGGGTAAACCCGCTCCTACAGTTGCGATGTTCAATCGACCACCCGTCAGGGATGTAGGAGCGGGTTTATCCCGCGATCGAACTTACTGCCATGGGCCAGTCGAATGGATAAAGATCCACGACGGAGATATTGATCGGCGGTCTGGTCAGAGCGGCGCGCTGCGTGTTTCATCCGACCATTCCCGCCACATGTCTTCATAAGGACGTTGTCCCGCCAACTCCTCATTTTCCTGCTTTGTGTAATCGCAGAGAACGGCTTCACGGAGCTGGATCTTTTCCGAGCGGTTCCACCCGGCAATGTGGGCCAGGAAACCATGCCAGAATAGAATGTCACCCGCTTCGCCACAGCCTTCCACCCGTGTTTGGTCATTAAATTGGATGAGACGTTCCTTATACGTCTCGACGCGTTCACGCTCTTCAAGATTTAGAAACAGGTCATATACAGTTCGATGAGTACCCGGCCATACGGTAAAGGCCCCACCACACGGGGGAATGGGCGCAACTAACCCAACCAGTCCCAGACGAGGCGCCATGACGTCTTTCACAGCATTATCGGGTGAGAGATCGCAGTGGCAGACGGTCGGCTTCTCCGGTACATCGCCCTCGGGCAATCGGCAGTAGATTCCGCGGATTTTCTCCGGGCGTTTCACTTCCCCTTTACCAAGAAGCTGCTCTACCCAACCCCAAATTGCTGGATCCGTGGCCAACATGCGAATGATCCACTCTTCGGTAGCGGGTTCACGGTATTTCCACATATAACGAAGGCGTCGATTTTCCGGACCCTCGTCCTCCTCGTCGGGCCGAAAGGGGCCGAACCAGGTGCTTGGATCGTCCCTCTTCATGCGGGGCGGCGCCCCTTTCCATATTCGCTCGCGGGCGCGAGCCATTAGATCAGGGTCCATGACACCACGCTTAAAGAGGTATCCCTCGCGCTTAAAAAAACTGATTTCTTCCTGCGTTAGTTTGGTCATAGGTCAACTTCAACTATGTTCGATTTCAGTTTGAATTGTCGTTACCCACGTTGTCGACAAGGATCGCGAGTGAG
This sequence comes from Candidatus Moanibacter sp., assembly GCA_965215885.1. Taxonomy (GTDB): domain Bacteria; phylum Verrucomicrobiota; class Verrucomicrobiia; order Opitutales; family UBA2987; genus CBDCEW01. The sequence goes on from CBDCEW010000094.1 coordinate 82,184, forward strand.
GTTCGCGATCCGTCGTCGCTGCTCCCTCGGAGCAGGACCCGAACCTTGTCGAATCGCGGGGTAAACCCGCTCCTACAGTTGCTATGTTCAATCGTACACCCGCCAGGGATGTAGGAGCGGGTTTATCCCGCGATCGAACTTACTTATCGTGCTCGTAGGCGGGCTCTCGTGTCGATCTTCCTTTTTCGAAATTAGATCACGATTATGATTCACGACGGGAAGAAGGAACAAACCCTCCTCTCCCATCGTGACTCTCAATCCATTCGACAGGCTTATGGCAGGCCGTGATCTCCAATCGATCTTCCCTTCTTCCGAATCTGGATCACGATAAAGATCCACGACGGAGATATTGATCGGCGGTCTGGTCAGAGCGGTGCTCTGCGTGTTTCCTCGGACCATTCGCGCCACATGTTATCATGAGGACGTTGTCCCGCCAATTCCTGATTTCCTTGCTTCGAGTAGTCGGATAGAATCGCTTCACGAAGCTGGATCTCTTCCGATCGATTCCGCCCCGCAGTATGGGCCAATAAACCATGCCAGAAAAGGATGTCACCGGCTTCGCCATGGCCTTCCACGGGGGTTCTGTTTTTAAATTCGATGATATGTTTATTATACGCTTCAACGCGTTCACCCTCCTCAAAATTTAAAAAGAGGTCATATATGATCCGATGAGTTCTCGGCCACACCGTAAAAGCCCCACCACGCGGCGGAATGGGCGCGATTAACCCAACTAAACCCACACGAGGCGCCAGGATTTCGTCCATAGCCGGGCGGGAATTCCAGGCAATGTCACAGTGGCATCCTATCGGCGGTTCCGGTTCGTTGCCCATGGGCAAATGGCAGTAGATGCCGCGGATTCTCTCCGGGCGGTTCACTTCCCCCTCGCCCAGAAGCTGCTCCGCCCAACCCCAAATCGTCGGGTTCGCAGCCGACATGCGAACGATCCACTCTTCCGATCTTGGTTCGCAGTACTTCCACAAATAACCAATGCGCCGGTTTCCAGGACCCTCATCCTCCTCATCGGGCCGAAAAGGCCCCATCCAGGTGCTGGGATCGTCCCTTTTCATGCGGGGCGGAGCCCCTTCCCATAATCGCTCGCGGGCGCGAGCCATCGGTTTCGGATCCATCACGCCGCGCTTGAATAGGTATCCTTCGTGCTTAAAAAAACTGATTTCCTCCTGCGTTAATTTTTTCATACGGTATCTCGGATTATTTTCCCGGTCCCGGCAAGCCGGGATTCGACATCAGATCACGATTGAGAGCACGAGAAAAGAGAATTCGAAAAATCCCTCTCTCAACCTGCCGATCGAATTTCGATTAGGAATTTGCTCAGTACACGATCGAATGTCGTAGTCATAATCGTAGTCGATGGTCGTAATTCATCGAGCTCCGAAGTTTACGACAAGGTTCGGGAGGAGGTTCGCGACGAGGTTTGAGCAGAAGTGATTCGAGCTCCTCCACTGAGTTTCCTCTTCCGTTCAGGCCGGAACACCCGAAAGGGAAACTTTGCATGCCTCGGCAAAGCGCAACGACGACGGGTCCCAAACCTTGTCGAATCGCGGGATAAACCCGCTCCTACAGTTGCTATGTTCAATCGTACACCCGCCAGGGATGTAGGAGCGGGTTTATCCCGCGATCGAACTTACTTATCGTGCTCGTAGGCGGGCTCTCGTGTCGATCTTCCTTTCTTTCGAATTTCGATTACGATTACGGATTGATTGGATATCCACTCGAAAGTCGTTGTCGTAATCGTAGTCGATAGTCGATTTCTGTTTCTCGAATTTAGATCACGATTATGATCACGACGGGAAGAACGAACAAAATCCCTCTCCCATCGTGACTCTCAATCGTAATCTCCTGTCGATCTTCCCTTCTTTCGATTCTAGATTACGATTATGATTCACGACAAAAGATCTGACCAGTTTCCACTCTCCCCATCGTGACTCTCAATCGTGATCTCCAGTCGATCTTCTCCTCTTTTCGAAATTAGATCATGACTATGATCACCATTGGAAGATCGAAGAAACTGCATTCTGCTTGTTTCAATCGTTGAACTACCCACCCAGTTTCGGTGCACCTTCATTCCAGGGAATATAGGATCTGGGGCTCAGCTCAATAAGCTTATCGAGCAGCCGTCGTTGTAGATCTGTTTTCAGTTTATTGTGCTTCTCGTTATCCCACAGGTTCAATTTTTCCCAGGGGTCCTTTTCCAGGTCATAGAGCTCGCCATGGGGTTGATTCCAGTAGTGAGCGTATTTCCAACGGCGGGTGCGGAGGCAACGGATGCCGGCGGCCTCCATATAGACTTCTTCCCTATCGTCGAGATCGTCGGGGCTTTGCCAGTAGCTGGAGAGGTTGCGACCGGTCATGTCGGTAGGTATTTCAGCACCGGCGGCGGAAAGGCAGGTAGCCGCGATATCGATCGAACTGATGAGAGAAGATTCCTGCTTACCGGTGCATTTGCCTTTGGGCGGTTTGACGATGAAGGGGATGCGCATGAGCACTTCCATGATGTTCTGGCCTTTGCCTATGAGTTGGAAGTCGCCTAAGAAATCGCCGTGATCGCTGGTGAAAATAATGAGGGTGTTGTCGTAGGCCTTCTTATCCCTAAGAACCTCAAAAATTGCGCCGATTTTTTCATCGATGAGGGTCACATTTGCATAATAGGCCCGGCGCTGCTTTCGGATGTCCTCCCAAGGCTCCGGTTCGTAAGGGGGCGGGGGCTCTCCGTGGTGCAGGGAATTATGGGGCGGCTTTTGTTTGAGCATCTCAAAGTCCGTTTCGGGCAAATCGATGTCCCTTGGATGGTAGCGTTCCGCCTGTGGAAAGTTACCGCAGTCGATGGGGCCGTGGGGGCCCGGGAAGGAGATCCAGCAGAACCAGGGTTTGTTGGCGGGCATGCTGTTTTCGAGCCATTCGCGGCCCCGGTTGCCAACGTAGTGGTCCACGTGGTATTCGGGATCAGCTTTCCATTCGGCGACGTGGTCGGGTCCGGCATGAAGCTTGATCAAGTCGTCTGAGTGGGTGAATCCACAGTCGTGTAGCCATCGGCAATAGGAATCCTTATGCGGGTTTTGTGGCTCGGGAGTGTGGGTATCGACAATATCTTCGTAATCGTATCCGTGTGCTATCTGGGAGCCCCCGAAATGTTGTTTTCCGATGGCGGCGGTGTGGTAGCCTACCTCTTGAAGGCGGCTCATAAAGGTTCTCTCGTATTCCGGCAGATAGGTAATAAAGGTGGGGGCGTGACACTGGTGCGGGTATTTGCCCGTGAATATGGCGGCTCTGGCTTGCACGCACGAGGGGCTCGGGGTGTAGGCGCGGGTAAAGGAGATGCCCTCGTCGGCCAGGCGGTCGAGATGGGGGGTTTGTAGGACTGGATTGACGCAACCAATGTGATCAAAACGCTGCTCGTCGGTCATGAGGAATAGGATGTTGGGCGCGGGCATGGGATGGTATCCGCCACTTTGTGACGAAAGCGGCTACAAATATCAACGACTTACTCTGCCCTACGGCAGAGTAGCCGCGTTCGTGAGAACGTGGAGGTTTTTCAGCGGAATCGGATTTATTCGTCGAAATCAACTTCGCGCATCGGGATGCGCAGGGCGTCGATAGCCCGGGTTTCAGCCGAGACAGGTTTTTTCGCGGGAGAGCCGAGCATGGTCTCGACGCGCTCGACGCGGCGCACCAGCTCGGCGAGGCTCCCGGGAGTCAGGGCGCCTTCTTGGTCGTCGCCCGGCATTCGGACGCTTTAGGTCTGGAACTTGACGAAGGCAGCGCCTCCGGCCGCCGATTCGCGCACCATTCCGCGGCAGATGTCCCAATTGCCGTAGTGGTTTTCGCCGATTTCAGCGATCAGGATCGTCTTCACGATGATTTACTCCGATTTTGTGAAACTCCAAAGAATAATAGCAGTTTCAGAGAACATTGAGGAATGAAATATGCGGGTTAGCCTGTAAGCTTGACAAGCCCATTCTGTAAGTCCATTGTAATTCCTTGATGAGAACTCGACTCGTGCGCATTGGGAACTCGCGCGGTGTTCGCCTTCCAAAGCCGCTGATTCAACAGGCTGGCCTGGCCAACGAAGTCGAGCTGGAACTGCGCGGAAAGACGATCGTCATCGCGGCGCATCCGGCGCCCCGAGCTGGATGGGCGGAGGCTGCTGAAGCGCTGCATGCGGAGGGTGGGGACCAACTTCTGGACCCCCCGACAGCGACGCACTTCGACGAGACTGAGTGGGAATGGTAGCGAGGAGGCCACCCGAACGGAGCGACGTGTTTCTCGTCGCTCTAGACCCAACCCGTGGGAGAGAGATTCGCAAGACCCGTCCGTGTGTAGTAGTGTCGCCGGATGAGCTCAACACTAATCTTCGCACAGTGATTGTAGCTCCTCTCACGACCCGAGGGCGGAAGTATCCCTTTCGTGTGTCGTGTCGCTTCGCCCGGAGACGCGGGAAAGTCGTCGTCGACCAGCTACGGACCGTGGACTCCGAACGTCTTGTTCGTCATCTTGGACGCCTTTCCCGGCCGACGTTTGAACAGGTCCTCGGTACCCTTCAGGAGATGTTCGCGCCGTGATAAGCGGACCACGCCGCATCACACCACACTTCGTAACGAGCCTGACCCCATCGCCATCCCGCCTTCTTGATTGCTGGCCACCCTGGCCCCCGTCTTCGCGCGAGACTTCGCCGAGGCAAGGCAAGACTGGGGCAGCCTCAGAAGCACTAAACAGGTAACTGCCGCTCCCGGCAAGTCGGGATTAGGAAGATGTCGGTGGTCGAATTCGCCGCAATTCACAATCACATCCTGACGGCGGAATATGTCCGTGAATTCCGACAGCTAAGTCCGGCAAATTCCTAGGGTGCCGCCTCGGCTTCAACCGAGAGGAGCTGCCAGGGTTCAGGAACTCGCCGCTCCCACACCCTGCTCTCCTCACGCCACACCCAGCCGTGGCCGCCCGGATGGGACAGCGTCCGGTCGTAAAGGAGCGCCGGGTCCACCTCGAACTCCAGTTCGATTTCCCCATCCGGGGTTTCCACTTCGAACCCGATCCTCTGCACCGGATCGGGCCAGTCCCGGCACCAGTTTCCGAGCAGGTGCAGGCCCGAAACGACCCGCCGTCCGTTGGCGGAGATATTTACCATTACCGGTCCCCCTGAAAGGGTAACTCTCAAATACCAGCGGCCGGGCGCAGTTCGAAGGCGCAGGCCGCTGCTGCCCGGAAATATGGCCCCTGCCGCCTCCGGCTGCTCCTCCGGGCGCCGCTTCCACCCTTCGACCTCCAGGGGAAGATTTTCCGCCACACTGGTTTGCATCGGGCGGCCTCCGGGGAAGGAGACCCGCGCCGCCCGTGAGGCAGGTCCTTCGGTATCTGGTGTCTCGGCCGTCACCGCCAGCAAAAACACCCGGTGTCCGGCGCCGGTGTCCTGCAGCTGAATCTCAGCCACTTCCCGACCCTGGGCGTCGATTACAAACTGATTGAGATGCCTGCTCTTCTGCAAGCGATGGGCGAACCAGTAGTAATCTCCGGCATACGGACCGGTGGGGACGGAGATAAGTGGGTGGGTTCCGAAGGGTGTTTCAATGTGCCTCGGAGGCTCCTGAGGATTCTCCTTCCCGGGCTCTGCATTGCCCGGAACGACATGGCGCTGAAGGAACGGCTTGTCGCTAGCCGCCAGGCGGCCTGCATCCACCGGAACCAGAGAAAATGCTTTGGGATGCCAGGCGTAGGCCAGCGGCGTCTCCTTGGCATAGTGGAGGTAGCGCCAGTCCTCGTAGTGCACCAGGTTCCGCAGAGGAATCTCCTCCTGCTCTCCGTTGGCATAGACGATCCGGTAGATGGCCCCCACTGTGCCCATCTGCATATCGCCCGATCCCGCCACATTTCCCAGGATGTGCAGCCGTCCCAGGCGCATCCCCACCGGGATGGTGTAGGTCTCACCATCTTGCAGGACCAGCATACCGGGATCGTCTGCGCTCGTGCACACACCGAGCCGGAAAGGTATCCCGCCCAAGATCGCCTCCGTGCCCCAGGGCAGGCCGATTAAGTTGTCCTGCACCGAACCCATTACCGTGTGCTCCACAGCCTCCAGCAACTGGGGCGCAGCGATCGCCGCCGCGTCGTAGCCGAACGGATCAGAGGTGAGGGGAGGGCTGTTCCAGACAGAATTCATGTTAAGCGTTGTAAATGCGCTGCGCCCTCTCCAAATCAGCGGAAATCCGGTGCGGGCGTCCCCGCCGGGATAGTCTCGGTTCGGAGCATCCCAACTGAGATGCTTCCTCACATTGGGAGGCGGCGGCGCTGATGGCAGGTCGCGGACGAAGGGGCTTTGGCTGCCGCAGATCCCGCCGTCCACCGGCAGATCGTCCTCCCTGATGCCGGCGGTGTGGAGCGCGGTCAAGAAGTGCGGGACCATGGTGAGGAACCGCCCCAGCCAGTGCATCGACGAATAGGAATCGGGCCGGAGGTCTCCTTCAAACGGGCGGTAATAGGTTGTATTACCGGAGGGAAAACGGACATTGGGTGTAAAAATCTGATAGACGTTGGAAAAGGAAATTGATGCACCCAGGTCCTTGATGCCCGGATAGAGGTAGCGGCGGTCCCGGGTCTGCAGGTAAGCGTAGGCTAGACCCTCGTAGGAGGCCCCGCGGCTCACCCCGGGGTCGTCGTCCCGGCCCCGCGGACCGATCTCGTAGTCCATGATCCGGAGTAGACCCTCGCTGATCTTTTCCGGGCCCAGCATCCGGTCGTAGAGCAGGAGGGCGGAAAGCAGGTAGAAATTGGTATGGAAACCGGTATCGTGAGGAATGCCGACGCCGCCATCCGCCGCGATGTTTTTGAGGGATGATTCGAGGATCTTCTCGGCATGTTCCCTGTAGCGCTCATCTCCCGACAGTTCATAGTACCAGAGGCAATTCTTCATGGCGTCGGTTGAATCGCGCTCGTAGCCCTCGGAGAAATAGCTCATCGAAAGGTCGGCCACCTGCTGGATAGCCTCTCGAACTCGCTCTTCTCCGGTCAGGAAATAGAGCAGGCAGGGGGCGCCCAGAAAGGTGTGGGACATATCCCCGGGTTGGCCGAAGTGCACCGCGAAGTGCCGCCGCATATAGCCGGCCCTTTCGCCCAAATGCACCGCGTCCACATCCACCAGGTGTTTGACCATACCCGTCCCCATTCGAAGCCAGCGGGTGTCCCCCGTGCGGACGTACTGTAAGAGCACGCCCAACTGCGGTTCCGTCTCCCCATTGAGCCAGCCGAACCGTTCCACGAGGTTGGTCCAGTGGCCCTCCAACGGCAGGTAGTGAGTCTGAATTCCTCCCCAGTTGACCATCCCGTACCAGTTGGACCACTCGCGCTGGTGCCGCCAGAGCCACTCGGTCAGTCCCTGCAAAAATTGCTCCGACCGCGGGAAAGCCTGAGGTCGCGCCGGAGCAAGCGTACCCATCGCCCCGGTCTGGGCATACCGCTCCGGCGATACACCGGGTAGGAGAGGGGACTGAAATGCCCTCGCCTTCTCCTCATGCACGGTCGCCCTGTCGGTGTGATGGAGGCTTACCCGCACCCGGTGAGTCTTGGCTACTCCGTCATCGCCCCAACGGCGCCACGGCGCCCCGGTGGGCGAGATATCTTCTTCACGGATACCTACTCTCCAGTCGATATCCAGCTCCCCCGGCTCTACCTCATCTCGGGTAAACAGCTTAATTGCCGTCGCCGGGCCGAGCACGATCTCTTTGGGATACTGCTGCCACAGCTCCTCCACCGCCACGGTCAACTGGCAATCCCCCTGCCGCCAGGCCGCCCATCCGTCCAGTCGGTCGCCGATCGTCTCGCCCACGGGTCCCGAGGAATCGTATCCCGATGACCGCAACACCCGGGGGGCGAACTGATTGAAGGCGGGCGGCCGCGGCCGATCCGCATTGGTCTGAAAGAGCCGGTATCCGGTCTCAGGGAGATCGACCGCCTCCGATCGCACCGTGCCATCGATCCCGAACCGGACCTCTCCCGCGCTGGGCGCATCTCCCTGCTCCACCACCCTGATAATCAGGCCGGCGTCGCAAAACAGCCGCTTCCTGATATCGACCCCGTTGATGTAGGTGTGATCCAGCACGATGGAGTCAGCGCCGGACAGGCAGTGCACCCGGCAGATCACCCGCCCCAGCATCTCCCCTGAAGGCAGGAACAGGTCTCCCTGCAAGCGGACCACGACACGTCGAGACGAGCAGTATTCCAACCGGCAGTCCACCCCCGGCGGCGAGATCGCCCACGCGATACCTCTGCCGCCTTCCGCCTCGGTCAGGTTGGCGCCCAGGGAATCCAATTCCCAGTCTCCCGCTGATGAGTGCACTTCAATAGGTCCATCCCTGAGGAAGGTCACGACCATCGCCCCGGTGGAGACTACCAGCTTCTCCGGAAGCGCGTCCTGCACGCTCAGGGCGGGCTTATCCTCCGCGGCCGCCGACTCCGATTCACCGATCCGCCTCAGCCGGAAGACCACCTCCGCGCCGGCGGCAGCAGTTGCTGCAAAATCGACCAGGAGCCACTTGATGCTCCCGTCGTCCCAGTATGCCGCCGCTCGGACGGCGGAAACGACGGGATGTCCCGATTCGTCCAGAAGCTCCCATACGTCCATCTCCCCGGCTTCGCCCCGGGCAAATGGCACGCCGCATCGCACCGCCTCATCGCAGCGCTCGATCCCCGTTTCTTCCTTTATGGCGATCGCTATCATGTCTCTGCCACTGCGGGGACTATCGCGTTAAAGAGGCTGGGACTGTAGGACCATGGGACCATAGGACAGAAGAACTGATAGTTAACTTGATAGTTTGGGCGAACGATATCGTTCGCCATAAGCAGTGTTCCAAAGAAAAAAAGCCTTCTCGAGTTTGTAATATAGAGTGCCGATTAAAACCGGCAGTAAGTAGTGAAAGAGAGAGTCATACGCAAAAGATCAAGTCAATCGTACGGGCCCCGAGTCATGGCGGCATGCCCGAAAGAGTATTGTGAAAGCGTTGGCAGGGGAATCCTCAAGAGCAAACCAACCGCCGGGCATAGGGCCGGGAGAGGTCGAATTAAGAGCTCCCGAGGGTACGGCGAGCAGTTAGTGGTGGAACGGCCCCTCCGGGGACGTTGCCTTCAACCAGGATACTTCGTTAAGAACGCGAGAATTACTGCAAAAATTTGTGATCCGATCGGATCGAAAATTTTTGCGGTGATTCGGTTCTCATGGAAGATGGAAAGAACCTATAAGCATTCTGTCTGAACGAAAGTAGGTAGATGCTGAATGGAGCGGATTCGGACACGCCGCCATATTGCAGCGAATAGATATAATCCATTGATATATAGGAGTATGCAACTCCACTACGATCCTAACTCTTCTCCTTCAGACTTTCTCGGGATATCCTCGGATTTCGCGTTTTGCTACTACAAACGAGGAGGTGGACCGGTCTCTGATGTCTATGTCCGTGGACCAACTTTCCGCAAATTAGTGGTCTCCAGGTACAAATCTTTATGATCCGATCGGATCATAAAGATTTGTACTAATTTCTTAGGTTAAAGGTGACATCTTCTCAATTGTCTTCATGGGTAGAAACATCTGCTTAGGCATTTGCAACACCTCTTGGCAGCCGCTCATTGCGAGACCACATCTCGCCGATACTCCTCAGATGCCTGCCGGAGCGCTTCGTTCGGCGCCAGCGGATTGAGAAGGGTCTCCACGAACTCGAGTACTAAGGCTGGGGCAGGTCGATGTCGATAGCGCGCAGTTCTTTGGACCAGTCCTGCCACATGTCTTCGTGGGGCGGTTCGTCCTGGGTCTGTTCCAGATCCCGTTTAAAGAAGCGGAGTTCGTCTGGAGAAATTCTATTCATTCGTTGACCGGTGAAAGTTAACTCCACAGTCTCAGTCGCCTTCGAAAGGACGGGGAATTTCTTATCTTATTCAAGGAATTTATCGCTTCTCGATTTCTTGAAACAATGGTGTTATGAGGCCAGTTTTCCGGGAACGGTTCAACTGTTTTCCGACCGCTGGTCGTTTGGTCTCGGTTGTCGATGGTTGATTACAAAACAGAGAGCGAAGCACCTAAGCATTCCGGTAGGGACACTGATACCGGTGGCGAAGGCTTCCGTCAGGCGCCGTCGGCTCGGCGTTTGTTCGATGAGAGCTTGGCGGGGCTATGGCTGCGCCGGTCAGCTTTCACGATCCTGACGGCGGTGCTTTTGTCTTTCTTATTGTATGCTATCTCAGCCCTTTTCAGACCCCGGCTTCGATCGACGGCTGTCGTTTATTCGGCGCGGGAAATTGCGGCGGCCGAGCGACTGCGCGACACGAGCTTTGATGCGGTAAATCCGCCGGTGATTTACCGGGAGGTGGACTACGGAGAGGGACCTGACGCGACCTGGTGGCCCAAGGGCGAGTCGCCTATTCTGGCCGAGCTGGTGGCGGAAGGTGAATTGCCTCCGGTAGAAGAGCGCGTGGGCCCGGAGCCGCTGGTGCTGGAGGGGGTGGACGGTATTGGCAATTATGGCGGCACGTGGATGCGGGCGGCGACCTCGCCGGGAGATGTGGGAGTGATTGGTTGGCGCCTGGCGGGTGCTACTCTGCTGAGGTGGTCGCCCATGGGGAACCCCGTCGTTCCCCACATCGCTAAGGGGTGGGAGGTCAGTAAAGACCAGACCGAATGGACCTTCCACCTTCGCCGGGGGATGCGCTGGTCGGACGGGCACCCGTTTACCGCGGACGACATCGTTTACTCATGGAACTACCAGAAGTGGATCAATCCGGAAGGGCCACAGTGGATGCGCCCCGGTGGGAAGCGGGGAGACATTGTTAAAGTCGACGATCATACCATCCGCTTTGTTTTCTCCGTGTCGTATTCACTTCTGCTCGAACGGCTCGCCTGGCACGGCGGTATAGCCGTCCCAAAGCATTACCTCGCCAAGTATCATCCGGAGTTCGGAGACGATGCACTTATCGAGGCCACCATGAAGGCCAAGAACATCCCGACCCGGAGAGGCCTCTATGACCAAATGGCGAACCTCTACAACCCAGAACACCCCCGACTTTGGCCGTGGATCTACCGCACCTACAAAGCGAATGCGCCTCAGTTCTTTGTGCGCAACCCCTACTACTTTGCGGTGGATCCGAAGGGCAATCAGCTTCCCTACGTGGATCGCGTCATGTTCGAAGTGAAGGGCCTGCCTCTGATCGGGAATTCGGCTTCAGGCGGGGCTCTCACGATGCAGACGCGGCACATTCGATACGAGAATTACAGCCTGCTGATGAGCGAACGGGAGCACGGGGGCTATGAAGTTTATCACTGGTATTCCGGCGCCCGCTCGGTCTGGGCCATTTTCCCCAATTTAAATCGGAGGGTCGAACCGGGTGTGCCGGAGACCCGGTGGAAAGCTCGGCTTTTGGCGGACAAGCGGTTTCGTCAAGCCCTCTCTCTGGCCATCGATCGACGGAAGATTATCGACGCGGATTACAATGGAGTCGGTGAACCGGCGCAGATATCGCCGGGCCGGGCCTCGAGCTTCTTTAACGAAAGGCTTCATCAGGCCTTTGTGGAGTACGAACCGGAGAGAGCCAGCGAGCTTCTCGACGAGCTCGGTCTGGATAGGCGCGATCGGGAGGGCTTCCGCACCTTTCCCGATGGCACCCGTATGCTCTGGTTTCTGGACCTCTCCTCTTTCTTCGGGGCTGGACCTGCTCAATTTGTGGTGGACGATTGGGCCGAGGTCGGGTTGCGGGTGATCTTCCGGGTTCGCTCCCGCGCTTTTTTTGGAACTTACCTGCGGTCGGGGCGGATGGATTTGATGGTGTGGTCGGGTGAGAGTGAGTTCAATCCCATGGTCGTGCCTCGAAGCTTTGTCGCGGTGGCGCGTTCCCATGGCGTCCAGGCCGACCGCTACGCGCTCTGGTACGTGCACGACGGGATTTTCGGGAAAGAGATGCCGCCCGGAGTGGACGCCATTGAGCCCCCACTGGGCCATCCGATCCGCCGCGGATTGGAAATCCTCGAAGCGGCCTATCGTGCGCCCACTCGCGAAGAGCAACGCGATATTTTTAACGAGGCACTGGAGATCGCGGCGGAGAACCTCTGGGTGATCAACATCGCCACCCCTCCACCCCAGCTCGCCATCGTCAAAAACGGGTTTCGAAACGTCCCTCGCAACGTAATTTACGGCGCGGCCTATTATACGCCCGCCAACGGAGGGATTGAGACGTTCTATTTTGAGAAGCCTGGAGATTCACCGGCCGCGGTAGCCCAGATGAAAGAGGAACTTTTGAACATTACTCCGGTGCCCAATGCCGTCGGGAGCCAGCTCGCCCGTCTCATTCGGCTCCTTGTTTGGGGCAGTATCTTCGCTGGGCTGTTTCTCCTGGGGCGCCGCCACCCCTATATCGGGAAGCGGTTGCTGATCCTCGCGCCGACATTGGTGATTATATCGGTTATCACGTTTGTCATTATCCAGGCGCCGCCGGGTGATTTCATTCAATCGAAGATCATCGAAGCGGAGATGAGCGGTGACAAAGGCTCGATCGACACCGTCAAACAACTGCGGGAACTCTTTCCCCTGGATGAGCCCATCGTAGTGCAGTACGCACTGTGGTTGGGGCTGAAATGGTTCGTGAGCTTCGATTCCAAGGATACGGGACTTCTCCAGGGAAATCTCGGCCGATCCATGGAAACACGCAAAAAAGTCAACGAAATCGTCGGCGACCGGATTCTGCTGACGTTTTTCATCGCGCTGGGTACGGTTCTATTCACCTGGGCGGTGGCGCTGCCCATCGGCATCTACTCGGCGGTACGGCAGTACTCGGTGGCAGACTACATTCTTACCATGGTCGGTTTCATCGGTATGTGCGTGCCGAATTTTCTATTGGCACTGATCCTCATGTACTTGAGCAAGGTATACCTCGGCATCAACATTACCGGCTTGTTTTCTCCCGACTACGCCGCGCGGCCCGACTGGACATGGGGCAAGGTCGGTGACCTGCTTAAGCACATTTGGCTGCCGGTCTTGGTGGTCGGAGTTTCGGGCACCGCTGGTATGATCCGCGTAATGCGAGGCAATCTCCTGGATGAATTGCGAAAACCATACGTGATGACCGGACGGGCAAAAGGGGTGCGGCCCCTCAGGTTGTTAATGAAGTATCCGGTGCGAATGGCTCTCAATCCCTTCATCTCAGGCATCGGCGGCATTTTCCCGCAACTGGTTTCGGGTAGCGCCATCGTCGCGATCGTGGTGAATCTGCCCACCGTCGGCCCGCTCATGCTCAGCGCCTTGATGACCGAAGATATGTACCTGGCCGGTTCCATGTTGATGGTGCTGAGTTTGCTCGGCGTTTTCGGCACCCTCGTAAGCGATCTCTTATTGATGTGGCTGGATCCGCGTATCCGTATGGAAGGAGGGAGCCGGTGAGGGGGAGAGTTGGCAGTGGTCAGAGGTCGAAGGTCGAATGTCCAAGGTCAGAGGTCAGAGGAAAGCGGTCGGACCATGGCTTGGCGCGCAAGGTAAACCTCGTCGCAAACCTTGTCGTTCCCTCAAAACTTAATCGTAAGCCTCGTCGTGAGCTTAGTCGGTAGATCGACCGGAAATCGCGACAGAGCTGACGACGAAGTCGCGAACCTTGTCGTTCGAAAGTCGTAGGCTTGCTCGAATTCGTTCTCGTTTTTTCTGCCCGCTAAATACGCGAAAAGACGCCAAAGCAAGGGAAGTGGAATGGAACAGAGTTTCTGCCCGTCGTCGGTGCGCTATGCCGAGGCAGGCAAGGTTACGAGGGGAAGTAGGAGTTACTTTCCCAATCCGCGGTGTTCTCGAATCCGCGAGGTCCTTTTCCCGAATTCGATTGCAACCTATTACGCATATCTTCGATAAAATCAATCCGTTGCCCTGTATGCACCGGTAGTTAATGTGGGCCTGTTCTAAAAGGACAAACGCCCCCTGCTGTGAGCGCTTTGGGGGCATATGCAAGGCGGTTGAATTTTAGAGAGAGCGGAACTGAAACGACGAGAAAGTGAAAGGCAGGATCGTCACCTTCACCCTTACTCTTGCGGTGCTTATTGCCTGGCTGACTTTCGGTCGAGGCAAGTCCGAGGACGCATCTGCACTTACCAATCCGCAGCCCATCACACCGGACCTGCGCCGCAAAGAGGCGCCGATGTTGCAGGAATTGGTCGAGGCGGGAGCGCTGCCGCCTCTCTCCGAGCGCCTTCCCCAAAACCCTTTGGTGCTGGAGCCGGCAGAGCAGCCGGGGCGCTACGGCGGCGTATGGCGACGCTACGCGATGGGGCAGGATTCCAACGCGATGGGGCGCCTGATCTATGAACCCGCGCTCCGGTGGTCCGGTGACGGACGGACAATCGAGCCGAACTTATGCTGGAAGTACGAGGTCTCAGGAGATGCCCGAATGTTCACCTTCTGGCTGCGAGAAGGGCTCCGCTGGTCCGACGGACATCCGTTGACCACGGAGGATGTGCGGTTCTGGTGGGAGGATTTCATTCTCAACAGGGACCTCAACCCGGTTGCGCCGATGTGGGTCCAGATTGAGGGCGAACTCCCAATATTTGAGGTCTTGGGCCCCTATAAATTTCGATTCCAGTTTCCAAATTCCTATAGTCTCTTTCTGGAAAGGGCCGCCTGGCTGGGCACGATGTGGAAGCCCAGGCACTATCTCATGCAATACCACGCGAACTACCGGAGTAAGAACGAACTCGAGACGGTAGCGAAGAGAGCCGGCTTCAACGCCTGGCACCAACTCTTCATGGACAAGGCCCGGTGGCGGAGCAACCATGAGATACCGATGGAAACCGCCTGGGTGATTGTGAACAGTTGGTCCTCCCATCACCGTATCTTTGAGCGTAATCCTTACTATTGGAAAGTCGACACTCACGACCGGCAATTGCCTTACATTGACCGGGTTACGCACGACAACGTCCACGATCGAGCGTCTCTTCTCTTTAATCTGATGAAAGGAGATGTCCCCATGCAGACCCGGCACGTAAGATTCCAGGACCTTCCCCTCTTCGATGACGCGGTCAAAGGAGGTCGGGTGAAGATTCTCGAGTGGACGGCCTCCGGCAATTTGGGTCTCTCCATCTTATGCAACCAGACCTACACGGGTAAGGACACTTTCGCCGGGAAGCTGATTCAAGAGAGGAAATTTCGCTGGGCGCTCTCTTACGCCCTGCCGCGCAAAGAGATCAGCGAATTGTTCTTATTCGGGATGGGAACGCCGGGACAGGCGGCGCCGATCGAACAATCGCCCTATCATAAATATGGACGGAAATATGCCGAAACCGCCATCGAGTACGACCTTGAGAAGGCCAACCGGCTACTTGACGAACTCGGTTTAGTCCGCCGCGATTCGGAGGGATATCGCCTCCGCCCGGATGGAAAGGCGATCGCGCTGACGGTTGATCACGGCGCCTCCACGGAAGGCGCGAAGATGGCCGAGTATTTTTCCCAGCGTTGCCTCAAGCCAATCGGGATAAAAGGCATTCTCACACCCACTACCGGTTCTCGCGGATACACAGGAAAACCCCTGCTTATCTTGGCAGGAGAGCTCGGCCGGAATATGCAGCTGTTGATCCAACCGAACGAGTACATCCCCTTTCAGCGCTTTTGTGTTTGGGCCAGCCAGTACGGGTTGTGGTATCAGACAGGGGGCGCCCGGGGTTGGAGGCCGCCGGAAGAGATCCGGCGCATCCTCGAGATCTACGACGAGATAAAGACCTGCCCGGTCCAGGAAAAGCGCTATGAACTCATGGGACAAATTATCGATATTCATGCGGAGAATCTCTGGCTTATCAGTTCGCTGAAGGGCATTCCGGTACCGGTCGTTGTCAGTCCGCGGGCCGGCAACGTACCCGAGAATATCGTCGAGAGCTGGCAATTTTTCTCACCCTCGAACGCGCATCCGGAGCAGTTTTACCTGAAGTGGTGAGCCCAACTTTCTGCGAAAGTTGGGCTAGAAAGCTCGCGACAAAGGGGCTCACGCAGGAGTCAGGGCAGAAACTCATTCAGTTCATCCCGGTGCGATCGGATTTTTTCGACCGCACGCACAACCTTGTCCATGTCCTCACGACTACCGTCCAGCATAAACGACCCGGAAAGCCAGATGGTTTCGTTTTCGCACACCTTGTCCACCCAGGGGCAGAGCATGGTCGCGTAGTCGATCGACCTATCGGTCAGAAGGCGGTTGTAGGGCCAGATATTCCGGCCTTTGACGTCCGTGAACAACGGATCCCTGTGGCATCCTCGAGAATATCCCGTGAATGCGGGTATGCCCTCCGCGCTAAGAGCCTTAACGAATAGTTCACGTTCGAGGCCTCCCCAGGCTTCTTCCCGGTACTCGAAAATGAAAATGTGGTAGGAATTTCGCGTAACCCTGGGATCGTCTTTCAAAGGTTCCACACCAGGGGCCTCGGAAAGAAGCCGGTTCAGATAGCTCCCGTTGTCAAAACGCTTTTGAGTTTCGGGCTCCAAGTTCTTGAGCCGGGAACTCAGGAGGGCGGCCAGAATCTCGGCGAGCCGATAATTCGGCGCCGCCTGGGGGAAGTTCCAGCCGCTTCCGGAATAAAAGCTGCCTCCGCCCCATTCGCCCGAACGCTGCACGAGGCCGCCGGTCCATAGATCATGCAACTCGGCCGCCCGCCAATAGAGTTCCTCTTTGTTTGTCAGAAGAATCCCGCCTTCACCGGCGGTCAGGTTCTTTCCGCTGCCGAGACTGAACGCGCCGACATCCGCGATCGTGCCGAGACCAGTTCCCTTCCATGTGGCCCCGTGAGCATGGGAAGCGTCTTCGATCACTTTAAGATTGTGCCTCCGGGCGATTTCAGTGATGGCATCCATGTCGCAGGAACGACCGCCGAAATGGACCGGCATGAGGGCAAAGGTGCGGTCGGTTATTGCCTCTTCGATCCGTTCCGGGTCGATGTTATAGGTTCCGGGATCGATGTCGACAAACACCGGAACGCCACGGGTGACAAGCACCGACGTCGCGCTCGCCATGAACGTGTAGGGAGACATGATCACTTCGTCGCCCGGTTTGATTCCGAGCGCTAGGAGGCCGAGTTCGAGGGCGGAGGTTCCACTGTTGACGGCGACAGCGTATGCAGCGCCCTGAAAGGTCGCGAATTCCTTCTCAAAGGTATGGGCGTATTGGCCGCTGATGCGGCACCAGGTGGGCGAGCGCAGGGCTTCGGTGACCGCCTCTATGTCGGAGGCGTCAGCCCTCGGCCAGTTTAGATTCGATGCTTCGCGTAGGGGTGTTCCGCCTGCAATTGCGAGTTTTTTCATTTGCAGAATCTCCGTGGATTATCGGGTTGATGGTCCGAAAAGGATATTTCTGAAACTATCCCGGCAGGCCGGGACGAATCTACGCGAAATGAAAAATCCCCGTCCCGGCTTGCCGCGGACGGGGTATCTAACTCTTTCACCAATAAGTGCGTAAATGCCTTTGCTCATTACCTACTTGAAACAAACGTCCCCGGAGGGGCCGTTCCACCACTAACTACTTTGCTACGAGTGGATCGGGCGCTCCGCGCACGATGACAATTGAGTCAAGTCAGTGATCCCCTCCCGGCGAGCCGGGACGAGGAAATATCAAGTTAAAATGAAGAGGGATGTTTTATTCAAGAATGAGACAAAGTCCAGAATCGATCTGGACAGAAGAGAAAAGGTTGGGTATTCTCAGTTTTTAAGATTCGTCGGGTTAATTAGAGCCATCGGAACGTCCTCGAAAGAAATGCCATGACAGACACTATCCCATTCTGGGCAAAGGAACAACTCAAGCTCCGCGGCGTTTACAATGCCTGGGTCACGGAAGAAATCGAAAGGTATGAATCCCTCGGTTTTCACGAACTCTTCAAAGACCGAAAAGGGCACGCCCTGGACGAATGCGGCGGTTACACCCGCAACTTCGTGGCCACTTACTGCTTGACCGGAGACGAACGCATCGTGGCCTTTATGAAACAGTTTCGAGACGACTGGCACGACACCCTCACTAAAGGCGGGCACTTCTACCACGGCTTTCCTTCCAACGAGCACGGCGACTACATTACCCACACCGCCGAGGCCTTCACTCAGTTCCTTCTCAACGTCCTCTACCTGGA
The DNA here is from genome assembly GCA_965215885.1 of Candidatus Moanibacter sp. GTDB lineage: Bacteria > Verrucomicrobiota > Verrucomicrobiia > Opitutales > UBA2987 > CBDCEW01. Next base: position 100,299 of record CBDCEW010000094.1, read on the forward strand.
CATGGAAGACGAAACCACGGTTCGCATGGTGGAAGACGGCGCCGAACACCTCGGCAACTGGCACCCCGACGTCCAGCCCTTCTATGACTGGGATCGGCATGTCTTCCAAAGCTACTTCCTCGGCACCCGGTCGCCCTTTCACCGACCGCCTCACAATTTTCAAACCCCGCGCCACTTTCGCGTCCTCCAGATCGCCGTGGCCGCCTACGAGGCGACACATAATCCGCGTTATCTGGACCTCTGCAAAGACTACTGCGACTTCTGGGCCGATCATATCCTCGCTACTCCGGACGCCGCCGAAGCGCCAACCGCCTGCTACCTCATAAGCCCCGATGAGTACCGCGAATTTGCTAAGGATGATGAAATTCGGGGGAGTCGACAGTTCGGTTACTACCGCAATTACAACGAAAACGTCACAGCCGTCTCCACGAAAAATGGAAAGCCCTGTATTCCTTACGGCCCGGTTAAGAGTCTCCGGCCTCCCTACCACATCCTGAACGATCCGGTTATGACCTGGCTGGAAATCTACAAACACGTGCCCGAAGACCGCTATCGGGAAGCCATCAGTCGTTATATGGCCGGCTGGGTTGATCTGGGCGACGACCGGCCCAGCCAGGTTGCCGGCCAGGAACCTCACTGCGGGGTACACCTGCCCAAATACCGCGACTTCACCGGTGACAAGACCCTGGACGAACGCTATATCGAACAGTGGCCCGACGGCGCGTGTGCCTACCTCCTCACGGGCGACGAAGAACGCATCCTCGGTGGCGCCTCCGGAGCGGCCGCTCTTTTCACTCAGGCCCTGTGGCGCAACAGCGGCTGCTTCGGGGACAAGTTCGCCACCATCCACGCCTGCAACACCATCTCAAACGCCGGCACTTCCTCGGCCTACATCGCCCCTGCTCTCTTCATGCCTGTCTTCGGCGGCCTCCACGTCCACTACGGCCGTGCCCCCTGGATCAATGTACTTTACTACACAAATGGCAGACCCGGCCTACCCGAAAACGTAGCCGCCCTCTATGTGCCGCCTGAAAACGGGAACAAACCGGGCGCTAAATTCGTCAACACAGACAATCGATCTCACACGGTGTTCGTTCGACCCGTTGACCCGGCCAGTCCGGAAAATCTGGCGTTGACCGAAACCCAACCGGAAGGCCTCCAGGAAATCACGCTCGAGCCGAATCGCGGGGTAGAGATCGCCTTTGAAGATAGACTTGCCTCTGTATCCCTTGCGCAATAGGTCCGGATTTACCCAATCGTCTCAAGCATCATCGTGCGCGGAGCGCCCGATCCACCCGTAGCAAGGATGCTAGAGGTGGAACGGCCCCTCCGGGGACGTTTGTATCAACCTCGAGTAAAGCATAGGCAATATCTGTCGAAATGGCGAGGGAGTTAGATACACCGTCCGCGGCAAGCCGGGACGAGGATTACCCAATTGTCTTCTGACGATATCTGGAAGGAGATTACTGCCGTGGATGTTATCTTGTCGTTTGACACCGAAGATTACGTTACTCCTGAAGCAGCGGATGCGCAGAAATGGTGGGCTGAGGAACTGACGAAGCGGGGACTGCGGGGATCCTTTCAGTGTGTTGGAGAAGCCATTCGAGGCCTGATTGCTCGGGAGCGACGCGATGTCATTGAGGCTCTGAGCGCACACGAAATCGGTTACCATTCGAATTATCATTCAGCGTTTCCGACTCACCCGGTGGCGCTTGAAAAGAAGGGCTTGTCCGAAAGTATAGAATGGGTGCTACGGCATGAAGCTGCTGGCTTTTCTTCACTCGTGAAGACATTCGGAAAAGTGCCCGTGACCTATTGCGCTCCGGGTGATTCGTGGACACCGGCAACCCTTCTTGCCATGGGGCTCCTGGGAATAAAGGTAGCGGCCGGGTTCCCTGTTTTCGAAGGTTGGTATTGTGGAATGCTGACGAAGATGTATGACCTGTGTATCGACCGCTATTTCAGAGGGCAGGGAGGAAGCGACAGAGAGCTTTTTATGAGAGATGTCGAAGCTCTCGAAAAGACGAAGGGAGAAGACACTGCCGTCGTGATATTTTCGCACCCCACGAGACTGGTCACATCGGAATTCTGGGACCGTCCATTCTTTAAAGGAGCCGATATCCCGATCCGGGACCTGCCGGCGGCGCCCCTGCGGTCAGAAGAAGACATTCAAGAGAATAAGGACCGGGTATGTTATTGGCTTGACCGGCTCGCCTCAAAGCCCGGAGTGCGTTTTATCGACCATGCAACCTACTATGCCGAACGCTGCTCGAAAGGGCGCGACCTCAACAGGCTTCTTGCTGAATGCGGGCTGAGCCCCGTTCAAGTGGGAGAATTGCCTCTACGTGAATTAGAGCCTGAAACAAGCGGAGTCGGGAGTGCGATGAGTCGTTTCCGCTATTCATGGCAGATATTTCCAGATGATTTTACCGGGGAAACCTTCATCGAACAGGGATGTCGCCTTCTGTGGACTTACCAATCGAGCTGACCGGGAGGCTCCTTTATGTCAACAGGCACTAGACTAACGCCGGAAGAAATTCGTTTTTTTAAACGCGAGGGATACCTTGTAAAGCGCGGAGTGATGGACCCGGACCTCGTAGCTCAGGCTCGGGAATTTCTTTGGGAGGGTGCCCCGCCTCGCATGCGCAAAGATGATCCCAACACCTGGATGGGCCCCTTTCGACCTGACGAGGAGAATGAGGATCCGGAAAACCAGCGCCGCGGCTTCACCTGGAAATACCGTGAACCCGCACACAAAGCGTTGTTAAACGATATGCTGGCCACAGATCCGACGATTTGGGGCTGGGCGGAGCAGCTCCTCGGTAAAGGGAAAGTTTCTCGTCCTCCTCGTGTTCGCGGTATATACTGCAAGTTGCCGATGGGCGCCCACCCGGAGGAGCCGACCAAATTTCACGTTGACGTTATCATCCCCTTGACGCCTCGTCTCGGTCTGGTTGGCGTAATTTCGCATATTCCGCCCCGTGGTGGAGCCTTTACGGTGTGGCCCAAAAGCCATCGATCCTTTTATAAGGCCCTGGCAAAACCAGAGGTTACCCAGGAGGTCGCGGATTCACCCAGCCGACGGGAACGGGTTGAAGGGTATAAAGATGCTGTCGCTCACTTCACTCAACAACCCTACGTCGAGTGCTGTGGGGAGGCTGGAAACATTTTTTTCTGGCACCACCTCCTGGCACACACTTCTGGACACAATCGATCCGAGCAACTCCAGCTTCGCCAGGCCGTCCTCTGCGACTACGTCAAAGAAACGGACGAGAGGACGGCGGGGGAACTACCGCATGAGGATATTTGGCACGATTGGTCTGAGGAAGTTCGTGCGGTATTTGTTTGATGAGAGAGACGTGGGGACGCTGGGACGCAACCGAACCTTTGTCGTAAGCCTCGTCGTGAGCTTTGTCGTGATCATAATCGTGATCGAAAGTCGAGAAACAGAAATTCGTCGTCATAATCGTAGTCGAAAATCGAGAGAAGAGAAGATCGACCGGAGAGCACGATTAAGAGTCACGATGGGAGAGTGGGAGAGGGATGAGATCCCAACAGACATGTCAGCTGGAGGACTAAGTGGAAAGACTAAGTGTTGCCGACAAAGCGCAGGGACTAAGTGTCCTGAACACTGAAACCTGACACCCGAAACCTATGAATTGGTGTCAACTTTTCATCAGGTCTCGACAGTAGCGAGAATCCGGGCTTTCTTTCATCGCTACTTGTTGCTGTCGGCGGGCCAAGTCCAGAAAGGGATTCCTTACCAGCCTCTGATTTCTGGCCTGCTCGAGATCAGGCAAACGTACCCACGCGAACTTCATGAATCATTCGCCATAATCGGTCGTTTTCACCACGCTCGATAACTTGAAGAGGTGTGGATCCCTCAAATGCTTCGTTCGGTGTTTTCAGCCATTCCCCCACATAGTTTGTTTCCATCAAATCAGCGAAGGCATCGAATAGACGCACCAACTCTTTCAATTGTTTCTGTGCGGCTGCACTGGGTTTGTCCCCAGCTGCCCATTTATCCACAGACCGCAACGAATAACCTGTCAAACGGGTCAAATCAGGCCGCACGACCTTGTAACGTCTGCAAAAGCGTTTTACGTCGAACGTTGTGGATACAGGCTTTCTAAGCGCTGCCCCAGTAACTGCATTCTTTACTCTGGCTGCCATTTCTGGATTTGGATTTTTGCTTTCGTAATAAGATGCATATGTGCATGTTATTTTGCAAGCCATTTTTCGAGATCTTTTTGTCCGGATATTTCCACAGAACTATCTGGAGCAACGTTCTCCGGGAACCAGATACGGTTTCGGCCCCGACCATCTACGGCAGAAGGCGCGGCTAAACATTCGCAGCCAATTTCGAACAAGGCCCTGCCACAGGCTTGGGAGAGCGTCTCGTATCCTAGATGGTTTACTTTCTTCCAGTCTTCCTTCAGTAAATCATCAATCTCAAGCCAGGAAACTGCCGCTACCAAGTCAGTCAAAGAAATGAGCTTCGAGAAGGATGCGAGGATCTCCACCGTAACGCGTGGATTCTGTCTAGGGTTTTTGATTCCGTAGTATGTAAGACCACGACGTGCCTCCTTTAAAGCAATCATTTCAGTAGAGGAACCATATACTACTCGTTGAATCCCTGGCCTCATCCACCGACTGCCATATCGAAGCGATCCCTCTCCGGATATCAAATACTCGGTTCGCGCCCATTTGAGTTCGACACACCGATACAAGCGACCTTTCCAAGGCCGACATAGATTGCCAACCAGTGCTCCTAAATCAATTCGTAGCTGCCTGAAACCTGGATGTTCAGCGATTGGCGTCATTCATTATCGGAGATTTTCCCTAAGCAGGGTGTTGTAAACAACATCATCATTTTGAGCTACCTTGTCCATATCATCTTCTTGTGCGAAAACCTCAAACACCGCTAGGGCTTGGTGCGGGGTCGGGTGGGCGAATTGACTCAAAGGTCCTGGTCCACCGCCGGGCTGGCAACGTCCCTCGCAAAGCCGTGGCCGACTGGGTTTTCAAGTCTCCCGGAAATGCTCATACGGAACAGTTTTATTGTAAACGGTGATATTTATCTAAAAGTCGCGACACCAGAGTGGATGACCTATCGATCTTCCCGTCGTGATCATAATCCTAATCTAAATTCGAAAGAAGAGAAGATCGACATAAGATCACGATTGTGAAACACGATGGGAGTAGGGAGTGTGTTCGATCTTCCTGTCGTGTATCATAATCGTGATCTAAAGTCGAGGGAAGAGAAATCGGGAGTTCCGAAAATACACGGACATCCTCCAGAGGTGTAGGAGCGGGTTTATCCCGCGATGGGTCAAGGCAGTTCGGATCGAGGCGTAAAGCCTCTCCTACAGCCTTCGGGATCTTAATCGTGATCTAATTTCGACAGAAGGGAACATCGACATAGTCTCTGGAACACCATACAAACTTCTAATTCTAGCTATACATCGAAATGGACACACTCCTAACATTGTTGATTGTTAGCGCTGCGGTAGCGCTGGTCGGTTTGGCTGAGGGGCGCCTCGCGCCGTGAACCCTGCCGACCGCGTTATTTTCGTCGAAGACGGCGAAGCGAAACTTATCCGCCCGGTGGGGCGCAAGTGGGTGTTTGGGGACGACTGCATCGAATTCCGCGACGGCACCCGGTCGCTGATTTACGCCGGTCGGGGCATCGGGGAGGGAGACTTCCACCTTACCGCCCGCCTGGCCGTCACGCAAGAGTCAATCGAGCCGACTTTCGTCGCCGGGGTCAAAGGTGATGTGCCCGGTTTCGATCTGCGGCGGATCAGCTACATGCGCGGACCGGTGAGCGAACACCAGCACCTGGCGATTCCCCGCGACAACATAACCCCGGGAGAGCCGTTCAGCTTTGAGGCCCTGCGCAGAGGCGGGCGGATCGTTTTCAAGGTCGACGGCGAAGTTTTTCACGAAATCGAGTACGCCCGTCCGTTGGGTCCGGTGGGGTTCACCGTCTTTCCAGGCGGAGGCACTCTCCGGACCTACGAGTTCTCCGCGGTCGGGCGGACCGCCTCACCCGGAGACTGGGAGCGGATCGAAGGGTGGCGCCCGACCGTGCCCGAGGTGGACATCTCGGACGAAAAAGAGCGCCAGGTGGTGATCATGCGGGGGACGGAAGAGATCGATTACGAGCACCCCTCCACCCTGCTCATGCCCGACAACAAGATCATGTTCTGCGTGTCGACGATCGGGCATGGAGGGCAAAGCGGACCGCTCAAGCGCAGCGACGACGCCGGGCGGACATGGTCCGGCATGCTGGAGGTTCCGGAGAGCTGGGGAGAGACTCGCAACTGCCCGACTATTCACCGCGTCGTTGGCCCGCGCGGCAAGGCCAGACTCATCGTGTTCGCCCTCGACCGCGACGGGGGGATTGTGCAGTCGCTTTCCGAGGACGAGGGCAAGCGCTGGTCGGACATGGAGCCGACAGGCCTTCGAGCCACCGTGCCGCCTATCCGCGTCGAGCCGATTCACGGTGGCCGGAGGCACCTCATTCTCTACCACCGCGAACCCAACACCTACCAGTCCATATCGGCCGACGGCGGGCTCACCTGGGGCGCGGAGCAAACCGTCGCCGCCCGCTACGACTGCATGCCGTGCGAACCGGACGTGATCCGTTCGCCCGACGGCAAGCAGCTCACCGCCATCATGCGCGAGCAGTGGCGGGCCTACAACTCGATGCTCATAACCAGCGACGATGAGGCCAAAACCTGGCACCACTTCCGCGAGGGCAACATCGCAGTCACCGGCGATCGCCACCTCGCACGTTATGCCCCAGACGGACGGCTGGTGATCGTCTTGCGCGACAATTCACTGGACACCCCGCCGCTGCCCAATGGACAGCGGGTGGACAAGTGCCGGTTCGTTGCCTGGGTAGGCACCTACGACGACCTCATCCACGCGCGGGCGGGACAGTATCGCATCTTCCTGCTGCGCTCCGAACGGGGCTGCGGGTATCCCGGATTGGAGGTACTGCCGGACGGGACCTTCGTGGCCACCACCTACATCGGCCTTGAGCCGGGCGAGCAACACTCTATCGTTTCCACCCGGTTTAATCTCGATGAGATCGACCGAAGGGTGGAGAAGCTAAAGCGTTGAGGTCGATGGAGCTGGCAACCGTCAGGATGCCGTTAAACAACAAACATTCCGCCCTTGCGAAGGCGATTGAGACAATGGGGAGAAGCATCTCGGATGAGGCCGCTCGACATGTGGTCATAGACCGAGACGACGACATTTACCAGGCCTATGTCGACGTGGCATTGACGCGTTCCGGCAAGCTGGTGTGTGTCTGGCGGGAGACGGCCGCACACGCCGAGGGAGAGTGGGCGCGCCTAGTCATGAAGCACAGTCTCGACCTGGGCAGAACGTGGTCCGACCGCATATTGCTGGCCGACAGCTCGAAGATCCTGTGGCTGCTGTCGAACATCCTCTGCCTGAGAGACGGCCGGCTGGTGATAAACGCGTGTTCGGTAGGCGGTGAGAGTTATCTTTTCTGGAGTGAGGATGACGGCGAGACTTGGAGCGAGCCCCGGGAAATCGACGTCGAGGGAATCGCCCCCCGCCGACCGGTCGAACTTCCTAACGGCACGCTGCTTCAATCCCTGTCACAGGAGTTCCCTCGCAAGAATCATTGGCGAAACAACAACCGAACGGTGGTCTACCAATCGACCGACGGCGACGCCTGGAGTTTTCTCTCGGTTGCAGCGGAAAGCGATATCCTTGCACCGTGTGAAGCACCCATCGTGCAACTGCACGACGGGACCCTGGTCTGTTATTATCACGAAAACTCCTGCCTGCATCACCCGACCTTAAAGAACTATTCCTACGACAACGGCAGGACGTGGACAGAACCCGAGGTGACCGGACTCTATGCCTTTCAGCCCAATGCATCGGTCCTGACGGATAGCAGGGTGCTTTTCACCTACTGCAACGTAGGCGGGAATTGCGGCGCCTGCGCCTGGTGCGGAGACGGTTATGATTCAACCGCCGCTCAGGCCTCCGCCCGGTGGAAGGATGACGGCTGTGTAACCCTTCTGGACGACAGTCTCCGGATAAAGACCACGGGCGATCCGGAGTCCCGCCCGCCGTTCTTCCTGCTGCTTCCCGCCGAGAACGACAAGTCAACGATTATTTTCGAGGCGCGGCTCAAGTGTATGGAAAACGCAACCGGGGACGCGTGCATCATCAATATCAGCGAGGCGGGTGAGCTTCGCTTCTATCACGACCGCGTCGAACTCGTGCACGAGCCGGTTCCCGAAAAACCCGGCCGCGACTTCAGCTGGGGAAGGGATATCAAGGTTGCCGAATCTTTCAAAGTCGACGCGACGGAATTCCACACTTATCGAATCGTGCGCTCGCCGGAGCGGATATTGACCGTGAGCGTCGACAACGTGCCGAGGCTGCGGACCGCGAACCTCATGAAGACAAGACCGGTTCCCTACGGAGCGCCTATGCACGACCTCAACTGTTTCGGAACCTCACCGCACATTCCCGGCCAGTTTCACCTCCGCAGTCCCGTCGTGCCGCAGAAGACGAGAGGCGAAAGTTACTGGCAATTCGTTAAACTCAGAGTGACCAATCCAACGCTACCGGAATATCAGTACAGCTGGCAGGCATCATCGGGCCGGTATCCCAATCAATATGAACGTGATCATATTCTGGAGATCGCTTACGATCCGAGGGGAGACCCCGGCGAACCCCATACCATCGAGCTTCCCGACGGCAGGATATACTGTGTCTACCATACGGCCGCCACATTGGAAAAAGGCAGAAATCCCTCCCATAATCCCTACAGCATGGGCTGCTATATCCATTTGTGCGATCTGTCATCGCGATCGCACGCATAGCACGCGAAATGACACCCGAAGAAAGATATTGTTTTGACGTGCGGGGCTACCTGATCGTTCAAGACGCGATCGAGCCGGACTACCTGGACCACCTCAACAGGCGGCTGGATGTCCAGGAGCGTTTCCCGCCGGGTCTTCGCGCGCGGCAGGTAGGTCGCTTTTCCCACGCGATAGTTCCGCGGCTCGTAAAGCGTCCGCACGCATCCCTGCCTGGCAGCTTCCATCATGTCCATGGGCGGCCCCTCTACTTCCCGCCGATCGGCACGTCGAAGTTGTGCCCGCCGTTGACAAGATGGGGCGTGTCGTGGATCAGCTGCGTGGCATAGCCCGCCTCCTTGAGCGATTGCGTTAGTTCGTCTACCAATTCGTAATTTGGTCACCCCACGATCTTCCGTCAAGGCAACACGCCCTTTCTGCTACTAAGCTTGGATAGTGATTGCGCTATGGAATTGCCCGTCTGATTGTAGCTGTGCATGAGAGTCCGCAGCTACGCGTTTGCCGATACTCTCGATGAGCAGGAGGCGCAATTAAAGACAAATCCCCTGATCCGGCGGTTCGCAGATTCGCGGCTCGAGATGTCCGCCGATCCCTACCGGCCGCGGCTACACCCGGCTGTCCTTCGGGCATTCCGCTCAGCGGGATCGCGTTGTAGCGTGACGCTATCGCGTAACTGTTTCGATGCGGAAGTGCTCCTACTAAACTTCAGTGAAAATAGACGCATTCAAGGCCCGGTTATCAATGCTTACTGAATCTCAGCGAAGTATAGGGGCGCATTGTCACGACAAGGTGTTTTGAGACTTCTCATCCTTATTCTTGGGTTTGCGTCGTTCGTGTGCGCGGCGGGGTCCGACGCTGGGGGAACTCTCCTCGATTGGCGGCAGTTGCCGCCGCTTCCTGACCCCGTCGGCTTCGCGGGTCCATTCGTCGGGGTCAGTGGAGGCGCTCTGGTGGTAGCCGGCGGTGGGCATCTTGCCCGCCCGCAACACGCTGGTGATGTACTTGCCAGAAAGCCCTTTATAGACATGAAAAGGCATGAAGCAGTACTCATCTTCGAAGACGTAGCCCAGACGAAGCAGATCCCGTACCGTGACAGCGTTTTCCAGTCGCGTCATGGTCGGTTGCGATCCCAAATCCCGGTCCTCTTGCGGATCGCGACCGACGGCAGTCTTCAGCGCCGGGTCCGTTCGAAGATGATCGCAGTCGTCGGCATCTTCGTAGCCGCAGCTAATCTGATAGGCGCGTTGGCGAAGCAATTCACCCATCTGGTGAGAAATGTGGCTCTGCTGTCGCCGATCTTCAATGGCACTGGCCAGCACATCACTCAGCCCAATCTGCCGGTCAACTTCCCGCAAATACAGTACGCCTCCGTCGGAGCTGACGCGCGGCTCATCAAATCGGGCTGTGATTTTCTTGCCTTTTAAGGATGCAAATTGGAGCTGAGTGGTGCTATGATCGGTCATGAGTGAGCCCTTCTTGTTTTGTATGCAACTATTTCTATCATAATGAGTTGTAAAAGCTCACTCTTTTTTCGTTCAGCTTGATGAATAATTCAGGCTAGAGCAAAGAGATGAAAAAAATGCTGTATAGCGGCGCTCTGTTCTGATTACCTCGCCCCTATGTCATCGCAAGGAATAAACCTCGGTTACGACGATACACCTTTTCTTCCAGGTCAGGCTTGGCGGGTGCACGACTTATCGCGCCCACAGCCTCGCGCAGTGACGCCAGGAGGTGCGGGCACCCATGGCCCGCCATCGGATGCGGTGGTGCTTTTTGATGGGACGGATCTCTCGCAATGGGAGTCTTGCAACGGAGGCGATGCCCCGTGGAAGGTGGTCGGTGGCTTTATGGAGGTGGTGCCGGGCACGGGTGGGATACGGACTCGGGAGCATTTCGGAAGCTGCCAATTACACCTAGAGTGGGCATCTCCGAGGGTGGTGCGAGGCGACAGTCAGGGGAGGGGCAACAGCGGGATTTTCCTCCTCGGGCTCTATGAGGTCCAGGTGCTCGATAGTTTTCGGAACCCCACCTACGCGGACGGAACCGCGGGGGCGATTTACGGCCAGCATCCTCCTCGCGTCAACGCCTGTCGGCGACCGGGCGAATGGCAAGACTGGGACATTGTCTTCGAGTCTCCCAGTTTCAGTGGCGATCGACTCGTGGAACCCGCCTATGCCACGGTGCTCTTGAATAACATAGTGCTACACAATCGGGTAGAATTGATTGGTTCTACGCAAAATAAACAGTTGGCGGTTTACGAACCGCATCCCGCCACCGGGCCATTGGAACTGCAGAATCACAAGAATCCGATTCTTTTCCGGAACATTTGGATTCGCCCCTTGATGGGTTACGACGAGTGACGTCCTCCCGGTTCTCAAGATGAACTTCACTGCCCCAGACCTTGGAGCGGATCGAAACGGTGGAGATCCCCGCTTCTGCGCCAATGCGAAGGGAATTCTCAAAACCATCAGCCATCTCCTTGGCCCTGCCTCTTCTTTCCCTTGATTGCGACGACGAGCAGGGATAACAGCAGGATGTAGATTCCCGAGGCAATAAATGGGAGCGAACCGAAATAGGTGTAACCGTGGTGCCCCATCACGAAACCGAAGCCGGCGAGAAGCATTAGACCGGGTACCAAGGTGATCAGGCTTAAGATTACAGGGTTAAGAAATCGTTCGCTCCGGTGAATTGCCTGCAGACTATTGATCACTGTGATGAAAAGTTTGATGAGGTTTAATACAACGATGATCACCACGACCAGTGCGTCGGGTGGCAGGATCCGGGTAAAAACGGGCACCAGGATCAGGATGATGACAATGGTAGCAACAAGAGCTAATTCCGACATGGTCGATCGATGATGCCCGGTAAGACGCATTAGCGTGGACGTAACGAGTACAAGCTGGTGATTACATCGCGTCGAGACCGTTTCTCGCTGTTGCCGACCCGAAAAGCAGAGCCCCGTCTTCCTGAGGAGGCCGAGCTACATTGCGCAGGTGATGGGGCGTAGCTCTCCCTTTAAAGGGAGGGCCCGCGGCGCGGGTGGATTCAGCGGTAGCTCTCCCTGTTAAGGGATGGACCCCGGCTTGGGCAGATCCGACGGTTCAGACTTCCGTCAATCCACTGTAGAAGCTAAGACGCTGTAAGCCGTTGGATATTAGGTTTCTGCGCTATATATCAACTACTTATGCAATTATACGCTTTGCTTATTCAAAGACACCTTGCGGTATCAGGCGGCAAAATACTTGCGAGGAACAGCCTTTTTGGCGAGGACAATTTTGGACAGGCAGGCGGGGGGGGGGCACGACCGCAAGAAAATTCTTAGGAGGATATGGCTTCAACCCCCCACTAGAACTTCCCGCAAAAGGGCACTGGTATTCAATCCGATGTGCCTGCGAGAGGGAGACGTGGAGGCGATCGAAGAGAGATTGCGGGACATTCTTGACTGAGATAACCGGGTCAGGGCGTGTTGCCGATTAATCATGCAATCCATCGAGAATAACGACGCGCAGAATCTTCGATGGGGGGCTGAATCGAACATTCAGGATTTTACACTTTTGGGGTTGGCGGCGGGAACGATATCGGTAAACTATATCGAATTGAACTTGATCATTCAGAGTCCCCGCAGGCCGGGACTACAGGGTACCGAAAAATCACCTCGTAGGACGACATTCGGCCCCGAAGGGCAAACAAGCCGTAGATTCCCCGTAGTCCTCCGCAGGAGGACGGGGAGTAGGCTTGTTAAGAGGGTCGTTCAATCTTCCATCTATCAATGAGAAGTATCTCGGATAAGGTCCGTCAGCATGTTGTTATAGACCGAGATGACGACGTCTACCAGGCCTATGTGGACGTTGCCTTGACCAATTCCGGCAAGCTGGTATGTGTCTGGCGGGAGACCGCCGCACATGCCTCGGGATCGTGGGCGCGCCTGGTCATGAAGCAGAGTTTCGACATGGGCAAAACCTGGTCCGACCACATCATTCTTGCCGATAGTTCCAGGATCCACTGGCTTTTGTCGAACATCCTACTTCTTAAAGACGGCCGGTTGGTGATCAATGCGTGTTCGCAAGGTGGCGAAGGCTATTTGTTCTGGAGTGTGGATGATGGTGAGACCTGGAGCAAACCGCAAGAAATTGATGTAGAGGGAATCGGCCCACGCCGATTGATCGAACTTCATAACGGCACGCTGCTTCAGACTGTCGAACAAGAGTTTCCGCGAAAGAATCATTGGCGAAACAACTACAGAACTGTTCTTTACCAATCGACCGATAGCGGTACAACCTGGAGTTTCCTATCCGTTGTAGCGGAAAGCGATGTGCTTGCCCTGTGTGAGGCACCAATAGTGCAACTGCACGATGGAACCCTGGTCTGTTATTTTCGGGAGACTTCCTGTTTACATCACCCCACTTATAAAAACTATTCCTACGATAACGGTAAGACCTGGACAGAACCTGAGGTGACCGGGCTCTATGCCTTTCAGCCCAATGCGTCGGTCCTGAACGATGGCAGAGTGCTCTTTACCTATTGCAATGTAGGCGGGAATTGTAGCGCTTACGCCTGGTGCGGTGACGGCTATGATTCCACCGGGGTTCAGGCCTCTGCCCGCTGGAGAAATGACGGCTGTGTAACCCTTACTCCGGATGGCCTGCGGATAAAGACGACCGGAGATCCAAAGTCCCGCCCGCCTTTCTTCTTACTGCTTCCCGCCGAGACCGACAAGTCCACGATCATTTTTGAGGCAAGGCTCAAGTGTATGGAGAACGCGACCGGTGACGCCTGTATAATAAATATCATCGAAGCAGGTGAACTGCGGTTCTATCCCGACCGCGTCGACCTCGTGCACGAGCCGATTCCAAAGAAACCCGGCCGGGACTTCAGCTGGGGAAGGGATATCAAGGTTGTCGAATCCTTCAAAGTCGACGCTACGGAATTACACACCTATCGCATCGTTCGCACGCCGGACAGGACATTGACGGTGAGTGTCGATAATGTGCCAAGACTGAAGACAAAAAAACTTATGGAGACAAGGCCTGTTCGATACGGAGCTTCCGATCATGACCTCAACTGCTTTGGGACCTCACCGCACATTCCCGGCCAGATACACCTGCGGAGCCCTGTAGTGCCGCAGAAGACAAAGGGCGAGAGTTACTGGCAATACGTTAGACTCCGTGTGACCAATCCAACGCTACCGGAGTATCATTACAACTGGCATGCATCATCGGGCCGTTACCCCAATCAATATGAACGTGATCACATTCTGGAGATCGCTTACGATCCGATGGCAGACCCCGGCGAACCCCATACCATCGAGCTTCCCGACGGCAGAATATACTGTGTTTACCATACGGCCGCCGCAGCGGAAAAAGGCACAAATACCTACGCTAATCCCTACATCATGGGCTGCTATATCCATCAAAGCGATCTGCCAGCGCGATCGCACGCATAGCACGCGCAGCATCCTGCACCCATTCTTTCCTTGCATTCTGTCTAGTAGGGAGATCCCCGCCTAAGGGTGCCCACGAAGGGACGGCTCCGCCGCCACTTACTGATCTTTATAGCCGCCCTATAACGAGGTGGAACTCCTGTGGCATCAGGATGCCGGCTACGACTGGCCTGGCGCAGCCAACTACCGCAGCGCCACCTGTTGGCTGGCATTGTCGCAGGTGACCACGGCCATGGGTGCGCTGCAGTTCATACCTGGTAGCCATAAACAGGGCATCGCCGAGCACCACGAGTCACCCGGTTCATATCTGGAGGTGATGGTGGATACCAGCCAGGCTGTGGCGGTCGAATATGAACCGGGTGACGCTACCTTCCACCACGGCCGCACCCTGCACTACACCAGCGGCAATCAGACTGCATTGCCACGCCGGGGCCTGTCGACCCACCTCTGGCCGCCGGTGGAAGAATCCTGAGACCCTAAAACCTAAATGTGGAGAGGAGCATTCCAACAAGCCGCCTGGAGGCGACGCCATAGCGCAGGCCCAATGTGTCGGGAATACGGTTGCCTATATCCTCAGTCTTGAAAGGCTATCGTGGGCATATTATAGGCTCGTGTTGCCAGTTTTCGGTGGTTTTCGGGGGTTATTTTGGCAATATTATGGCAAAGGGTGATTTCGGGTTACTGCAAAACAACCCCTTCAAGTCTCGCTCTGCAAGTCTTGGGCGAGCCCCAGCACACCCCGACGCGCAATCCTGCGGTATCTCCAGGCAAGGCGGGGGGGGGCACGACCGCAAGAAAGTCCATAGGAGTATATGGATTCACTCCCCCACTAGAAAGTGCTGTAAAGGAGCCATTTTCGCTCAGTTCAAGCTACAGGCTGGTGACACGCGAGACACGTGAATTCCGCAAAAGGGGGGGGGGTTGGCCCTGCCATCCGCGCCAAAAGAAAACGGATAGGTCAAGGACCTACCCGTCTGTTCCAGACTATTTCGACCTATCTTTTGTTGCTCAGATGTGTATTATGGGTGCTCACCGGTGCTGATGGATCCCAATGAGTCTGATAAAGTGTAAGATGGGAAGTCACGATGGTGGCACCCCGGTGGTCAAGTCCATCGTGGTGGAACACGGAGGAGGGTTTAAGAAAATTACGATTATGGTAAACGACGAAGTCGTGGCCTTTGTTAAGGCCGGGATGTAACTGCTTACCCGCGACCCATGAGCCGACTAACCAGCGACGAAATCCGCTTTTTCAAACGCGAAGGATACCTGATAAAGCGCGGTGTCATGGATCCGGAGCTGATGGCTCGTGCCCGCGAGCGAAAATGGAAAGGGGCTCCGCCTCGGATGAAGAGGGACGATCCCAGTACCTGGATGGGCCCCTTTCGGCCAGACGAGGAGGACGCGGGTCTGAATAGGAATTACCGGAACGGTTTCACGTGGAAATATGGTGAACCAGGGGCTGAAGAATGGATCGTTCGCATGTTGGCTACGAACCCCGCCATCGTAAGCTGGGTGGAGCAGCTCCTCGGTGAAGGGGAGGTCAAAATCCCCGAGCGAATCCGCGGCATCTACTGCCGGTTGCCGATGGGCGACCTACCGGAGAAGCCGACCGTATGCCACTGTGATGTTACGCCCGATAAATTGGATACATCACAGTGGCGAGAGACAGTCCTGCAACCCGGGGTGGGCGTGGTTGGGTTGATTGCGCCCATTCCTCCGCACGGTGGAGCCTTTACGGTGTGGCCTGGTACCCATCGGATTATTTACGACCTCTTAGCGAGCACCGAAGGGCAGGAACGCATTGATGCGTATAAGGCGCGCATCATCGAGTTTAATGACGATCCTCGAGTGGAAGGCCATGGCGAAGCCGGTGACATTCTGCTCTGGCACCGGCTCACGGCGCATACCGCCGGGTGGAACCGATCCGAGCAGATCCAGCTTCGGGAAGCGGTTCTAACCCACTATAAGAAAGAACCGAACGAGGAGTTGGCGGCAGGACGCCCCCATAAAGACATGTGGCGCGAATGGTCCGAGGAAATGCGCGGCGCGGCGATCTGATCGAGCAACCCCACCGATTCCGCTGACCGATCGTGGAGGCCGCTGGGTATTACCGGCTCAGCCTTCAGATTCAGACACCGGGACCAGTGCTGCATATCTCAGGTCTTCTTTGCGGTTGCACAGAAAAGTCACGGTAGCGGAGCTCTTGTGGCAGAAGAGGGTAGCCTCACACGAAAAACCCTGTGACAATCTTCTTGTCGCTTGGCTTCGCTCGTTTTCTGGTTTCGGCTGGACGGCTGGCGCTCTCGCCGATGTCGGGATTGCGACTCCGATAGATGCCATGGTCGCCCATTGACACATTCAGGCTCCAATCCCTATCCTTTTCCAATGAAGCAAGCCTCGATTAGCGCACCGCCTTTTTGGGGCTCATCTCTGAAATCAATTTTCCTAGCAATTGACACAGGCAAACAGCCAGACCGGGTTGGTTGGAGCGATTCGTGGATGTTCCTCGTGGCAAGACATCCAAGAAAAGTGGCGGACCTTCACCAAAAAGCGAAAGGGCGATCTTTTTGAAGAACTCGTGAAAGCCTTCCTTCGGCTTGAGCCAGAGTATGCAAGTAAGATCAAGAGTGTCTGGTTGCAGCGAGATGTGCCGCAAGCCCTGAGGCGGAAACTCAAACTGCCCACCGACGATCAAGGTATCGATCTCGTCGCTGAGACCAACGATGGTGAGTTCTGGGCGATCCAGTGCAAATATCGTCAGGACACCACCCGTCAACCCACTGTAGAAGCTAAGACGCTGTAAACCGTTGGATATTAGGTTTCTGCGCTATATATAAACTACTTATGCAATTATACGCTTTGCTTGTTCAAAGACACCTTGCGGTATCAGGCGGCAAAATACTTGCGAGGAACAGCCTTTTTGGCGAGGACAATTTTGGACAGGCAAGGCGGGGGGGGGCGCGCGACCGCAAGAAAATTCTTAGGAGGATATGGATTCAGGGCCCCAGTAGAAAGTCGTGCAAAGGGGCCATTCGTCCGGACACTGATTTCGGCAGTTTCATAAGGAGAGATATTGTTCTATCATCAGAACGTGAGACAGGATGTCCCGAATCGCCAGTTGGTCTCATTCGAACCAAAGGAGCTCGGCCGTGACCCAGCGTGAATTGATACAGATTGACTCGGATTTCAGAACAATTCTCTACAAGAAAGCTTTCGGACGCTAAGTCCGACAGATTCCTAAGTTGTTAGATTGATAAGAAATCGTTTTTCAGTACTGTCCGGTTATAAGTCAAACAACTCCAACTGTTTAGGAATGCGGTGTTCATTGAAAGTGTAATCGGTTTCTGTAAGTAGTTCAGTCATAGGAGTTTTCTCAAATAGGGTGAAGCTGAGAATCTGTAGGATTTTGTGCAAACTGATCTCCAGGCGAAGGCGTTTGCGGATGATGGCGATGAGCACATAGACGCTGACGGCAATCCAGATTTGAGTCTTCACAGCATTCTCGGAGGTGCCGAAAAAGCTCTTGATGCGCAAGTGCTGTTTGATCCATTTGAAGAACAATTCGATCTGCCAGCGTAAACGGTAAATCTGGGTGATGATTATGGCTGGGAGGGCAAACTGGTTGGTGAGAAACACGAAGCGCTCGGAACTGTCGGGGTCGAGGTAAGTGATACGCCGGAGTCTTTCGGGGTAGGCCTTGGCAGGATAGAAGCTGACCAGGGCAACGGTCTGGTCCGAACGCAGACCGGTTGATTTGTCGACCTTTTGAGAGTAGAGGCGGCGAAACTGAAAGCCGCGGCGGGCGCGTGTGACGAAGAAAGAACCGCATTGTGCGATCCGATAGAGGCGCTCGTAATGCAGATAGGCTCGGTCCATTACATAGTAAGCACCGGCCTCGGGGATGATGAGATCCAGAATGTTTACGTCGTGAACTTTTCCATCGGTAATCTCGATAAAATAAGGGATAGAGCCTCTGAGATCGAGAAGCGTATGGACCTTCACCGCCCCCTTGTGCTTGCGGAAACGTGCCCACGGGAAGAGTGATAGACATAGATCGATCGTGGTGGAGTCCAGAGCGTAGAGCGTATTGTCCAGGTCGATGCCCAGATCCTCGTTTGAATACAAAGGACGAGCCATTGCGATGAGGACCTGTGCAAAGTCGGCGTAGATGCGCCAGTCTCGTTTCTCGTTGGCATCGGCGAGCGTGCTTTTGGATACTCCGCTTCGAAGCCCTGCGTGGTATAGTTTTGGTTGTACTGCCCGCAGGCAGGTTTCGATGTCGCGCAGACTCTCCCGGTAGGTCAACTCGGCAAAACCCATGCAGAGAAATTGTTCGAAGCAACTGAACTTTTGAACTTTGTAGTCGCCTCCGTAGCGTTGGACGCAACGATGGAACTGATGGCGCGGAAGATAATCTATGATTTGAGAAAAAACGAATCGACCTGTATACATGATTTGGACCCTCGAAATTTTTGAGAGTCCACAAGGCTTTTTGCAATTTCAAGTCGAAAACAGCAGAAATCATATGTAAAATGTTGGTTATCAATCGATTAACCTGCGTTCCTAGAAAAACAACCGGACAGTAGTGATCGTTTTTCTATTCGTTTACATTCGAAAAAGACTGATAATGAAACAAACAACCTTCGTCGAATCAGGAACGCCGATATGCGCCCGACTCGCCGGCCACGGGCTCGACTGTCGTCCCGGTCATATCTATTTGGATCCAGGTCGCGACTTCGTTTACGGTGACCGAGGCATCGGGCCCGGGGAGTTCCGCATTACAGCACGGCTGTCACTTCATAGGGCCCCTGTGCACCAGCAGTTTATTCGAATGCCGAGGGAAGACGAAGGCCATGCGGCGTTCTGCTTTTCCGGGGGAGACATTTGGAGAGGCGGAGAAAACGAGCTTAAGGTCAGCGGTTTCGTGCCGCCGGAGGTGCGCAGACATAGTAGATTTGGCTTTGGTCATGAGGGAAGGATCTACGTGGATGGACCGCTATTCGGGGGACTCAAGCTTCTTGATGCGACGAAGAGCTTTATTGCGGCGGAAAGGCTGTTTGACTTCGAGGTGGCTCGAACAGGTAGCCGGGTACGATTCTTACTTGATGGTCAAGTCGCCTACGAAACAATATTTGACGAGGAGCTGTTCGGAAAGGTCGGATTTACCGCCGGCCAGGGCGTGATGCACCTGCGGGATTTCGAGGCACACGGAAACACCTACGACCTTGACTGGCAGCGTTCACAGCCGGTCGGCTATACTATTCCCGTGGCCGACATCACTGACCAGCCGCATCGACAGTGTGGCCAGAGGAAGCGAGACCGTCAACTATCAGCACCCCTCCACGGTCCTCCTGGGAGACGGGAGGACGATTTTGTGCCCCTGGACCTACGAGCACGGCGGTGCGTTAGGCCCGATGAAGCGAAGCGAAAACGGCGGCCTGAGTTGGCAACGGGTGCAAACACCGGAGGACTGGTCCGCGGTGGAAAACTGTCCAACTATTCATCGTCTTAGCGGCCCTGACGGCGTCGAGCGTCTGATCGTTCAGGCTGGAAGCAAAGGGGCCATGATGCAGGCCGTATCCGAGGACGGCGGAGTAACCTGGAGCAATATGACGCCGACCGGTATTTCCTGCACGGTGGCGCCCATTACGATCGAGCCGATCTCAGGCGGGAGGCACCTTGCGCTCTTTCACAAAGGGAGGCGAATTTTCATGAGTATCTCGTCCGACGGCGGGCTCACGTGGTCCGAGCAACGCAAGATCGCCGAAGAGCAGGATGCGTACTTGTGCGAGCCCGCAATCATCAGGTCCCCGAACGGGAAACAGCTCGCGGCCGGCATGCGGGAAAACTCCAGATGGTACAACTCCTGCGTCGTGTTCAGCAACGACGAAGGAGCGACGTGGAGCGGCCCCGAGGAACTCCCCGGCAGCCTGAACGGAGACCGGCATCTTGCCCGCTACGACGCGGATGGGCGCATCGTTATGGTGTTCAGAGACACCGGTCTGTGCAGCAAGACCATGGCAGATTTTGTGGGCTGGGTCGGGACCTATGAGGATCTCGTGGGAAAACGCGAAGGGCAGTACCGGCTACGGCTCATCGCCAACAGCAGGTATGCTCACGACGGCTGGACAGGGTATCCTGGACTGGAGCGGCTGCCGGATGGAACTTTTGTGGCGACCACTTACGCCGTAATCGAGGCGGGGCACAAGGGTTCGATCGTGTCGGTGAGGTTCAAGCTGAGCGACACTGATGAGCTGGTGGAGCAACAGGAAAGTATCCCGATGGTTTGATGTTATTCTGGGACTTCAGAGGAAGGAATTTGCTTTGACAAAGATCGTAATCATCGGCGCGGGATCGGGGTTCGGTGGGCGGCTGTCGATTGACATTCTATCGCGGGAACGGCTGCAGGATGCGACGAGCGGGCTGTGTGATATCAACGAGGAGTGGTTGAATCAGGTGCACGACTATGTGAACCGGGCGATCCAAGCGCACCAGTTGCCGGCTACCTGCATGGCGAGCACGGACCGGATGATGTTGCTGCCGGACGCGGATTTTGTGGTGACAGCGGCATCAACGGTTCGCTAAATCTGGGGCTAGCATCCTCTGGACGATGAAAGCGCCTCTCTGGAACAGGAGTAGAACACATGGATAACAGGAAACAGGAAACTCTCGTTTTGATTGACAAAGGAAGCCTTCACGATGTCTTCCTGACAGCCCAGGTGTATCTCGAAGAGGACTGTCTTCGCCTGCTGTGCGGCCGTTCCATGGCCTTTTCGAGAAAGGAGATAGGAAAAGGAGACTTTCAGATCAGAGCTGAGATCTGCATCAAAGACAAAACGCCGTTCCACCAAAGGGAATATCTCCATCGAAGCCGTTATTACCCCAATGCGGCTTTCCTGTTCAGCGGCGGAAGGTCGTGGGAAATGGGAGAGGTGGATTTGCGCATGAGTGCGTATATTCCAGAAACGGTGAAAAAGTACAACACATTCGAGTTCACCCAAAGAGGGTTTTTCAGACTAAAAGGTCCCATTTTGAATAATCTTCAAAAAGACATTCTAGACCTTATCCGAAAAGCTACTGATTGGCCGCAAAGAGGCGCAAAAGGCGCAAGAAAAACTTGAGAAAAATCAGTTTTTCGGCTTGATAAAAAGTGTCGTAACATACTAGTGTTTAACAACTTAAGATTAAGAAATGAGTTAAACATGCCAACATGTGCGACAGAGGAGAACAAAAGCGACAAGACGCCCCTTAGCAACCTCATTCTGCCGGTTCCAGACACGGATTTTCGTGATTTTCTGGATGAAGTTGAAGAATTGGCCGGGTTCGCGGCGCAAATCATCGAGGCGATCGAGAAGGATCTGGACGCCCATGCGCGTGAGAAGAAGAAACTTCGATTGGAAGATCGAAGGTTCTTTGAAGGGCGCACAGCGGAGCTGCCGGAGCTGGACATCGAGGAGGAGAATATTCTGGCTGCTGAATTGAATCTTGCGGTAGGCCGGCCGCGGATGCCGGCTTATGCGGTATACGTGTTCGTGATGATTCGTGGGTTTCTCGGTTCGTTGACCACGAAACCGGCACGGCGGTTTCTGCGCGAGTCGATGAGCTTGTACGGATTTCTTCAGAGGCGGGGACTGAGGATGCCGGCGGTGACGACGATTCTGGAGAACGTGAACCTGGTCAGCCATAGGACCCGCGAGCTGATCTTTGATAAACAGATTGGGTTTATCCTCCAGGAGCAATGGGACGATTTCGGGAAGCTGACGATCGACAGCACCTCGGTGAAAGCAAACAGCTGCTGGCCCACCGATGGGAGGATTCTGAGCGGTCTTTTGATGCGGGCCAATCGTTTGGGTCAGAAGTTGCATATATTCGGGCTGGAGGATTTTCGCAAGGGATGGGTTGGGCGTTGGCTGCAGGAGATGGACAAGCTGGAGTTTCAGATTTGTCTGGCCGCGGGCAAACCGAAGTCGAAGGGCAAGCTGAAGAAACACTACCGGCGGTTGCTCAAGCGGGGCCACAAGGCGGCCGACTCACTAACGGGGGAACTGAGCCATCTTGAAGAGGGCCTGTCGATGGATTCACTGCCTCCCACTCGCCGGGAGCTTCTGAAGCGGGTATTGAGCCAGATCAGGCGCGATATTGCCGACGCCAAGCGGGTTGTTGAGTATGCTCATGATCGGGTGTTTCACGAAAAGAAGCTACCGTCCACGCAGAAGGTCCTGAGCCTGTCGGACGGATCGGCGGTCTACATCAAGAAGGGCAGCCGCAATCCAGTCATCGGGTACAAGCCACAACTGGTTCGCAGCGAAAACGGTTTTGTCACCAGCTTGATCGTACCGCAAGGCAATGCGGCAGACTCCATTGAGCTGGCGCCGGCCATCGGCGATTCGATCAAGCGCACCGGTGTCATTGCTGAACTGATCAGCACCGATGACGGATATGCTTCGGCGAAGGGGCGCAAGGAGGTGCTGGGCATGGGGGTAAAGCAGATCAGTATCAGTGGGGCGAAGGGCAAGAAGTTGACCACCCCCGAGGACCGGGAGAGCGAGGCGTATCGCGAGGCACGCCGCAATCGCTCCGCAGTGGAGTCGCTGATGTTCACGATTAAAGATGGATTTGCCTTTGGCGAACTCGGCCGCCGCGGCATCGATGCGGTAGGCGATGAACTGCTCGAGAAGGTTCTGGCCTACAACTTCTGCCGCATCATACTGATGAAGAAACGACGACGGGAGGAACTGGAACAGGCGGCCTGAATCTGACCGCTTTGCAGCTCGGAGAAAAAAGCACCACGGGATGAGTATGCCTCCAAACAGCGGCAAATATGCGTATTGTGCAGCAAGCCACGCCGATGGCCGCTCAATACCTGCTCATCGGCAGCGTCGGCAGCCTGAAACCCGACGCCTGCCAGCCATAGGCTGGTCCGCCTGTGGCGGAAAACCTGAAACCGTCCGCTCGAAAGGCTTTTCGAATGGGGTCTGGCTACGGCGAAAAATAAAATATAAGAAAATATAAGGAAAATATAAGGGACAGGCACTTATACACTGGACAGGGCGCGAAAAATGCGTATATTGGAGGGATGAGAAAGCGCAGGATAAAAGTTTCAGGAAGACGGGCGGTGTACCACTGCATGACCCGCATAGTGAACAAGGAGCGGTTGATCGAAGGGTTCGCCCGGGAGGTGTTAAGAAAGCAGCTGTGGCAGGTGGCGGACTTCAGCGGGGTGGAGGTATTGACCTACTGCATTTTGAGTACACATTTTCATGTACTTTTGGGGGTACCGGACAGGGAGCGGGTGGAAGTGAGTGATGCAGAGTTGATGCGGCGCTATCGGGTATTGTATCCGAAACCTACGAAGTATCAGGAGGCCGAGGCAAAGGTGATGGAGGTGCAGCTTGCAAAAGGAGGCGAGGAGAGGGAAGTGATACGGCGGCAGCTATTGGGGCGGATGCACGATGTGTCGGAATATATGAAGAGTTTAAAGCAGCGTTTCTCGATCTGGTATAACCGCAACCACGGGAGGGTGGGGACATTGTGGAGTGAGCGTTTCAAGAGCACCCTGGTGGAAGGAAGCGAAGCGGCCATGCGGATCGTAGCGGCCTACATTGACTTAAACCCGGTGCGGGCGAAGCTGGTGGAGGATCCGAAGGAGTATCGCTGGAGCGGGTATGGAGAGGCGATGGGAGGAGCAGTCCGAGCGCGGGGAGGGATCTGCGTAGCGTTGCGGAGGCCGGAGGAGAGGCAGATGAGGTGGAGCAGAGCGGCGATGGAGTATCGCAAGCTGCTGTACTGCAAGGGGGCGACAGCAGCGCCCGGGAAAGGGCCGGGATCAGCCATGATAGAGGAGGAGCAGTGGAGAGCGGTGATGGAGAAGGGGGGAAAGTTGCCGGTAGCGGCGGCCTTGAGGTGCCGGGTAAGGTATTTTACGGATGGAGCGGTACTGGGATCGCGTGAGTATGTGAATAGTGTCTACACAGAGTTTCGCGAACAGATAGGGGGCAAACGAAGAGCGGGACCCCGACCGATGAAAGGGAGCGACTGGGAGGGACTAATGGTGTTGCGGGCCCTGCGCAAAGAGGTCTTCGGGTAGGAAAACACGGCCGATATTGCTGGATATTTCGAGGCGAAAAGGGGAGCGCTTCCTCGCGTTCAGATTGTAAGATCGGCATTGAGAGGCAGGGGATTCCTCGGGAAAGGAGGGGATTCTCCTTCTTTGTGACGACGGGAAGGATGAAAATGGAACCTCCGAGGCATTTTCATAATCGCAACGGTGATATCTCCGGCAGGTTGACCAGGTTCGGGGCAAGTTCAGGCGCGCAAGTTTGGTAAAAGGGAAGGAATTGGCCCTGGAAATTGAAAAGTGTATAAGAAGCCTGTCCCTTATAAGGATTTGGTTGGGGAGAAAAAATGGTATTGCGTTGATAAGGTTGACGGTATTTCTTATGAGCCCCGAGCGCGGGTTTACCGCGGTAATCGACTACTCCAAGGCAAAGGAACTCTACTGTGAGACTGAGGCGGATATGAGAGGAGGCTTTTTGGAGGAGAAGAGACTTGACGGCTTGGAACAACCGGGAGGGAAAAGATAAAGGAGAATGAAATTCATCTTTATAACGGGCGGAGTTGTATCCTCCTTGGGTAAGGGACTCACTACAGCGGCATTGGGCGCTTTGCTGGAGCAACGCGGATTGAAAGTGATGCTACAGAAATTCGATCCCTACCTTAATGTGGATCCGGGAACAATGAATCCCTTCCAGCATGGTGAAGTATACGTTCTTGATGACGGAGCCGAGACTGATCTGGACTTGGGTCATTACGAGCGTTTTACCTCAGTCAAACTGTCACGTATAAATAGCCTCACCTCCGGTCAGATATACGAATTGCTCATATCAAATGAGAGGCGGGGTGAGTATCTGGGTCAAACGGTTCAGGTCATCCCGCATGTCACTAACGAGATCAAGAGGCGCATACACTCTGTAGGGGGCGATGTCGACATATTGGTAACGGAGATTGGCGGGACAGTAGGGGACATTGAGGGACTTCCTTTTCTGGAGGCAATGCGGCAATTCTCTCTCGAAGTGGGCAAAGAGAATGTGCTCTTCATTCACCTCACATTAGTGCCTTATCTTGTTGCGGCCGGTGAACTGAAGACGAAACCCAGCCAGCAGAGCGTGGCAAAATTGCGCGAGATCGGTATTCAACCCGACATCCTTATCTGCAGAACGGAACAGGCCCTGCCGTTGGACCTGCGCCAGAAATTGAGCCTTTTCTGCAATGTCCCGGTTAAAGCGGTAATCGAAGAGCAGGATGTAGAGCACTCTATTTACGAACTTCCTCTCATGCTCGAGCAAGAGAACCTGGATGATCTCGTTATCGAGCTTCTCAATTTGGGAGATTACCCGCAGGTAGAAAATGGCTGGGACAATGTGGTGCGCCGGCTCAAATATCCGGCCCACCGAGTTGATATTGGGGTGGTAGGAAAGTATATCGAGTTACAAGATGCCTACAAATCGGTATACGAGTCGCTCACACATGGCGGAATTGCGAACGATTGCGCTCTTAATATTCACCGTATCGACTCGGAATCGCTGGAGGAGGGCGACCACCACAGGCGTCTACTCGAGCTCGATGGTATCTTGGTTCCAGGGGGTTTCGGGAGCCGAGGAATTGAAGGAAAAATCCTCGCTGCTAAGCTGGCGCGCGAAAGCAAGGTTCCCTATTTCGGGCTCTGTCTTGGCATGCAGATAGCGGTTATCGAATTCGCCCGTAGTGTGATCGAGATCGAGGGAGCAAACAGCACGGAATTTGCCGATGAGGTAACCGATCCGGTTATTGATATTATGGAAGATCAGAAGTCTCTCGTGGAAAAGGGAGCGACGATGCGTCTGGGGGCGTATGATTGCGAATTAGTCAACTGTTCCCGCACGCAGAAAGCCTACGGCGAGGAGCGGGTGCGCGAACGGCATCGTCACCGTTACGAGTTTAACAACAGATACCGCGAACGTTTCGAAGAGGCCGGGTTCAGAGTTGCCGGAATCAATCCTAGGAGTGACCTCGTTGAAATTATGGAACTCGTCGATCACCCTTGGTATATCGGTGTGCAATTTCACCCTGAGTTTCAATCCAAACCTCGGCAGGCTCATCCCCTTTTCGCAAGTTTTGTAGCTGCCGCCCTCGACCGTCGAAAGCAGAGGGGTGGAGGCGGACTGGAGTAGGGCGCGATGCTTATCTTGTATCTGATAAGCAAGTTTCTGAGAAAATATCTGAAAGATAGTTTAGTACTCGGAGCATTTTCGATTTTCCTGTCAGGCCTGCTCGCGTCGTGTTCGTCCTCTGAGACTGAAAATGATGCAGGGCAGAGTTTGCCTTCGATTGAGGCGGCCGCATCTTCCGACCCGGCGATAGTTCCGCCCAGGGAAGGAGATTGGGATCAGATGTGGTCGGGTTTGAGGGACTTGCCCTCAGTGAGTCTGCCGATATCCTCAGGTGAGGCAACAGCCTTTCTCAAGGAACTAAATGAGAAAGGAAGCCTCCCGGAGAGCGAATTTCAGCCGCGCTACATGTATTTGGACATTCCCATTCCGAATGGATCGGTGAAGGCGTTGGCTCTCTACACAGACACAAAGATATTAAAGCCGGGGACGATGGCCCTGGCGAATCCGACGGTGGAGGCACTCAAATTCGCGCTATTCGATGGGCACGCCGAGGGTCTCGCGTTTAATCCTTTCAGCACGGTGAGTGGACAGAAAGTATTCACTTATACGATCGATAAATTCTACATCGCGCGCTTGATTGGTTACTTGCAGGCGGAGCCGGCGCCGCCAGGAGAAAACGCCCGGAAAGCGAACGAATCGAAAAGGAAAAATAAGCCCTACGAAGCACTCTATTACAGTGTGCGCGCGCTCGATCTCGGAGAGAAATGGGAAAAGGCGGAGATTTCTAAAATGTGGGCTCTGCATACGATCGATTTTCCGGGAGCGCAAGGGATAGCTGCCAGCGAGCTGGACTGGTTCTTGAAGAAATATGGAAGCACTCCAGAAGGCGAAGCATTGCTGAAAGCGATTCGAGCGAAGGAGAATTGAGGATCCGTCGCGATCTAACCGAGACTGTATCTGAAGAATGCTAAACAGTCTTTGGAATCGCGCGATAATGCCGTATTGCATTTCACATTATGACGATTACTCCTGGCGAATTTCTACTTTCATTTGTTCTGTTTCATTTTCTTCTCCGATTGGCCTTTCCGTTTGCTACGCTGTTGCATGAGGTCGGACACGCGCTGGGCGTAATCCTTCTTACGCAACATTCAGCAACTGTGAGAATCGGAGAGGGGAACAGGATGATCCGATTTCAGATTGGGCGGGTGAAGTTTCAGCTAAGCTCGTCGAATCCTTCCTGCGGATTTTGCAAATACTCCCGAAATAAAACAACGCGCTTGCAGCAGATCATAATTGCGCTGGCTGGACCCCTGTGGTCCCTTTTATTCTGTACTCTGTCGCTGGTGTTTCTATTGTGGGTAAACACCCCACTTTGGGGCCGGTTTTTCAGCGCGGTATTCCTTTACGCCAATCTGTATCTCTTTGTCTGCTCTACCTTGCCAATGCACCGTGAGAAGAGTCCCAACCTGAAGAGCGAGTGGGAAAGTGATGGTTACGCGATTCTAAAAATGTTGAAAACAGGAGTCAGTTCGTTGAGTAAGTGAAAGCTGGGCGGGCTCGAAGGGAAGCATCGCAAAGACATTGGAAAGGGAACCGCTAATGATGCATGGGAACCCAAATGGGCTTGGCGGGTAAATGTCCGAGTGCGAGGTTAATGGCTAAGGTAAGCCGCCTTCTCGCAAGTGTTGGGAACAGACAGGAGTATGGAAGTTAGCATCGCCTTAGGAGGGGCGGCGATCCGGCATTCTGAAAGGTTGGATCCGGTCGTAGTGGGGATAGTTTTCGTCTATCTGCTTACGATGCTCGGCATTGGCTACATAGCCTCTAGAAGAATTCAGAGGAACGAAGACTTTATGGTAGCAGGCCGCCGTCTCGGTCCATTCATGCTGGCGGGCACCTTGGCGGCAACCGAAGTAGGTGGTGGCAGTTCATTGGGGGTAGCGGAAAAGGCTTATGGCGATTGGGGAATGTCCGCCGGTTGGTATGTGCTCACTATGGCAATCACGTTTCTGATTCTCTCAGTAATCGCTCCCAGACTGAGAGCGGCGATGGTAAAAACCGTTCCGGAGTACTTCAGACGGCGCTACGGAAGGCCGAGTGGGCTGCTGACAGCAGTCATAATGATTCTTCCTCTGGTTGGGCTAACTGCCATTCAGTTCATCGCGTCGGCGGTCATCGTCTCGATTATCACAGGAATGAGTTACCTGGTTTCCGTAATTATCGTTGTCGTGGTGGTGACGATCTATTCGGTGATGGGCGGTCTCTGGAGTGTAGCCCTCACGGATATCGTGCAGTGGTGTCTGATAATCGGAAGTCTGTTTGTGGCTGTGCCTTATGCTAGACCTTATCCGAAAAGCTACTGATTGGCCGCAAAGAGGCGCAAAAGGCGCAAGAAAAACTTGAGAAAAATCATTTTTTGGCTTGATAAAAAGTGTCGCAACATGCTAGTGTTTAACAACCTAAGATTAAGAAAGGAGTTAAACATGCCAACATGTGCGACAGAGGAGAACAAAAGCGATAAGACGCCCCTTAGCAACCTCATTCTGCCGGTTCCAGACACGGATTTCCGTGATTTTCTGGATGAAGTTGAAGAATTGGCCGGGTTCGCGGCGCAAATCATCGAGGCGATCGAGAAGGATCTGGACGCCCATG